>NZ_JAAFGM010000036.1 GCF_012931985.1 Candidatus Roseilinea sp. NK_OTU-006
CCCATACAGGCGACCCGACTTGATTGAACCTGAACCTGTGCTGTCAAGCGACCTGACTGAACCAGAAGTTGAACTCTTGCAAACAGGCGGAACTCAACCGAAAGGCTCAAACCCTGACTTGACGCAATGCAACATACCCAAAACCACCGCCGCCAAATGACCTGACTTGATCGACCCGAAACTCAACTTGCAAGAATGGGCTTTGCCTTTCAACCTGCACGGCTCACACGGCGCAACTCAACGCCCTTTGAATGCCTGAGAAGAAAACGCCTAACGGCATCGAGCTCAGCCGCTGCGACCGAAGGCGGCGAAGCCGCCGAGGGAGCAGTCGGCTGGAGCGAGTGGTTAGGACGTTTGTTTCTTGGCTTTCTTTACACTATATCTGACCCCAGATTCGCGGATGGCGGGTAGCTCGTCTAACCATGATAAGTCTCTCCCGATGACTAATTCCCTCATTGTAGCGTGATGAGTATTTTTCATCGGGATCAAACGCATCTGAAACCCATGCCTGCGCGCCATTTCTTTCACTTCTTCTGCCTCATCGTATGTCATCAGAAAATCGCCCACGAGTGACTCACATATCGTAAAGAGATATTCATGATCAATCTGATGATGTTTATAGAGCCGCTTGCCCGCCTTCTTTCCACCGGCAGTATAGGGAGGATCAATGAAATAGATTGCATCCTCGCGGCTAGCAAATTCCATCATCACTTTCAATCCATCATCGCACCGGAAATCGATCCTACCCACAATATGATTGAGATTGATGAGCCTCTGGGCAAGCGTCTTCGGATACCAGCGAGAGCCAATTCCTTTTCCATTCTCCCCATGCCTTATGAAGCGAGAGCCCTCAGCGAGTATTCCTCCATGCAACGTTCGGTTCTTCAGAATTGTTTGAAATGCCTTCTCTCTCTTCGTTGTCGAAGGTTTTTGGAGCTCCTCTTCAACAGCTTCTCTCGTCATTGGGAACGTCAAGATTCGATTAGCCAGCCACTCCGCATCACCGTTCACGACGGTTTCCCAGACCGCTGCAACTTCGTCATCTAATTCAACCATGACCACTCTTTCAACCAAATTCTCAAAGAGAGCGGTAAGGCTAATGATCCCGCCGCCAGCGAACGGTTCAACCAGAATACGCGGCCTGCTCTTCAGGCTGGCTATCCAGCGTCGGAATGTTGGCACAAACCACGTCTTTCCACCGGGGTAGCGGAAAGGACTTCGCTGCGGGACAGACGCGACATTCACCGGGCATGGTAAAGCTATTTCCTCGGAAAATTCAGAAAACAACGAGAGCTGTCTCTGTGTCGCCATTGTCAAAACGGCCTCTCGATAGTTTGGTTCGTTGGGGGAGTTTCCAGTTGCTCATCGAGTTTTTCCTGAAGCAACCTGATGAAATCTTCCATCCTCCCGGGCAATGGTGTGGTAATAGAAAGCAAAGCAGGCTCAAACTCAGTAAAAACTTCATCTACCTTCGTTAGATAGTATCGCCCAGACCCATGACCCTCTTCCGCATATAGTTTCAGATCATAGGTGAGCCATGCAATATCGGCCTCATCCTTTGGGACCTGTTTCAGGATGGGTAGAGTAGCAAAGAAGCTCTTATTCAATGCCACAGCGATTTTCTTTTTCCAACTATGCAAGATTCCACCCTTGTAAACAAGTTGCGGGACGAGTCTCTTTCGAGAAGATGAAAGGTAATCAGGACGAGGGTAGTTCGGTTCTTTGGACCAATCCATAGAAGACCTGCTTTGCGGGTCGCCCATGTAATACTCGAACGGTTCGCGGACGTTGCCGGAAATGTAGACGGCCTGAATCTCAAGGGCGCCAAAATCAATAACCTTGCCACTATCGTCATAGGCAACGAGAACCACGTCGATGTTTCCAGCAGACTTGCCATTAGCATCGTTTAAACGCACTTCAGTCAGAGAAGTCCACCGTGTTCCTTCCTCAAAAAAGAAAGCTGCGGCATGGTCAGCAATGATCCAGTCCTGACGAAATCGGATGGGACAGGTAATGACGGGCTCATTCTCGTGATAGATACTACACACACCGAGGGGATTCTTCGCCTTGTCCTTTGTGCAGTTCGGCACTTTGTTGTTGAAGGGGCAGAGACGGAGAGAACGGTATCGTTTCGCAATGTCAGTTTGATCAGTTATCAGATAACCGAAGACCTCTGCTAAAGGCTGTCCACTATGAGTCATGTAGATCCTTCCTTGTCTAACGTCCTAACTAGCGGTTATGCGGACTTCCGTCTAATCTCTTTTAGAGTACTCCCTCCGCCTAATTCCCCAAGTCGTTTGGGATTTTAGACAGAATGAGTTAAAATCCGATGAGTGCACTATATACACCCCCCGCCCAAAAGTCAATACACTATGGAACAAAAACCCCCACGCAAACTCCTCGACCAGGTATCCGACGCCATCCGCACCAAACACTACTCCTACCGCACCGAACAAACCTACAAAGACTGGATAAAACGCTTCATCCTCTTTCACCACAAACGCCACCCCAAAGACATGGGCGCCCCCGAAATCCAGGCCTTCATCACCCACCTCGCCGTCGAAAAAAACGTCTCCGCCTCCACCCAAAATCAAGCCCTCTCCGCCATCCTCTTCCTCTACCGCCACGTCCTCCAGATGGAAATGGACGTCCCCGCTGACATCATCCGCGCCGAAAAATCCAAAACCCTGCCCACTGTCCTCACCCACGCCGAAGCCCTTGCCGTCATCAGCCAGATGAGCGGCGTCACCCAACTCATGGCAAAAATCCTCTACGGAAGCGGACTGCGCCTGATGGAATGCCTCCGCCTGCGCGTCAAAGACATAGACTTCGGCAACCGGCAAATCATCGTCCGCGACGGCAAAGGCGAAGACGACCGCGTCACCATCCTCCCCGACTCCCTCATCCCCCACCTCCAGGGTCAAATCCAAACCGTCCAGCGCATCCACCAAACCGACCTCGGCGACGGATTCGGCGAGGTCTACCTCCCCTACGCCCTCGCCCGCAAATACCCCAACGCCTCCCGCGAACTCATCTGGCAATACCTCTTCCCCGCCAGCGGCCTCTCCAAAGACCCGCAAACCGGCAAGATCATGCGCCACCACCTCGACCCCTCCCTCCTCCAAAAAGCCATCCGCACCGCCGCCCAAAAAGCAGGCATCCAAAAACCCGTCTCCCCTCACACCTTCCGCCATTCTTTCGCCACCCACCTCCTCCAGGCCGGCTACGACATCCGCACCGTGCAGGAACTGCTCGGCCACAAAGACGTCAAAACCACCATGATTTACACCCACGTCCTGCAGCGCGGCGGGTTCGCCGTAAAAAGCCCCCTCGACGACTGACCCCGCCACCCCAACGGCCTGGCGCGAGATTTGCCTCGCCCATGGCGTCGGGCCGGGCAACGGTGCGCCGCATCTGCCCACGCTGAAGCGCCGCGCCACGACGTATGGCGCCGCAGCTTCGGCAGCGCAACGCTCACCTCCGTGACATCATCCCGCCCGTTCGGCGCAGCGGCACTGAAACTGAACAAGCGACAGGCCTTTTCTGACCGTTCTCGTTATAATCCCCATGCGCAACAAGCGCGTGACACACACGGTCGCATACGCCTCGTCCGTCCAATGCGCCAAAAGCGTAGGACGCAGGATGAGCAGATGGCGAGTTCAATGCACCACCCTCGCCCGCATTCGCTGCACTCTGGACGATGCTGCGCCGGCCCTGCACAGCGACGCCCAAACGGTGACGCTGATGCTGCCGGCAGATTCGGCGGTGGACGGGGCGCAGCGCTCTTCGACCAGGCCATCGTCCAGATACAGGCGCATACCCACCGGCGCGCGGCAAGGCGCCCGGATTTTCTGGCACACTTGCAGCAAGTGTGGCCCACCAGCCCAGATGAACTGACCACGTTTGTACGCGCAGCTTACACGATAGAGGCGCGTTGGATCGAAGCAACGGGGGCAGCACAATGTCAGGGGGGTGATTGTGCCGCGTTCATCGAGCCGGCCCATGCATTGACATTGACACAGCGTGCTTTCATACCCATGATCGTTGCGGGCGAGAGCTATCTGCTCTGGTCACAACCGTCCACCTGGGGCGGGACGCTGCCTCAGGCCGGCGACGCCGTTCACATTCCGGCCAACAAGCGCGTGTTGCTAGACATCAACCCACCCCCTTTGCACAGCTTGACCATCGATGGAGAGCTGGCCTTCAAGCAACAGGATCTTGACCTGACAACGGGCTGGATTCTGATCAATTCGACCGGCTTGCTGCGCGTCGGCTCGGCAGGCGCGCCTTTTCAGCATCGCGCCACCATCACCCTCACAGACGGTGACATGAACCGCAACGTGCTGGGAATGGGAACGCGCGGGATTTTAGTGAACGGCGGGACGCTAGAGATGCACGGCGCTTCACCGACTCCTGCCTGGACCAAGTTAAACGCCCACGCCATGAGCGGGACTCAGGCGCTCAGCCTGCTGCACAGCGTGAATTGGCAGCCGGGTCAGCGCGTAGTGATCGCGCCGACAGACTATTACGGTGTGGCACAGACCGAGCTTCACACGACAAGCAGCGTCAGCGGCACACAGATCACTTTGAGCGCGCCGCTGCAACGTTTCCGCTGGGGCGTCGTGCAATATGTCTCCACAACCGGCCTGGTGTTGACGCCCACCTTCAGCGTGACACCTTTGGCGATTGATCAGCGAGCCGAGGTGGGCAATCTCTCACGCAACATCATCATTCAGGGCGCAAATGACTTGTTGTGGCAGAACCACCAATTCGGCGCACAGGTGATGATCGCAAACGGCGGCACGGCGCGGATCGATGGCGCAGAACTGACGCGCGTTGGGCAAGGAGGGCGACTCGGACGATACCCGATTCACTACCATCAGCTATCGTACAGCAGCGCGGGCGCATGGATCACAGATGTCAGCGGCCAGTACGTCAAAAATTCCTCGATTTGGAATTCTGCCCATCGGTGCATCGTCATCCATGGAACAAACGGCCTGTGGGTAAAAAACAACATCTGCTATGACATTGCCGGGCATGCCGTATTTGTCGAAGATGCTGTTGAGCGACGCAACATTATCGAAGACAATTTGGTGTTGCGGGTACACCAGCCGATCTCGCCGGTGATCGACAGCGACATTGTGCGCTTCCGGCGCGGGCCGTCGGGGTTCTGGCTGACCAACCCGGACAACATCGTACGAGGCAATGTAGCCGCCGACGCCGAGGGCAACGGATTTTGGCTTGCCTTCCCAGCACAGCCGCTCGGCAGCCACAAGAGTGTGCCGATTCGCCCGTCAAATGTCCGACTGAGTGAGTTTGCCAACAATACAGCGCATTCGAATATGCGCCCGGGGGTCAACCTGGACTTTGCGCCTTTCAACGACGCGGGGCAGACGCAAGAGAGGAAATACATCCCCACCGTAGACGAACAGGTAGATCAATACACCAACCGCGTTCGCTTCACGCTCAGCGACATTCAGGTCTACAAGAACAACGACAACGGGCTATGGAATCGCGTCTCATGGCCCGATTACATCCGATTTGTCTCGTCCGATAACGCGGGCAAGTTCTTCGCCGGCGCCGGTGATGACGGGGACATCAAAGATTCTCTGATTGTGGGGCAAAGCCTAAACAACTTGTCGCCGATCCCATCGAGCGATCCCCAGACCGCAGTGGCCAGCTACCACAGCACGTTCGACATCTTTAACAACGTGTTTGTCAATTTTGCACTTGCCCCAACCCAACCCACAAAAGCAAGCGGGGTTTTCGCCACGGATGACTACTATACGAATGCAGTGGACAAAGGGCTTATTCGTAACCCCACCAATACGCTGATCAACGCGAGTCCGGGGCTGCGTGTGCGGTCTCCAAACATCAACACACCCGTGGGCAACGCTGCGCTGGCCGGCGCGCTGTGGGATCCACACGGATACTGGGGGCCGGCCGGGCGTTACTGGGTCTACGACGTACCTTTCTTGACCCATGGGCTTACATGCACGCCGGTGATGCCGGCCGGCCAGAATGGACAAAGCTGCGTCGGCCCTTACTACGGCGTCGGCATGTTTGTCATAGACGGCAGCAACCGCTATCAGCCCCGACATCCCATTCGCGCCCAGCGCCTGAACATAAGCAACACCGTCGTCGGAGAGTGGATCGTGAATGAAGGCAGCGGGAGCGGCACAAACACTTTCGGCATCATGCCTTGGATGCGCCATTTCGCAGCGGTCAAAGGTGGGCGTTACCGACTAGACTTCACCGACGGCGTCTCCACAGTGCTGCCATTGAACGACGTCGCACTGTCGCTGGAGAATATGCTCACCACAACAGATCACCTCGTGTTGGGCGTGCGTTTCGCCAGCAGCGGGCCGCTGCAGGTTTACCTCTCCACTGAGCACAATTACAACAGCACAGCGCCCGGATCGCCCTATCGCCGCAATCTCTCTGCAGTATCCAGCTTCAGCAGCGTTGTCTCCGCCACATCGGATGTCTTCTGGCACGACACGGCGAACGGCTGGGTCTGGGTGCGCGTGAGCGGCGGCCTGGCGGCGCCGGACGAGTCCAGTTGGCTGCCCAACTCCGACCAGGCGTTGTACCGCACAACCTACCTGCGCATCTATCGGCCTTGACTGATCCGCCTGTGCATCCCAGACAGGCGGATCGGTCTGTCGCAGACATCACTTTACCAACCGACGCCTTGGATGGGCGGGCTAACGATCTGCCGTTCAGCCGCATGCGGAGCAGGTCGTCGGCTGAGCGGCAGGTTGAGCGGCACAGGCAACCCCGGAATAACCACCAATCACCGGGCGTCACCCGCTCCCGGCACCCCCCGCACCGGCTAATCAGCCCCCACTGGTCACGTCGCACTATACCCCTACAGATTCGCGAGTTTGTTCGCAAGCTCAACCGCTTCTTTTGGGGTAATCTGGATCTCGCCCTCAAAATCGCGTACAACCAGGTTATTACCCCGAATTTCGTATGTCCCGTAACACAAACCATTTTTCAGCCTTACGAGCTTGTCCCAATCATCATCCCCAGTTCTTTCATCTAAAGACAAAGGGACAAGCGATGCTAAGTAAATCAACGCCGAAAATCCTTGACTGTGCAGCAGGTTTATAGGATTGAAACCAAGTTCTTCGACAAAGTGCCGAAGAGAAATATCGGGATTACTCTTCAGCTTTTCCTCTATTTTCACTAAGATCATGCTTAGCGGCCGCACTATTTTCAGCGGCTCAATGTTTTTCTTCATATAGAACCTCCGATATGAGTTAAAATTGGGTGAGCGCATTATAAATACCCCTCTTCCAAAAGTCAATCCACATGCACGTGGCGGGGTGTAGCGCAGAAATGTGGGCGACTTTTTCTGCAACGGGAGCAACATAGGGGACATGAAACCATCAACCGTATCCAGCCACGCGCAGCGGCGCGAACAGTTCCTGGCCCTGGCCGCCCAGGCCTATGAAGCATTCGAGACATGGTATGACCAGCATCCGGACGCTGCGTTCGCTGAGATCGAAGCCCTGCGACAGGCGCTGATGGGCCGTGGATTGGAGATTCTGATCAATCAACGCCGCACCGCGCAGACATCACCCAGCCGCGCGGAGCGGATGCGTTATGCAGAGTTCCGTACGCAGGGCTGCCGATTGGAAGCGGCGTGGTGGAGAGCGGCTGCAAGACGGTGATACAGCGACGTTTGTGTCGGGGCTGGGAACGGCGGCATGCTGCGGCCATGCTCGCCGCCTTGTGTGAACTGCACAACAATCGCCTAGGCGCCGCAATCGGTCAGCGCCGCCGGCGGTGACTGTCACAAATCTGCGCTACACCCGGCGGCAACATTCGCAACATCATTGTCGGTGCAGCGTTTCTGGCTGCCGGCGATGGCGGCCAGGTGACGATGCGGCATCTGTTGCACAGCGCACGGCGCGAGTTGCAAAAGATGGGCCGGCTGGTCGATAATAGCGATCTGATCGCGTGACGATGCGCAGGTGTTGGCAAATCCGATGTGTCGTGTGTAGAGGAGAAAAGCATGGCCAGTTCAAGAAAGACAACGCGCTTAGAAACCGCAGCCGCCCCGCAGGCCTCCCGCAAGCTAGAGCCGGCGCAGCGTGACCGGCAGACCCCGTGGCCCGCCCGCGCGCAACATGCACGCGGGCACCATGCACGCGCGCGAGCGGTAACCCCGGCCGGCCTGTTGCAGTTACAGCGCACCGTGGGCAATCGCGCCGTTAATCGCCTGATCCAGGCCAAATTGATCGTGGGGCCGGCCGATGATCCCTATGAGCGCGAAGCTGAGCGTGTGGCCGCCCAGTTCGGCGCTTCCACATCTGCCGCAGATCGGCCGGCGCAGCACATCCAGGCGTTGCCCCAAGCGCCGGCGGTCGGGCCAGAGGGTGGCGAGGCCGGCGACGACATCGAGCGCCAGTTAGCCGCCAGCAAAGGCGCCGGCGCGCCGCTGCCCGCCGACACGCGCACCCGGATGGAGACGCATCTCGGCGCCGATTTCAGCGCGGTGCGCGTGCACACCGACGCCCAGGCCGATGCGCTCAACCGACAACTCGGCGCGCAGGCCTTCACGCATGGCGCCGATATCTATGTGAGCGCAGGCAAGTACGCCCCCCAATCCTCCGAGGGGCAGCGCCTGCTCGCCCATGAACTGACCCATGTGACGCAGCAACAAGCTGCCCCGCGCTTGCGACGTCTGATGAGTCCCGCCGATTTCAAGAAACAGACCTCAGGCTTGCTGGGCAGTCGCAGCAAAACCGATTTCACCACGCTCGACCGGTTGCTCGATGACTACAGCAAGTTTGGCTGGGCAGAGGCGGACATTCCCAATCGCAAAGCCAAACTCGACCAAATTGACCAGGCGGCGCGCGCCTATGCCGGCAAAAGAAAGTCGGGCGTTAACAAGTTGATCACCAGCGTGCAGACCGAACTGGGTTTCATTGGGCCTCTGGCCGAAGCCATTCCCGACATCAACGCGAAGACGGCCCTGAAAGCGGCGATCAAGAAACTGTTCCAGTCTCAGGATGCTTATCTGGAGGCTGTGCGGGCCGGCCATCCTGTGCAGGGCAACGGCCCTGATTTCATGCAGATATTTAGCAAGGCTCAGCGCGCGCTCAACGAGCTGGGCACACGCGCTCAGGTGATGCGCGAACTCATCGCAGAGGATCTCAGCCGGGTTGAAAACATTGCCGCCGACACGGCCACGCACCCGTTGTTGCGCAACATTCTCAACGAGGTGCTGGCCAACAAAGATAAGATTTACTTTCAGGAGACGCAGGGCACGGCGTCGGGCGCAGTATTGGCCGGCCAGAAGGAGCGCGACCGCGGCATCACCGAGAAGTACCGCCTCGACATGCAAATGGCCCAGGCCGAGGGAAGCCCCGAACGCCTCAGCTCGCTGGTGCACGAGATGACCCACATCGCGGTGCAGGAAACCTTCAGCAATACAGCCATCCACCTCGCGTTCAAGAGAACCGCGACGGATCAAGAAGTCCTCGACCTCAGCAGGACGCGCACCGAGCAATGCCGCGCCCTGAAGCGCGCGCTCGAAGAGACGCGCAAGCAGTGGTCGCCCGGTCAATATCGCGTGCTGCAGGAAAAGACCGATTACCCTGTGAATGCCAGCGGCAAGAACACGCTCACCTCGTATGCGGAGGCTTTTAAGAAGAAAGGCGAACTGACCCAGACCGAATATGACAGAATCGTCACCCTGGCCGGCCAGGGCGCAAACAACACGCTGATCGAGTTCGACACGGTCATCAACCAGATGATGTTCCTGATGACGGCCTGGAATGTGCCGCAGAACAACAAGTTTTACGCCAAATTGAGAGAGGTGGCCCAGCAGGCCTATGACTGGCGTCACCCCTCCTGAAGCGGCCTGTTACAAATTGACCCAGCCGCGCGAGGTATAACCATAATGGTTGCTGCTTCGGCGGCTGGGTCTGTCGCAGCCGTCGAGACTCGATATCACCGTTCTCTTTGTTTCGGTAGGATTCTCAGGTAAGGCAGGGATAGTGCTTTCAACAAGATTTTAGATGAGGTGATGAGGTGAGGCAGTCGAGGGTGTGCGCAGATTTGTGACAGTCACCGCCGGCGGCGCTGACCGATTGCGGCGCCTAGGCGATTGTTGTGCAGTTCACACAAGGCGGCGAGCATGGCCGCAGCATGCCGCCGTTCCCAGCCCCGACACAAACGTCGCTGTATCACCGTCTTGCAGCCGCTCTCCACTACGCCGCTGCCAATCGGCAGCCCTTGCGCACGAAACTCTGCATAACGCATCCGCTCCGCGCGGCTGGGTGATGAGAATCTCCAATCCACGGCCCATCAGCGCCTGTCGCAGGGCTTCGATCTCAGCGAACGCAGCGTCCGGATGCTGGTCATACCATGTCTCGAATGCTTCATAGGCCTGGGCGGCCAGGGGCAGGAACTGTTCGCGCTGCTGCGCGTGGCTGGATACGGTTGATGGTTTCATGTCCCCTATGTTGCTCCCGTTGCAGAAAAAGTCGCCCACATTTCTGCGCTACACCCAGCAGAAGATTTCAGATTGACACGGCAAACCCACTGTGTCAAAATGGTTCCAGATTGGAATCAGCGAGAGGAGGCTGTTCATGCCAACGATTACCGTCAAGAACATCCCGACAGACGTTTACGAACTGCTCAAGCGATCTGCTGCCGCCAATCGGCGCAGCATCAACAGCGAAATCATCATCCACATTGAGCGCGGGGTTCGCGGACGCAGAGTGGATGCCGAAGCCCTGCTCCTGCGCGCGCGCCTGTTGCGCCAGAAGACCAGACGGCATCGCATCACAGACGTCGAATTTCAAGCCGCCAAAACGACAGGCCGGCCATGATTGTGGTTGACACAAACCTGATCGGTTATTTGTTTCTGGAAAGCAGCCACTCTGCGCTGGCCGAGCAGGCCTGGCGCAAAGACAACGAGTGGGTTGCGCCCCTTCTCTGGCGCAGCGAATTCCGCAACGTCCTTGCCCACTACATCCGCAAGCGATGGCTGACAGTGGAAGAATGCAGGCAGATCATGGCGAGCGCGCTTGAACTCATGGAAGCACAGGAGTATGAAGCGGACTCGGATCAGGTGTTACGGCTTGTGGCCGAGAGCAACTGTTCAGCCTATGAATGTGAATTCGTCGCAGTGGCGCAGGAGCTGAGGATTCCACTGGTCACGGTAGACAAGCAAATCCTCAGAGAGTTCCCCGCCGTGGCAGTATCGCTGGCAGACTTTGCCGAACGGGAGGAATGAGGCGACTCAGAACCTATCCCAGCAGATTTAAGACGTCGGATTTCCGGAAGAAGTCCGATGCCTTATAGATAGAGTCTAAAGCAAATGCCAAATATCCTTTTTGTCCCCCTCACCGGCGCAGCCGTTTGGCGCTCACCACGCCGGTGTTCAGGCCGATCAGGTTCAGCCCGCCGAAGAAGCGCGCGTGCTCGATCTTCATACAGCGATCCATCACCACATCCAGCCCGGCTTCTACCGCCCGCCGCGCCGCCGCCTCGTTGACCACGCCCAGTTGCATCCATACGACTTTCGCGCCGACGGCGATGGCCTCTTCCACAATCGGCGGCACATCCGCCGAGTTGCGAAAGATATCCACCACCTCGATCTCGCCCGGCCGCGCTTCGGCCGGCTTCGTCAGGGTTGGGTAGCAGGGCCGGCACAAATACGGCGTGGCGAACGTGTTGTCCACGATCAGCGGCAGGCCGTGTTCGTGGGCAATAGCAGCGACCGCCTCAATGTCCAGCACATCGATGCGCGGATTGCCGATCGTCTCGGCATACAGCGCGCGCGTGCGTGGCGTGATGGCGCGGCGAAAGTTGTCGGGGTCGCTGCTGTCTACGAAGGTGGCCTGAATGCCCAGTTTGCGAAAGCTGATGTCGAACTGCGTATACGTGCCGCCATACAGCGTGTTGCTGGCGACGATCTCATCGCCTTCGCCCATCAGCGTAAAGATGGCGATGAACTGCGCGGCCTGACCGCTGGCCGTCGCCAGCGCGCCCACACCGCCTTCGAGCGAGGCCATGCGCTCCTCGAACGCGGCAGTGGTGGGGTTCATGATGCGCGTGTAGATGTTGCCGAAGCGCTGCAACGCGAACAGGGTGGCAGCGTGGTCGGTGTCTTCGAAGACGTAGCTGGTCGTCTGGTAGATCGGCATAGCCCGCGCGCCGGTGGCCGGGTCGGGCCGTTATCCCGCATGCAAGGCGCGGGTGTTGAAGCCGTATGCTCTATCCTGTGCCAAGGTCGCCTCCATATCGAGCAGGGGGCGCATCGGCCTGCCCTGCGGCAATGGCCGATGATTGTAACGGCTCGCCACAGCGCGCGCAATGGCAGCCGGCGCATCGGCGTATCATGCGCCCCATGCAACCACGCATCCGACCTGCCACAGTCAACGACCAGCGCGCCATTTGGGCCTGGGTCTGGCGAAGCGGCCTCAACCCCTTGAATCTGAACTGGCGCAACTTCGTGGTGGCAGAGGTCGAAGGACAACTGGCCGGCTTCGGTCAGTTGCGCCCGCATCGCGACGGCAGTCTTGAACTGGCGTCGCTGGTGGTGAGGCCGGCCTATCGCAGACAGGGCATCGGCAGCCGGATCGTGCGCGCCTTGCTGGCCGGCCAGCAAGGCCCCATCTATACTGTTCTGCGCAAGCAAGTTGCAGTCGTACTACGCGCGGACTGGCTTTCAGCCCATCCGTGACACCGAGTTGCCCCCTGCGCTGGCGCGCATGCACCGAATGGCGACCTGGCTCATGCGACTCGCCTCAGCCGTCAGCCGGCGCGAGATGAGCATCGTTGCCATGCGCTGGGTATCACCGTGACGGCGGCAGGCGGCCGGCGGCGCAACATGACATCAGCCGGCCTTACAATCCGGCCTGTGCCAGTGTGTGTTATCGAGACGGGGCATGACTGTTTCCACATCCACCCAGGATGAGCGCGACACCAGGCCGGCGTTGCCGGCGCCTGCCGGCCCGCTCTTTGGCCGGCAGGCCGAACTGCGCGCGCTCGCCGGCGTGTTGAGCCGGCCGGGATTGGTCACGCTGACCGGCCTGGGCGGCAGCGGCAAGACCACGCTGGCGTTGCACCTCGCGCGCGAGCTATCCGCCTCGTTCACAGGCCGCGTGTGGTGGTGCGACCTCGGCCCGCTGACCGATCCCGCGCTCGTGTCATACGCCGTGGCCGCTGCGCTGGGGCTATCGGACACGCTGGCGCCGGTCGAGGCCGCCCGGCGGGTCATCGGCGCAGCGCCGGCCTTGCTGGTGCTCGACAATTGCGAACACGTTGCGGCGGCGGCGGCCGACCTGATTCATGCGCTGATGACCGATTGCCCCGGCTTGCGTGCGCTGGCCACCAGCCTGCAACCATTGGGCGCGCCGGGCGAGCAGGTCTGGCCGCTGGGGCCACTGCCCGTTCCTGCGCTCGACGCGCCGCCGGATCAACAAGCCGAACAGCCGGCCATCGCGCTCTTTGTGTCGCGCGCCAAAGCCAGCGCGCCACGCTTCGAGCTGAACGAGCGCACCGCGCCGTTGATTGCAGCCATCTGTCGCCGGCTGGATGGCCTGCCGCTGGCGATCGAACTCGCGGCTGGGCGCGCCGGGATGCTCAGCCTGGAACAAATACTGTCTCACCTGGCCGGCAGCCTGACCCTCCTCACCGGCGCGCAGCGATCCGCCGGCAGCGCAGCCCGCCACCACGCGCTGCGCGCCACGCTGGAATGGGGCTATCGGCTGTTGAGCGCCGAGGAGCAACAATTCTTTCGCAGTCTGTCGGTCTTTCCCGCTTCGTTCGCGCTGGAGACGGTTGCCGGCGTCGAAGGCACGCCGGAAAGTGAGTGGGTGAAGACACTGGATATGTTGTCCAGCCTGGTGAACAAGTCCCTGCTTGTCGTCGGCGAAATTCCCGCGCGTGGCACAGCGCGTTACCGCATGTTGGAGCCGGTGCGCATCTACGCCCGCGAATTGGTGGAAGCGGCGGGAGAAGGGCCGGCAACGCGAGATCGCCAGTTGCGTTGGGCCGTCTCACTGGCCGAGGGCCTGGCGTCCCAGCTCATCACGCAAGAGGCCGGCCTGGCCATCGCGCGCATCGAGGCCGAGTACGACACACTGCGCGCGGCGCTGCGCTGGGCCATCACCTCTCGGCAGATCGAAATGGGGATGCGACTGGCAGCAGCCCTGTTTCGTTTCTGGTTCAACCGTGGCCCGTTGCGCGAAGGGCGCTCCTGGTGCGAAGAACTGCTCAACGTCCCTGCCGACACGTCTCTCGTGTCGCCGGCCATCCGCGCGCGGGTTGCCTTCACCTCCGGGCGGCTGGCCTGCCGGCAGGGCGATAATCTCACCGCTGCCAGGCGCGGCGCCGAAAGCCTGCGTCTGGCGCGCGAGGCCGGCGTGCGGGAAGACGAGGCGCGCGCCCTCGATTTGCTGGGCCTGGCCGCCCACGACGGGCACGACTTCATGCAGGCCATCGCCCATTATCGCGAGGCAATCGACCTGCGCCGCGCGCTGGGAAATAGTTGGGCCGTGGCCGTCTCGCTCAACAATCTGGGGCTGGTGCATTTCGAGTGCGGCGATTACGACGAAGCGGCCGCCTGTTTCACCGCCGCGTTAGACTCGGCAGCCCAGGCCGGCGCGGACTTTATCCCCGCCCATGAAAATCTGGCCGAGGTCGAGGCAGCGCGCGGCGACATCCTGAGAGCGGCCAGTCATGCCCGGCGCGGCCTGGCGCTGGCGCAGGCCGCCGGCGATCAACATTCGCTGGCCGGCGCGCGCCGCATGTTGGGCGTGATTGCCCGGCTGCAAGGCCATCTGGATGAAGCCGCATCGTTGGCGCAGGCAGCTCTGGATGCCTTTCTTACGCTCGACTCGCCAACCAACGTGGGCGACGCCCAGCGGGACGTGGGTGATGTGCGCATGCAGCGCGGCGAGATGAGGCCGGCGCAGGAGGCGTACTCGGCGGCGTTGGAGGCGCACCAAAAGGTCGGCTACCTGCGCGGCATGGTCGAAGCGCAAAGCCGGCTGGCACTGCTCAGCGCCGCGCGCGACGCAACCACCCTCGCTCTGAGTCAGGCGCGCGAAGTGATTGCGCCGCTGCTCGACCTGCTGGAACAGCGCAGAGCCACCTTCCGCCGCAGTTTGATCGAAGCAGTGGAGGCTGCCGGCCTGGCGCTGGCAGCGTCCGCGCCGGATCAGGCCGGGCAGTGGCTGGCGACGGCGACGACGGAGCGCGCCCGACTGAAGCTGCCTCGAATGCCGCCCTGGCGCGAGATCATCGAAGCAGCGTGCAGCAAAGCCATTGCCCCAGCGACTCCCCTCACGCTGGAAGCGGCTGCCCGGCAAATTCTGGCAACACCCGCCGTCACGTCGCAAAGGAACGCCCAGCCGATCGTCTCCACAACCGGCGAACCGCGCATCCGCGTTCGCGCGCTGGGTCGGGCAGAGGTGCTGGTGGCCGGCCAGCCGGTCAAAGCGTCGGCCTGGGTCTATCACAAAGCGCGCGAGTTGTGCTTTTACCTGCTCGACCGGCCGCCGACGAGCAAGGCACAGATCGGCCTCGACCTGTGGCCGGAGGCGTCGTCGGCCCAACTGCGCAACTATTTGCACCGCAGCCTGCACTTCATCCGCAAAGTGCTGGGCGACCCCGACGCGGTACAGTTCGAGCGCGGACAGTACAGTATCAGGCCGGGGCCAGACCTGTGGTACGACGTGGCTGAGTTCGAGGCCGGCCTGCGACGCGCTGCGGCGCTGGGGTCGGTCACCACGGCAAGCGCCGAGCGCCGCGCCGAGATGGGCGAGCTGCTGCAAGCGGCAATTGCACTGTGGGACGGCGAGTTTCTGGCCGATCTGGACGCCGGAGAGTGGGCTATTTTGCGGCGTGAAGAATTGTGCCAGTCTTATCTGCGCGCCCTGATCGATCTGGGACAACTGCACGGGCTTGAAGCGCGCTATGCCGAAGCCATCGCCATCTGGCAGCGCGCGCTGACGGTTGACCCCTACCTCGAGCTGGCCCAGCGCGAGTTGATGCGCTGCCTGGCCCGACAGGGCGAGATAGCCGCCGCGCTGAGCAAATACGAGCGCCTGCGCGAACTCCTGGCCGCCGAACTGGATGCCTCTCCCTCCCATGAAACCACCGCGCTCTACGAACGCATCCGGCGCGGTGACGACGTGTAAGCGTTTGTGTAAGCGCCCCCCTGTACCCTGCCACCTGATAAGTCGAGACAGGGCTTTGACGCTGTGAGTTTTGGGTTGGCTTTCTGGAGGTATGGATGGGTTGGGTGGATTGGATCCCGCGAGGGCGCATGGCGGCATTGGCAGCCACCTTTACGCTTCTGACTGCATGTGGGGGCGGCTCGCCAACAACGCTGGTGCCGTCACGCTGGCGCCGGTCACGCTGGCGCCGTTGACGCTTCCCCCTGAGCTGGCCGGCCTCGACCTATGCGCCGCAATCCCCCCGGCTGCGTTGGAAGCCGTGTTGGGGCGCAAGCTGGTCAGCGCGCCGGCCCGGTTTGAATATCCCGACGCGCCCGGCAGCGCCGGCTGTCAATACGACGCCGGGCAGGATTCGCAAGGCAACGCGCTATTTGCCTACGTCGCCCTCGCTGCACCCGATACGTATGACCGACAACCACGCTACCAGGATCAATCGGTTAGCGGGATTGGGGATGCCGCCTACTTCAACAACGGCGCCGACGCGCGTCAACTGTGGGTCAGGCTGGACAAAGTGGCGCTGGTGGTCGCTATTGGCGGTGTGCCCAACGAGACCGGCCTGAAACAACTCGCCGTCTTACTGGTGGATGCCATCCGCGCCGGCGAGCACTGACATGCCATTTCGTCATCAACCCGTTCAACTGGAGACGTTCATCGTGCGCATCTGGCGCGAGGCCAGTGGATCCGCATGGCGCGGCAAGATCATTCATTTACCCGACCGCGCCACGCGGGACTTTGGCACGCTGGCGCAGGCCGGCGCATTCATCGCGCTCTATGCGCCGGGTGTCGATCAGTCAGTCGAGGCATTCACAGACAGCGAGGGCACAGCGGACTCCGTCCACGATGATGCTTCTGGCGACCCGACTGAATGAGAACCTGTAAATGAGACTCTGTATCTGTTTTATCCGAAACAATTCCCTGGTCACGCAGGGGGGAAGCATTCAGGGTCTCTTTGTGGGCTTCGTTTCTTTGTGGTTCGGTCAAAACCGACAGCGCCGGGCCATGCGTCTGGATGATTGCACAAGAGGAATGTGATATGGAACGACCGAAGCAAACACACAACGGCAGCACAGGACACCTTGTCACACGTGGGATCATCGCGCTGGCGATGCTGATCAGCGCGATGGCGAGTCCTTCGCTCAACCATCGGGCGACTGCCGCCAGCAACGGGCCGGTGACGCCGCGCGCGTTCTTCCCGATCGTGATGAACCACTACCCGCTGATCAATCGCTATGGGTTGGGCTACGCCACGGCGACCGACCGCACGCTGATCCGCTGGTTCTGGTCGCCGGCCAGCGAGCCGGCCTTCCGCGTGTATCGTCGCGCCGGCAGCGCGCCTGAAGTGTTGGTGGCCACCGTCGTCTCGGTGACCAATCCATCGCAGGCAATCAACATCCTGAATACGACGGAGCCGCGCTATCCCAACCTGTACACGCGCATCATCTCCGACTATGCCGCGCTGGGCATCACCAATATCCCTTCGCTGTTGGGGGTGCTGCGGGCGAACAAGCTGGGCGCGCAACAACTGGCCAACGACTACTACCCGGTGGCGTTGGTGATCGGCTGGGGGTATCTGGACACGGCCATTACCCCCGGCACGGTGTACACCTATCGCGTGGAAGCGGCGCTGGGCAGCGAGATCACCCCGCTGGGCAGTGTGTCGCTGCGAGCCGGCCAATTGACGCCGCTCGATGCGCCAACCAATCTGACCGCCCTGGATCTGGGCGACACCAGCGCGCACGTGCGCCCCAAAGACGGCGACTGGGGCACGGCGCAACAGAACCGGCGCTTCCACCAGACAACCTACCTGCGCTGGAACATCGCGCCGCCCACCAGTACCGCCTCGATCAACGGCGCGTGGGTCGCCGGCTACGACATCTACCGCGCCCCGATCACCGCGCCGACCGCGCTGGCACAGGTCAACGGCGTCAAGCCGGTGCAGCCGCTCACCGTCACGATCCCGCTCTCCGACACGCCGCCGACCACGACCACGTTGGCCTACGAAAAGGTGAGTTACTACTACGCCGACGCCGCGCCGGCTGTGGGGGAATGGGTATATCGCGTCGCGCCACGCGACTTGCTGGGGCAGGTGCGGCAATGGCCGGCCGACGCGGCCCAGTTCAGCGCGCCGCTCACCGCCCGCGCGCGCGACTTTTACCCGCCGGAGCCGCCGCGCAACGTCACCGCCACCCTCACGGCCACCCTCCCGCTTTCGACTGTGGTGGTGTCGTGGGACATCACGCCCACTGCCGATCTGAGCGGCTTTGTGGTGTATCGCTCGTTCAGCATCTCGGTCACGCAGCAGGCCGGCTGCGCCGACGAAAACGTGTGCTGGCGCGCCGTGTTCACCGGCACCGCCTCGGTGCGCGCGTGGAACGACCCCGACACCACGCTGGAGCGCGTGCGCTGGTATCGCGTGCAGGCGTTCGATCAGGACGGCAACCGCAGCGGTTTCAGCGCGCCGGCCCAGGCCGTGATCCATGACTTGACGCCACCCGGCCCGCCTACTGTGACCGTGCACTCGTGCGACGCCTTTGGCAGGCCGCAGGACGGCTACTGCATCAACGCAACATCGCCCAGCACCGACACGACACGCTACCGCATCGCCTGCCGCTTTGCCCCCGGCGGCGAGTTGTTGCCAATGGCCGAGATCACCAGCGTGAACAACTTCAAGCTGGAAAGCGTGTACCGCCCGCCGCTGCCCTTGCAGAGCGTCAGTTGCGAAATGCGCGCCGCCGACGCGCACGGCAACCTGAGCGACCCTGCGCCGTTCAGCGTGCCGTGGATGATCCCCATCCGCCCGCCCGTTGCGCCAACGCCGATCATCACCAGCATCGACACGGCGCTGGGCGGCGTGAACGGCTACAGCGCCCGGCTGCTGTGGGATGCGAGCGAGGCCGGCGGGGTCACCGGCTTTCGCATCAGCCGCGAGGCCATTCTGCAGCCCGATGGCACAGCCGGCGGCGTGGACGTGTTCGATGTCTCCAATCCCGCCGCGCGCATTTACACCGACACCACCATTGATCCGCAAACTGTGTATGTGTACACCGTCACTGCGCTGACGTCGCCTGGCTTCCCCTTCAACGGCGTCACGGCGTCGTCATCGCCGCGCACGTTCAAGGCAGTGGTCAACGGGCAACGCCCGATCACCGAAGTGGGTTGGGTGGGCCTGACGTGGCAGGCCGGCCAGGGCGCATCTCTGCACTGGGACTCGGTGGATACCCCCCCGCGCGCGTGGGCGGTCTTCCGCAGCGTGCATCGCGACAGCGACTACATCCAGCTTACGCCGATTGTGATGAGCGGGCCGGTGTATCAGGACGCCGCCGCGCAGCACGATCGCTACTGGTATGTGGCAGTTGAATTCAACCCACGCACCGGCGAGCCGATCCGCTACACGCGCCCGCGCAGCGCCGCATACGGCGAATCGCCGATGCTTGTCCAGACAACAGACGACGATAGCCAATCGCCAATTGCCAGTCCGCTATCGTCACTCCTCAGACAATCCCAAATCCAAAATCCCAAATCCCAAACCCAAAATGTCGCCACCTGTTCCCCCGTTTCATTCAGCCCCGGCGAGCCGTTGCGCTTTGGCGAGGGGTTCGAGGTGGTCTCGGTCACGCTGACCGTCAGCAACCCAGCCGGCCTGATCGGCTTTGGGTATCTGCGCCTGACGCCGCCGGGTAATGTGATCTACTGGCCGGTCAATTTCGGCAGCGTCGCCAACCCTGTGACGGTGGGCGACGCGCAGAACCACGTCTGCACCGGCCAGCTCGACGTGATGCTCATACCCACGCCGGTGCAGTATCCGGGTGGTCTGAACTACCAAGTGCGCCAGATCAGCGCCAAACCCTGGTTCAGCCAGCCGAATGCCAACACCGGCGAGGTATGGATTGAGCTGCCAGACACGCTGCGGCTGGCCGGCAACAGCGGCACAGAGAGCGACTGGTGGCCGTATCTCAGCGTGCAACTGCGCGGGGATCTGTCCTTCAGCATGACCTCGCCGCTGCCGCCCTCGATGCAGAACTGCGCCGCGCCGTTCTTCTCGTTCAATCTGGAGACGCTGCCGGCCTCGGTCGTGCCGCTGGGCACGCTGACGATGGATCAATACGGCATCACGGCCACCGAGAGCTGTCTGCGTTATCTGGATCGCTACACCGGCATCCCCACACCGCGCGCATCCGCGCTGGCCGACAGCAACGAGGGCTACCTGCGCGGGGGGTACACCGGCGGGAGTGTGAGCGTCGAAGCCGACGGCCTACGCGGGTACTTCACCACCACCAGCCTGCTGGGGTGGACGGCCAGCTACCCATTCGGGTTCCAGCTCAGCGCCGCCGGCGGAGCGATAGGCATCAGCGGCACGCGCATCGTGTCGGGCCAACTGGGCGGCGGCAGCGCCACAATCGGCTATCACACCGGCATCACCACAGCGTCGCCGGTCGTGTTGAACGGCAACTTCATCAGCCTGACGCTCGACCCCGGCGGGGCGGCCTACGGCGTGTGGAACACCGGGGAGGATGTGGCGTGGTTGCAGAACGGCTTTCGCCTGTTCGCCGGCGATTGGGAGTTGTACCTGGGACGCCTGACCAGCGCCGGCCGGCCGCATCTGGAGATGTGGGCCACGCGACCCGGCGATACGCGCGATGTAGGGCTGGCGCAGCCGGCTGAGATCGAGGCCGGGCTGAACCGCCGGCTCGCCAATACCCAGCTCTTCTACAGCAATTGCAGCGGCCCCTCGGCCACTTTCAACGCGGCGGTGAACACCTACGCGCGCCGGGGCGGGCTGAGCCAGCGCCAGAAGGCCAAACTCCTCGCGCCTGTGCCGATGCCCATTCACGGCTACGACGCCAGCCTCGACAACATGGAGCTGGAATGGCTGGATAACTTCGTGTTCGACCGCAACGCCACCGCCGATCTGCGCCTGCCGTTCCCGCCCAGCGTGACATTGCGGCTGGTCAACCTGTGGTTCAACCAGAACACCGGCTGCATCGACGGCGGCACGGTTCCGCCCGGCCAGGCCGGCAAAACGCTGCGCTACTGGGAATTAGGCGCGCGCTTCCGCAGCGCCGAGTTTCGCGCCCAACCCTCCGGCTGGACGCAGCAAGGCCCGTATCACGACGCCATGTTGTGGGCGCAGACGGCCATCAGCCTGCCGCACGTCAGCCCGCCGGGCGCGACGCAGCCGGCAGCGGTCAACGTGGACCTCTCGTTCTACCCGAACGGCGATTTCTACTCGGCCACCCTGCTGTACGACCGGGCCGACTTCACCTTCGACGGCTTTCCGTTCCTGATCGAGGGCTTCCAGTTGAACAACACGGCGCGCTGGGATCCATGGGTGTTCCCCGTCTTTTATCCGGGTGGCGCAGGGCCAATCTGGGAGCCGGCGGCGAACACAACCGCGCCGCCCACGAACAACTGGAACCAGCGCGGCTTCGTGGAGTTGAAGGGCGCATTGATCGCGCCGTACTTCGGGCCGCTGAAGGGGCCGGCCGGCCGGCCACGCCCCAACCTGTTCGTGCTGGGTTGGGATAACTACGTCGGCTTCAGCGACACGGTGCGCGCCGAGAAGGTGTGGGTAGACCTGAACGTGGTCAAGCTGGTGTGGGACTACGACCGGCTGGTGTACGCGCAGCATCCCGCCAGCGGGCGCGGCATGTTCGCCGGCTTCGAGAATTACAAGCTGGTGCCGGATGGGGTGATCCCGCCGCTGCCGGGCGAGGCGCAGGTGCTGAACCTCGACACCGGCGTGGTGATCGAGCCGGACCGGCTGGGGGTGTATCTGGGACAGGCAGCCGGCATTGCGCTGTATCGCGCGCTGGCCGAGCAGACCGCCCTGCCTTTGGGATCGCCGCCCTCCGCCCCCACGCTGACGGCCTGGGGCGGCAAGCTGGCGCTGCTGAACGTGACCAGCTACACCCAGTTACTCAACAACGTGTGGAGCCTGTACGGCGCGCGCACGTACCTCGACACGGTGGCCGTGCTGAACGATTACGAGGACGCGCCGGCCACCAGCCTGCCCGACACAGAACAGTTCGGCGGGGGCAGCATGGGGCAGATGAATAGCTGGGGCCTGTTCTTCCGCCGGCTGCGCGGGCTGGTGGAGATGACGGGCAGCGGGCCGGCGGCGCAGTTCGAGCGTTTCCAGCTAAGCCTGTTGTTCCGCTGGCAGCCGGACGGCGACAAGCACCCGCGCCTGCTGGCCGAACGCATCAGCCTGGAGATCAACCGGCACGGCGACTTCATCCTGATCGGCAAGAACATCCAGAGCACGATGGTGGAAGACTTCATCAAACGCATGGATGTCTCGTTCCGTATCAACCCCATCCTGCCGCAGTTCGAGGGCGGCTTCACCGGCTACGAGCTGCTCTCCAAAGCCAACCCGCGCATCGACCTGTTGACGGTGGTGGTGGGCGTGGGGGCCGAGGTGAATTACATCGGCGGCGAGTTCGAGGGCGTGGCCGACACCAACCCCGGCGGCAGCAAGATTCGCCTGGGCGGCAGCCTGCTGGTCGGCGTCATCAAGCCGAACAGCCCGGTGCTGCAAACGCACTTCAAGGATTTGATGAGCAAGCTGTCGGAGATACCGGGCAGCGGCAATCAAACCTTCACCGGCTTCTACCTGCGCGCGCACGGCCAGGTGCCCGTGTACGGGGTGAACTGCCTGTTGCAGGTAACGGTGGGGGCCGAGGTGGCCGGCTGGTACTGGTCGATCGACAACGGCCAGGGCGACGCCTGGGGCGGCAAGTTGCGCGGCTACGCCTTCGGCAGTTTCATCTGCCTGGTCAGCATTCGCGGCGATATCACGCTGCAATACTGGCAACAGACGTTCAGCGGCCAGACCGTGCGCAAGTTCGAGGGCACGGGCTGGGTGGCCGGCGGGCTGGGCTTCTGCGACGCCGACGGCTGGAAGAGCTGGGAGACGCGCTGGTGGGATCAGCCGTTCTGCTGGACGGCCGGCGCGTATCTGCAAATCCGCTACGACGAGGGCACCGCCAACGACGGCTGGAAAGTGAGCTATTCGGTGGAACTGGAGTAGGAGCGACCTTACCCCTAACCCCCTCTCTTTCGAGGAGAGGGGGCCGGGGGAGAGGTCTCTTCGGTGGACTATACTTCCGGCAAGGAGCGCCGGCCCGATGTGGCCTGGGACATGCCAGCGCAGGACACGCCGGCTGCCCCCGCCGCGCCGTGGTGGGACAGCCTTCGCCGAATTGCCGGCGGCGCGTGGCGACGTGATCGTGGCGAACATCAGCAACTTCAACACAGTGGCGGCCGGCAAGAACATCGCCCTCAACCTCGGCGCGCCGACGCCGGACGACCGGCAGGTGGGTGATCGCTGCGGGCCTGACCGCGCTGGCCGATAGCATCGCCGGCGACGGGCCGCAGGCGCAAATCGCCCGGCTGCAACTCAAGCTGCTGCAAGGCGAGCTGACCCGCGCCGACGAAGGGGTGAAGCCGGACAGCGCAACCATCATCGAAGCCGCCGGCTGGCTGCTGGACAATGCGCCGCAGGCGGCCGGGGCATTGCGCGCCCTGTTTGCCCTGCCGGCCGTGGGGCGCGTGATGAGCAAAGCCGGCGCTGCCGCCCTGCTGTGGGTGCGGCAGCGCTTTGGAGCATGAATGGCTGACCAACCGCCTGCCTCCGCTGCGCCGCCCCCCGCCCCCTCCACTCCCCCACCGCCCGACAAGAACCCGCTCAAGCGCCTCGCGCAATTGATCCGCGACGCGCGCAGCGGCGGCGATGTGATTGCCGCCAACGTCGAGAACTCGCAGGATGTCACCGTCGGCAAGAACATTCTGAAGATTCGCATCGGCGCGCTGGTGGTGCCGGCTACGCCGGTGCTGATCGGCGTGATCGTGTTCATCGCGCTGGCGGCGGTGGCCAGCTACATCGCCTTCGTGCCGGCGCGCATGCCGACCAGCGACTTCGCGCCTTACTTCAACGTGGTGGTGGCCGAGTTCGGCCAGCTCGACGCGCAGGCTTCGCCGGCCGGGCAGGATCTCAGCGACGCGGTGTATCGCGCCCTGCGCGACGAGTTCTCCACTTACTCGGAGCTGAAGGATCTGTTCAACCCGCTGGCGTGGCACGGCGGCCCCGGCCTCGACAAGCGAGCCAGCATCGGGCGCGTGTCGAACATCACCGAGGCAAAGGCGCTGGCCGAAAGTCTGGGCGCGAATGTCGTGGTGTTCGGCAATTTCGGCGCGCAGGGGCCGGCCGGCAGCTTCACGCCAGAGTTCTACATCGCGCCCATCCGCAACGTAGCCGATGATCTGGTAGGCGCGCACCGCCTGGGCGCGCCGATTCAACGGGCAGGGCTGGGCTTGAAAGCCGAGTTGATCGCGCGGCAGAAGCTGATGGCCAAGTTCACACTGGGCCTGATGTACGACCTGAACAGGCTGCCGGATCGCGCGCTGGACGTGCTGACCACGGATGCGGACCTGGCGCGCTGGCCCGACGATCCCAGCAAAGCCGTGCTGCTTCTCTTCATCGGCCGGCAGCACCTGTACTTGAGGCAACCCGACGATGCCCAGCGCGCATTTGAGGAAGCATTGCGCCGTGACCCCGCTTACCTGCGCGCGCATCTTGGCCTGGGCGACGCCCACTATCAACGAGTGGCCATGCTGCCGGCCGATCAACGCCTCGACAGCCCAGAGTTGGATCAGGCCATCGGCGAGTATCAATTCGTGTTCGAGCGCGCCCCGCAGGCTGTGGACGCGCCTCTGCTGGCATTGAGCGCGCGCTTGAGCCTGGGCTATGGCCGGGCTTTGAAAGGCGGGGCGCTCTATCAGCGCGATCATCTGGAGCCGGCAGAGACGGCGCTGCTGGCGGCGGTAGATTTGCTCAACGGCGCGCTGGATTCACTGGCCGGGCAGTACCGCCGGCTCGGTCAGGCCTACGAGGTGATTGGCCGGTCGTACATTCAACTGGCCGACATCGCCGACGTGCGCGGCGACGCGGCCGAGGGCAAGCGGCGGTATGACGCAGCCAGATCGGCGCTCCAAAGCTGCCAGGCGCAAGGCGAACAAGGCCGGGGCCTCACCGACGAATTCCTCGTCAACAACATCATTCGCGCAGTCTGCCTGCCCAATCTCGACACCGTCAATCAGGGCATTCTCGCTCTGGCCCGATGTCCCCGAGTCTGAAGCCCTTGCCAATTTGCGCCGTCACTTGTATCTCCTGCGCAATATTCTGCCTGCTGAAATTCAAAGTCTGCTTCTTGTCTTGCCGCAGAGCATATGTTGGCAAAATTCTCCTTTGTGCTGGGTAGATGTAAGCGAATTCGAACAGGCGGGGGCAAGCCTCGAGGCGCTCGAGCGGGCCGTGGCATTGTATCGTGGCGATCTGGCGTTGGGAGTCTATAACGATGACTTTTTGATTGCTCGCCGGGAAGCTCTGCGCAATCGTTACCTGAATCTTCTCAAGACATTAGCAAAGGGTTATTTTGAACGCGGGGAATTCGCCCGCGCTCTCGAATGGGCGCGCCGCCTGATTGCCCTGGAACCCTGGGACGAAGAAGCGGTGCGCCTGGTGATGACCCTTGAATTCCAAACCGGCAACCGCGCGGCTGCTCTGGCCACCTACCAAAACCTGGCGCGCGATTTGGAACGTGAATTGGACGCCCAGCCCATGCCAGAGACAATGGCGCTCTACAGCGACATTCTGCACAACCGGCTGGCGCGCCCGCCCCTGTCGCAAAAAGCCGCCGCGCCGCCTTTTGTCAGCCGCAAAGCGGAGCTGGAGCATCTCTCCACTTTGTTCCGCAGCCTGATCCATGGGCAAGGGCGGGTCGTTTTCATCTCTGGCCTGGCGGGAGTCGGCAAGACGGCGCTCCTGCAAGAAGCTCTGCGTCGCCTGTCCGAAGATTTGGGAGAAGCCGCGCCGCGCGTCTTGTGGGGAACCTGGTCACCACCGCTGCGCGATTCTCCGCCGCGGCCTTACGCAGCCTGGGCGCAAATTCTCAACGCCGCCGCGCCCCTGCTGGCGCGCAGCGAGCAGATTTCTCCCGAATGGCTGAACCGCCTCCTACCGCTCGTCCCCGACCTGGCGCTGCTCAAGCACGGCCTGCTCGGCCATTCGCAGCCCAACGCCGATGAACTGCGCGCCGCCTTGCGACAAGCATTTCATGCCCTGGCGCTGGCCCGTCCTCTCATCCTGGTTCTCGAAGACGCGCATTGGGCCGATGACGCCTCGCTGGAAACGCTGCAAGCACTGAGCGAAACCTCTCTGGCGCTCCCCCTGCTGATGCTTGTCACGCACCGCCTGGATGACCTGCCCCTGCCGCTCGTGCAACTCAAACGCACGCTGCGCCAGCAGCGCGCCCTGGTTGAACTGCCGCTTCAGACCTTCACCCCCGATGAAGCGCGGTTGTTTCTGAAGACCCTGCTGCGCGAAGAAACCCTGCCGCCCGCGCTCTACGAAGAATTGATCCGCTATGCGAATGGTTTGCCACTACTGCTGCGCGAAGCCGCCGAAATCATCCATCACGCGCGCGGGAGACGCCCGACCTGGCTCACCCTGAGCGATGCAATTGCCCTGCGCCTGGAAGAGTTGAGCCGCACCGCGCGCGAGATGCTCGAAGCCGCGGCAGTATTGGGCTTTTCGTTTTCCAGCCGCGAATTGCAAGCCGTGCTGGGTTGGCCGGAATCCGCCTTTACCGCCACGCTCGATAACCTATCAGCCAACCGCTTCCTGACCGAAGTCTCGCTGCCCGGCGCGCCGGACTATGCCTTTCCTCATCAGTTGATTCACGAAATTCTCCTCAAAACGATTCCCCCCGCGCGCGCCGTTCAGCTCCACCGGCGGGCTGCCCTTGCCCTGCAGCAGGTTCACGCCGACGAGAGCGGATTTGCCGGGCAGATTGCGGCGCATTACGAGGCCGGCGGTTTGCCTCTGCCCGCGGCGCGCTTCTGGCTAGAGCACGCTCGCGAAAACACCGACCTGGCGGCATTCGAACCGGCGCTGCAATCCATCGAACGCGCCGAATCTCTGCTGGGAAACGACTCATCCCTTGAAGATCGTGAAGTGCAGGCGCAGGCCGTTCTGCAGCGCGGCGTCATTGCCTACCATCGCGGTCAAGAGTCAGAGGCCTTGTCGCTCTTGCAAGAAGCCCTGCGCCTTGCGAGCGACTTTCCGCCCGTCCGCGCCCATGCCCTCTCTCGCCGGGCTTATGTGCTCTACGCCAGCGACCGCTACGCCGAAGCCTGGCAATCTGCTGACGAATCGCTCATGCTTGCCCGCGCCCTGGCCGATTCCCGGGCTGTCGCCCGCGCCCTCAACATTCGCGGCATGGCTGCCCTGATGTTGGGGCGTACCCAGGAAGCCATTCGTGATCTTCGCGAGGCGCTCTCGATAGAGGCGGGCCACGCTGCGCCCTCCGTGCAAACGGTGCAGAGCCTCAATTACTTGGGGACGGCGCTGGTCTTTGTCCAAGATTATGCGGGCGCGGGCGAAGCCCTCGTCAAAACGGTGGAACTGGCGCGGCGCGGCGGCCTGCGCCGCGTGGAATCCGCCGCGCTGACCATGCAAGGACAGATGGCGCTCAATTGCGGACGGTATGCCCAGGCCATCGAAACCTACCGCCAGGCAATCGAGGTGGCTGGGGATTCACACCTGCCCGGCCTGTGGGGCAAATTTGCCGGGCGCGGCGCAGCGTATCTGCGCATGGGATGGCTGCGCGAGGCTCAATCCGATTTCGAGCGCGGGCTGGAGGTTGCCCGCCAGGTGGAAAGCCGCTACGGACAGTTGCTCATGCGGGGCTATCTGGCGTTCACAGCCCTGGCTGCCAGCCGTGCCCCTGCCGATTCGCTCCCCGCTCCGGAGGATGCTGCTGCCGCGCAGGATTTACATGCGGTTGTTCTGCTCGCCGCGCTGTTCCGCGCCCGGCTGCGGCGGCTGATAGGGGATTGGGAAGAGTCGGATGCGGCGCACCGCCGCGCCATTCAGGCGGCGCAAGCCAGCGGCGTTCCACAATTCCTACAAACCGCACAGCTGGAATGGCTCTACACCCAGGCGCAGCGCGGCGTGACAGAGCGGAAACTGTGGGAGACTCTCAGCCGTCAGGCGGGAGGTGCCGGCGAGGTGCCCCAGCAGGCATTGGCAAAACTCACGCTGGCGGCAATGTGGCGTTCTGAAAACCGTCCCGCCGAAGCGTTGACCGCCGCCAGAGCAGCCCTCATCCTGGCGCGCGCCTGTCCTGATGTGATTCTCACTGGCGAAGCGCTCCTCCTGCTTTGGCAATTGCATCAGATGCTCAACCAGCCTCAGCCTGCCCACACCTGCCGCGACCAATTGCTCGCATTGGCTCAAACCGCATTCGTCCCCTTCCAACTCGCGGTGGATAGCCGCTCTGCAGCTTCCACGCGGGATGTCATCCTCCGTCATTCGTAGCGCGACATTCACGTAACGCGAGATAAATCTCGCACCACATTCCGCACCCCCTCCCCCGATTCCAAAATTCAGCCTGAGGACGTTTTGAGAACGCTCCTTTGCTCAGTTGAAAACCTTCAGACACAAGCGATGAGCGTTGTAAACGACTGACTTGACGCGGCCTTCACGGTTTTGGCAGGCCGGCTTAACCGAGCGAACCGCATCACCGAATTTGCGTAGTGGACGGTTTCGTTCTTCCAACGCTGACCGAACAAGCCGTCCAGACGCGCATGCGA
>NZ_JAAFGM010000005.1 GCF_012931985.1 Candidatus Roseilinea sp. NK_OTU-006
TATCGGCAGCCGTGCCACTGATTCCGCATGCTTTAGCGGCCGCATCGGTGCTGGTGCCACGTTTGAGTTCGTAGGCGAACTGGTAACGCCGGCGCTTCAGGCCATCCTTCTCCTGGCGATACAGGGCATACAACTGCTCGACGCTCTCAGCGATCTCAATCGGTTGTCGCGGTCGTCCTGTTCTCATACGCCAAGTTTATTTAGCACACCTTGACTCCGCAAGCGGTATTAGACGAAGGAGGCTGCCGCATGGCCCAAACGCATCATGCCGTTGCTGCGGACCAAGCCTGCCGAAGCCGGGTCACAGCTCGCGTTCCGGCGCACGCTCACGCTAATCCCGGCTGATGCGGTTACAATGCACGCTTAATGCAGCAGACAATTGAAAGCGCGCAGGATGGGCTCACAGCGGTGCAGGCGGCGGCGAAGGCGCCCATTCACTTGCTGGAAGCACGCCGTAACTTGCATCGGCTGCAGACAGTCATCCGTTTAGCCTCGCTCGCGACTTCTGTGCTGGTCGTTGCGTTGCCGATCTATTCGAGCAACTTCAACGCCAGCGGCCTGGAGAAGGGCCTGCTGTTCGCCATCCCGGCCTTCATGATGGCCATCGCCCGACCAATCATCGGGCGCAGCATGGACCTCTACGGCCGTCGGTTCTTCCTCTGCCTGGGCGTCGGTATTTTGCTGCTGGCCATGGTGTTGTTCATCTTCGCCCGCGAATTCAGCTTCCGGCTCGGTGGAATGGTGATTCGGGCAGATGCCTCATTCGCGGTGACCATGCTCTTCGTCGCCCGCATGATTCAGGGCTTTGGGCTGGGCACGATGTTGCTCTCTTCATACACCATCACGGCGGATCTGTCACGACAGAGCGGCCGCGGCTCTAGCTTTGGCTACACCGAGGAAGCACAATACCGTGGCGGGTTGTATGGCGGTCTGATCGCTGTTCTTATCTTGCTGCTGTTCGGTTTCGATCCCACCCATGGGTTGCGATTGAATCAAACGGTGTGGTCGGTGCTCTTCGCAGTGTATGCACTCGGGACGCTGCTCGCCTTCGTCCTGGCGGTGCGCACGGTGCCGGAGACACACAAATACGCCTTGATCGAAGCGGAGCGTGAGGAAGCGACTCAGCAGAAGATAGACCCGCAGTTGTATGTCTTGATGGCGATTGTCACGCTGACCACTGCGTCATCTTATGGGCTGACGCCGTTCATCCTGACGTTCATTCAAGATCATCTCACGCAGAATATACTGCTGATTGCTGTGGCGTACATGCCGGCAGCGCTGATCTGGGCGTTTTTGCCCTCACGCCTGGGTCGGGTGACGGATCGCGTCGGGCGCAAGCCGCCGATGGTCGTCGGCCTGACGATGAGCGGCCTGTTCTCGCTCACCATCCCCTTTTTGAGCATGGTCTTCCCCAGCGTCAGCCTGGCCATCTTCGCGCTCATGCTCTTTGCGACGCTCGAAGCGGCCTGTTATGCCGCCGCCGTGCCGGCCGAGCAAGCGATGGTCGCCGACATGACCGGTGGCAAACAACGCGGCACCGGCTTCGGCTTGTATACCCTGGCGCAGTCCACCGGACAGGTGTTCGGCCCATTGCTGATGGGCATCCTCTACGATGGCGATCGTGCCGGACCCTTCCTGGCCAACGCCGTCATTTTGATCATCGGCAGCGTGTTGGTGGTAACGGTGTTGCAGGATCCGGCCAAACGGCGCCGCTCACTCGTGAGCATCGCGAAGTGATCGCCATGCCCGCAGTTGGCTATCTCTACGATCCCATCTTCCTCGCGCATGATCTGCCGGGGCATCCAGAAAACGCCCAACGTTTGCAGGCGATCATGGACTTGCTGCGCGCGCGGGATGCGCTGGCTTCCCTGACCCCCCTGCCGTTCCGGGCGGCCACGTTCGAGCAGTTGACTGTCCTGCATTCGCCGCTCTACGTCTCGCGCGTGTATGCGCTTAGCGAGCGCGGGCGCAGCGCGCTCAACCCCGACACCTATATTGTGGCCGAATCGTTCAACGCCGCGGCCATGGCCGTGGGGGCCAGCTTGGCGGCAACCGAGGCCGTCTTGAAAGGCAACGTGCAGCGCGCCTTTGCGCTGGTGCGGCCGCCAGGGCACCACGCTTTCGCCGACCACGGGGAAGGATTTTGCCTCTTCAACAACATCGCATTTGCGGCCAAGCATGCGCTGGACGACATGAACGCAGACCACGATTACGCCTGGTCGCCTTCGGCCATGCGCAACCATCGCAACGCCCGGCCGGAACGCGTCATGATCGTGGACTTCGATGTGCATCACGGCAACGGCACGCAGGCCCTCTTTTACGACGACCCGCGCGTGCTCTATGTCTCGATCCACGAGTATGGCTGGGTGTACCCCGGCAGCGGCGCCGCCGACGAACGCGGCCAGGGCGCGGGTCGCGGGACGACGATCAACGTGCCGCTGCCGCCGGAGACGGGCGACTTAGGATATGCGCTGGCCTTTGACGAGATTCTCGTCCCGGCTGCGCGACAGTTCGCCCCCAACTTGCTGTTGGTCTCGGCCGGCTTCGATGCGCACTGGCGCGACCCGTTGGCGCATATGCGCGTCTCGCTGGCCGGCTTTGCGCGCATGATGCGTGTGCTCTGCGATCTGAGCGATGAGCTGTGCGGCGGCCGGATGGTCGTTGTGCTCGAGGGCGGCTACGATTTGCAGGCCCTCAGCTACGGCGTGCTCAACACGTTGCGCGTCATGCAGGGCAGCCACGCCGATGTCGAAGATCCACTCGGCCCGTGTCCAGCTCCCGAGGCGCCGGTCGAGGACTTGATCGCCGCCTTCGCCGCGCTCAACGGCCTGACGTGACCGCCATGCGCTATTCACAGGACTACATCAAACGCATGATCGAGCAGTTTGGCGAATTCTTGCTCGCACTCAAGCAACTGCTCGCCGAAGACAAACGCGCGGAAGCCCGCGGACAACTTGACCTGGCCTACCGCGAGCTGTTGGGCATGACGCCGCAATTCGTCCGCGACGCGCCCGACGACTACTTGATCCTGGCGACCGGCCTCGCCCAAGTCGGCGACATGAATAAAAGCGTGGTGCTCAGCGAGTTGTTGAGCGCCGATGGCGATTGGCACGCCCTGGCCGGGGAATATGATGTGGCGCAAGCCTGCTACGTGAAAGCGGCCAATGTGCTGCTCGAGGCGCTGTTGCGGCAGCCTTTTGGTGTTGCCAAAGACGATGTCGCGCGGGCGGATGCGCTGATCGAAAAATTGGCGCATTCCGATGTGCCGTTTGCGACGCGCGCGCGCCTGTTCCGCTATCATGAGCGCATTCATCGCTTCGCCGACGCCGAGGACGACCTGTATGGCCTGCTCGAAGATGCGCCGGAGGACGAATCGCTGCTCGAAGCCGGCGTGGCGTTTTACGAGCGTTTGCTGCGACTCAAAGATCACGAGTTGTTACTGGGCGGCCTGCCGCGCGACGAAGCGGAGGCCGGCCTGGCCGAGCTGAAGGCGCGGCGTCCACCTGCCTGATGCGCGCCGAGGACAACAGGCAGCTACCCGATACCAAAAAATTAACCACCAGACGCAATCCCCATGTCCATCACCGTCTTACTGGGCGCCCAATGGGGCGACGAAGGCAAAGGCCGGATCACCGATGCACTGGCGGCGGACGCCGACATCGTCGCGCGCTTCAACGGCGGCGACAACGCCGGCCACACCATCACCATCGGCTCGCGGGTGTTCAAGTTGCATCTGTTGCCGGCCGGCATCTTCCGCGAACGATGCCTGAACCTCATCGGCAACGGCGTCGTGCTCAATCCGATCCACTTTCTCAAGGAGCGCAATGAGATCGTCGCCGCCGGATTTCCCGTCACGCCGGAGAACCTGCAGATCAGCGAAGCCGCGCACGTCATCCTGCCGGGGCACATCGCGCTCGACGCTGCGCGCGAGGCGACGCAGGGCGGCATCGGCACCACGCAGCGCGGCATCGGTTTCGCCTATAGCGACAAGGCCGCGCGCCTGGGCCTGCGCGCAGGGCTGATGCGCGATCCCGAGCGATTCGCCGGCGCTGTGTACGAACACACCCAGCGCGTCAATCGCGCGCTCGAGCGCGAATATCGGCGCCCGCCGCTCGACGCCCAGGCGGTCGCCGACCAATACGCCGAGGCCGCGCGACACGTCGCGCCCTACCTGGCCAACACCTTTCGCACGCTGCACCGCGCCCTGGCGCAGGGCCGGCGCGTGTTGGCCGAAGGCGCGCAAGCCGTCATGCTCGATATTGACCACGGCACGTATCCGTTCGTCACGTCGTCCAACGCGACCATCGGCGGCGTGTTGACGGGCCTGGGCGTGCCGGCGCAGGCGATCACGCGCGTCGTCGGCATGGCCAAAGCGTTTTGCACGCGCGTCGGCGCAGGGCCGTTCGTCACCGAACTGGATGGCGAACTGGCGTTGCGCTTGCGCGGCACCGGCGCCAACCCATGGGACGAATACGGCGCAACAACCGGCCGGCCGCGTCGCGTGGGATGGTTCGATGGCGTGGCGCTGCGCTACGCCGCGCAAATGAACGGGCTGACCGAGCTGGCACTCACCAAGCTGGATATCCTCACCGGCCTGGATCCGCTGCGCATCTGCGTGGCTTACGCATACCACGGCGCGCAACTGGAGGATTTCCCGCAGGATAGCGACATCCTCGCTCAGTGCCGACCGATCTACGAAGAACTGCCGGGGTGGCAGGCCGACGTCAGATCGGCGCGCAGCTTCGACGACCTGCCGGCGGAGGCGCGCGCCTACATCGCCCGCATCGAGGCGCTGGCCGGCGTTCGGGTGACGATGGTCAGCGTGGGGCCGGAGCGAGAGCAGTTGGTGGTGCGTTAGCGCGCCATCCCAATGGCGACCGGGCATGCCCAGCGCCTTGCTCGGCGATGCACACGAGATATAATTAGAACAGTTGTTCGAGTAGCCGGCCCAGGTTGGCGAACACCCGGCGGCGCTCTCAGGAGAAGAAAAATGGCAGCAGACGCAAAGAAGAAAGCGCTCGATATTGCGCTCGCCGCGATCCTCAAAGCTCATGGCGATGGCGCGGTCATGCGCCTGGGGGAAGCATCCCAGATGAACGTGGAGGTCATTCCAACCGGCAGCCTGGCGTTGGACATTGCGCTGGGCGTCGGCGGCATCCCACGCGGGCGGATCACTGAGATCTACGGCCCCGAATCTTCGGGCAAGACCACGATCTGCCAACACGTTGTGGCGCAGGCGCAAAAGCGCGGCGGCATCGCGGCATATATTGACATGGAGCACGCCCTCGACCCGGCCTATGCGGCGCGCTGCGGCGTGAACGTGAACGATTTACTCATCTCGCAGCCCGACACGGGCGAGCAAGCGTTCGACATCGCCGAACAACTCATCCGCTCCAACGCAATTGACGTCGTGGTGATTGACTCGGTGGCTGCGCTGGTGCCGAAGGCCGAGATCGAAGGCGAGATCACCGACCTGCAGCCCGGCGTCCAGGCGCGGCTGATGAGCAAGGCGCTCCGACGGCTGGCCGGTGTGATCAAGCAAACCAACACGGCCATCATCTTCACCAACCAACTCCGCCAGAAGATCGGCGTGATGTTCGGCAACCCGGAGACCACGACCGGCGGGATGGCGCTGCGTTTCTATGCCTCGGTGCGCCTGGATGTGCGCCGGGTGCAAGCTATCAAGTCGGGCGGGGAAGTGACCGGCAGCCGCACGCGCGTGCGCGTGACCAAGAACAAGGTGGCGCCGCCCTTCAAAGAAGCCGAGTTCGACATCATGTACAACGAGGGCATCAGCACGCTCGGCGATATGCTGGATGTGGCCACCAGCATGAATATTGTCGAGAAGCGCGGCACGTTCTTCATGTACGACGGCGCGCGCATCGGCCAAGGGCGCGAAAACGCCAAAGCCTACCTGGCCGAGCATCCCGAAGTCGCCGCCAAGATCGAAGCGCAGGTGCGCGAGTCCATCGCCAGCGGCCAAGCTGCCAAGTTCGCCCCGACGACCAAGCCGGAGGCCGGCGAGGAAGACGAAGGGCCAGACGAATTCGACGATTGAGCCCCGCGATCAGCCGGCCATTTCCTTCCGCCACGCCGGCGCGCTAGGCGTGCGGCGCCGGCAGATGGCTTGTTGCAGCGCCCTGAAGAGCACCATGGCGTCCGGCGCGCTCATCTCCATCCCTCGTCCGACAATGCGCCGGCCGCTCATGTCGAACGCCAGGAGGATGGATGGCCGGCAGGCGGCCGGTCAGCGGGCGTGACTCCCATGCGCATCCGTCGCACGGCTCAGCCCCGTAGCCGGGGGCGCTCGGGGGCGTTGGGGTGAATTTTGAACATACTGGAGATGCTGTAGCCGGGCTCGGCGATTTTCGCAGGCGTATTCCGAAAACGAGCAAGCTGCCGAGCCGAGGGATCACGGGAATTTCGCGGGAATTCGGCGGCGCTTTTGTGCGCCCAGCGCCGCCGAATTCTGAAATCAACGAGGGCGGATGAGAGTCGAACTCACCGCAGCTTGCCGAGCAACCTGCCACTGGTTTTGAAGACCAGGACGCCCACCGGGGCGCATCCACCCTCACGGACGATGCCTCATTGTAGCGTGACAGCGGCGTGACGCGCGCTGGGGCCCTCGCCCCGCGATGATAGCAGTGCGTGCTCGGCGTTCGCTGCGCCATGCAGTAACATTCGCGCATGGCCAAAAAAGAAACCGCCGAGGCGGCCGTCGAACAGTTGACATTCGAGCAAGCCTTCCAGCAGCTCGAAGCCATCGTCGCGCAACTCGAGCGAGGCGAATTGTCCCTCGATCAATCGCTGGAACTGTATGCGCGTGGCCAACGGCTCGCGGCGCACTGCGCGCAGCTCCTCGATCGGGCGGAGTTGCGGGTGCGGGAGATTCGAGATTAGAAATCGGAGATCAGCGATTGGAGGATGAGGGATCGCAATTTCCAATTCCCAATCTCTAATCTCTAATCCAACGATGGTCGGCACGATCCTGAACGTTGTCACGGTGCTGGTCGGCACTGCGTTGGGCGTAACGCTGGGCAACCGCCTGTCGGCGCGGATGCGCGAGACGGTGCTCATCGGCTTGGGCCTGAGCACTGCCGGCTACGCCGTCCTCAACATTGTGGATGCGATGGCGGAGCAGCAGAACGTGCCGTTCAAGTTCATCGTCATTCTGCTCAGCATGCTGATCGGCGGTGTGGTCGGCGAGTTGATGGATGTGGACGGCGCGTTGCATCGCTTGGGCGCGGCGCTGGAGCGGCGCTTCGCCAAGAGCGAGGACGCAGAACACACCGCGCGCTTTATCCGCGGCTACGTCGCCGCCAGCCTGGTGTTCTGCGTTGGGCCGATGACCATCCTCGGCTCGATCCAGGATGGCCTGAACGGGGACTACTCGTTGCTGGCCATCAAGAGCACGCTCGATGGCTTTGCGGCGCTGGCCTTCGCCGCCTCGCTCGGCGTCGGCGTGGGCTTCTCCATCATCACCATCGTTGTGGTGCAAGGTGGCATCGCGCTGCTGGCCGGCCAGCTTCAGAGTTGGTTCACCTCGCCGATGCTGGCCGTGTTGTCGGCCACCGGCGCACTGCTCATCATCGGCATCAGCCTCACCCTGCTCGGCCTGAAGCAGATTCGGTTGGCGAACTATTTACCTGCGTTAGTGATCGGGCCGGCCATTGTGGCTGCGCTCGGCGCACTGGGGTTGCCCGGCTTCGTCTAGCGATCCTCCTTTCGCCCGCGGAAGATCAAGCGGATTGGCGTGCCGAGGAAGGCGAACTCTTCGCGCAGCCGGTTCTCCAAAAAGCGCTGGTAGGTGAAGTGCACCAGTTGCGTGTCGTTGACGTGAAAGACAAAGGTGGGTGGGTTCACGCCGACTTGCGCTGCCATGTAGATCTTCAGGCGTTTGCCGACGCGCGTCGGCGGCGCGTGTCGTTCGCTGGCTTCGCGCACGATGCGCATCACGTCGCTGGTCGAGATGCGCATGGCGCGCGCCTCGTTCACGCGCAGGGCGGTCGGCAGGATGTGATCGGTGCGAAAGCCGGTCTTGGCGCTGACGAACAACACCGGCACGTAGGCCATGAAGTTCAGCCTTTCCTGGACCAGCTTCAGGAAGTCCTGCATCTGAGCCGTCAGCAAGCCCAAGCCTGCCACCGGCTGCACGGTGCGAGCTACCTTCTCCGCGCTCTCGATCAAATCCCACTTGTTGACCACGACGACGACGCCCTTGTTCTCGTCGAGGATGTAGCCGGCGATGTGCTCGTCTTGGGCGACTACGCCTTCGGTGGCGTCGAGCAGCAGCAGCGCCACGTCGCTGCGCTCGACAGCCTTGAACGCGCGCAGCACGCTCCACTTCTCCACGCCGGGGGTGATGCTGCCGCGCTTGCGGATGCCGGCGGTGTCTATCAGCGTGATCGAGGTCACATGCGGCCAGGGGGGCGTGGCGCCTGAATCGTCGCCGATCGCTCCGTCTGTCCCCGCCTCCACGAACTCGATGCGCGTGTCAACGGCGTCGCGCGTGGTGCCCGGCACGTCGCTCACGATCACCCGCTTCTCGCCGATCAGGCAGTTGAACAACGAAGACTTGCCGACGTTGGGGCGGCCCACCAGCGCGATCTTGACCGATTCATCCGGCGCGGCTTCCTCCGCTGGCTGGGGCGGGATGGCCGCGACGATGGCATCGAGCAGGTCGCCGACGCCATCGCCGTGGATGCCGCTGACGGGATAGACCTCGCCCAAGCCGAGCTTGTAGAACTCAGAGCTGGCGTCGCGCGGGGCTTGCGCCTCGGCCTTGCTCGCAGCGATGATGATGGGAGGCGTAGTTTTGCCCAGGCGCCGGCGTTGGCCGATCAGCTTGCGCAGGATTTCGGCCACCGCTTCGTCAGCCGCCGTCAGTCCGGCCCGCGCGTCCACGGTGAACACGATCACATCGGCCTCGGCGATGGCGATCTCCGCTTGTTCGCGAATTTCGCGCACGAAGTCCACCGAGGCTTCGGCCAGCGCCGGCGTGTCCTTGTGGCGCAGCGGCTCCAGCGGCTCGATGCCGCCGGTGTCCACCAGCGTGAACTCGACGCCGCGCCATACGACCGGAGCCTGGATGCGGTCGCGCGTGGTGCCCGGGCGATCGTCCACCACCGACAGGCGCTCGCCGATCAACCTGTTGAACAAGGTGCTCTTGCCGACGTTTGGGCGGCCAACGAGCGCGACGAAAGACTTCTTCATAAAAACGGCTGCACAGGCGCGCCACTAAGTGTATCGCAGCTTGGTGCGCCTCTGCAGCCGTTGCGCGTCGGGCGTAGGGGGATTCAGCGCCGGCCGGTGTTGCGCACAGGAGGCGTGCGTGGCGGCGCGTTCGGGTCCAGCCCGTAGCGCGCGGTTGCGGCGGCTGCCGCCGCGCCGAGGATGGGGCCGATGATGTAGATCCAGATGTTATCCAGCTTGCCGGCCACAATCGCCGGACCGATTGAGCGCGCTGGGTTCACGCTGGCTTCGCTGATGCCGCCCCCGCCCAGGATCACCATGGCCAACGTCAGGCCGATCGCCAGGCCGGCGAAATCGCCCGCTTTGCCGTAGGCTGCGCCCATGACTGCCACAAAAGCCAGGAAGAACGTCAGGATCGCCTCGGTGAACAGCGCGCCGATGGAGTTGGTGGCGGCCGGGTTGTAGCTGAACGCGCCGAAGTAGTTAGCTGCGGCGCTGGCGACGCCGTTCTGCGTCACGGGCGACAGGATGCTGTTCAGCGCGAGCGCGGCGGCCAGGCCGGCGACGACTTGCGCGACGATGTATGTTGCAGCTTTGGCCCAGTCCATGTTGCCGGTGATGGCGATGGCCGTTGTCACCGCCGGATTGAGATGCGCGCCGCTGACTTTGCCGATTGAGTAGGCCGCGAAGATCACGGCGAAGCCGTGACCCAATGCGGGCAAGAGCGGACCCGCCGCATAGCCGGACGCGGTTTTAGCGAACCACACCGTCCCCGAACCGATAAAAACCAACGCAAATGTGCCGATGAATTCAGCCAAAAGGGCTTTCCAGTTGATCATAGGTGCGAACTCCTTCTCCGAGGTTTAGCGTTTGGTCAGCGCGTGCACGGCGCGCACGGCCTCGTCGCAGCGGTCGGCGGCCACGATCATGCTGATTGCGCATTCGGAAGACCCCTGCGCGATGGCAAACACGTTGATCTTCTGCGCGCCCAGCGCGCTAAACACACGGCCGCTGACGCCAGGCGTCTCGCTGATGCCCATCCCGACGGCGGTGATGATGGACGCCTCGTCGAACGTCTCGATCGGATTGATTTCGCCGTGTTCCATCTCTTGGCGAAATTCGGCGCTCAGTTCGGCGACCACGCTCGGCGCGGCGGCTTTGGGGATGACGAAGCAGATGTTTTGTTCAGCCGATGCCTGAGAGATCATCAGCACGCTGGTGTTGGTGCGCGCCACAGCCATGAACGTCCGCCCGGCAATGCCCGGCACGCCCTTCAGCCCGCCGCCCGACACAGTCATCATGCTCACATCCTTGATGGCGGTCACGGCCTTGATCACGCTGTCGCTCGGTGCGAGGTCGCTGCGATGCACGATGAGCGTGCCGGGATGCGTCGGGTTAAAGGTGTTCTTCACGCGCAGCGGGATGTTTCTTTCCACCAGCGGCGCAATCGTCATCGGATGCAGCACGGATGCGCCGAAGTAAGCCAACTCGCTCATCTCCTGCGCGGTCAGCACCTCGATGGTGCGCGCGTCTGGCACGATGCGCGGATCGGCCGTCAGGACGCCGTCCACGTCGGTGTAGTTGTAGACCTCGTCGGCGTTCAGCGCTGCGGCCACGATGCTGGCGCTGTAGTCGCTGCCGCCGCGCCCGAGCGTGGTAGGCACGCCGGACAGTGTGGCGCCGATGAAGCCGGTCACCACCGGCGTCACGCCGGCCTGCAACAAGGGCATCAATCGCGCAATGGTCCGCTCGCGGGTGGGACCCATCAGCGGCGTGGCCGATTGGTACCGGTCGGTAGTGATGATGAATTCGGTGGCGTCGAGCGGCTCGGCCATCACCCCAACGCTGCGAATGGCGCCGGCGAGGATGCGGGCGGCCATGCGTTCGCCCAGGCCGGCGATGGCGTCGAGCGCGCGCGGGGTGACTTCGCCCAGCACGCGCACGCTGGCACACAGCATCTCGAAGCCGCTGAGCAGTTGGTCAATTTCCTCGCCGATGCGTTGGCGTTCGTCGGCGTTGCCGATGGTCGCCTCGATTGCGGCGTGGTGCTTGTCGGCCAACAGGCGGCGGGCGCGTGGATAGCTTTCACTGTCGCCCGCAGCAGCCGACCGCGCCGCGTTCAGCAACAAATCGGTCACTTTGAACGTGTCGCGCGGGTCGGCCGATTTGCCCATCGCGGATGTCACGACCACTACATGATCCCAGCGCGTGACCGCATCGCGGATGATCTGCGCGGTTTGACGGATTGCGGCACCATCGCCGACGGACGTGCCGCCAAATTTGAGGACTGCCAGTGACATGGTGCGTTGTGTAGCGTCGTGGATTATAGCCGGGTGTAGCGCTACACTCTGGGAGCCGCTGCGATTGAACGCATACCCAACCGCTGCTACAATCGGGGGTAAACATCAGCCATGCCCCTATAGCTCAATGGATAGAGCGCCGGCCTCCGGAGCCGTAGATCGCAGTTCGAATCTGCGTAGGGGCAAAAAAGCGCGAACGTCTCGGCGAGGTGGGTTTGCCCGCTGTTCTATCGTTCAGCAGAAATGCCGCTGGCGGAATACGCTGAGGATGTGGGGTTGCACGCCGTAACCGGCGCAGCCATCGTCCGTCGCAACGCTTCCAGGCGATCGAGCTCTGCGAGCAAGCGCATTTGTCGCACACGGAAGGATTCGGCTTGCGCCCCGTCTGCCCAGGTCAAGTCGTAATGGATGCTCGTCAGTTCCTTCCTCAAGTAAGCGATCGTCTCATCAAGGAGTTGTCTGGTCATCCATATCAAGCATAGTGCTGAGATGTGAAATCAGAGTGAACTTCAAGTTAAGTCATCTGCGTTTGGTGTTTTACCCTCTCTTTGCTTCTTGTTAACTTTAGCTTAACAGGGCGTGTCTATAAAAGCAGGCTAAGATGTCCAGTGCTCTACACACCCGCTCGGCGCTCGATCACGACATCGCTGAGATTCGCAACGACATTCTCCGCATGGGGAGCCTCGTCGAAGAACAAATCGCCAAAGCGGTTCGCGCGCTCAAGGATCGTGATCTGTCGCTGGCGCACCAAGTCATCGAGTCGGATCAGCGCATCAACGCGCTGCGTTATCGGGTCGAATCTGGGTGTGTGCGCACGATTGCGATGCAGCAGCCGGCGGCGAAAGACCTGCGCTGTATCGTCGCCGCGATTCACATGGCCGGCGAACTGGAGCGCATCGCCGATCATGCCAGTGGCATCGCTGCTATCGCCATTCGAATTGGCGATGAGCCGTTAGTCAAACCGCTCATTGACATCCCGCGCATGCAAGCAATTGCTTGTGAAATGATTCGGAATGCGCTGGATGCGTTCGTGCAGATGGATGTTGAGGCTGCGAAGGCGATCTTCGCACGCGATCAAGAAGTGGACGAACTCTATGTGCAGGTGCTGCGCGAGCTGTTGACGTTCATGATGCAGGATGCGAAGACGATCGCCCAATCAACATATTTGCTCTGGGTTGCGCATAACCTGGAGCGCATTGCCGATAGGGCAACGAATCTGTGCGAACGGGTGATCTTTGCTGTGACTGCGGAACTGGGGGATTACAAGCCCCGTCCGGTCGAGTGATCGGTTGTCATGGCGCATGGCCGAGTCGAGTCGTCGGCCGGCGTGGGCGCCTGGGATTGTGACGCAGATATGCCCAAGGTTCTGATCGTCGAAGACGAAACAATTCTGCTCGATTTACTCGCTCGACATCTGGAGAGCGAGGGCTATACGGTCATCACGGCCACCAGTGGCGATGACGGTTTGGAGATTGCGCGGCGCGAGCAACCGGACATTTGCGTGTTGGACGTGATGCTGCCCGGCTTGGATGGTCTGTCGCTGTGTCGCATCTTGCGGCGCGAGTCGAACATGGCGATCATCCTGCTGACCGCGCGCGCCGGCGAGATCGACCGCGTGATCGGGTTGGATAACGGCGCCGACGATTACGTGGTGAAGCCGTTTAGCTTGCCCGAGCTGACTGCGCGCATCCGAGCCGCCTTGCGGCGCACACCCAAGCGCATGGAGAGCCTGTTGCGGGCCGGCGACGTGCAACTGGACCTGGTCTCGCGGCGCGTCTTCCTGGGCGACAAGGAGATCAAGCTCAGTCACAAGGAGTTCGAGCTGCTCGCCACGCTCATGCGCAATAAAGGCGCCGTGCTCTCGCGCGAATTTCTCATCACGCAGGTGTGGGGCTACGACTTTGATGGCGACATGCGTACGGTGGATGTGCATGTGCGCTGGCTGCGCGAGAAGATCGAAAAAGACCCCTCTCACCCTGTGCACTTGCAGACCGTGCGCGGGGTAGGGTATCGCATAGACTGAGCGTTCATCGCCCTTCGCGCAGCTTGCGAAGCCGATCGGCGATTCGCGTCTCGTCAAGCTGCGCATCCGACGTCGCCTTGGCTTCGCCGGCCTGAGTCGCGCTCTGCGCTGGAGATGGCTGGGGTGCTGGAGACGCATGCGACTGTGGCTGCGCGTCTCGCTGACGGGCCTCCGCTGCATCGCACAAGCGCCTGAGTTCGGCGATCTCATCCCTCAGCCGGCCGGCCAGCGCCCCATCTCCGCGCTTTTCTGCTTCGGCCAAGTCCTCTTGCAGGGTCTCCAGTTGTAATCGCGCCTCGCCCAGCAACCTGTCGCGGCGGCGGTCGGACGAGGCGTGTAACCGACCGGCGCCGAGGGCGCCGCCCACGGTCGAGCGGATGAGCAATCTCACGCGGTCGAGGAACTTCATCGGGCGCCGAAGAGCGAGAGGCGTTGGCCGTTCATGTTGGCTGCGGCATCGGAGCACAGATACAGCATCGCGCTGGCGATGTCCTCAGCAGCAGTGAACTGCGCATAGTCGGCGTCGGGCTTGTCTGCGCGCATCTGCGGCGTGAGGATGGCGTTGACGACGATGATATTGGCAGTCGCGCCGGTGCCCCGGCATTCATCGGCCAGGGCCAGGATCAGCGTCTCACTGGCCGCCTTGCAGGCGGCATAGGCGGCGTTCACGTGTAAGGGCTTTTGGGCCTGGGGCGAGGATACCAGGATGAAGCGGCCGCCGCTGGCTTTGAGCGGTTCGACAAAGGCGCGCACGACGTTCCACGTCGTCTCGATCAAGAGTTGCTTTAGCAGCGCCCAGTCGGCATCGGGGAACTGAGCAATCGTTTGCCCGCCGCGATAGCCGCCAACAAGGTGGAGCACAGCGTCCACGCGCCCGTATCGTTGTCGGATTTGCTCCGCCCATGCGCGCGTCTGTTCCGCGTCCGCCAGGTCCGCCGTGGCTCGATGGTGCTTCCCCGGTGGTGCGCCGAGCGACGCGATGAGCGCGTCGAGCTTGGCGGCGTCTCGATCAACCAGCGACAGCGTTGCGCCGGCGCTCGCAAATACCGCGGCGACCGTTGGGCCGAGGCCGCCGGTTGCGCCGGCGATAGCGACGATTTTGCCGTCTAGGGATATGTGCATTGCGAACGGATTATAGGGCGGCAGGAGATCTGCCTTGCCCGGTTGGGCCGAAGCGCCGTTACAATCCCCGGACACCGATGAGCGAACCGTCTGATGCCCTGCACCCCTCGACCGCGAAGGCTGCCGAACGCGGCAATCCGTCGTTTGTGTGGCGCGCGGGTCAGGAGCGCAGGTTGGCCATGCTGAATGCCGTAGCGCCGTTAGCCGGCAAGCGCGTGCTGGAGTTCGGTTGCGGCATCGGCCTCTATATGCGCGAGATCCGCCGCTACACGCCGCATGTGTTCGGCTTTGATATCGAAATCGAGCGGCTGCAGACCGGACGCGCGGCGGGGGGGACGGGGTTGCTGGCGGCTGCGGCCGAGCGGCTGCCGTTTGCCGATAACGCGTTCGATGTGGTGTTCAGCAATGAGGTGCTCGAACACGTGGTGGATGACCGCGCCGCTTGTCGCGAAATGGCGCGCGTGTTGCGCCCTGGCGGTCGGGCGGTGATCTTTGCGCCCAACCGGCTGTATCCCTTTGAGACGCATGGCATCTATTGGCGCGGCCAATATCATTTCGGCAACAAGCTGTTGGTGAACTGGCTGCCGGACGTGATCCGCAACGCGCTTGCGCCCCATGTGCGCGCCTATACGTCGCGGCAACTGCGTGCGCTGTTCGATGGCGCGCCCGTGCGCCTGGTCTTACACACCCAGGTGTATCCGGGCTTCGACAACATCGTCGCGCGCGCCGGCCTTGCCGGCCGGGCCTTGCGGGCGGCGGCGCATCGGTTCGAATCGTCGCCGTTGCGCGCTTTCGGGCTGTCGCATCTGTTGGTCGTGGAGAAGGTGTGACGCTGTGCGCGGCAGGCCGCTGCGCCGATTGCGAACAAACCGGCAGCCTGGTCGAACTGTTGGATCTATTCACCGCGGGCCAGGAGCGACGACCCGAACGAGCATGAGTCAGGTGCCGGCCAGCAGCGAGCCGATGCTCGGCTCGCTGCCCGGCCAGGGCGTGATCTCGTTGAGGGGCTGATCGGGGAACCACCGGGCGAAGATGCGGGCGTATCGGCCGTCGGCCCGCATGTCTTGCAACGTCAAGTTCACCAAGTCTCTCCACGCTGAGTCATTGGTGGGCAGGGCGATCGCCAACGGTGTGCCGGCCGATACGAACGTGGTCATGCTGAAGTCCATGATGCGCTCGTTCGCGCCGGTGCGCCGGATGCCGCCGATGGCCATCTCGACCCTTTTGTCGGCGAGCGCTATGGCCAACTGATCCGCCGGCAGCGGCGTGAATTGCGCCTGCGCCGCGTTGCCGAACCAGCGGCGCGCCATCTCGCGCACAAGTTCAACTTCATAGCCCGCTGGCTCGCCGTTTGCGTTGGCCACCGAGAACGGCGCCGCTTGCGGGTCAAAGCCAACGCGCACGACGCCGGATTGGCGGATCACGCTCAGCGTATCGCGCAGCGTGATCGAATCCGGCAGGCTGACCAGTTGCAGCGCCACAGGTTGGGCGATTGTCTGGATCGGGTCTGGCGGCGCGCCGAACCACTTCTGATGGAGCGCGCCGAAGGTGCCGTCGGCGATGATCGCAGTCAGCGTCAGGTTGACCAGATCGGCCCAATCGGAGTCGTTGTGGGGCAACATGATGGCGACCGGTTCAACTGTGAACACGGCGGCGATGGCCAGCGCCGGATCGCCGGCGGCTGTGGCGCGCAGCCGCCGCCACCGGCCGGCCACCGCATCGGTCGCGCCGGCCAGCAAGTCGTTGACTGCCGCGCGGTATGAGTTGCGCGACTGAAGCGACACGGTGATGTTTGCTGTGCTTTGTGCATCGCCAAGCGCCACGGCCGAGGGGAAGTCGATATAGGTGACCGTGCGCCGGGCTAGGCTAGGGAAGTCGGCGAACTCGCCGGCTCGCACCAGCAACGCTTCGCCATCGTAGAGATACGTCAGACCGAAGTCCACTGCCGCTTCGGTCGACCGGGTGTGGATCAGGCCGCCGAGCGCCAAGTCCACCTCGCGGTTCATCACTTTGCTCGGCGCAGATTGCGACGTGACCTGCACGAATTCGACGTTGCGTTCGCTGCCCAGCCAGCGTCGGGCGAACTCGCGCGCCAAATCTACATCCAGGCCTTCCAGTTCGCCATCGGCATTCACGCGCGATAGCGGCGGCGCATCGTAGCGAATGCCGACGCGAATTTTCGTCCGCTGTTTGACGCGCATCGCGGTCGAGACCGTCGGCGGCGCGGCGGTGGGCGCGACCCCGGGCGTGACCACGGCCGGCGTGGCTGCGAGGCGTACGATCTCACCCCCGGCGACGAGGTCGTTCAGGTCTATGCGGGGCAGAGCCGCACATGCGGTGAGCGTCCATGCGCAGGCCAGTAAGCAAACCAAAAGACGCTTCGTCCTCTTCGTCATCACGCGCGACTGTATCACACCTCTCGGATACAATCTCGACAAAACTTCGCCACAGCCACGGCGCTGCGGCTTTTGCGATGGAGGGCGTGGGGGATGACTCGGTCCGTGTCTGCATCTATGCACAAAGGGCGGGCTATAGTGAAAATTCGCAAGGCCACGCCGGTGGATGGCGATGTGTTGTGTGAGCTAATCTGCGCATTGGCCGATTATGAGCGGCTGCCGCGCCCGGACGAAGCGGCGCGCCAACGGCTGAAGCGCGACGCATTCGGTGAGTCGCCGCGATTCGACGCCTGGCTGGCCGAGGTGGAGGGTCGGCCGGTAGGTTACGCGATCACGTTCTTCACCTATTCGACTTTCCTGGCCCTGCCATCGCTCTATCTCGAAGATATCTTTGTGCTGCCCGAATACCGCTCGCAGCGGATCGGCGCTGCGTTGTTCAAGCACTGTGCCAAAGTGGCGTGCGATGCGGGGTGCGGACGGATGGAGTGGCAAGTGTTGCACTGGAACACGCCCGCCATCGAATTCTACGAACGCATGGGGGCGACGCGCCTGCAGGGTTGGCATCCCTATCGCCTGACGCGCGCCGACCTGGAGCGCATCCTGCGGGATTAAGCTGGGCGCAGGGTCGGGCTACTCGCCGATGAATTCGACCGATTGGCCGGAGGGCAGGCGCAGGACGGTAACGTGTTGCTTCATGCCCAGGTCTTCCCGATCCAGCTCGATGGTCTGCCCCGCCTCGACTAAAGCGCGCGTGAGCGTTTCTAGGTCGGTGACGTCGAAGCCGAATTGAATTGTGCCGTCGAGGTGCTCATCGGCGCCGGTTGCGCGCTGCAATACCAGTTGAGCGCCGTCGGTTTCGAACACGACGATGTGCTCGTCTTCGTAAGCGATGGGCAGTTCCAGCACGTTCGCAAAGATGTGCCGGTTGGCCGCCAGGTCCTTCGACCATATGGCGACGTAGCTGATTCCGCGGATTGGCATAAACGGATTGTAGTTGAATTGGGAGCGTGGAGGGCGCATCGCCTCTCTCGCAGGGGGTTAGCGGCCGCCCATCTCCGCCAGCTCCCGATACACACCCAGCAACTTCTCGACGACCTTCGGCCAGGCGTAGGCCTCGGCGTAGCATGAGGCGGCGTGGCCCATGCGCCGGCGATGAACATCGTCATCCATGAGCTTCTCGATGGCGCGGGCTAATTCTGCCGGGTCATTCACCTTCACCCGCAGGCCTGTCTTGTTATGCTGCACCAGCACACTCAGCCCGCCCACGTCCGACGCGATCACCGGCGTGCCGCAAGCCATCGCCTCGAGCGCGACCATGCCGAACGACTCGTAATGAGACGGCATCACCAGCATCTCGGCGGCGGCGTAGTAATACTGCAACACGTCTTGATCGCGCGCGCCCAGGAAGATTACCAACTGGTCCAGGCCGAGTTCGTCGCGTAGCTCGTGCAGGCGAGCCATCTCCTCGTTCTCGCGCTGGCCGGCTGCGCTGGGATCGCCGCCGATGACAACCACGCACAGGTGGTCCCAGTCCCAGTCGTCGCGCTTGGCCTTCAACAGCGCCATGGCCTTGAACAGCGTGTCAATGCCCTTCAGCCGCTCGATTCGTCCGGCGAACAGGATCATGCGATGCGAAGGTGGGATGCCGACAACCGATTTGGCGTAGTTTTGTTCGATCGGATGGAAAAGGGAGAGGTCTACGCCGGGCGGGACGATGCGGATGCGCGAGGAGCCGGCGCCGTAGAAGCGCACGAGTTGTTGCTTCTCTACGCTGGTGTTGGCCGTGATGCGGTCGGCCACGCTGCACAGGTGGCATTCGCTGCGCAACCGAATTTCGCTCTCCCGCTCCTGGTCACGTGGCGCGATCTGGTTCTTCAGCTCGGCCAGCGTGTGGAAGGTGATGGCGAACTTCACGCCCCAACAGGCGCGCAGCGCCTCGGCGACGAGGCCGGAGAGCCAGTAGTGCGCGTGAATCGCATCGTAGGGGGGGCGCCGACGCGATTCTTCATGCGTGAAGCGGCAGATCCATTCCGTAAAGGCGGGGACGAACTGGTGCAGGCTGTCCTTGGGCGCAGGCGCCTCGGGGCCGGCCGGCACATTGATCACGCGCACGTTCGGGCCGAGGCGCGGGTCAATGCGCAGCGACTGCGCGCTCTGGCTGCGGGTAAATACGTCGGTGGCTATGCCGCGCCGGCTGAGTTCGCGCGCGACCTCGCGCACGAACACGTTCATGCCGCCGGTGTCTTTGCCGCCCAGCGTCGCCAGCGGCGAAGTGTGAAAGCTGATCAGCGCGATGCGCATCGTCGGCGTCAATCAAAATTCGACCGGCCTGCCGTGGAAGGCGCACTCGAAGAGCGCGCGCAGCTCGTCTGCCGATGGCTGACGCGGCGAGGCGAAGATCACCGTGTCGTTCATCGCGTTGTCCACCAGCGCATCGAGCCGGCGCTCGAAATCTGCCGGTGCGATCCCGGCCTCGGCGATGGTCAGCGGCTGGCCGATCTCGGCAGCCACGGCGCGGATGCGCTCGATCAGCGCCTGCGCGGCGGACGGCTCGTCGTTGCCGCGCAGCCCACAAAAGCGCGCCAACTCGACGAAACGCGTCTTCACCTGGGCCGAGCGCGCCGGGCTGGCGTAGAACGCGATGACGTAGGGCAGGCACAACCCGACGGCGCGACCGTGCGGCAGGTGGAAGATCGCGCCGAGCGCGTGCCCCATCGAGTGCGCTAGCCCGACCATGCTGTTGATGTAGCCCAGCCCGCCGATGGCGGCGCAGTTGGCCATCTTCTCCCGCGCCGCGGCGTCGTCGGGGTAGTGATACGCGCGCGCCAAGTGGTCCAGCGCCAATCGGGTAGCGACGAGGCATAGTCCATCGGTGTAGTCGTTCGCCCAGGTGGAGAGATAGCCCTCGATGGCCTGGGTGAGCGCGTCCATGCCGCTATCGGCGATGACGCGGGGTGGGGCGGTGCGCGTCATGCGCGGATCCACAATGGCCAGGTCGGGCACCGCCAGCGGATGGCCGCTGCCCAGTTTGCGCGGTGGGTCGCCGGGGAGGGTGATGACGAAAGCCCATGTCGCCTCGCTGCCCGTGCCGGCGGTGGTGGGAATGGCGACCAGGCGCGCCTTGCGGCGCAGCGCGATCGGCTCCAGCGGGCTGAGCGCCTCCAGGTCAATTTCGGGATTTTCGTAGCACACCCACATCGCCTTGGCGGCGTCTATAGCGCTGCCGCCGCCGACGGCGATGATCCAATCAGGTGCGAACTGTCGCATGACCTGCGCGCCGCGTTGGATGGTCGCCAGGGAGGGTTCCGGCTCGACGTCGTCGTGCGTCGCAAGTTGCATGCCTGTCGCGGCCAGCGCATCCCGTACGGGTTCCAGCAGGCCGGCCTGTCGGATAACGGGGTCGGTGACGATGAAGGCGCGATTGCCTTGTAACTCGCCGAGGTGTTGCAGCGCGTCTTCGCCGTGAACGAGGGTAGGGGCGCGAAAGAACCACATCGCGACGTGGATGGTATCACGCTTGCCTGGCGACCGCGCGTTACGGCAGTGGCCGCTCGCGCATGAAGGCTGCGGCGGCCGGCGGGCGGTCTGGCCGCGCCACCGGCCTGGCCGGCGATAGGACGAGGGCGCGCGCTTCGGCAGGCGAGCGGTTGCTTAACCGATGGTAAGCGTAGCGGTAAAGATCGCGCGCGGCGGCAGTGGCGGGCGCTGCCACGATGACGCCGAGCAACCCGAACAGCTTGCCGAAGATCACCAGCATGATGATCAGGATGGCCGGGTGCACGCCGACGCTATCGCCGATCACGCGAGGCACCAGTAGGTTGTTCTCGACCAGTTGGATGATGGTGAATGCAATGAGCACGGCCAGGGCTGAGGGCAAGCCCCCGACGAACAGGGTGACGATTACCGCCGGGATCGCGCCAAGCGTCGCGCCGATCATCGGCACCAGCTCGGCAATGCCGGCCCACAGCGCCAGCGGCAAGATGTAATCCACCTTCATGCCCGGCGCCAAGTTGATCACGAGGAGGCTGACGGCGGCAGCAATGCCGATGATCAACGCTAAGAGGAGCTGACCGCGAACGTAGGCGCTGAGCGCGCGGTCGAGGATGCTCCACACGTTCCAAAAGTCCGCACGGATGCGATAGTGTAATTGACGATTGATGAACAGGCGCACCTTGCGCACATCGTTCAACACATAGAAGGCCCAAATCGGCACGATCAGCAGGCCGACGACAAAAGACAACCAGCTAAAGACCTGCCGGATTTGCCCCAGCAGGAAGGTCGCGGTCGTCGTGGCTAGCGTGCTCAGATTGGCTTGAATGCCGGGCAGGCTGGCGCGCAGAATCTGCTCGAGCGGAGATTGAAATTCTCTTGGGACGTTGGTCTGATACCAGACCACGATTTGCGCCATGAGCTGCTCCAACTGGTCCGGCCGAGCGACGTTGATGGTGAGGCGGATGGTCTGGCTGATCAGCGACGGCACCAGCAGAATCAGGAGCGTGATCACGACAAGCAGCCCCGCGACATAGAGCAACAAAATGGCGGCCCAGCGCGGCATCCACCGATCTAACGCATTGACAGCCGGCAACAACAGATAAACCAGCACACTGCCGATCAGGAAGGGCGCTAACGCCGAGCCGGCGACGATGATTAGGCCGACGATCAGGCTGATCGTGAGCCCCACGAGGATCACGCGCGCGGTGCTTCGGGAGATCAAAGCAGCTCGAAGTATATCGCACAAGCGCGGCGAAATGTGCCCCACCTTAACCCCGCACCCAGCGCTTGGGACCGTCCTTATAATTCAGTGGCATGCTCAGCAACCAGGTTCGCCAGACGTTCATAGACTACTTTGTGCGCAACGGCCACCGCCATGTGCCGTCGTCGTCGCTCATCCCGTACGGCGACAAAACCATCCTCTTCACCAATGCCGGGATGAACCAATTCAAGAACGTGTTCCTCGGCCTGGAGAAGCGCGACTACACCCGCGCCGTGACCGCCCAAAAAGTCATGCGCGTGAGCGGCAAGCACAACGACCTGGAGAACGTCGGGCCGAGCCGGCGCCACCATACCTTCTTCGAGATGTTGGGCAACTTCTCGTTCGGCGATTACTTCAAGGAAGACGCCATGAAGTTCGCCCTGGAGCTGCTGGAGCGCGAATACGGCTTCGCGCGCGAACGGCTATGGTTCACCATCTACGAGGACGACGATGAATCATACGCCCTCTGGCAGAAAGTCGGCATCCGGGCGTCGCGCATCCTGCGCTTCGGCGAGAAGGATAACTTTTGGAGCATGGGGCCGACCGGCCCGTGCGGACCGAACAGCGAGATCCACTACTTCACCGGCAAACTTGAAGACAACGATGCCCGCTGGGTCAACAACGACAACGACCCGAACGAGACCACGGTCGAGGTGTGGAACCTGGTGTTCATGCAGTTCGACCGCGACGAGAGCGGCAAGCTCACCCCGCTGCCCAAGCCCGGCGTGGATACCGGCATGGGCTTCGAGCGCCTGGTGCGCCTGCTGCAAGGCGGCGAGAGCAACTACGACAGCGACTTGTTCCTGCCGCTGATGGACCGTGTGCAGATGTTGGCGCGCCAGACCGACGCGCAACGCCGCGAGCACATCGTCGCCTACCGCGTCATTGCCGATCACACCCGCGCAGCAGCCTTCCTGATCGGCGATGGCGTGCTGCCCGGCAACGAGGGTCGCAACTACGTGCTGCGCATGGTCATGCGCCGCGCCATGCGCTTCGGGCGACAGCTTGGCTTGCATGGGCCGTTCCTGTATCAGGTCGCCGAAGCAGTCATCGAAAAGATGGGCGGCTACTACACCGAACTGGTCAACCGCCGCGACCACATCTTGCGCACCATCCAGACCGAAGAGGAGCGCTTCGCGCGCACGCTCGACCAGGGGCTGGAGCGGCTGGAGCAAGAAATCTGCAATCTCCGATCTCCCACCATCCCCGGCGAACTCGCCTTTCGCCTCTACGACACCTATGGCCTGCCCTTCGAGATCACGCGCGACGTGGCGAGGGAACACGGCCTGGTGGTGGACGAAGCCGGCTTTCAAGCAGCGCGCGAACGTGCCAAGGAGGTCGCCCGCGCAGCCGGCCAGGAGAAGTTCGCCGGCGATTACGACGCGGCGCGCGCCTATCGCGAAGCGTTCGAGACGTTGCGCGCCGACGGCAAGCTGCCCGAAGGCGGCGTGACCTATGACCCCTACAGCGAGCTGGCTCGTGAGACCGAGGTGCTCGCCATCCTGCGCGACGGCGAGATGACCGATCGCGCTGTGAAGGGCGAGACGGTGGAGGTCATCCTTCGCGCTACGCCGTTCTACGTCGAGAGCGGCGGCCAGGTCAGCGACACCGGCCTGATCTGCGCGCGCGCCGACCCACACACGGAAGCGGAACCGGCCTGGTGCATCGCCGTCAAAGACGTGCGTCGGCCATCGCCGGAGTTGATCGTGCATGTGGGTCAGGTGGAGTGGGGCGAGCCGACTGTCGGCGACCGGTGCACCGCTCAAGTAGATGCAGCGCGCCGCTGGGCCATCATGCGCAACCACACGGCCACACACCTGCTGCAGGCCAGCCTGCGCGCGGTTCTCGGCCATCACGTCAGCCAGCAAGGCTCGCTAGTCGCACCGGATCGTCTGCGCTTCGACTTCTCGCACGACGCACCGCTGACCAAGGACGAACTCGATCAGGTTGCCGACATGCTCAACGACGCCATCCTGAGCAACCTGCCGGTGACGGCCCGCTCAATGTCCTATGCACAGGCCATCGCTGCCGGCGCGCTGGCCTTCTTCAGCGAGAAATATGGCGATGTAGTGCGCGTGGTGAGCATCGGCGGCGATGGCGAACAACCCTGGAGCATGGAACTGTGCGGCGGCACGCATGTGCACATGACCGGCGAAATCGGCAGCGCGATCATCGTCAGCGAGAGCGCGGTGAGCGCCGGCGTGCGCCGCATCGAAGCGCTCACCGGGCGCGGCGCGCTCGAATATGTCCGCCGACAGGCGCGCCAGTTGAACGAGATGGCGCGCGCGCTTGGCACCGCGCCCGATCACCTATCCGAGCAAGTCGGCAAGCTCGTCGCTCAACTTCACAAGGCACAAAAGCGCCTGGAGCAGGTGCAGCGCGAGCTGGCCCGCGCGCGCTTTGCCGAGCAGATGGCGCAGGCTGAGGTGCGCAACGGGGCGCGCGTGCTTGTCGCGCAGGTTCAAGCGGATACGCCCGAGTTGATGCGCGAGATGAGCGATTGGTACCGCGAGAAGTATCATAGCGGCGTGGCCGTGCTTGGCGCGATCATCGGCGACAAACCGTCGCTGCTCGTCTCGGTCACGCCGGATTTGACGAAGAAAGGCTTGGACGCCGGCAAGCTCATCCGTGAAATTGCCCCGATCGTCGGCGGCGGAGGAGGTGGCCGCCCCACACTGGCGCAGGCCGGCGGCAAAGACCCCGGCAAGCTGGACGAGGCGCTCGATCGAGCGCGCCGGCTGCTGGCCGACCTGCCTCTCGCCTAGCCTGTTTGTCCGGGCGAAGCTCGCTCATGATGATCGGACGCATCATCACGCTCGACCCTGCCGATGACGCCCCCGGCGCGTGCGATCGCATTGAATGGGCCGACGCGGATCGCGTCGCCCTGGTCATGCCCGAAGGCATGCGCTGGCGCGAGCTGGACTTTGCGCATGTGCGTCGCGCTGCGCGAGACTACGGTGTCGAAGTCGCGGTCGTCCACCCCGACCGCGCGCAGCGCATGGCCGCGCGCGAGGTCGGCCTGGCGGCCTTCGCCAGCGTCAACGACGCGATCAACCGGCCATGGCTGCCCGATGAGCACGTTGAGCCGATCCGCCGCCTGACGCCGCCGCGCCGCTTTGCGCCCGATTCGCTGCAGCGCTTCTTCCCACGCCGTAGTCGGCCCTTGATGATCGGTCGGACCGCTGTGTCGCTCGTCACCCTCGCGGTCATGGCGGCGGCCGCCCTCATCCTGCTGCCTCACGCCAAAGTTACGCTCACCGCATCCAGCCAGCGCATCAGCGCCATTGTGCCAGTCACGCTGGATACCCGCGCCGACCGGGTCAACCTGGCCGCGCGCACGATCCCGGCGACGCGCATTGACGTGATCGTCGAAGGCCGGATGAGCACGAATGCCACCGGCAAGAAGAGCATCCCGAGCGCGAAGGCGCGCGGTCAGGTGACCTTCACCAACGTGCTGGCCACGCCCTTCGTCGTGCCGCGCAATACGGTGGTGCGCACCACGGCGACGAGCGCGCCGGTGCGCTTCGTCACCCTGGCCGATGTGGAAGTGCCGCCCGGCGGCCGGGCGGAAGTCGAGATCGAAGCGATCGAAGCAGGGCCGAACGGCAACGTCGCCGTTGGCCAGATCAACCAGGTGGAGGGTGTGCCGGCGCTGGCCGTGACCGTATTCAATGCCGCGCCGACGGGCGGCGGCGGCAACGTGATTTTGCCCGCCGTGACCGAAGAAGACTATCGGCAGCTGCGCCGCGCCTTGCGCGATGAGCTGCTCCGACAAGCCGTTGAGAAGATGCAACGGCAGCGCGAAATCGTCAACGACGACTTGATCGTCCTCCCGGAGACGCTGTTCATCGCCGAGCGACAAGATGAAACGTTCGATCGCTTCGTGACCGAGCAGGCCGACAGCGTCACCTTGAATATGCGCCTGCAGGTCGCTGGGTTGGCCGTGTCGTCGCGCGATCTGGAGACCGTGGCGCGCGAGGCGCTCAGGTTGAAGACCCCCGAGGATTTCGATCTGCTCTCCGCAGAAGCGTGGCTCGGCGAGGTGGCCGAAGAGGGCACCGGCAATGAGACACTGTTGTTCGTGGAGGCGCGCGGACTGGCCGGCGCAGCGATTGACGAGAACGTCGTCCGGCGGCTGGTGCGCGGCAGGACGCCGGCCGATGCGCAGGCGGCGCTGTTGCAAAATTTCGCGCTCAAACGCAACCCGCGCATCGAAGCCGGCCCCGACTGGTTGATGCAGTTCGTCAATCGCCTGCCGCTCGTCACCTTGCGCATCGAGACGAAGGTGGAGCGTGAGTAGGTGTAATTCCGATTCCTCACTCCCGAGTTTCGACGCCTCTAGGAAGTTGGCAGGTCGGGAGTGGAGAGTTGGTAATCATCAGTTATCATCCAGCGATGGCGCGAACCTTAGCCCTGGACATCGGCAACCGCCGTATTGGCGCAGCGGTGAGCGACGTGACCAAGCTGATCGCCCGGCCGCTGTGCGTGATAGACCGCCAGCGCGAGGACGCGGTCGCGCGCGTCATCGCGCTGGTCGCCGAGCACGAAGCCGATGAGGTCGTCGTCGGCCTGCCGCTGCATGCCGATGGCAACCTCAGCGAGCAGGCTCGGCAAGTGCAGGCGTTTGTCGAAGCGCTGGGCGCGCGCCTCGGTGTGCCGATTCGCTGGGTGGATGAGCGCTACACGACGCAGGACGCGAGACGGGTGCTCGCCGAGGTTCGGCGGCGCAAGCAGCCCGATCACGATGACGCGATCGCGGCCGCGGTCATCTTGCAACGCTATCTCGACGAGCGCGTGGGCGGCGCGCGTTCATCGCCCGCGATCATCCACAGGCCATGAACAGAGCACGATCCTCGATCTTGAAGTTAGGGGTCTTCGCTGCAACCCTGGCGCTGCTCGTCTTCGCGGGCGCGACGTGGACGCAGCGCATTCGCGGCGTCGGCGTCCCGGATGCCCAACGCATGACCGGCCTGGATCGCTGGCTGATCGGCACGTATCTTGACCTGCTGCGCAGCAACGACCTGAGCCGCCCGGCCAGCGACGACCCTACCCCGCAGACCTTCGTAGTTGCCCCTGGCGAGTCCGTGGCCGAGATCGGGCGCAAGTTGCAGGCCCAAGGCCTGATTGACGACCCCGACCTATTCCGGCTCTATGTGCGGTTCAAAGGGTTGGATGCGACCATCAACGCCGGCGTATTTACGCTGCGGCCTAACATGAACATTGAGCAGATCGCGTTCGCCCTCCAACGCAGCACTGCCCGCGAAGTTCAAGTCACCATTCCCGAAGGCCGGCGGCGCGAGGAGATCGCTCAGCTGCTGGAGCAACAACTCGGCTTGAGCGCCGATGAGTTCATTCGGCTGACCAGCCGCGCCCGCGCATACAGCTATCCCTTCTTGCGCGGGGCGCCCACCGACGCCACGCTCGAGGGCTATCTCTTCCCGGACACTTATCGCCTGCCGGAGAACCCCACTGCCCAAGATGTTATCCTGCGCATGCTGGATAACTTCGGCGCCAAAGCGGCGCCGCTGTTGGAGCAGGCCCGCCAGGCAGGGCGCAGCCCGCATGAGCTGCTCACTCTGGCGTCCATCGTCGAGCGTGAGGCGGTCATCCCGGCCGAACGGCCGATCATCGCTAGCGTGTTCTTCAACCGCTTGCGGGTGGGGCAACCCTTGCAGGCGGACCCCACCACTCAATATGCGCTGGGCTATCAGCCAGATCAAGGCACGTGGTGGAAGAAAGGGCTAACGCTAGAGGACTTGAAGTTCGTGGATCCGGGCGGCTACAACACCTACACCAACCCCGGCCTGCCGCCTGGGCCGATTGCCAACCCGGGCCTGTCCTCCATCCAAGCCGTGCTCCAGCCGGCGCAGACCAACTTTTACTATTTTGTCGCGTCGTGCAATGGCGACGGCTCGCATCAGTTCTCGGTGACCTTTCAAGAGCACCAGGCTAAACTGTGCCGATAGGGAGGGCGCGCGTGTCGTCGGCGTCACTCGCCGATGATCTTGACCAGCACACGCTTGCGACGCATCCCATCGAACTCGCCGTAGAAGATCTGCTCCCACGGGCCGAAATCCAGCCGGCCATCGGTCACGGCCACCACGACTTCCCGCCCCATCACCTGGCGCTTGAGGTGCGCATCGGCGTTGTCCTCGCCGGTCAGGTTGTGTCGGTAGTGCGACGGGCCGGGGACCGCCGGCGCCAGCGCCTCTAGCCAACGCTCAAAGTCGTGGTGCAGGCCGCTCTCGTCGTCGTTGATGAACACCGAGGCGGTGATGTGCATGCTGTTCACCAGGCATAGCCCCTCGCGGATGCCGCTCTCTCGCAGCGCTTGTTCAACCTGTGGCGTGATGTTGATGAAGGCGCGCCGTTTAGGGACGTTCATCCAGATTTCTTTGCGGTAGGACTTCATCGCGGTCGCAGTTCTGAGTTTATCGCTCGTCGCCTTCTCCGCCGATGGCGCCGCGCGCCTGGCGCGAGGCGAGCTTGTCCAGGTTGTGCCGGGCAACGTCCTCCAGCGATAGGTTGAGTTCAGTGCACACCTGGGCTAAATACCACAGCACGTCGCCCAGCTCGGCCTTGAGCGCCTCGCGGTCGGCCTCGCCGATGGCGCCGGCTTTGTCGCGGAAGATTTTCTTGATCTTGCCGGCCACTTCGCCGGCTTCGTTGGTCAGGCCGAGCGTCGGGTAGATCACCGCATGGCCGATGGACGGATATTGCGCTGTGCAGCGCGACAGGCGTTGGTAGTCGGAGAAGTTCATAGGCGATGCGGCGCGCCGTGCGCGCCCAAACTCACCCGCCCAAGTTGGCGATGAGAAAGAAACCGTGGCGTGCAGGCGCAATGCCGAAGCCGACTTCTTTGTAGCGCGGCGAGAGAATGTTCTTCAGGTGCGGGCCTTGGCTTGGGATCTCTTTCGTATACCACATCTCAAAGGCCTGATCGGCGCTGCGGGCGAACGCCCAATTCTCGCCGGTCACGCGACCGGCGTAGCCGGCGCGCGCGATGCGCTGGCTGGCGCGCGAGCCATCAGAGCCGATGTGACTGCCCGTGCCGCGCGCGGCGCAGTCTTCGGCATGTGCCTGCGCAGCGGCCTGCAAAACGAATGAGTAAGCCAGCGGCGGGATGCCGTTGGCCATGCGCGCCTGGTTGTACAACTCCAATAGGCGCGCCCGCATCGTTTCAATCTCCGCAACTGCTGTGACGGGATATGCCGTCGGCGCGGCGCCCAATTCGGGGCTTGCCGGAGGCGCCGGCAAGGCGCTACTTGCCGGCGCAGAGGCCGTAACCGGGACGAGCGGAATGAGTTCAACACCCGGAGCGGGGGAGCGCGCTGCTTGAACCGCGCCTCTGAACGGGATGACCAATTTTTGGCCTACGCGGATGATGGCGTCTTCCGTGATCTGGTTTGCGCGGGTTAAGTCGCTGACCCGAAGCTGAAAGCGCGCGGCAATGGCGCCGAGTGTGTCGCCTGGCCGGACGACGTAGAGCGTCGAGCGCGCGCCCGCGCCGGCTTGCAATGGCTCCGTCGGAATCCTCAACTTCTGCCCGGCCTGGATCATGTCTGGGTCTGGCAGGTCATTGAGCGCCTGAATCGAGGCCATGGGTACGCCAAAGGCGAGCGCAATGCCGAGCAACGTGTCGCCGGGTTGCACAACATACTCGCGGGGAGAATTTGCGGGCCAGGCAGCGCGCGCGCTCCGGGGCTGGCCGACGACGCCGGCTGCTATCACGGCCAGCGACGCGCACAGGATGAAATACCTCTTCATAGCAGTTCGCGCTTGTAGACGAAACCCTTGCAGGGTAGCGGCTGTCCCACGATGCCAAGGGAACGACGGTTAAGTATACGCGACCGACCTGCGCGCAGCCCATCGGCCGGGATGATCAACCGCTGGCCCGCACGCGCCGGGCCGGGGTTAGCCACTGCGTTCACGCGCACCACGTCGGCGAGCGGCGCGCGACACGTCGCTGCGACCGCGGCTCAGCGTCTTGCCGGGTTGCACCACGTAGATGAACCACCAGGGCTTGCGTCGGGATGAAGCTTGTCCCCCGACCGCTTCAAGACCCGCCCAGGGAGAGGCGTTTGTTCAAACTTCCCACGCATTGACACCCCTTGTGAGTCACATATAATTGCGGAGCTTGAGCGCCGGTCGAACGACCGGTCATCGAATCACTCTCACTCGCGCGCAGTTCTCTCGTGTGAACGTGCTGCCGACGAGTTAGCGAGAAGGGAGCATGTACGCAGTGGTCGAATTGAGCGGGCGACAGTACCGCGTGTCGCCCGGCGACGAAATCTACGTCGAGAAACTTGAAGCGGAAGCCGGCAGTGAGCTAAAGCTGCCGGTCCTGTTGATATCAGATGACGATGGCGTGCAGGTTGGCAAACCGCGCATCAGCGGCCGAGAAATCTCGGCGCGGGTCCTGGGCCAAGAAAAAGGCGAGAAGCTGATCGTCTTCAAGTACAAGCCCAAGAAGCGCTATCGCAAGAAGGCCGGCCATCGCCAGACGTATACGAAGCTGAAGATCATGGGTTGATGATGATAATGACCGGCGGACGTTGTGATGGCTGCATCAAGCGGCTCATCGCCCATCGCCGGTTGTCGCTAATCGGTAGCAGAGATGGCACACAAGAAAGGTGGCAGCTCCACAACGAACGGTCGTGATAGTGAGTCGAAGCGGCTAGGCGTAAAACGCTTTGGTGGTCAGCTCGTGCTGGCCGGCAATATTCTGGTGCGCCAGCGCGGCACGAAGTTCAAGCCAGGCGCGCACGTCGGCGTGGGCAAAGATCACACGTTGTTCGCCACGGCGGATGGCGTCGTTGTATTCGACACCCTGCCCAACGGAAGCAAGCGCGTCAGCGTTCGGCCGGTGGCTGTAGTTAAGGAGGGAGTGCGATGAAGAAGGACATTCACCCCAAATATTACGACGAGGCCAAGGTCTACGTCGGTGGTGAGTTCATCGGCACCGTGGGTTCGACACGCCCTGAGCTACATCTGGACGTGTGGAGCGGCACGCATCCCTTCTACACCGGACAACAGCGCATCCTCGACACCGAAGGTCAAGTTGATCGCTTCCAGAAGCGCCTGGAGCGAAAGGCGACCGAGCTGGTGGACAAAGCCGAGAAGGCGCGGCGCCGGCGCAGCAAGCGGGCGATCGCCGAAATCGTGGACGAAGAGATACCCGCCGAGGCGGAATCCGGCGAATCAAAGAGTGTGAAAGAATGAATGACAACCGATGCAGCGACGCATCGGTTGTCACTTGGATGCATGGCCGAGCAGATCACTCAGCCCTCTGCGCGCGCTATTGCAGCGCCGCTCACACGCGCTCAACGTTGGCGCACGTTTTGGCAAGGGTTGATCTTTGTATCCGGCTTCGCCACCTTCGTCGTCGGCGTGTTCGGCTTCGTCGGAACGTTGCTCGGCGATGTCTTCTATGACCTGCGCGACGGCGTGCGCGTAGTGGGGGGAATGGCCCTGATCGTCTTCGGCTTGTTCACGTTGCGCGTCGTGAATCTGCCGTTCCTCTACCGCGACACCCGCCGCGATCTGGGCGCGATCGGCCGCAGCGCCGGCGCAGTGCGTTCTTACCTGACCGGCATGGCCTTCGCCGCCGGCTGGACGCCCTGCATCGGCCCGTTCCTCGGCGCGATTCTGACGCTGAGCGTCACCAGCGAACTCGGCGCCCGCATTACGCTTCTCTTCGCCTACGCACTCGGCTTGGGCATACCCTTCCTGCTGGTTGCCGCGCTGGCCGACCAACTGGTGCCCGCTCTGCGGCGCGCCCAGAAACACATGCGCGCTGTTGAGATCACCAGTGGCATCCTCTTGATCGCCGTGGGCTTGGCGCTCCTATTCGGCCAGATCGCCCAGCTTAGCGCCTCGCTGGCCGGCTTGCCGTTCGAGTTGGAATCGCAGGTGTTGGGGGGCGCGGCGTTGAGCGTCCCCGTGGCCGCCGCTGCCGGTGTGCTCTCCTTCCTCTCGCCATGCGTGCTGCCGCTTGTGCCGGCCTATCTCGGCTTCATCAGCGGCGTCGCAGTGAACAACGCCACGCAGCAGCGCGCGTAGCGTGTGCGCCTCCGGCGTTCCTGGCCGCCACGATCTGCGCCATCGTCGCCAGCGCGATCTCCTCGGGCGTGCGCGCGCCGATGTCTATGCCGATGGGCGAATGCAGCCGGCTCAACTGCGCCTCGTCCAGGCCAGAGTCTGCCAGTCGCTTGCGCCGCGCCGCGTGCGTCTTCCGCCCACCTAGCGCACCGACATAGAACGCCGGGCTGGCCAGCGCAGCGCACAGCGCTGGGTCGTCGAACTTGGCGTCGTGCGTCAGTGTGACGATGGCGGTCGAGCGCGTGATTGCCAGCGACTCGAACGCCCGGCGTGGGTGTTCGTTGATGATGCGGTCGGCGTGTGGGAAGCGTTGGTCGTTGCCGAAGGCGCTGCGCGGGTCCACAATGATGACGCGGTAACCCATCGCCTTGGCCAGGGTCGTCAGGGCGATGGCAATGTGCACGCCGCCGACGATGATGAGGGTCGGCTTGGGCAGCAGGGCCTCGACAAAGGCAGTGATCGGGGTGCTGCCGGCGGCAGGCGATGTCACCCGTCGCGATGTGCCCTCGCGTAGCGCCTCCTGCGCTGCATGGAGCAATGCCGTATAGACTTCCGATGTCTCGGCGGCGCCGGCGATCTGTACGATCTCACCTTCGGCGTCGAGCATCAGCTTATAGCCCAGCCATGCCTCCGGGCCTTGGACGATGGTTGCCGTAGCGGCTGGGATATCTCGCTCGTAGATGCGCTGCCAGAATGCGCGCAGCGCCGGCGCGAGCGGCTCGACGAAGACCTCGATGCTGCCGCCGCAGGCCAGGCCGACCGTCTCGAAAGCCGTTTCGTCGGCGACGCCGAAGCGTAGCAATTGCGGGCGCCCCGATTCCAGTGTTGCAACGCCGGCCTCGAACACCGCGCCCTCGACGCAGCCGCCGCTCACCGAGCCGGCGATGCGATGGCTGGGCGTGAGCGCCATCTTTGCGCCCACCTCGCGCGGCGCCGATCCCCAGGTCTCGATCACCGTCGCCACTGCAATCGGCTCGCCCTGCTCGCTCCACTGGCCAATCGCCTCGATAATCTCTCGCATCGCATGACCTTCTTGTGCAATGGCTCGATTGAGACGAAAGTATAGGCAAATCTTTTTACCTGGAACATGCTATGACTGCAAAGCTCAGAATCATCGAGGTCGAACGCATCACCTTGAACGTTCCTTTCACCGAACGCTGCGAGCGGTTGAACGCGCGCGAGGTCTGGAACTGGCGCGTCAGCGAGATCACGCGCGTGGTGACCGACGCCGGCATCGTCGGCTATGGCGAAACGTTGCCGCACTATACCTGGGGCCGCGTGAGCGATGAGGCAATTGCGCGCGTCAAAGGCGGCAACCCTGCCGACTTTCTCGGCGACGACGCGTTGGGCGCCGGCCTGCAGATGGCGCTCTACGACGTCGTGGGCCAGGCGCTGGGCGTCCCGGTCTATCGCTTGTTCAACTTGCCCAAAGTGCGCGATTGGTGTCCGATCTCCTGGTGGAACATTGACGCTTCGCCGGAGGACAATGCTGCCGAGGCGCAGGAAGCAGTGGCGCGCGGCTATACGTCGTACAAGATCAAGGCTCGGCCCTGGTGGGACGTGTTCGCTCAGGTCGAGGCCATCGCTCAGGTCACCCCGCCGCACTTCCGGCTTGACCTGGATTGGAACCAGATGCTCATCAACGCCGGCAACGCCGCGCCGGTGCTGGCCGAATTGGATCGTGAGCCGCGCGTGGCGATCTACGAATCGCCCATCATGCAGCGCGATGTCGAGGGCCTGCGTCAGCTACGCAGCAAGACCAGCCGGCCGATCGCACTGCACTTCGGCGATCCTCCTTTCCCTGTCGTTGCGCGCGATCAGGTTTGCGATGGCTTCGTCGTCGGCGGAGGCGTCTCGCGCGTGTTGCGCGAAGCCGCCCAGGCCGCGGCGTTCGACAAACCGTTCTGGCTGCAACTCGTCGGCACCGGGCTGACCACGCTGATGGCGCTGCACCTCGGCGCCGTGCTACCCTTCGCCCAGTGGCCGGCAGTCAATTGCCTGAACAACTACGCCGATGACTTACTCGCGCAGCCGATCGAGATCGTCGGCGGCTGCGCCCGCGTGCCCGAAGCGCCCGGCCTGGGCATTCCTGTGGACGAATCCGCGCTGATGAAGTATCGCATGGATCCGCCGTATGTGCTGCCTAAGCCGCGCCTGCTGTTGGAGGTGATCTGGCCGGACAACCATCGCCGTTTTTATGCCGACATCTGGCAGGTGTGGACGGATGCGCAGCACGGCAACATCCCCGCGCAAGCGCGCGGCGTGCGTATGGCGACGCACCCGGACGATGGCTCGCGTGCGTGGGCAGACCTGTTCACCCGCGCACAGGCCGGGCCGGTGGTCACGCGCATCTAGAGGGCGGGAACAGGCAGGCGCGAAGGCATGGCCCGCGCCGAACCCTGAGAGGCGCCTGCTGAGTTAGCGGCACAGCATCTCGGCGATGCGCAACATCTCGGCCGAGAGCGGCTTTTGCTGCGACGTGGCGACTTCGAGCGGCACCAGGCTGAGCTGGCCGCCATGTAAACCGACCATGTGGCCGATGCCGCTGCCGTCCAGCAGCGACTCGACGGCGCGCACCCCCATGCGCGTGGCCAGCAACCGGTCGAAAGCTGTCGGCGTGCCGCCGCGCTGCACATGTCCCAGCACCACCTCGCGCACATCGAACCCCTCGTCCACGTGGTTGGTGAGCAGGTGCTCCTTCAGCGCCCGCGTGCCGGGCGGCCATCCCTCGGCGACGATGATGATGCAGTGCGCTTTGCCGATGTGGCTGGCCTCGATGATGCGGCGCGCGACGTCGTCCGGCGAGGCCGGCCGTTCGGGGATGAGCACCATCTCCGCGCCGCAGATGATGCCGCTGGCCAGCGCCAGGTAACCGCATCGTCGGCCCATCACCTCGATCAAGAAAGCGCGCCGGTGGGAGGAGGCAGTGTCTTTGACGCGCCCCACCGCCTCGGCGATGGTGTTGAGCGCCGTGTCTACGCCGATGGCCGTGTCGGTGCCATACTGATCGTTGTCAATCGTCTTGGGCACGCCGACCAGCGGCACGCCCAGCTTGTAGAGCTGGTATGCGCCGGCCAACGTCCCGTTGCCGCCGATCACGACCAGGCCTTCGATGCCGGCCTGCTCCAGCCGTTCTTTGGCCATGCGACGTCCCTCCGCCGTCATGAACCGCTCGCTGCGCGAGGTGCCCAGGATTGTGCCGCCTTTGCGCAAGATGCCGCCCACGTCGCGCGAGGTCATTTCGGTGAATTCGCCGGCGATGAGTCCCTCGTATCCGCGATGAACGCCGATCACCTGGACGCCATACGCCAGCGCCGAGCGCGTGACGGCGCGGATGGCGGCGTTGAGGCCGGGGACGTCGCCGCCGGAAGTAACTACTGCGATTCGCTTCATTGCGCTTGAAAGTTTATTTTCAGCGGCCTATGCGAGGACGCACGGCACAAAGCGGGTGTCTCGGGCGGGCGAGGGCAGCGCCTTCGCCCACCCATCGAGCGTCAACGGATAGGCGCTTCAACGCGTGTTGGGCTGAGTATGCATCAACGGAAGCCGGATGTTTAGGCCTGTTTGATTATCTACATCTACGCTGTTTGAGCGCGGGGCGCGCCCATCGGACATCGCGCGTCCGGCGTCAAGTGACTGTGGACCCCAGCGCCCGCGCATACATGCGGTGCGTCTTGTAAAACGTGATGCCCAGATCGCGCATCTCGCGCTGCATCGGCAAGTTCTCGATGCCGATCTGCACCAGGTCGGCGTGTTCATAGCCGCCCTCGACGATGCTCCGACGCATCTCGCTGAACAGCACGGCGGTGCCTCCGCCGCCGCGATGGGCCTCTGCGATGCCCATGCCGTTGATGTTTACCCAACGGGTGGATTTCCGCGCGCGCCACAGCGCCAGCCATCCCACTGGCCACAGCCGGCCGCGCACGCGTTGGATCGCTTCGGAGATGTCGGGGTAGGCCAGCAAGAATCCGACCGGCTCGTTCACCCGGTATACCAGTTTGATCAGCCGGGGGTCGGCGAACCAGATGATCTGATCGGCCATTACCTTAGCTTCGTCCGGCGTGAACGGCACGTTGCCCGCTGCGCGTCCCAGCGCGCCATTGTATAGGTCGAGCAGCGCCGGCACGGCGCGGCGCAGGGCGCGCCGCGAGGTGAAGCGCGCGACGCGCAGCCCGCGTCGCGCTTTCACACGTTCGGCGACGCGGTCAATCTGCTCAAACGCCGCCGGGTTCAGTGTGCGCGGGCTGAGGTAGCCGGAGACGATGTCGCCTTTGCCGATGAATCCGGCGTCCTCTAACAGCTTTGGGTAATAATCGCGGTTGTAGGGGACGCCCAGCGCCGGACGGTGGGCAAACCCTTCAACCAGCAGGCCCAAGCCGTCCAGCGCGGTCATGCCCTTCGGCCCTTCGATGAAGTCCAGACCGCGCCGGCGCGCCCATTGACACGCCGCGTCGGACAAGCGGCGTGACGTGGCGAAGTCATCCTCGCACTCGAACAAGAAGAAGTGGGCCGTCCGGCTGGCGTTGAACGCGTTGTAGTGACGATTGTCCAACACGCAGATGCGCCCGCAAACATCGCCGTCGCGATAGGCCAGGAAGAAGGCCGCGTCCGAGTGCCGGAAGAACGGATGACGTGTGCGGTCGAGTTGGCGCGCCGCGTCGCCGGCCAGGGGCGGCACCCACTGCGGAATATCGCGATAGATGCGAAACGGGAAGTCCAGGAATTGACGCACCCGGGCCCGGTCGGTTGTATCTACTTCGATGATGCGGATCATGCTACGGTCATCGGAATTGTGTCGCTGCGCCACGGCAGCGCAACTGCGCTGCGCGATTGCACCCGGTCGGTGTGATAGCATTGAATTGATATGGCCATCATCTTTCCTTTCACTGCGATCGTCGGACAAGACCGCATGAAGCGTGCGCTGATTCTGAATGCGATCTATCCGCAAATCGGCGGCGTATTGATTCGCGGCGAACGCGGGACGGCCAAGAGCACCGCCGCGCGCGCGCTGGCAGCCATTTTGCCCGAAATAGATGTGATCGAAGATGATCCATTCTCGTGCGATCCGGCCCATCCCGCCTCGTTTACTGAAGATCTTAAGCGGCGCGCAGCGGCCGGCGAGTCGTTCAAGATCGTGCGACGCAAAACGCGCTTTGTGAATCTGCCGGTGAGCGCCACCGAAGACCGCGTGGTTGGCACGCTTGACATCGAAAAGGCGATCCAGAAAGGTGAGAAGCACTTCGAGCCGGGGGTGTTGGCCGCAGCCAACCGCGGCGTGCTCTATGTGGACGAAGTCAACCTGCTCGACGACCACGTCGTGGATTTGTTGCTCGACGTTGCCGCGATGGGAGTCAACGTAGTGGAGCGCGAAGGCATCAGCTTCAGTCACCCGGCGCGCTTTGTGCTGATCGGCTCGATGAACCCGGAAGAGGGTGACTTGCGCCCGCAGTTGCTCGACCGCTTTGCGCTATGCGTGGACATCATGGGCATCCGCGACCCGCGCGCCCGCATGACCATCCTGGAACGCAATCTGGCTTTCGAAAGCGACCCGGCGGCGTTCCTTAAGGCATGGGAGCCCTACGAGAAGGCGCTCACGCTGGAGATCGCCGAGGCGCGCGAGCGGTTGCCCTCCGTCAAACACACTCAACGCGACCTGGCGACGATCGCCAATCTGGTCGCCAGCCTCGGCGTGGATGGCCACCGCGCCGACCTGGTCATCCTCAAAACGGCGCGGGCGCACGCTGCGTTGATGGGCCGCGACGCGATCACCGAGCAGGACATCCTGCTGGCAGCGGAGCTGGCCCTGCCGCACCGCCTGAAGCGCCATCCCTTCCAGGACACCGAGCAAGCCATGGCCACGCTCAGTGAGAAGTTGCAACAGATCGAGCAGCAGACTCAGGCCCAGGCTGCTGCCGATTCGCAACCGCCGACTCCGCCGGAGGCAACGACAAAAAAAGTGAGTCGGGGCTGAACGAGGACATAGACAGCCCGGAAAGCCCCGCGCAGCTCATGCCGCAAACTGTTCCTACGGTGCCGCAACAGGCGCAGGATTGGCAGGGCGGTCAGAAGATGGCCCCGGGCGAGGCGTTCCGCGCGCGCAAGCTGAACACGCCGCTCGATAAGATCACGCGCAACAGCGCCGGCAAACGCAGCACCACCCGCACCAAGCGCAAGCGCGGCCGTTACATCAAGGCCGTGCCGTCCAAGGGGCGCATCGAAGACGTGGCTTTCGACGCGACGCTGCGCGCTGCCGCTGTGCACCAGCGAGCGCGTCGCCAGCAAGCTGACGAACAATTGAGCGCGAGCGAAGGTCAACAGGCGGCGCCTTCATCTCAGCCGGCCCTGTACGTCCGCCGGTCGGACATTCACCGGAAGGTGCGCGTGCGCCGGGCGGCCAACCTCATCCTGTTCGTCCTAGATGCATCGTGGAGCATGGCCGTGGCTGAGCGAATGGCCGCTACTAAGGGCGCGATCATGTCGCTGCTGACAGATGCCTATCAGCGCCGCGACCGCGTCGGCCTGATCGTCTTTCAGAAGAACAGCGCCACCTTGGTGTTGCCGCCCACGTCGTCGGTGGAGCTGGCCCAAAAGGCGTTGCGCGACATCCCCGTTGGCGGCAAAACGCCGCTCAGCGCCGGCCTCACCCTGTCGCTGCACGTCACCCTACGCGAGAAACGCCTGCATCCCGAGGTGATGCCGTTGCTGATCGTGCTCACCGACGGCGCTGGCAATGTGAGCATGGGTAATCTGCCGCCGCAGGTCGAAGCGCATCGCATTGCGAACCAGATTCGCGACGAACGTATTCGCTCGGTGGTGATCAACATGGAGCATGTCGCGTTCGACCAAGGCCTGGCGCGCAAGCTGGCCGAGCACCTCAACGCGAGCTGCCTCTCCCTGCGCGAACTGTGCGCCGAGGCGCTCTACGAGGCGGTGAAGCGGGAGCTGTAATATGTCCTGCGGAACGCCGGGGAGCAGCCATTTGCCGGCTTCTCAGTCTCTGCTCCTTGCCTCTTATAATAACGTCGAAGTTCGAAGAATTGGAGAAAAGCGAAAGAAGCGATGTCCGACACCCATCCCCCCATCAAGTTCTACGGCGCCATGTGGTGTGGCGATACGCGCCGCGCGCGCTCGTGGTTTGACAACCATAAAATCCCATACGAGTGGATAGATGTGGACAAGAACAAAGAGGCGGAGGAGTTCGTCAAATCGGTCAACAATGGCTTCCGTAGCATTCCGACGATCGTCTTCGCCGACGGCTCACGGCTGACCGAGCCCAGCGTGCGTAAGCTGGAAGAGCACGCGCGCAAGCTGGGTTTGATCCCGTCGGCGCCCGAGCAATCTGCTGATGTCTGACCCGAGCGCGCACCGGCGGGTCACCGCGCGCAGTCATCCTGCGGAAGCGTTGCCGGCATCGGAGATGGAGCGCCCAGAGCCATATCCGGATGTTCAGACGACATCGGCGCCTGCGCCGGCAACGATTCAGGCGCCGGCGCGTGGCCTGTCGCAGGCGACGCTGGGCTGCCTGATCGGCGCCGGCATTATTGCGCTTGCGCTGCTGATCGCCGGCGCGCTGGTCGCCTTTGCCGTGCGTGAGTCCACCCAGCGCGTGGCGGAGACGGTCGAGCGCGCCAACCCGGCCAACATCATCCAGACGGTGATTCCGCTGCCTACGCCTACGGTTGTGGCACGGCCGCCGGCTGTGCTGCAGGTGCGCGCCATCAGCGAACTGGCGACTGCGCAGTCGCTGCTTTCGACTATCGTCGAAGTTCAACAGGCGCGCGTGGGCAATGTGCTCTACGAGAAGTTGGTGCTCATCGCGTGTGGTCGGGTGAAAGCCGGCGTTGCGCTTGCTCAGCTCAGAGATAGCGACGTGGACGTATTGGACGACGGCAAGACGGTGCGCGTGAAGCTGCCGCGCGCCCAACTGCTCGACGCGTACTTGATTGACGACTCGACGCAGCCATGCACGACGCGCGTGTATGACCGCACGAACCTGCTGCTGATCCCGGAGAGCAAAGATTTGGAGGCGCAAGCGCGAGAGAAGGCGCTGGAGGCAATCCGGACGACGGCGATAGAGAGCGGCCTGCTGGGCGACGCTCGTCGCAACGCACAAATCGCCATCGAGCGCATCTTATTGAATACCGGCTACGAACGGGTCGAGTTCATCGAAGAGTAGCGCAGCGCCCAAGACGCACGCTGACATCCGGCACACCCTCTGCGCCTTTGCTATTCCTCTGCTATCGTCACCTCGACCTCGGCCGGCCCCTGACCGGTCTCGCGGTGGCACTGCTCGCAGGCGGGTTTGACGACGCCTTGAAGATCGAGGAAGCGCGCTGCGTCTGATGAGCGATGCGCCTGGTGACAGTTGGCGCACTGCACGGTTGTCTCATAGCGCACCAGTCCCATTGCGATGATGGCTTGCGGGTCCGGTTCATCCTTTGGCGCGGTCAACGGCGCGCCGCGCTTCCACACTTCATAGGCGGCCGGCAGCGTGTTGTGCATGTGGTTGGCCGCGCCCGCGATGAGCAACTGCGCTTGGTGACATGTCACGCAGCCCTCGTTGGTGAGGTGCGGCCGACGCAAGCCCAGCGTGGTCTGCGCCACCGTCCGCGTGATCCCGTTGGTCACCGTCGTCGTGATGGCGGTTTTCTCCAGGCGCTGGTCGTCCCGACCAGCCAGCCATAGCGCGGTCAGCTCTGCGCTGAGGATCAGCGTTTCCACGCGGTGGCGTGTGCCGCCGTTGCCGCGATGACAGTCAATGCAGCGCAGTTCGCCGCCTGCGCCGTGGATGCTTTGGTAGTGATAGCTGGATAGATCGGGCGCAAGCGCGCCGGCGATTGCGGATTGAGCGCGCTCGACGTAGGCGCGATGCTGGGCAGTGTGGCACGCTAAGCAAAACGCATCGCGCTCTTGGCGCTCGATGACGGTGAACGCGCTCGCCGCGCCTATGCCGACCGCAATCAGCACGCCGAGCGCCAAGAGCGCGCCGGTGGGCGACCGACGCCGGCGACGATGGAATGCGCCTTCGTAGGTTTCCTCGTCCAGATCGTCGTCGGGCAACTCATACGAGTCGGCGATGCGATAGCGCGGCATAGGGTTACGCCGAAGTCGCGCGTTGCGGCGCAAGGGGCGGGCGAACGATGTGATTGGCGAGCAGCACTGCGGCGCCGAGGACGATGCCGCCGAGGGAGATCCAAACGGCCGTCGGCAGCGCGCCAAACGTCCAGGCGTCGGGCCGAAAGAGCAGTTCCACCCACGACCGGCCTAGCCCGTACCAGATGAAGTACATCGCCATCATGTCGCCGTCGCGCAGACGATCTTGGAAGCGCCGTGCGATTCCCATCAGCCCAATGAACCCGATGAAGTTCCAAACCGACTCGTAGAAGAAGGTGGGGTGGAAGCGCGTCTCTGGCGGATAGCGTTGCAGGTCGGTGAAATCCACGCTCGGAGTGCGGATGCGGAAGGTCGGGTCTATGGTGATGCCCCACCAGGTGGAGCCGGTTGGCCCGCCGTATAGCTCTTGGTTGAAATAGTTGCCCCAGCGGCCGATGGACTGTGCGAGCAGCAGGCCGGGCGCCACGCTGTCGGCCAACCGGCGAAAGCGGACATGGTGCTTGATGCTGACGAGCCAGGCGCCGATGATGCCGCCGATCAAGCCACCGTAGATGCCCAGCCCGCCGTTCCAGATGGCGAAGATTTGAAGTGGGTTCTGGCGGTAATAGGCCCAACCGCTGTTGCTGCCGTCGTTGGGTGAAGAGAAGACGTGGTATAGCCGCGCGCCGATGATGCCCAGCACAATGACCCACAGCGCGCCATCCCAGACCACGTTAGGATCCTCTCCGCGGCGTTTCATCTCCAACGCCGCGATGTAAGTGGCCACGATCATGCCGGTCGTGACGATGACGCCATACCAATGCACGCGCAGCGGGCCAAGCTCGAATGCGATTCGCGGATCCACAGCGTTTGCTCCCCCGGGTGTTACTGCATCGCGAGGCCGGCGCCGGTCAACAAGCCGGCCACGCTGCTGCTCATCAGGTGGAAGAAGGGCGCAGCGTATAGACCGATCACGAAACACATGACGATCAGCGGCGCGACCGAGATCACCTCGCGCCAGTTCAGGTCGCGCAGCGCCTCGTTGGCCGGGTCGCGGCTCTCGCCCAGGAAGATCTTCTGGAACATGGTGAGCAGGTAAGCTGCGCTGAGCACCATGCCGAAGGCTGCGAAGACGGTCGCCAGCGGGTTTGTTGCGAATGCGCCTTGGAGGATGACGAATTCGCCGACGAAGCCGTTGAGGGCCGGCAGGCCGGCCGAGCTGAGCGCCAGGATGAGCGCCAGCGTGCCGTAAAGCGGCATCTTGGCCCACAGGCCGCCCAATCGGTTCATCTCGCGCGTGTGGCGACGCTCGTAGATAAAACCGATGATCAGGAACAAGCCGCCGGTGCTCAAGCCGTGATTGACCATTTGCAAAATTGCGCCCTGGAGGCCGATCGGGTTGAGGGCGAAGATGCCCAGCAAAATGTAACCCATGTGGCTCACCGATGAATAGGCGACGAGCTTCTTCGCGTCGCTTTGCGCGAAGGCGACCACTGCGCCATACAAGATGCCGATGACCGCCAGCGCAATCATCAGTGGGGCGAAGGCTGCGCTGGCCTCGGGGAAGAGCTGCAGGTTAAAGCGAATCAGCCCGTAGCCGCCCATCTTGAGCAACACCGAGGCCAGGATCACCGAACCGGCTGTCGGCGCCTCAACGTGCGCATCCGGCAGCCAGGTGTGGAAGGGGAAGACCGGCACTTTGATCGCGAACGCGATGGCGAAAGCCAGGAAGAGCAGCGTGTTGGCTGCGAAGGCGCCGTTATTCCGCGCGATGGCCTCCAGGTCGAAGATGCCGGCGCTGAGCCCCAACGCCAGGATGGCGATCAACATGAGCACGCTGCCGGCCATGGTGTAGATGAAGAACTTGACCGAGGCGTATGTGCGCCGCTCGCCCCCCCATAGGCCGATGATGAAGTACATCGGCACCAGCGCGAACTCCCAGAACACGTAGAACAGGAACATGTCCAGGGCGAGGAACACGCCCAGCGTCGCCGTCTCCATCAGCAGCATCAGCGCGTAGTAGGCGCGCTCACGCTCGCGGATGGATTCGCCGGAGAACCACAACGCGACCGGGAAGACGAACGTGGTCAGCAATACCAGCCAAATGCTGATGCCGTCTACGCCCATCTTGTAGCCGATGCCGAACTGAGGGATCCAGGGCACGGACTCGACGAACTGATAGCCGGATTGCGCTGCGTCGAAGCCCGCCAGCAACGCCAGTGAGAGGGCAAACGCGACCAGCGCGGCGCTTAGCGCGACGACCCGCGCCAGGCGCTGCGGCGCCAGGGCGACGATCGCTGCGCCGACCAGGGGGACGAGTGTGATCAGTGAGAGCATCCTTTAAGCTAAGTGCTTCTTGAAGAAGGCCACCGCGCGCGCCCAAGCGTCCTTCGCGGCCTCGGCCACATACATGCCGTGGTCGGGGTTGTTGAACGCATGGCCGGCGTTCGGATAAATGCGCACCTCGATGTCCTTGCCGGCGTCTTTGTAGAGCTTTTCGATTTTCTTCACCTGTGCAACCGGGATGGCGCTGTCCTTCTCGCCGTAGATGGCCAGCACCGGCGCGCTCACCCGGGCGACATCTTCCGGTGTAGGGTCGTATCCGCCGCCGTACCATGGCGAGATTGCGCCCAGGTGCGGGTAGCGCTCGGCGGTCTTGTAGGTGAGCAGGCCGCCCATGCAAAAGCCCATTAGCCCGATCTTCTTCGGTTGCACACCCGGATCGTTGCGCAGATAGTCCAGCGCCAGCACGATCTCGCGGATGGCCTTGTCCATGTTCTGCACGGTGGCCATCAGCATCTTCTGCGCCTCGTCCGGTTCGGTTGCAATTTTGCCGTGATACAAGTCGGGCACGAGCACCACGAAGCCGGATGTCGCCAGGCGTTGTGCCAGCTCGCGGATGTGCGGCTCGATGCCCCACCACTCCTGGATCAGCACGATGCCGGGATAAGTCTTGCCGTCGTCCGGCCGCACCAGGTAGCCCTGTGGTGCAGGGTCATTCGGATCGGTATGAACGGTTGAAGCTTGAACGATCATGGCAACCTCCTTTCGTACGACTTCCGACTCTCCACTCCCCGCCTGCTGTGCTTGGCCGGTCGGGAGTCGGACGTTAGGAATCATCTCGCATTCAGCGCGAAATATGCCACAACGAAGACGACGCCAATGAGCATGACCAGGCCGTAGTTGCGCACGAAGCCGGTCTGCAAGCTGCGCAGTGAATTGCCGAGGGTGTGGAACAAGCGCCCGACGCCGTTCACTGCGGCGTCAATCACGCCTACGTCAATGACTTGTGCGCACACGGTGCTGATGATGTAGAAGGGCTTGACGATCGCCCATCTGTAAGCGTCGTCGAAGCACCATGCCTTCGCCAACAAGCGCCCCATCCCAGTTTCGGCCTCCGCCTGGGCGCGATCGGGGTTGCGATACAGAAACCATGCGATAGCCAGCGCGCCAATCGCCAACGCGCTGAACACGGCTGCCAGCGGGGCGTCGAACTTCGGGGCATCGCCATGTCGCACGACCGGCGCGAGCCAATCGGTGAGCGGATGCGCGCCGGGGAAGTTGAACAGTCCGGCAAATACCGTGCCGATCGTCAGCGCGATCAGCGGCATGGTCATCAACCAGTTCGACTCCACGGCGTGGGCGGCGGCTTCGCTGCGCGGTCGCCCGGCGAAGACCAGCGTCAACTGCCGGCCAACGTAAAACGCCGTCACTACCGAGCTGACCGCCAACAAGGCGAACGCCGGCAGGTTGTGCTTGAAGGCGTCCAACAAAATCTCATCTTTGGAGAAGAAGCCGGACAGCGGCGGCACGCCGGCCAGCGCCAATCCGCCCAGCAGGAAGGCAGCGAAGGTGACCGGCATCTTGCGCGCCAGCCCGCCCATGTAGCGCATGTCCTGCGGATCCACTGGCGCGCTGTTGTGGGCGGCGTGCATGCCGTGCTCTATGCCGTGGATCACGCTGCCGGCGGCGAGGAACAGCGCTGCCTTGAAGAAGGCATGCGTGAGCAAGTGGAAGTCGGCCGCGATAAACGCCCCCAGGCCACATGCGGCGACCATATAACCGAGCTGGCTGACGGTAGAGTAGGCCAGCACCTTCTTAATGTCGAGCTGACGCAACGCGCTTGTGCCGGCGACGAATGCGGTCAACGCGCCGACGAGGGCGACGATGGCCTGCGTGGCCGGCGCAAGCTCATACAGCGCGCTCGCGCGCGTCATCATATACACGCCGGCCGTCACCATCGTCGCGGCGTGGATGAGCGCGGAGACCGGGGTAGGGCCAGCCATGGCATCGGGCAACCAAACGAACAGCGGGATCTGCGCGCTCTTGCCCGTCGCGCCGATAAACAGCAACAGGGTGATCAGGCCGATGGCGCCGGCCAGCGTCTCGCCCTGCGCTTCGGCTTGCCCGAACACATCGGCGAAGCTCAGGCTGCCGAACGTGACGAAGATCAGCAAGATGCCCAGCACGAAGCCGACGTCGCCGATGCGGTTGACGACGAACGCTTTGCGGCCTGCCTCGGCGTTCTTGAGGTTCTTGAACCAGAAACCGATGAGCAGGTACGAGCACAAGCCCACCAACTCCCAGCCCATGAACATCACCAGGAAGTTGTCGGCCATGACTAACGTCAGCATGGATGCCAGGAATAGGTTGAGATAGATGAAGTAGCGCTGGAAGCGCTCGTCACCGCGCATGTAGCCAATGCTGAACATGTGGATCAACGTGCCGATGCCCGTGACGATCAGCATGATGACGATGCTCAGCCGGTCTACCAGGAAGCCGAACGATACGTTGAGCGCACCGGCAGCGATCCACGGCGCGATGGTTGCCGTTAGGCGGGCGTCCTCTGCGGCAGTCAACTGGCCTAGCATCAACATGCTCACGACGAACGCGGCCGCTGCGGCCAGCGTGGCCACCCCGCCGATGGCGCGTTCGCTCATGCGCCGGCCCCAGAGCGCGTTGATCAGCAAGCCGAGCAGCGGGAACAGGATCGGAGAAAGAATGAAGAGCGCCATGCGGTGATCTCCTCCTATCCCTTCAGCGCGGCCAAGTCATCCACGTTTGTGCTGCGCTTGGTGCGGAAGATCGTCACAATAAGCGCCAGGCCAACGGCCACCTCGGCAGCGGCAACCGCCATCACGAAGAACACGAAAATCTGCCCGTCGAGCTGCACCCAGCGATGGGCGAATGCGACGAAGGCGAGGTTGGCCGCGTTGAGCATCAGCTCGACCGACATGAAGATCAGCAGCGCGCTCCGGCGCAACAACACGCCCAGCACGCCGATGGTGAACAAAACAGACGAGAGCAAGGCGACGAAGGTCGTTGAGTCCATAAGAATCTTGCAGCGTATGGTGTTCTGCGAATTGATCAAGCGTCGCGCACATCGGCCGTTACCGGTTCCGCGTCAGCACCACCGCGCCGACCATTGCGACCAGCAGCAGGATGGACACGACTTCAAAAGGGAAGAGGTAAGGGCCGAACAGCGATAAGCCGATGGCCGTCGGACTGGAATCGGCCAGCGCCGTCGCCGTGGTCGGCGGCTGCCGGACGAACAGCGCGTAGAGCGCCAGCCCCAACAACACGCCGCCGAGCGCGATCGCCAGCGGCCGTTGAAAGGAGATCCCGGGCGGATTCTCGCCTGGGCTGAGCCGCTCTGCGCCCAGCAGCATGATGACGAATAGGAAGAGCACCATGATCGCTCCGGCATATACGCTCACCTGAACCACGGCGATGAACGGCGCGTTCAAGACGAGGTAGATCACCGCCCCGACGCCAAAGTTCAGCACCAGGAACAGCGCGGCGTAGATAGCGTTGCGGCTGAGCAACAAACCCAGCGCCGAAGCGATGCTCACAGCGCCGAGCACGATGAGGATAGGCAGATCGGGGGTCATTGGCTTTCGTCAATCGGTGGGAAGGGCAGGATGGCGCGGTCGTATTTGCCCGGCGGCGTGCGCTGCGGCGTGGCCGGCACGTTGATCGGCGGTGATTCGAGCAGCATCTCTTTGGTGTAGATCATGCTCTCGCGCGTATAGCCGGTCGGGAATTCGATCGGCTCCAGCACGATCGCATTCGTCGGGCAGGCGTCTTCGCAGTAGCCGCAGAAGATGCAGCGCAGCATGTTGATCTCATACGTCTTGGCGTAGCGTTCGCCCGGCGAGTAGCGCGCTTCGTCGGTGTTCTCGCCGGCTTCGACGTAGATCGCATCGGCGGGACAGGCCGCCGCGCACAACGCGCATCCAATGCAGCGCTCCAGGCCGTCATCGTAGCGCTTGAGGTGATGACGCCCGCGGAAGCGCGCCGACATCGGCTTATGCTGTTCAGGATATTGAATCGTCACCGGCCTGCGCGTGACGGTCTTCAGCACCGTCGCGAAGCCGACCACGATTGGGGTGAGCACGTCTTTCAGACCCATCGTTTGTGTGACTTGTGACGAGCAACTCGTGACTTAAGCGAGTAGTGTCAGCGTCGTCGCTACTGATAGCCCGGCACGCCCAGCGCGATCAAGAACGCCGTCACGATCACGTTGGCAAGCGCCACCGGGGTGAGCACCTTCCAACCGAAGCTCATCAGCCGGTCGTAGCGCATGCGCGGCAGCGTCGCGCGCGTCCAGATCATCAGCAACAGACAAGCGACGACTTTGATTGTGAAATACACGACTGAGAGGATCGGCACCTGATCCACGAATGGCCCGCTCCAGCCGCCCAGGAAGAACGTGGCGAACAACGCGCTGACGGCGATCATCTTGACATATTCGCCCATGAAAAACAGCGCAAACTTCATACCGCTGTATTCGGTCATGAAGCCGGCCGTCAGTTCCTGCTCGGCTTCGACCAGGTCGAACGGCGCGCGGGCTAATTCGGCCATAGCAGTGATGGCGAAGATCGCCGCCGCGACTGGTTGGCGGAAGATGAACCAGCCCAGGATGTTGCCGGGCATTTGCGCCTCGACGATATCGGCCAGGCTCGCGCTCGACGCCATCAAGACGACGGCGACGATGGACAAACCCATACCGAGCTCGTATGAGATCACCTGCGCGGAGGCGCGCAAGCCACCCAGCGCGGCGTATTTGTTGTTCGATGCCCATCCCGCCAGCGTGATGCCGTATACGGCTACGCCCATCACGCCGACGACGTAAAGCGCACCGACGTTGATCTCGCTGGCCAGTTGGAAGGCCGGCCCTTTGCCGACCGGGATCACCGCGAACAGGATGAGCGCCGGCACGACGACGAGCACCGGCGCGAGGAAGTAGATCGGCTTATCCGCCCCGGCAGGGGTGATGCTCTCCTTGAAGATGAGCTTGAGGCCGTCGGCCAATGGTTGGAGCAATCCCAGCGGGCCGGCGCGGTTGGGGCCGATGCGCGCCTGTAAGCGCGCCAGCACCTTGCGCTCCATGAGCGTGAGGTAAGCGAAGCCGGTCAGCAGCACGAAGATCAACACGACCGACTTCAAAGTGGCTTCGAGTAGAACAGGCATGCTTTTCTATTTCGCGTTTCTCTTTTACCTTGCGCCGCACGCCTGCGCAAGTGCGCAGCGCAAGGATGTCGACTCTCCCTAGGCAGCCTCCGGCGCCGGGACGATGTGCGACGCGAGCACGGCGCTGCGGCGGATGAGTTCGCCATCGCGATAGAGCGGTCGCAGCCGGCGTTCCAGGCCGGCGATGGTCGGCTCGGGCGCAGCCCAGTCGTACGGACGCACGCCGGCGGGATCGCGCTCGGCGTCGCCGGCGTAGCGCGCGCCCAGGCCGCCGGTGTTGTCGTATACCGTGCCGCCATAGTATAGGTCGCCGCGTCCCATCGGCGGCCATTGTGGACCACTCTCACTGATGACCTCGTAGGACAGGCCGTGGTAGTGCGGGATGCTGCGCGCAAGGTCGGCGAAGATGTGCAGCGGACCCTGAAAGCCCCAGGGGTAGCCCAGCCGTTTGGCGATCTCCTGGGCTATCCACCAATCGGGCCGGGCTTCGCCCAACGGGGGAAGGGCGCGGTAGAAGCGCTGCACGCGCCGGTCGCCGCTGGTCAACGTGCCTTCGCGTTCGGCGAAGCTCAACGCCGGCAGCACGACATCGGCCTGCTGCGCCAGCGCCGTCATGAACAGCTCTTGCACGACGGTGAATTCGGCCGATGGCGCGTCGCTTGCATCACCCACGCCGATCAACCAGGCCACCGCGAATCTCGAATTGGCGAGGGAAGATCGCGCATCAATCCCGGCCTTGCCGTTCGCGCCGTTGGACGTGGCTGTGGTGCCTGCGATCATATCGAAGACGCCTTGCGTGTTGGCGTGGGGATAGAGCGGCAACAAGCCACTATCGGCCTGGCCGGCGTGGCCTGTGGCGATGAGTACATTCGCCAGGCCTTGCGCCAACGCGCGCGCGCCGGGGCCGTCGAGTTGCTCATCGCCGAAGACGATCAGCAAGTTGCGGGCGTCTTTCAACGATTCTTTCGCGATGAGTTCTGCGCTTCGATCGGCGACCCACTGGGCGGCATAGCCGGGCGCGTAGCGATGGATCGTCCGCGCGTAACGATGCATCTTGGTGCTGTGCGAATGAGCGATGACCAGCGCTGCGCCGCGATCCACGACGGCTTGGCGCAGACGCAAGAACCACACCGGCGCTTGCTCTTCTACGTCGCCGTTCACCACGAGGATCACATCGCCCTTGCCCAGGCGAGCGAAGTTGGCATGTGCGCCCACGCCAAAGGCGCGCGCCACATCTGCATAGTGCGCCGGCACGGACGGCGACATGCCGATAGCGCCGTTCAACGCGCGCATGAGTTTGGCCACGAGATAGGCGTCCTCGTTAGCGATCCGGTCGCCGATGACAGCGGCCACGCTCGTCCCTGCAGCCTTCAACCGGTCGCTCACCAACTGCAAGGCTTGCTCCCACGTTGCCTCGACCAGCCGGCCGTCGCGCCGGATCATCGGTTGGCGCAGGCGGTCTCTGGCGCGGGTGAAGTGGTGCGCATAGCGCCCTTTGTCGCAAATCCAGATTTCGTTGACTTGTTCGTTCTGGCGCGGCATGATGCGCTTGATCTCGTAATCGCCGAACTTTGTTTCCAGGCGAGTGTTCAGCGTGATGTTGCAACCGACCGGGCAGTGTGTGCAAAGGCTTGGCGTGCTCGCCAACTCCCACGGCCTGGCCTTAAAGCGGAAGTCCGCCGTAGTCAGCGCACCCACCGGGCAGATGTCGGTTGTGTTGCCGCCGAAGTACGAGTCGAACGGCGGATCGCTGAAGGTGATGATCTCCATGCCCCGCCCACGGTCGTGGAACTGCAACACATGGTCGTCGGCGATCTCATCCTGGAAGCGGATGCAGCGCGAGCACTGGATGCAGCGTTCGCGGTCGAGGTAGATCAAATCGCCGAGCGGCACGTGTTTCTCGTTGTGGAACTTGGCGTCGTAGTCGAAGCGGCTGACGGTGGGGCCGAAGCCCAGCGTCAAATTCTGCAACGGGCACTCGCCGCCTTTGTCGCAAATTGGGCAATCGAGCGGATGGGAGGTGAGCAGAAACTCCAGGATGTCCTCGCGCGCAGCGCGCACCTGCTCGGTCGCCGTGCGGACGACCATGCCCTCGCTGACCGGCGTGGTGCAGGCCGTCGTTAACTTGGGCAGGAAGGCGATCACCACGTTGCCTTGCTCATCGCGCACCGGTTGTTTGGTTGCCGGGTCTATCTTCGGCATGCCGATGTCCACCAGGCACATGCGGCACATGCCCACCGGCTTGAGCTTGGGATGGTAGCAAAATACCGGGATGTCGTTCCCGATCGTCTTTGCTGCGTCCACTACGAGCGTGCCTTTGGGCACCGACACAGGCACGCCGTCAATCGTCAGATTCACTAAATCAGCCATACGTCATTGCTTTGCTTGCACATCGGTGGGCAACGCCACTTCGATGGCAATGCCTCTGGTCCTCGACGCCCTCACGCGCCCGATTGCTTCAATCTCATCGCCGACGTTCAGGTTCACGCGCTTGGCCACCACCTGATACAGCCGTAGGTATTGCGCACCGGTCTCGTCCTTGAGCAATACCTCAATGCCTCTATCGAACGGTCGAATGTTGGCGACTTCGCCGATCACCCGCACGATCGCGTTGTGGTCGTTTCCGCTGATGTTGCAAAACAAGTAATGTCGCACATCGCGCGGGGGCGGCGCGGCCACGACGCGAATTCGGCTTGCCGAGCTGGGCGTGATCTCCAAATTGCCGCCGAAGGTGTTCACTTCACCCGTCACGCTCAGCGTGGCGCCGACGTTAATCTGTTCGGGCTTGGCCAGTGCATCGAACACATTCTCGAAGAGCGTGACTGCGATCTGGCCGGTTTCGTCGCCCAGCCGCAGCTTGAAGCCCGCCGAGAAATTGGATGCTTCGATGACGACGCCCTGCACGGCCACCATTTGTCCCACGTTGTCGGCGCTGATGGCCCCAATAGCCAGCGACGCCACCGGCGGCGCGGGCTGCACGATAACCACATCCGTTCCGCGCACCGGCACGATCTGCGCCGCCTTGTTGAAGAAGTCCACCTTGCCGGTGACGTTCACCCGTGCGCCCTCGATCAGACGATCCGGCCCTGGCGCTTGTTTCAACTCGCGGTCGAACAACACCAGTGTGATCTTGCCGGTGTCGTCGCTGATCCCATAGCGCATGCCGGATTTGAAGCGCCGCTCGCTCTCGATCACCCCCTGGACGGTGACGAACTTGCCTTTGTATTCGGCGGTGATGTTGCCGATGGGCGTGACGATTTTCTCCGCCGCATGCGCCGGCAGCCACTCGGCTAGCACCACCAGCGCTCCGGCGAGACACACGGCGCACGCTCGCTTTGCGTCCACCGCAGCGCGTCGCTCAGGTCGTCCTCGGAAAGCCAGCATGGATCAGTCAAATCAATGATGGGCGATGACGCCCTCCGGTCCGGCGATCACGCCTTCGCGGATCAACTCGTCGGCGTAACCGTTCATTGTGCCGCCTTGATGGTTGGCGATGAATGCTTCGTATTCTGCCCGGAAGTGCTTGAGTGTGCTTTGCATGGGCGACGTGGCGAATTCGCCCAGCAGGCAGAAGCACTTGCCGGCCATCTGCCCAGCCACCTCGCCGATCATGTCCACGTCCGCCAACGTGCCATGCCCGGAGAGGATTTTGTCATAGAGCTTGAGCGCCCAGTAGGTGCCTTCGCGACAGGGCGTGCATTTGCCGCAGCTCTCGTGCTTGAAGAAGCGCACCATTTTGCGCGCCGCCCAGACGATGTCCACCGTGTCGTCGAGGATGACGAATGAAGCCGAGCCCAGGATCGAGCCGGCCGCTTGTATGCTCTCGTAGTCCAGCTTGGTGTCGAGCAGGGGGGCCGGCAGGATCGGCGCGGATGAGCCGGCGGGCAGCACCCCCTTCACCGGCCGGCCGTCAATCGTTCCACCGGCCATCTCGATCAACTCGCGGATGGTGTATTTGCCCAGCGGCAACTCGTAGTTGCCCGGCTTGTTCACGCGCCCGCTCACACAAAAGACCTTCGTGCCGGGGCTCTTTTCCGTGCCGTACTGGCGATACCACTGCGCCCCGTGCATCACGATGGGCGGCACATTGGCCAGCGTCTCGACGTTGTTGATGACCGTTGGCTTGGCGTATAAGCCTTGCACCGCCGGGAACGGGGGGCGCAGGCGCGGCTGGCCGAGTTGGCCTTCCAGCGACGACAGCAGGGCCGTCTCTTCGCCGCAGATATATGCGCCGGCGCCGAGATGGATATGAACGTCCAAGTCGAAACCGCTGCCGAGCACGTTCTTGCCGAGCATGCCGTGGGCGTAGGCCTCGTCTATGGCGCGTTGCAGTGTCTGGGCCGGCTCGTAGAACTCGCCGCGCAGGTAAATGTAGCTCGTATTGGCCTGCACCGCATACGCGCAAAGCGCCACGCCCTCGATGAGCTGGTGCGGGTTGCCGTCAATGATCTGGTGATCCTTAAAGGTGCCCGCCTCGCTCTCGTCGCCGTTGACCACGACATATTTGGGAAAGATATCCTTGGGGATAAAGCTCCACTTCATGCCGGCGGGGAAGCCGGCGCCGCCGCGACCGCGCAGGCCGCTGTCCTTGACGACGTTGATCACTTCGTCAGGCGTCATCGTCGTCAGCGCCTTCTTCCAGGCGGCGTAACCGCCGTTAGCGACATACACGTCGTACTCACGAATATCCGGCACGTCAACATCGCGCAGCAGCACGTGCCGGTCCATCGTCTTATACTTCGTTCCGTAAAATCGAGACATACTCCTTCGCTCCACGCATCACGTTAAACCAACATGACATCGAGCCGACACGGCCAAACCGACGTGGGTCGCCGCAGGCGCTTGAAAAGTCGGTCCCACGTCTAGCTCCGTGAAAGTTCGTCGAGCATCCGGTCGAACGATGCCTCGGTGAGATCGTAGCGATACTCGCGGTTCACCTGCGCCACCGGCGCGCGGTCGCACGCGGCGATGCACATCACGGTGTTCAAGGTGAACTTACCGTCGGGGGTGGTCTGCCCGGCGCGGATGCCCAGCTTCTTCTCGCAGTAAGTCACGAACTGACCTGCGCCGCGCAACGCGCAGGGCAGGTCGTCGCACACGTCAATCACGTACTTGCCGACCGGCTGCTCGTAGAACATGGTGTAGAAGCCGACGATGCTCTTCACCTCGGTCGGGTCACAGCCGATGATCTCGGCCACTTCGCGGATGGCCTCATCGCTGCAGTAGCCGTATTCCTCCTGTGCGATGTACAGCAGCGGCATGACGGCGCTGCGCTTGCGCTCGGGCGGGTACTTGGCCAGCACTTTCTCAATGTCGGCGGCTCGCTTTTCTTTTAGCATAGTCAATCGGTAAGCGATGAGCTGTGGGCTGTGAGTAGAACACTCAAAGCTCGCAGCTACCGATCCACATCTCCCAGCACAATGTCAATTGAACCGATGATGGCGACGATGTCGGCCAGCAGGGCGCCTTTGCTGATCTCCCCCAGCGGCTGCAGGTTGTGAAACGACGGCGCGCGGAAGTGCACGCGGCGCGGCTTGGGCGAGCCGTCGCCGCTGAGCAACACACCATACTCGCCCTTGCCGCTCTCGACGGCGAAATACACCTCGCCCTCCGGTGCTCGAAAGCCTTCGGTCCACAACTTGAAGTGATGAATCAGCGATTCCATCGAGTAGGCGATCTCGTGCTTGGGCGGCGGGGCTACCTTGCGATCGTCGGTCATCACCGGTCCAGGCGGCAGGCGATCCATCGCTTGCTTGATGATCTTGAGCGACTGATTGAACTCTTCCATCCGGCACTTGTAGCGGTCGTAGACGTCCCCGTGGCTGCCCAACGGCACGCTGAACTCGAAGTGGTCGTAGCTCGAATACGGCTGCGCCTTGCGGACGTCGTAATTCACGCCGCTGCCGCGCAGGCATGGGCCGGTCATACCCCAGGCGATGGCGTCTTGGGCGCTGATCTTGCCGATGCCGACGGTGCGCTCCTTCCATAGCGGGTTCTCCTTCAACAATTTCTCGTATTCCAGGATTCGCCCGGGAAAGACGTCGAGCACGCGCTGCACCAACTGCGGGAAGTGCGCCGGCACGTCGCGCCACAGGCCGCCAGGGCGGATGTAGCTGCTCATCATGCGCGCGCCGCTGACGGCTTCGTAGATGTCGAGGATCATCTCCCGTTCGCGCATGCAATAGAGGAACACGCTCATCGCGCCGATGTCCAGCGCATGCGTGCCCAGCCAGACCAAATGGCTGTTCATGCGCGTCAGCTCCATCAGGATCACACGCAGATACTGCGCGCGGATCGGAACGTCAATGCCCACCAGTTTTTCCACGGCGCCGCAGAAGGCCAGGTTGTTGCTCATCGGGGCCAGGTAGTCGGTGCGGTCGGTGAGCGGAATGACCTTGAGATAGGTCTTGCCTTCGGCAGTCTTTTCGATGCCGGTGTGTAGATAACCGATGTCGGGGATGCAACTGACGATGGTCTCGCCGTCCAGCTCGAGCAGCAGCCGGAGCACGCCATGGGTGCTGGGGTGCTGGGGGCCCATGTTGAGCAGCATGGTTTCGCCGGTCAGCGCGCGCGGGCTAACCAGCTTCTTCAACTGCTCCAGGGTGATGTCGAGTTGGACATCCTCCACGCGCACCGCGTTCTGTGGGGCATCCTCGACTCGAATTGGGGATTCCACGATTGTCATTTTGGATCAGGGAACGGAACTCAGGGCGCGGCAGTTGCGCTGGGCCCCACCCGACGCTTTACTCCGTCGCGTAGGGTTTGGCGGCGTCAATGCGCGCGCGGTTGAACGAGAAAGCGTTTTCTTCCACAGTCACCGGCACCTCTTTGCGCAGCGGGTGGCCGGGGTAATCGGGCGGCAACAGGATGCGGCGCAGGTCGGGGTGGCCTTCAAAGTGAATCCCGAACAAGTCGTAGATCTCGCGCTCCAGCCAATTGGCGTTGCGGTACACCGGCACGGCGGACGGGAGGCTGGCGTCGTATTCGCTCAGCATCACCTTGACGCGCACGCGAAGATTGCGCGGGATCGAATACAACTGATACAGGATGCCGAAGCGCGGCTCGCGTGGGTAGTAATCCACGCACGTCTCGTCGGTCAGCATGTCGAACTGCTGCACGTCGCGCAGGTGGGTCAGCACGTCGAGGATGCGTTCGCGGGATGTGTGCAGCGTCACCTCGTCGCGGAAGAGGGTAACCTGGCTGATGGCATCGCCCAGCGCGGACTTGAGCAGTTCACTGAGAGGGTGATTCATCGTTGCGTATTCTGTATTGCGCCGCGCGTTCCAGCTCGGCGCACGATAGCAGCTTACTGCCACTTCCTCAGCGGTTCGTGCCGAATTTTCTCTTGCAGCTTCATGATGCCGTCAATGAGCGTCTCCGGGCGCGGGGGGCAGCCGGCCACGTATACGTCCACCGGCACGATCTCGTCCACGCCCTGCACGATGGCATAGTTGTTGAATACGCCGCCGCACGAGGCGCAATCGCCCATGGCGATCACCCACTTGGGGTCGGGCATTTGGTCGTAGAGATTGCGCAGCACCGGCGCCATCTTTCGACTCACTCGTCCGGCCACGATCATCAGGTCGCTTTGGCGCGGGCTGGCTCGCATCAGCTCCATGCCGAATCGTGACAAGTCGTAGCGCGACGCCTGTGTGCTCATCATCTCGATCGCACAGCACGCCAGCCCGAACAGCATCGGCCAGATCGCGTTCGACCGCGCCCAGTTCACCGCCTTCTCCAGCGAAGTGGTGACAATGCCCATATCGCCCAGTTTCTGTTCCAGTCCCATTCCCAAACTCCTTGTCCCGCCGAGGATCGCGCATGCGCGATCCTCAATGCCTCATTTGTCCATGGTTTCCCATTCCAACGCGCCCTTCTTCCAAACCCAAAAGTAACCCACCAACAAGATGCCGACGAAGATCAGCATCTCAATCAGCCCGAACCAACCCAATTGCCGGAATGCCACCGCCCAAGGATAGAAGAAGATCACCTCGATATCGAACAGGATAAAGAGCACAGCGATCAGGTAGAAACGCACCGGGAAGCGTCGTTGGCCTTGGCCGATGGCGCGCATGCCGCTCTCGTAAGGCTGAATCTTCGTGAGGTTGTTCGCCCGGCGGCGCGGCCCGAACAGGATCGAGATGAAGACGACGAGGACCGCCAGCGCCGTGGAAAGGAATAACAGGATGAAGACCGGGAGAAAATCGTTCATGGCTCATTGAGCTCGACGAGACACGGCATACGGCCTGCCCGTTCGATTTCGCTTGAGAAGTTTATCACAAATAGTCGCGTCTCAGTCGCATGTCCTGCGCTTTCAGACGGCTTCGGCGTCATGCCAAATGCCGGGCGATGACCTCGACCGGATGGAGCGCGGCGCGGCCGGTGAAATGCGCGATCTGCTCTCGGCATGAAGTGCCGGGCGCGACGATCAGCGTCTCGGCGCCGGCCGCTCGCACAGCCGGCAACAGCGCCAGCTCGCCGATCCGCTGTGACAGCGCGTAGTGCTCCGCCTCGTAGCCGAACGCGCCGGCCATCCCGCAACATGTCGAATCTACCTCGCGTACGTCATAGCCGGCGGCTGTTAAAAGTGTGCGCGTTGCGCGGGTGCCCCACAGCGCCTTTTGATGGCAATGGCCGTGTAGCAATAGCCCTGGCCTGGCATCGTTTCGCGGCTCAGGGAAGGATACGCCCTGCGCGACGAGGAACTCCTCGACGCTCTGCGTCATTTGCGCCACGATCTCGGCATCCTCGCCCGGGAGTAGATCGGGGTAGTCGTCGCGCAGCGCGCTGATGCAGCTTGGCTCGATGCCGAGGATGGGCACGCCTTGCCGGGCCAGCGGCGCGAGTTGCGCCAGGTTGAAGCGCGCCCAGGACAACACAGCTTGCGGTTGGCCCTGAGAGAGGAGCGGCCGGCCACAGCACCGCCAGGGCGGCACGATCACCGCGCGGCCCGCCGCCTCGAGCACGTGCACCGCAGCGATGGCGACTTGGGGATGGTGGTATCGCGAGAAGGTGTCCACAAACAGCACTACCCGCGGCCTGGCCGAATTCGGTGGGCGCGCATCAGCCACGCGCGCCCACCAACGGTCGAACGTTTGGCGTTGGAACGCCGGCAGCGCGCGCTCCGGCGCGATGCGCAGCAGGCGCTTGCTCAGCGCGTGGTTCACCAGCCAGTTGGAAACCGGCGCGAACGCCGATGCGAGGGGCGCGAATGACGCGATCCTTCCCAGCAGCCAGGCGCGCAGCGGCAGGCCGCGGGTTTCGTAAAAGTGCGCCAGGAACTCGCTCTTCAGCTTACTCATGTCCACGCCGGCGGCGCACTCGGTGGCGCAGGCCTTACAGCTCAGGCACAGGTCGAGGGCCGCCTTCACCTCATCCAGTGAGGGCTTGCGGAAGGGTGGATGGGACGCGAGCGGTGAAGCGCCGTCGGTCGCGCTGGCCGCCGGCTTTGCGGAGAGGAATTCGCGCAGCAGATTGGCTCGCCCGCGGGTGCTATGCATCTCCTCGCGCGTGGCGCGATATGACGGGCACATCACGCCCCCTTCTTGCTTGCGGCATATGCCGTTGCCGTTGCACTGCTCCACCAGCTCCACAAAGCCGCCGTCCCGGCGAAAGGCGAAGGTGGTCGGCAGGGAGCGGGCGGCGTAATCTGGGCCATAGCGCAGATGCGATTCCATCTCGGCTGCGCGCACCTTCTTGCCGGGGTTGAGCAGCCCGCGTGGGTCGAAGGCATCTTTGAGCGCGCAGAACGCCTGATATACATCGGGGCCGAAGAGCGCTTCGTTCTGATGCGAGCGCTCGTAGCCGTCGCCGTGTTCGCCGCTCATCGCCCCGCCCAACTCGCGGCAGAGCGCCAGCGCGTCGCGGGCAATGCGCTTAAGCTGCGCTACACCGTGCGACGTGCGCAGATTGACCAGCGGCCGGACGTGTAGGACGCCGGCGCTGGCGTGGGCATAGAACGCGCCTTCGGTGTCATGCGCGGCGAAGATCGCGCTGAGCCGCTCGACGTACTCGGCCAGCCGTTCCACCGGCACGGCGACGTCCTCCACAACGCTGACCGGCTTGGCCTGGCTGCGGATGCTCGTCAGCACGTTCAGGCCGATCTTGCGCACATACCACACGTCGGCCTGCGCTGCCGGGTCGAACAGCGGGCGCAATGCGCAGGGCAGATGCTCGCGCGCGACCAGTTGCCGGAGGCGCTCGACGCCGGCGCGCACATCGGCCTCGCTCTCGCCGTCGAATTCGACGACTAGCAGCCCCTCCGGCGTGGCCTGGCCGTCCAGCCAACCGACTCGCCCGCGACACTCCGGCAGCTCGCGCGCAATGCGGATGAACATGCCGCCGATCAGCTCGATGGCCGCAGGATTAGTCGTGAGCAGCGCCGGCACCGCACGCATTGCTTCAACCAGGCCATCGAATGCCGTGATGACCAGCGCCGTGTGTTTGGGCTTGGGGAACAGGTGCAGCGTGGCTTCGACCACGACGCCTAAGGTGCCCTCTGCCCCGGCAAACAACGGCGCCAAGTTCAGTTGGCTAACCTGGCGCAGATGGTTCTCCAAGTTCTCGCCTTGTCGCCTGGTGTTCGCTTCGGTCAAGCAGGCGGTCGGCCGGGCCGGATCGTAGGTCAGCATCTCGGCCACGTAGTCCAGGTTGTAGCCGCTGGCGCGTCGCCATACCTTGGGAAAGTCGCGGCGGATTGCTTCTTCCCAGCGACGGACGATCCCCTGTACTCTCTCAACCAAGTGACGAGGAAACAAGGTGGCCGGGTGATTCCCCCCGTCCCTTTGTCCTCCCATTCCCTTGTTGTGCTCGTTTGGGCCGAACTCCGCCGGCGTCCCATCGGCCAACACCACGCCGAGCGCGGTGACGTTGTCGGCGGTCATGCCGTAGCGGATGGAATGCGCGCCGGTCGCGTTGGCGCCGATGACGCCGCCGACAGCGGCGCGTTCGGCGCTGGCCGGATCGGGGCCGAACTGCAGCCCGTGTTGTGCCAGGCGTTTGTTCAACTGTCCCAGCACCATGCCCGGCTGCACGCGGACGGCGCGCCCGCTGACGTCCAGGTCGAGCAGCGCGTCCATGTACTTGGTGAAGTCAATGACAACGCCTGGGCCGATGGATGAGCCGCACAAACTGCTGCCGCCGCCGCGCGGGGTAATCGGTATGCCGTATTCTGCGCACAGCGCCACCGTGGCGGTAACGTCATCCGGGGTTTTCGGCAGCACCACACCCAGCGGCATCATTTGGTAGTTGCTGGCGTCGGTGCTGTAGATGAGGCGAGTCGGCGTGTCGAAGCGGACTTCGCCGGCCACATGGCGCGCAAGCGCCCGCGCCAGCGGGTGGTCATCAGGGATAGAACGCACGCGCCAATTTTATGCGCGGGTCATGCCGGCGCTTGCGCGGGTTGCTCCTCGGCGATGGTGCGGCGCGCCTGTTCCTCTTCGCGTCGCCCGGATTCGGCGATCGCGCGCGCCATGTTCACAGTCAATAAAATGGCGAGGCCGACCACGAAGAAGATCACCACGGACAGAATCGCCGGGCGCAAGTTGCCGACGACCTGATTGACAAAGCCGAACAGGAAAGGCCCCATCCAAGACGTGCCGCGTTCGCTGATCTCATAGATCGAGAAGAATTCGGCTTCCTGGTTCTTCGGAATCATCTGCGCGAACAAGCTGCGGCTGAGCGCCTGGCTGCCGCCGAGCACGGTCGCGATCATCGCGCCGAGGATCCAGAACTCCAGCTCGGCGCGCGGGATGCCCAGCGCCGCAGGGCTGTAGTCGCGCATCCCGAGGAAGGCGTAGATGACCGCGCTGCTCCAAATGACCAAGCTGGTGACGAGGGCGCGCTGGCCGCCGATGCGGCCGGCCAGCGCGCCGAAGAACAGCGCGCCGAAGAACGCGACGAACTGAATCATCAAGATCAGCAGCGTGAGCCGTTCGACCGGGATGCCCAGGCCGCCGCGAATGGCCGGCGCTGCGGCGAACAACGTGGCTGCGCCGATCACCGTCTGGATGCCGTCGTTATAGATGAGATAGGCCAGCAGGAACTTGGCGGTCTGTGGCCGGCTGCGCGACTTGCGCCACAGAAAGACGCCGATCATGATGACCGGGCCGACGACCGCGATGAAGATCGCTTCAAGGGGCAGCCTGAGCGCCGAGACCAACGGGAAGAGGACAAACACGAGCAGCGGCGAGAGCAGCAAACTGGCGACCGTGCGCGGGGGCGTCTCCATCGTCTCGCCGAGCTGATCGAAGGCGACGCGCAGGATGCTCTTGCCGGCCGGAAGCCGGCGCGCGCGATGACGCGGGCGCAGCGTGAGCCACGTCCAGACCGACCAGCCCAGCCACCAAATGCCGGCCGAGGCCAGGTTGATGCGCACGGCCAGGCCGCTGTCCAGGCCGAGACGGTCGCGCAGCAAGAAGAGGATCAGGTTGATGACGAGCAACACCCCGCCGCCCAGATAGCCCATGGCCCAGCCGAAGGACGACACGCGGTCGCGCGCTCCCTCGCTGGCGATGTCGGGCAGATAGGCGTTGTAGAAGACGATGGCGGCGCCGAAGCACAAGTTGGCGAGGATGAACAGCACGCCGCCCAGCCACCACAGGTCGCCCTGCACAAAGAACAACAGCGTCGTCGCCAGGCCGCCGATGATCGCGAAGCGTTGCAACATCTGTTTGCGGCGGTGAGCGTAGTCGGCGATGGCGCCCAGGATGGGCAAGAAGCCGGCCTGCAGCACGACCGAGAACGCGATGCAGTAGGGCAAGAACGAGTCTGGCGCGACCGGCAGGCCGAAGAAGCGCGCCTGGCCATCGGGGCTGGCCTTGGCTGCTGCGTCGGCCAGCGAGGCCAGATACGGGCCCAGGAACACCGTGCCCACGGTGGTGCTGAAGGCGCTGTTCGCCCAGTCATACATCGCCCAGCCGATGATCTCACGGCGATTGTTGGTGGGTTGCTCGAGTGGAAGCTCGGCTGCGGCGTTTGCTTGGTTCTGAACGTGCATCGTGCGTGTAGTGTGCCGGCTTTCGGTGAAGGCAGGTTTAAAAACGCTTCCGAAGTTCCAGAAACTTCGGAAGCACATCATTTCTCACCATTGGCCCTCAAAACGCTCTTCTTGCCACACGCGGGCGACGTTGTGATAGCCCGCCTGTTCCCAGAAGCCGGGGCGGTCGGTCTGAGTGAATTCCAGGGCGCGCAGCCACTTGCCGCCCTTCCAGAAATAACGTGTGTCCGGGTCTTTGGCGTTCTCTTTGGTCGCGCCCACGACCACGCGCAGGGGATAACCATGCTCGGGATCGAGCGGCTTGCCATCGTATTCGATCGCCAGCAGCGTCGTGGGCTTCATGAAGTGTTGCAGGTCAAGGTTCGTGGTGAAGCCATACTCGCAGTGCTCGATCACAAAGCGAGCGGTGGGCTTGAGTTGGATGATGCCTTGCTCGATCAGGTCCGGCAGCCAAACCCCTTTCCATCGCGTGTCGAACTTGCTCCATCGCGTGACGCAGTGGATGTCCATGGTGATCTCGCGCATGGGCAGCTTCAAGAACTCCTCCCACGTCCACTGCTTAGGCGCTTCGACCTCGCCGTAGATGCTGAAGGTCCATTGGCTCATATCGTAATGTGGCACCGGCCCATAGTGCAGGACGGGGAACTTCTCGGTCAGCGACTGGCCCGGCGGCAGCCTGCCCATCAGCTTAAGCTCGTTTTCGCGCTCTTTGCGCGGGTTGAACAGATTCATCTCTCCTCTCCTGGCTATCGGTTTCACTAGCAGGTTGACAACGCCGCCTGAGCATACCTGATGCGGCGCGCTCACGGCGAGTGCTTGAGCGCCGGCGCAGGAGGCTCTTCGCATTCTCGCGCCGGCGGCGCGTCCGGCGGTCGGGCGGCGCGCGATGGCTGCTCGATCGGCGATTCCACGAGGCCCTCTGGCAAATCCTCGGCTTTGCCGCGTCGCGGCAAGTAGAAATCGAAGACCAGCGCATATACCGCGCCGATGAATGGCACGCCGAAGATCACGCCCCAGAAGCCAAGCAACTGCACGCCGACGCTAATGGCCAACAGTGCGACCAGGCCGGGCACGCCGACCAAGTCTTTCGTCAAGCGCGGCATGATGCCATAGGCGACGAACTGGTCGAAGGCGAACATGAGCAGCACGACCGGCAGTACGGCGTCCGAATTGACGATCAGCACCACAATGGCCGCAAACGCAATGCCGATCGGCCCGCCGATCAACGGCACAAAAGAGGATAGCGCGAAGACGATCGCCACCACAACGCTGAACTTGAGCTGGAATAGGCCGAAAACGATGAGCGTGAACAGGCCGCGCAACATGGCGCCGATGAACTGGCCGCGCAGATAGCCGCTAAAGGCGCGGTCTACCGCCGTCAGCATGGCTCGCGCCGTCTGATGAGTGCGCTGCGGCAGCACCATGAAGAGCTGTCGGATGAGCAGACGATCCTCGACCACGATGTATAGGCTGAGGACGAGCACCAAAAAGAACTGGCCGATGAAGCTGGCCGTAAATGCGGCGACGTTCAGCACCTGCGTCGCGGCGATGCCTGCGGCTTGTGTCACGGCGCCGGGGATGTCCTGACTGGCGATGAACTGCTCCAGTGCGGCAGGATCAAGCCCAAAGCGCGCCGCGAAGCCGGCCCAGAATTCAGCCAGTTGCTCGGGCAAGGTTGCAGCGAAGCCCGGTATGCGGCTGATCAAGTCGGCGGCTTGCGGGATGATCGTCGCCGTGGCGACGGTCACGCCGCCGATGAGGGCGATGAGGAAGATGAGATATGCGACGACGATGGCGACCGACATCGGCAGCCGGATGAGCCGAAGCTTGTCCGCGGGCAAAGTCGGATAATGCTGCTCCAGCCGCTCGATCACCGGCGAGGGAATGATGCCCGTCTGCAGTTGGACGACGAGTGGCTTGATGAGAAAGGCCACGAACCACGCCGCCACCAAGGTCGAGAGCACACCGCCCAGGAATTGCCCGAACGTCCATACGCGCTCGACGATGAACAACAGCAGCGCGATGATCAGCAGGATCAACGCAAGGCGAACGAGGCGAGAGTGTCCCATGTCATCATTACAAGACAGCGCTTCTCAACAAAGCCAGCTCCGAGCTGAAGCCCGGCCCCAGCGCGCCCATCAGGATGTATTGGCCTGTCGCGATATGATTCGTTTGTAACGCGCGCTCCAGCACGAAGAGTACCGTCGGCGAACTCATGTTGCCACATTCACACAGCACGTTGCTTGACGACTGCAAGGCGATTTCGCTCAACCCGAACGCTTCGCGGTAGGCTTCGATGACGCGCGCGCCGCCGGGGTGAAGCACATAGTGCGATAAGTCGCTCCGGTCGAGCCGACATTCATTCAGGAACGCGTCCACCACCGGCCGCATGTCGCGCGCGATGCGGGCCGGAATCTCCGGCGCGAAGACCACCGATAAGCCGGTGTCCACGACATCCCACCCCATGACGTGCTCCGAATTGGGGAAGAGGTATGAATGGGAAGCGACATATTGCAGCGTCGCTCGGCCTGCCAACGTGCGGCGCCGCGCCCACGCCTCGCCGGCTATCACTGCCGCTGCTGCGCCGTCGGCGAAGATCGCCGTAGCCACAAAGTTCTTCTTCGAGAAGTCGTAGAACTGGAAGGTGATGCTGCACGTCTCCACCGCGACCAGCAGCGCGAGTGTGTCGGGGAAGGCGCGCACGAATTCGGCAGCGCGGGCCAGTCCGGCGACGCCGCCGGCGCAGCCCAGCCCCCACACCGGCAGTCGCTTGGTGGTGGAGCGCATGGCGAGTTTGGCGATCAGGCGCGCGTCTAGGCTCGGCGTGGCTAGTCCCGTGGTTGAGACGAAGACGATAAAGTCCACCTCGCGCGGCGAAACGCCGCCTCGGTCGAGCGCTTGTTGCGCGGCCGCCATGCCCAGCGCCTCGGCGCTGCTGATGTAGAGGTCGTTGCGCTCTTTCAGGCTGTGGTGGGGGGTGGAGAACCATTCGAGTGGGGCGACGAAGTGGCGCTTGGCGATGCGTGCGTTGCTGAAGATGCTCATCAACTGGCCGTGGCGTGCGAGTCTGCCTTCGAAGTGGCGCAACGAAAACGCCGCAGCTTCTTCCTGCGTTACGGCGTAGGGAGGCAGCGCTGTGCCGACAGACAGAAGATAAGCCATCGTTACCGGTGTTGCATGTCACGCGCTCACATCGCCTTCAACCTGACCACGGTGACGCCGTCGCCGCCTTCGCCCTCCAGGCCGGTCTCGAACGACTGGACCGCGGGGTCTGCTTTGATCGCGTCGCGGATGGCGCGCCGGAGGACGCCCGTGCCTTTGCCGTGAATCAAGCGCACGAACGGCAGGCCGGCGCGCGCCGCGCGGTCCAGGTAGTCTTGCACGCGCGCCACACCTTCCTCGGTCGTCAAGCCGCGCAGGTCGAGTTCGAGGGGCGGGGGAGGGACACGCGGCAGCGAGACGACTTCGTCGCGCGCCTCGCGCTGGGTCTTGTGAAGCAGTTCGCCCGCGCTGATGCGTTCCAGGTCGTTCAGCCGCACGCGCGTGTGCATGCGCCCGATCTGCACATCGGCTTCCTCACCATCCACGGCGTTGACCTCGGCGGTGACGCCGAGCGACCGGATGCGCACCGTGTCACCGGCCTGGATGGCGTCTTTGCGCAGCGGCTCGCGCGGCGCCGGCTGTGGCGCGCGCGCCGCCGCGGCTTCGGCCAGTTGCTCCACCGCTTGCTTGATGCGCTTTACCTCATCGAGCGGCCCGCCGGCAGCGACGATGCGGTTGTGCAGGCGGCGCACTTCGGCCCGCAACTGCTCGGTCTCGCGACGGGCCTCTTCGCGCGCTTGCGCGATGACCGCCTTGCGCTCGTCCTCTATGGCGTTCAGGCGAGCGCGGATGCGCTCGGCGTTAGCCTCCGCCTCGCGTTGCGACTTGCGCGCGGCTTCAAGCGCGCGCTCGGTCTGCTGCTGCAGCCGGGCGATCTCGGCCAGCATGTCTTCCGCCCGCGCGACGTTGGCATCCAAGTAGCGCCTCGCTGCGGATACGATCGCTTCGGGCATGCCCAGCCGTTGCGCGATGGCGAATGCGTTCGATCGGCCGGGCAGTCCGATGGACAATTGGTAGAGCGGGCGCAGCGTCTCGTAATCGAAAGCGACGTTGGCGTTCGCAGCGCCTGGCGTCAGCGATGCCCAGGCTTTGAGTTCAGGATAGTGCGTGGCGACGACGCAGACGGCGCCGGTTTGGAGCAGGTGTTCCAGGATCGCGCGCGCCAACGCTGCGCCCTCCGCCGGATCGGTGCCGGCGCCTAATTCATCCAGCAATACCAACGCGCGCTCGTTCACGCGTTCGAGGAACCCGCGCAGATTGGTCAGGTGCGCGCTGAACGTTGAGAGGCTCTGTTCGATGGACTGCTCGTCGCCGATGTCGGCGTAGACCGCCTCAAAGACCGGCAGGCGCGCCTGCGCGCAAGGGATGTGCAAGCCGCACTGCGCCATCAGCGCCAGCAAGCCGATCGTCTTGAGCGCGACGGTCTTGCCGCCCGTGTTCGGCCCGGTGATGACGAGGATGCGGACGCCCTCCGGCAGCATCACATCAATCGGCGTCACCGCGTCGGGATTCAGCAGCGGATGTCTCGCCTGCAGGATGGTGATGCGAGGCCCGGACAAGCCCGACTCGCCCTCGTGGGGCCTATCCCCCTGTCCGTCTGTTCCCCTGCGGTTGTCAATCTGTGGCTTCACGCTACGCGTCGCCTCGGCATACTTCGCCTTAGCCAGCGCAAGGTCGAAACGCGCGATGGCCTCGACCGTGCGCGTGATGCTATCGGCTTCTGCGCCGACCCAGCCGGACAACGCCGTCAGCACGCGGCGCACTTCGCGCGCTTCGGCAAGTTGCAGCTCGCGCCACTCGTTGTTGAGCTCCAACGTGGCCAGCGGCTCGATGAAAAGCGTCATGCCGCTGGCGCTTTGGTCATGCACGATTCCGGGGATGCGTCCCTTGAAGTCGGCCTTGACCGGGATGACGTAGCGGCCGTTGCGCTGCGTGATCAGCGCCTCTTGCAGATACGGCGCGTTGCTGAGGTCGCTGACCATGCGCTGCAATTTAGCCAGCAGCCGGTCGTGCGCCGTACGCACTGCGCGGCGGATGGCCGCTAAATCCGGCGAGGCAGTGTCGCGCACTTCGCCCCTATCATCAATGCAGCGGTCGATCTCGGCGATGAGCGCGCCGTTCGGCTCGATAGCGTGAACGATGGCGGTGAGGTGCGGGTGAGGCTCACCGAGGCGCGATAGAGCGCGCTGAATGTTGCGCCCGCTCAGCAATGTATCGCGGATTTCCAGGAGGGCCTGCGGCTCCAGCACGCCGCCACGGGCGGCCAACCGCGCGGCTTCGCGCACGTCGCGCGCGCCGCCGATGCCGAGTTGGTCGTTTTTGCCAAGCACATCGCGCGCCTCGGTGGTCTCGGCCAATCGGCGCTCCACTTCCACAGGATCCGTCGCCGGTTCTAGCGCGCGCGCCAGCGCTGCGCTGGCGGAGAAGGAGCAATATGTTGCCAGGCGATCCAGGATCTTTGGTAGCTCAAGCGTATGGAGATGCTTGGCAATCACGTCGAGATTGTAGCATTGGCGTCCGCTTTGTCGCCGACGCTCGGCGCTAAGCTCCCTCTTGCCTGCGCGGGCGGTACTGCAATGCCTCCGCAAGGTGAATGGAGGCGATCCGGTCGCTGCCGGCCAGGTCGGCGATGGTGCGCGCCAGCTTGAGCACGCGGTGGAAGGCGCGCGCGCTCAGTTGCAACCGGTTCATGGCAGCTTTCATCAGGCTGCGCCCGGCTTCATCGAGTTCGCAATAGCGCCGCAGGTCGCCCACGCCCATGTCGGCGTTGCAAGTGAGCGATGTGCCGCGGAAGCGATGCGCCTGACGGTCGCGCGCCGCCTGGACGCGCGCGCGAATCGTGGCCGATGACTCGCCCGGGCGTAGGTCGCTGAGCTTCTCGAAAGGCACCCGGGTGACCTCTAAATGGATGTCTATCCGGTCCAGCAATGGGCCGCTGATCTTCTTTTGGTAGGCGCTGATCTGGGCCGGCGTGCAGGTGCACGGCCTGATCGGGTCGCCATACCAGCCGCACTTGCAGGGGTTCATTGCTGCGACGAGCTGGAAGTTGGCGGGGAAGGTGAGCGCGCCGGAGGCGCGTGAGATCGTCACGACCTTGTCCTCCATCGGTTGGCGCAGCACCTCCAGGGTGCGCGCGTCGAATTCGGGCAGCTCGTCCAGGAAGAGCACGCCGCGATGTGCCAGCGAGACCTCCCCCGGCCGCGGCAGCTTGCCGCCGCCGATCATGCCGGCATGGCTGATGGTGTGATGCGGCGCGCGAAAGGGGCGTTGCTGGATCAGCGGCGTATCCGTGGGCAGCATGTCGGCCACGCTGTAGATGCGCGTGATGTCGAGCGCCTCTTCGAGCGTCAGATCGGGCAGGATGCCGGGCAAAGCGCGCGCCAACAGCGTTTTGCCGGCCCCGGGCGAGCCGATCATCAGCACATTGTGCCCACCGGCGGCGGCCACTTCCAAGGCGCGTTTGGCGGTTTCTTGTCCTTTGATCTCTGCGAAATCGGTGATCGGTGAAGGCGCGATCGGCGCTGTGGACGGACGCGCCGGCAGGCTTGGCGCCGCAGCCTGCAGTGGCGCTGTCCCGTTCAATCCGCTGACCAGTTGCCCCAGCGATTCGACAGCGATGACCTCGATGCCGTTGATCAGCGCTGCCTCGCCGGCGTCGGCAGCCGGCACGAAGATGCGGCGAAAGCCCTGCGCCTGCGCGAAGGCTGCAGCCGGCAAGACGCCGCGCACATGTCGGACGGCGCCATCCAGCGCCAGCTCACCCATCACCATGGCGCCGTCCAGGCAGCCCGGGGCGAGCTGCTCCGACGCCATCAACAGGCCAAGGGCAATCGGCAGATCGTAGCTGGGGCCGATCTTCTTGAGGTCGGCTGGGGCAAGATTGACCGTGACGCGGTTGGTGGGGAAGCGCAGGCCGCTGTTGCGGATGGCGGCGCGGACGCGCTCGCCGCTCTCCTTCACCGCGGCATCGGGCAGGCCAACCAGCGTCAATGTCGCCAAACCGCGTCCGCTGTCCACTTCTACCTCGACGATGTGGCCCTCTAGCCCGAGGATGGCGCACGAATAGACTTTAGCCAGCATGGATACCGCCGATGATAGCGTGCTCGCGCATACAATCAATCGCATGTTGAAGCGGCGTCCCCTGCCGGTGGACGAGGTGTTTTTCGATTGCGATAGCACCCTTTCAACAATCGAGGGCATTGACGAGCTGGCGCGGCTCAAGGGCGTGGAGGAGCGCATCGCCGCGCTGACCAATGCGGCCATGGACGGGCGCATCCCGCTTCAGGAGGTCTATGCCGAACGGCTGCGCTTGCTGGCGCCGACGCGCGCCGACTTGCGCGCCATCGAGGCAGCCTACAAGCGCACCGTCACGCCCGATGCGCGCGAGACGATCGCGGCCCTGCACGCGCTGGGGCGCAAGGTGTTCATCGTCAGCGGCGGCCTGGCCGATGCGGTTGTTGGCTTTGGCCTGTGGCTGGGGGTGCCGCGCGAGCGGATTCATGCCGTCGGCTTGTCCTATAACCAGTTGAGCGGACGCTGGTGGGACTATCAGCGCTGCAGCGAGATCGGCAATCCCGATGAGTCGTATCTAATGTACGACGAGTCGCCGCTGACCACGCAGCATGGCAAGGCCGAGGTCATCCGCCGGCTGCGGGAGCGTGGTTGCCGGGCCATGCTGGTGGGCGATGGGTCGAGCGACTTGGCGGCGGCCCACGCCGTCAACGTCTTCGTCGGTTTCGGCGGCGTCGTGGTGCGGCCGCTCGTGGCAGCCAATTCCCCCATCTTTTTGCGCTCACCCAGCCTATCCCCGGTGCTGTTGCTGGCCTTAGACGATGGCGAGGGTGAGCATCTGCCGGTGAAGCGCCGTGCCAGGCAACTCATCGAGGCCGATCCGCAGGCATTGGTCGTGTGCACGCACTGAGCGTCGGCGCGGGCGGGGTTCAGGTATGCCGCGCCAACGGAACGTCGCGCCGCACCGGTTGCACTTCCGGTTGTGGCTTCCAGACGATGTGCTCCTGCACGACCATGTGGGTGCGCACCGTCTCTGCGAATACGAGCGAGTCTAGGTCTTCCACGAAGTGCACGCCGCACGGTATCTGCCCGTGCGCCATCGCGCGGATGCCGGCCAACACGCCGACGGCGACTTGGCGATAAGTGTCATTCGTGCCGCGCAAGTCGCGGTTGTGCATCACATTGAAGATCCGCACATCGCGATCGTCGTATTGCAACCATACGCCGACGAGGTCACTGCCGGCGAGGGGCACGGTCACGTTGTCGGCCAGCAGCAAGTCCGCGACGGTCAATCGGTCGTTGCTCAGCCAACTCGATCGCAGCGCGGCCAGCGACGCGGGGTGAATGCCGTAGGTGAACGACGCCGGCAGGTTGAACCGCCGCCCGAGGGTGACGACTTCCTCATGCAGCAACAACATGCCGCGCGGATAGCTGGATCGCGCGACGATCGGCGCTAAATGCGGGCGCATGTCCACCGGATGGCTGAGCGCGTTCGGCCGAAGCCATTCGATCTCGCCGCCGTCGCTTAGCCTTCCGCCGGGCTCCTCCGCGATCTCGTGCAGGAACTCCTTGCGCGACCAGGTGATAAACGGCGCGCATTCGTGCGGCGGCATGTCGGCCGGCGCAGAACTATCGAATTCGAAGAAGGCGATCTCATGCGGCCGGCCATGGCGCACGATAGCTTGGCTGACCCAGTGATTGACGATGCCGGGGTTCATGCCGGTGCAGAGCAGATGCGGCCGACTCGCAAACTCGGCTCTGCAAGAGAGGATTTGGGCGTGCTGTTCCGGCACCGTGAAGCGCTCGTCGTTGAGCATGGTGTTGATGTAGCTGGCGCCGGCGCGGTGCGTCGCCTTGAGAATAGGGAGGCTGCGCGCGTCGGTCAGGTCAAGGACGATTCCGATGGCGTGTCGTGTACAGATAGGCGCCAATTCGGCATCGGCGCGCCGGATGTCCAGGTGGTGCTCGATAAAGGTGTAACGCAGGGCGCGATGATCCAGGAAGGGTGAATCGGTCACGCCGCGTCGCCCGTCCATCAAGACCAGCTCGCCGAACTCGTGGCGGTATTCGGGCAGGAGTTGTAACAGGGCCTGGGCGACGCCGCCGGATGCGCCCAGGATCAGCAGGCCAGGGGGAAGGCGCGACGTTCGATAGCGTTCTTCCATATCGCGTTGCTCTCTCGGGCCGGCCGTAGGCGATGACGGCGGGGGCGATGGCCGGCCGGCAACCGGGAATGATTGAGCGCGCGGACTTGGACGGGAGCTGAACGAAGCGAGCGCCTTAATTCTACCCTCAGGCAATTTGGGACTTCCGGGTGCCTGAAGGCAGTGGCGGATGGCTATAGGTCTCGACAAGCCCAGCGCGCGCGACATCACCGCGCGCCCTCGGCGTATACGGCGAAGCTGGCAACGTTGGGCGTCGCCGTGGTCAGCAGCACGTCGAAGGGCAAGACGCCGTTCGGCGCCAGCGGTGCCTCGCTCAGGGCGAAGTAGCGGTAGCCCACCACGCGCCGCTCGGCGTCGTAGATCGTCACCAGCAGGCGCACTTGGTTGGCCGTATCGGCGGTGGTGTTGGCAATCTCGCCGGTGACGCGGAACTGCGGCCCGTCGGGCCGGCCGGTTACGTTTCTGATGGCGAGCGGGATGATGAACGCGCGGGGGTCGGCGGCTTCTGCGCGCAGCGGCACCACGACGAACTTGGCGAAGCCTGGTGGTGGGTTGGTGAATAACACGCGGAATGGCGAGGTCTGGTTGACCGGGACAACGCTGAGGGGAACAGAGGCGACGGCGCTCTGCAACGCATTGCCGGCGTCGTCTTGGAGCGTCACCAGCACCTTCACGTTGCTCATACCTGTCGGCCCGGGGTTGAACACTTCACCCATCACATCCAGGCTGCCCGCCGGCGAGCGGACGGAATTCAAGCTGCGTATCTCATAAGGCACCGGCGTTGGCGAGGGGAGGAGTGAGCCGTCGGATGGGGCCGGCTGTCGCAACTGCGGGATGATCAACCGCTGGCCGATTTGCAGGCGCGTAGCGTCGAGGTTGCCGTTGGCGGCGATCAGTTCGGCGACGCTCACGCCGAAGCGATTTGCGATGGGGATCAGTGTGTCGCCGGCTTGCACGATGTAGACCACCGGCGTGGGCGTGGCGGCCGGTTGACTGGGCGCCGGCGGCGTTGCTGCAACGAGCGTGGGCGTGGGCCGTGGAGTAAGCGTGGGCCGCGGGGTGGGCAAGGTGACCGTAGGGGGCAGCGTCGGCGGCTGGTTGCTCACTGCGCCCGAACAGCCGGAGATCATCAGTGAAGCGAGCAGGCCGGCAGCATACGTAAGCGACGCGCGAGGCAACACGCCAGCATTATACCGATACAGCTCAACCCCCTATAATGACATGGTCATGGTCAATCGGCTTTACACGCGCACCGGGGATGATGGCTTCACCAACCTGCTTGGCGAAGGGCGCGTCGCCAAATATATGCCGCAGCCAGAGGCATACGGCACGGTGGACGAATCGAGCGCTGCCATTGGCATCGCGCGCGCCGCAGCGCAGAGCGAGCGCACGCGCGCGTTGTTGCTCACGGCCCAGCGCGATTTATATCACCTGATGGCCGAGCTGGCTGCTACACAACAGGCGGCGCCACAATTTCGCAAAATAGACGCGCAGCGCGTAGCCTGGCTGGAAGAGCAGACTGACGCCATCACCGCGTTGATCCAGCTTCCCAAGGAATTCGTCGTGCCGGGCGACTCGCTGCCGGGCGCGTACCTTGACCTGGCGCGTACCGTCGTTCGTCGCGCAGAACGCCTGGTCGTGCATCTCGTGCACGATGGCCTGGTGGAGAACGTGGAATTGGTGCGCTATCTCAATCGCCTGTCATCGTTGTTGTTCGTGCTGAGTTTGTATGAAAATGCCCTGGCCGGCGTGAGCAATGTGACGCTGGCGAAAGGCTGAACGATCCGATGGCTATCCTGCCTGAGCGGTTCAGCTTGGGTGGGTATGCGTAAAATATCTGCGCGCTCCGGCGCTATATCGTACGTCTTCGTTCAAGCGCATCCATGTTGCTGCGCTGCGATGAACCACCGACAGCGATGTGGTGTTCTACCTATCAACGCCGAGTAAGCGCTTCGGCTCGCGTGTGAGCGCCCTGGCTGTGTCCAATTCAACAAGGAATCCGATGAGCGCATAAGCCGGCTCGGCGCATGTCGAGGAGAAACATTTTACGGAGAAGTAGATGGATAAAGAGAATCTCGTTGCACTTTACCGGCAAATGGTCCTCATCCGCGTGTTCGAGGATCGCGCGGCAGAGATGTATGCCAAAGCGAAGATCGCCGGCTTCTTGCACCTCTACAACGGGCAAGAGGCGGTCGCGGTTGGGTCGGTCTCGGCGTTGCATCCCGATGACGATGTGGTGGTCAACTATCGCGATCACGGCTGGGCGCTGGCGCGCGGTTCGTCCGCGCGCGCAGTGATGGCCGAGCTGTTCGGGCGCGCGACGGGCACCACCGGCGGGCGCGGCGGCTCGATGCACCTGGTGGACGTGAAGAACCGCTTCTGGGGCGGCTACGCGATTGTCGGCGGCCATCTGCCGCTGGCGGCTGGGCTGGCCGCCGCAGCGCAGTATCTCAAGACCGGCCGGGTGACGCTCTGCTCGATGGGCGACGGCTCGACCAACATCGGCACCTTCCACGCTGCTATGAACTGGGCCAAGCTGTGGAACTTGCCGATCATCTTTATGGTCGAGAACAACCAGTACGCGATGGGGACGCACTACGACGTGCACAGCGCCGTGCCGATGATCCAAAAAGCCGCCGGTTACGATATGTATGCTGAACAGGTGGACGGCATGGACGTGATGGCGGTGCGCGAAGCGGTGTGTCGTGCGGCGGAGCGCGCGCGCAAAGGTGAAGGTCCTTCCTTCCTCGACGTGGTCACCTACCGCTACCGTGGCCATTCGATGGCCGACCCCGATGTGCAGCGCGACAAGGCCGAGATCGCGCGGTGGAAGGAGCGCGACCCAATCACCCGCTTCGCGACCGAGGTGTTGCTGAAGCGCAACCTGGTGACGCCGAAAGACTTGAATGACATCCAAAAGAGCGTTGAGCAGGAAGTCGAAGACGCGATCGAGTTCGCCGATAAGAGCCCGGAGCCTGCGCTGGACACGCTCTACGATTACATCTACCAACAACCCGTTCGGAATATGCAAATCGCTGGCTCGCTCATCCGCCCGCCCACGATTGCAAAAGACATCCCGACGAACGGCAAACACGCATGAGCCATGGCAGAAATCACTTATCGCGAAGCATTGAAGCGCGCGCTGCGTGAGGAGATGCAGCGCGATCCCACCGTTGTGATCTGGGGTGAAGATGTGGTGGCCTATGCGGGCGGCGGCGCATACGGCGTCACTTCTGGCCTGGCCAAAGAATTCCCCGGACGTGTGCGCGATACGCCTATCGCCGAAGAGGCGATCATCGGCGTCGGCATCGGCGCCGCCATGGGGGGGATGCGTCCGGTGTGCGAGATCATGACTGTCAACTTCACGCTCGTGGCCTGGGATCAGATCGTCAACCACGCCGCTAAGCAAAGCCACATGTTCAACGGCCAGATCAAGGTGCCGATGGTCATCCGCACGCCCAACGGCCACGGCCGCACTGCGGCAACGCACTCGCAGAACTTCGACGCCTGGTTCGCCCATGTCCCCGGTCTGAAAGTGGTTGCGCCGTCCACGCCCTACGATGCCAAAGGGCTGCTGAAGACCAGCATCCGCGATGACGACCCGGTCGTATTTTTGGAGCATCTGCAACTCTACGGCACGCGCGGCGAGGTCCCCGATGAGGAATACCTGATCCCCATCGGTGTATCGGACTACAAGCGGCGGGGCAAGGATGTGACCCTCGTGACCTGGGGGCGTATGACGATGGAGAGCCTGAAAGCTGCGCGCATCCTGGCCGAAGAGGGCATAGACGTCGAGATCGTGGACCTGCGCACGCTGCGCCCGCTCGACCTATCGCTGGCGCTGGAATCCGTCCACAAGACCAACCGCGTCATTGTGGTTGAAGAGGGCTGGCGCACGGCCGGCTTGGGCGCGGAGATCGCCGCGTCGTTACAGGAAATGGCGTTCAACGACCTGGACGCACCGATCGCGCGGGTGGCCGGCTTGGAAGTGCCGATGCCTTACGCGAGAAACCTGGAGCGCGCAACGCTCCCGTTCGCGGAAGATGTGATCGCCGCCGTGCACGCGATGATGCAGAAGCAATACTAAAATCGAGCACCGAGCGAGCAAAACACGAGAATATCCGCTCGACGAATGCTCGCTTCTCAGTGCTGCGTTCCAAAATATGGCTACAGAAATCACTATGCCCCAGATGGGGTTCGACATGACCGAAGGCACGATCGCCGCCTGGTTAAAGAAGGAAGGCGATCCTGTGGCGAAAGGCGAGCCGATCGCGGAGATCGAAACCGACAAGACGACCATCCAAATTGAGTCGTTCAGCAGCGGCGTGTTGCGCAAGATTCTTGCGCAGGCCGGCCAAAAAGTCCCTGTGGGCCAGGTCATCGGCATCATCGCTGCCCCGGATGAACCTATCGCGGGTGCGCCGCCATCCGCTTCGCCGCAGTCGGCGTCTCAACCGGCGCCGGAGGCGTCGAAGTCGAACGCGGCTCCCCAAACCGAGCCTCGGACGCAGCCGGCTGGCGCTGCGCCGCAGATCGTTCATCAGGGGCGGATTATCGCGACGCCGGTCGCCCGGCGGCTGGCCGAGGAGCGCGGCATTGACCTGCGCTACGTAAAAGGCACCGGCCCGGATGGCCGCATCACCAAGGCCGATGTCGAGGCGTTTGTGCCTTCGTCGCCTGCGCCGGTGAGCAAGCCGACGGTCAGCCCGGTCGTCAAGGCGCCGGAGCCAGTGCCGCCACCCGCGCCCGTCGCCCAGGCCGCAGCGCCTGCCGCGCCCAGCGTCATGCAACCGCTCACGCGCATGCGCCAGACCATCGCGGCGCGCATGGTCGCCAGCAAGCAGCAGGTGCCGCACTTCTACATCACGGTGGCCGTGGAGATGGACGCTGCCTTAGCGTTGCGCGCTCAGATCAACGAGTCGCTGAAGCCGGAGGGAGTGAAGGTCTCGGTGAACGACATGGTCATCCGCGCGGTGGCGCTGGCGCTGCGCCGCTTCCCCAACATGAACGCTGCATTCACGGCGGAGGGCATTCAGAGGCGCGATTACGTGCACGTCGCAAACGCCGTGACGGTCGAAGGGGGGCTGGTCACGGTGACCGTGCGCGACGCCGACAAGAAGACGCTCAAGCAGATCAGCCAGGAGATGGCTGCGTTGGCTGAGCGCGCACGGAGCAACAAGATGCAGCCGGGTGATACGGGGGGGCAGACGTTCACCATCAGCAATCTGGGCATGTATAACGTGGAGAACTTCATCGCCATCGTCAACCAGCCTGACGCCGGCATCTTGGCCGTGGCGACGGCAACGCCGACCCCGGTGGTGCGCGATGGCGAGATCGTGATCCGCACCATGATGAACATGACGCTCTCCGGCGATCACCGCCTGACCGACGGCGCTGAGGGTGCGCAGTTCATCAACGAGATCAAGCGTCTGCTCGAGAATCCCTGGAGCTTGGTGCTCTAGGGAGCGCCATGCGACGCCGCTTGCCGTCCCAGACGACAAGCGGCTTTTTTGTCGTGCGACGCCAAACCTGCGCGCACGCAATGAGGCTGTTCCCTAGATCATTCCAATCAAAATGAATTCGGAATTCATCATTCAAGGCGGCGTGCGCCTGGGCGGTCAGGTTGTTGCTTCTGGCAACAAAAATGCGGCGCTGCCGCTGCTGGCTGCCAGCTTGCTTACCGAAGAGCCGCTGATCCTGCACAACGTGCCGCGCATCCGTGACGTGGAAATCATGGCGCGCCTGCTGCAGACGCTTGGCGTGTCGGTAGAGTGGATTGCGCCCAATAGCCTGCGCCTACAGGCAGCCGACGTGAACGCCCGTGCGCTGAGTCGCGACTTGTGCAGAGAGATTCGCGCCAGCATCTTGCTGGCCGGCCCGATGCTGGGGCGCGTGGGCAGCATCAACCTGCCGCCGCCGGGTGGCGATGTGATCGGCCGCCGCCGGCTCGACACACACTTCCTCGCTTTCAACGCCCTCGGCGCAAGCATCAGCGTCAACGGCGAATTTCAGATCCGCACTTCCGGCCTGACCGGAGCCGATATTCTGCTCGACGAAGCCAGCGTGACGGCCACCGAAAACGCCATCATGGCAGCGGCGTTGGCGAAGGGCGTCACGGTGCTGCGCAATGCTGCCAGCGAGCCGCACGTACAAGACCTGTGCCGCTGCGTGAATCGCATGGGAGCGCACATCGAGCACATCGGCTCGAACACGCTGGTGATTCATGGCTGCGACCGGCTGGGCGGGGCGGAGTTCACGCTGGGCGCCGACAACATCGAGGTCACCAGCTTCATCGTCATCGGCGCGCTCTGCGCCGATGAACGGGGGCTGTGGATTCGTAACGCCGACCCACAGCACCTGGGCATGACGCGGCTGGTGTTGCGCCGGCTCGGCATCCGCTTCGAGACGCACGGCGCGGACGTCTTCGTGCCGGGCAGTCAGCGCCTGGTGGTCGAGCCGGAGTTCGACGGCTATATGCCGAAAATTGACGACAACCCCTGGCCGGCCTTCCCCGCCGACGCCATCAGCTCGGCCATCGTGGCCGCCACGCAGGCCGAGGGCAGCGTGCTTTTTCACGAGAAGATGTACGAGAGCCGCCTGTACTGGGTGGACAAGCTCATCAGTATGGGGGCGCGCATCGTGCTGTGCGACCCGCACCGCTGTGTGGTGCAAGGGCCAAGCCGGCTGCGCGGCGAGCGCGTGCAAAGCCCGGATATTCGCGCCGGCGTCGCGCTGGTGATCGCGGCGCTCTGTGCTGAGGGCGAGAGCGTGATCCAGAACGTGCAGCAGATTGATCGCGGTTACGAGCGCTTCGAGGAGAAGCTGCGCGCCATTGGCGCGCAGATCGAGCGCCGGCCGATTTGAAGCCTCACCGGGGTCACCGCGCCGATGCGCGCGCCGGCGCGGGCTGCTCCGCGACCTTGTGACGATGGGCCAGTGCGCGGATCAACAACAGTCCGTTCGCCAGCCAGGTCATGACGATGGCGTTCCACATCATGGCCGGCGTGAGCGCCGCCGGATCGCCGTTGATCCAAGGCAGCGGTGGGTAGTAGCCGTAGCCGCCCAACCGACCAGGCGCGATCGGCGCGTAGTCCACGATGTCACTGAGCACGAACCACCCGAACGCGAGGAGCGAGTCGCGCACGCCGGGCCGCGCGTATTGCAGCAGCAACAGCCCCATGATCGTCAGCCCGAGGTGCGTAACGAACATCACCGGCCCGCTGAACACGCCGCTGAGTTCGACGTTGCCGGTGCGCGCCCAGTACAGCGCCCAGAACGACATCGTCCACACACCGTATTTGATGCAGAACACCGCTGCGAGCTGGTTGAGCAGGTTGCTGGTGCGGTTCAGGTGCATCAGGATGAAGGCGATGCCGAACATCAGCGCCGCCAGCGGACAATCGGGGATGAACGGGTATGCCCATAGCGGCGCGTTGACCTCGCCGAAGAAGCTGCCATACCAGCCGACCGTGCCGAAGACGAACGCAAAAACACAAGCGCCGAACGCCGACCAGGCCAGCGCTGGCGTGCAGATCACCCAATCGCTCAATGTGCGAATCCACCGCATCGGTCACCTCGTGGCCGGAAGTGTAGCGCAGATGCACGAAGCGAGCCCGCATGGTTGCATCAGGCCGCCGAACTCATGGGGCTGTTCAGACGAGTTACAAATGAACCATTCACCTGTCGCGGGTAGGCCACTGTGAAGCAGCTAGCGCTCAACGCACTTGGAGCGCGTTGAGCGCTATTTGGTCTGACAGAATGCTACGATTGCGACGAATCTCTTCGACACAGGAGCGATGCACGATGCGCTTGGGAATGAGCGGATGCTTCTTGCCCGCAGACATGAACGATCTGACGCCGGAGCTATGCCGCCGAGTGCGCGCGCTCGGCTTCAGCGGCATCTTCACGCGCTTCGCCGCCAACGATCCGCGCGAAACACCGCGCCATGTTGCGCAGCGCGTGCGCGATATCTTGGCTGGCGAAGGTCTGCGCATGTATCAGGCGACCGGCTACTGGCAGAACATGATCACGCCGGATGAGAGCGTCCGATGCGAATCGGTGCGCGTGATCCAGGCGGCGCTTCGGCTGGCTGGATGGATGGGCGCGCGGGCGATAGACACCGGACCTGGCTCGATGCATCCCGACAGCGCCGGCGTACATGCTGCGTCATGGTGGCCGCATCCATACAACTGGACGGCCCAAGCACGCCACCAATTGGTGAAGACGCTGAAAGAGTGCGCCCCGGCTGCCGAGGATGCCGGTGTGTATCTCTGTTTGGAAGGCGCACAGACGGTGACGTTGGAGAACGCGCGCGTGACCCGCGAGGTGTTGGATGAAGTCGGCTCGCCTTGGGTGCGCAGCGACTATGACTCGGCCAACTGGCTGACGTTGAAGACGGTATACGACTCGGCAGCGGCGATCGCATCCGACTTCGACACGCTGGGTGAATACATCGTCAGTTGCCACGCCAAAGACGCCTGGCCGGTCAACCATCTGAACGTTCGGGTGGATCAGGGTTGTCCGGGGCGGGGGCTGGTGGACTTTCGAGCGCTCTTCCGGCACATGGAAGCGCTTTCGCCCGATTATCCGGTGATCGCTGAGGGCAACACAACCGAAGAGCTACCGCAGGTGAGCGCGCTCTTCCATCGCATCGCCGACGAGCTCGGCATTCGCGTGTTGGATGATGCCTGATGAATCTCCGATCTCGGAAGCGCACCGGGCGCATTCGCACCTGGACTCCGTTCCGCGCCTATCTGTGCCGCGAATGGGGCAGAACGCGCCCAGCGTACACTTCTGACCCCACTGACGAATGCCCCCAAAAGCGCCCCGTGAGGTGAGTCCGCGCTAGAATCCGCGCATGGCGCTCAACGGCTTCATTGACCTCCGATCCGACACGTTGACCATACCCACGCCGGCCATGCGCGAGGCGATGGCAACCGCCGAAGTGGGCGACGACGTGTTCGGCGAAGACCGCACGGTCAACGCGCTGCAGGAGCTGGCGGCCGAGAAGTTGGGCCACGAGGCGGCGTTGCTGGTCAGCAGCGGGACGATGGGCAACCTGACAGCGCTGCTCGCGCACTGCGGACGCGGCGACGCGGCGATCGTTGGCGATGGGTCGCATGTCTACACCAACGAGGCCGGCGGATTGGCCGCCATTGGGGGCATCTTGCCGTATGTCGTTCCCAACCAACCGGACGGCTCGCTCCGGCTGGAAGACATCGAAGCGGCCATTCGCCCCGACAACGCCCACTTTGCGCCGGCCCGCGTGATTGCGCTGGAGAACACACACAATCGGATGAGCGGCGCTTATCTCACGCCAGAGTACACGCGCCAGGTTGCCGATCTCGCCCATGCGCGCGGATTGAAGCTGCACATTGACGGCGCGCGCATCTTCAACGCGGCTGTGGCGCAGAACGTGGATGTGAAAGCCCTGGCGCAGTGCGCCGATAGCGTGACGTTTTGCCTGAGCAAGGGGCTGAGCGGCCCGGTCGGCAGCGTGCTGTGCGGGTCGAAGGAGTTCATTCGCATCGCGCACAAACGGCGCAAGGCGCTGGGCGGGGGCATGCGCCAGGCCGGCGTGATCGCCGCGGCTGGCATCGTGGCGCTAGAGCAGATGGTCGAGCGCCTGCGCGACGACCACGCAAACGCGCGCATCCTGGCTGAGGGCATCGCCTGCGTCGAGGGGTTGCACGTCAACCTGGCTGGGGTGAAGACCAACATGGTGTATTTCGACCTCGATCCGGCTTTGCCGTTCGACGCCGCCGACTTGTGCAAGCGCGCCGCCGCCGAACGGGTGAAGATGCTGCCGACTGGCCCGCGCCGCATCCGCGCCGTGACGCACTGCTACGTCTCGCGCGACGAAGTGGTCGAGGCGGCGCAGGTGATTGCGCACGTCACGCATGACGGGCGTGGGCGGGCGGCGGACGGCAAGGTTCATGCTTACTGATGAATCAGCCGGCATCTACCCGTCGTGTATGCTGTTGGCCATGGCGACGCTGCTCGTCATCCTTGCTCATCCCGACGATGAATCGTTCGGTCCGGGCGGCACACTGGCCAAGTATGCCCATCACGGCGTAGCCGTGCATTACCTGTGTGGCACGCGCGGCGAATCCGGCACGGTGGACGCCGAGCGCCTGAATGGCTATGCCGACGTCGCCGAACTGCGCATGGCGGAGTTGGCGTGTGCGGCGAAGGAACTGCGCCTGGCGGGGGTGCACTTCCTGGGCTACCGCGACAGCGGCATGGCCGGCGCGCCCCACAACGGCATGGAAGGAACGCTGCACGCTGCGCCTCTGGATGAAGTAGCTGGACGCATCGCCAGCTTCATCGAGCGGTTGCGGCCCGACGCGATCATCACGCATGATCAATACGGCGGCTATGGCCACCCTGATCATGTCAAGCTGCATCAGGCGACTATGCGCGCTTACGAGCTGTTGTATGGTATCGAATGGAAGCTGCAGCCCGACGGCCTGTGGTCGGTGGTCAAGCAAAACGCGCCGGCGCCGCGCCTCTACTTCACGATTATCCCGAAGCGCCTGCTCAAGCTGGGCGTGCGCGTCATGCCGCTGCTCCGGCAAGACCCGCGCCGTTTTGGTCGTAACAAGGATATTGATCTGGTGCAAATTGCTTCTTGGGACGTGCCGGTCACGACGCGCATAGACACGCGGCGCTACGCTCGCATCAAGCAGGCCGCATCGGATTGCCACGCCAGCCAGCAACCGCCGGCGAGGGGAAGCCGGATCGTGCGCTTCCTGTTCCGACGCAATTCGAGCTTCGAGTATTTCGCGCGCGCCTATCCGCCCTATCGGCGCGGCGAGAAGTTGGAGACGGGGTTGTTTGGGGATTAGAGATTAGAGATTGGAGATTGGAGATTGGGGATTGGGGATTGGAGATTGGAGATTGGGGATTGGGGATTGGGGATTGGGGATTGGAGATTGGAGTCTAATCCCTAATCCCCAATCCCCAATCCAACGGACTATGGGCATCGTTTTCTTCGATATGGATAAAACGCTGCTGGATGCAAGCAGCGGCGCGCTCTACGTGAAGTATTTGTGGCGGCGAAACATGATCTCCACGCGCGAGTTGATCGGCGTGATGATGATCAGCATGCAGTACTCGCTCAACCTGCTCAACTTTCCGAGGGCGATGGCGCGCTTGAGCCAGCGCGTTCGCGGCGGCGATGCAGCGGCGACGAAGCAGTTGTGCGATCGGTGGGTGGAGGAGGATGTGCTTCCTCACATTGCACCGAAGGCGCTGGCCCGGCTGAGGGCGCATGAGCAGCAGGGTGACTGCGTCGTTCTGCTTTCGGCCTCGACGCAGTTTGCCGTCGAGCCGGTCGCGCGCCATCTGCGCATCCCCTACCGCTGTACGGAGCTGGAGATCGTCAACGGCCGGTTCACCGGCGGCATTGTGGGCGAGCCATGCTACGGCGAGGGTAAACGCATCTGGGGCGAGCGCATCGCCGCCGAGCGTGGTGCGTCGCTGAGCCAGTGTACCTTCTACACCGACTCGTATTCCGACCGCGCGTTGTTGGATGTTGTGGGTCATCCCGTCGTGGTCAACCCCGACCGGATGCTGAGGCGCTACGCGCGAGAGCGCAGTTGGCCGATCGAGTATTTTTACTGAGGCGCTTGCATCCCTCCCCCCTGTCGCTACAATCCCGCGCAATCGTCCATCCTAATAGAGCGAAGAGGTGAGAACCATGAAACGTACACGCGTTCTGCCGGTGACATGTCTCGTTGCCACGATGTTGAGCGCCTGCGCCGCGCCTCCGCCACCACCACTGGCCTCGTCTGCCACGGCGGCGCCGCAAGCGGAGCAGCCGACGGCCGCGCCGGCTGCCGGCCAGAAAGATCTTCTCGACATCATCAAAGAGCGCGGTGTGATGCGCGTCAGCACCGATGCGAACTATGCGCCACAAAGCTATTTCGACGAGAAGACCAAGACCTGGACCGGCTTCGATATTGATGTGGCCTATGAGGTGGGCCGGCGGCTGGGCGTCAAGGTGGAGTTCGTCACCCCAGACTGGAGCGCGATCACGGCCGGCAACTGGGCCGGCCGCTGGGACGTGAGCATCGGCAGCATGACCATCACCCCCGAACGGCAGAAGGTGCTCGACTTCACCCCGCCGTATTACTACACCGCGGCGCAGTTCGGGGTGCGCGCTGACCTGAAGGACGCCATCCAGGACCTCAGCGACCTAGAAGGCAAGACGGTGTGTGTGGGCGAGTCTACCGTCTATGAGCAGTACCTGAATGGCACGCTTGAAATGGAAGGTGAGGTCATTCCGCCGCCGAAGAATGCGAAGGTGGCGACGGTGAAGACGGACCTGGAGTGCATTCAATCCATGCAGGCCGGCCGCAAGGACTACGACGCCGTGCTGACGGCGGCCAACGTGCTGGCCGACGCGATCAAGAAAGGCGCGCCGGTGGTGACGCTCGGTCCCACCGTGTTCGCCGACCGGGTGGGCATCAGCATTGACAAGGCCGCGCAACCCAACGCCAAGTTCCTGGCGGCGCTGAGCAAGATCGTCGAGGACATGCACGCCGACGGCACGCTGTCGGCCATCTCGAAGAAGTATTACGACGGCTTCGACCTGACCAAGCTGACGAAGTGACACGCAGCATGGTGCGGAGCATTTCGCCGTGGGATCAGCTCAGACCCTGAGGTGCTTCAAGAACCTCGGGGTCTGATTGGTCGAGGGATCCGGCCCTGACGACATCCTCGAGATCGCCCTGTTTCTGACGTTACTGCATGGACGCTCCGCTCTATCCCTCACCTATACGAAGCGAACCGCGTCCTCCGCGCGCCGCGCTCTCTTTCAAAGCCCAAGTTGCCCTCGTTTGGGTCGCGATCTTCGCTTGCATCCTCGCCTTTCTGGCCGCAATTCGTCTGGACACCACGTTCATGCGCGAGTGGTGGGGGTTCATTGTGTACGGTGCCGGCACGGACGACATCTTCCGCGTGGGCATCGTGATGACGTTGTTCATCTCCGTCGTCTCGATCACGTTGGCGGTTGTCTTTGCGTTCTTCGGGGCGCTGGGCCGGCTGTCGAAGAACCCCATCGCCTACGGCATCGCCACGTTCTATGTCTCGCTCATTCGCGGCACGCCTTTCCTGATCCAGATCTTCCTGCTGTTCTTCGGCCTCCCGCAGATCAACCAGCAGCTCAACAAGCTCATCCCCGGCTTCGAGCAACAATATCCCTTCATCAGCAGCCTACTGTTGCTGCCCGCCGTCCCTACCGGGATTCTGGCGCTGGCGATCAACTACGGCGCCTACATGACCGAGACCTTCCGCGCCGGCATCCAGTCCATCAGCAAAGGCCAGAGCGAAGCGGCGTATGCTCTGGGCATGTCGCCCTGGCAGACCCTGCGACTGATCATCTTGCCGCAGGCCTTCCGCGTCGTCATTCCGCCGGTCGGCAACGAGTTCATCGCCATGACCAAAGACTCGGCGCTGGTCTCGGTCATCGGTGTGCAGGAACTGCTGTGGCGCGCCCAGAAGGTGGGCCAGCAGTATTTCCATTCGATGGAGACGTTGCTGATTGCCGCAGCGTTCTACTGGCTGCTGACCATCCTGTTACAAGCTGGCCAATCGCGCATCGAGCGCCGGCTGGCCCGCAGCGACCGGTGATCGCCGGCGCGCCTTTCTCCGTTTTCAGCTTGCCCTCATTCGGCGCTCATACGCCCGCGTAACATTCGCAGGCGAATCTTTCGCCTGCGAATGATATGACGACCGCTGCCGTGCGTTCCCGCAAACGGCCATCTCGGACGACCCCTGATTTGGCTATCGAGATCCGCATTCTGATCTCCATCATCGCCAAATTCAACCTGCGCGCCATGGAGCAGCGCCTCAACGAGGCGCTGCCGGGCATGAGCGTGTTGCAGTATGGTTTGCTGCGCCGACTGGCGGATGAGCCGTGTACACTCAGCGAGTTGAGCAACCATATGCTGCTCACCCCGTCCACGCTGGTGCCGGCAGTAGATAAGCTGGAGCGCGAGGGGTACCTGGTGCGTGGCAAAGACCCGAACGACCGCCGCCGCGCGCCGCTGATCGTCACCGAGGCCGGCCGACGGGCGCTCCAGGCGATTCCACCCATCCATGACGACGATGCGTTCATCCGCTCCGTCGAGGTGCTGGGGACCGAACGCGCGAAACGCCTGCGCGCCCTGCTGCATCAGTTGCTCATGGCCATGACGGATGATCCGGCACTCGTAGAGGCGCTGCTGGCCAATCGGCCAGAACGAAAGTGCAGGGGTTGACAAAGCCCGCATGAGTTCTGCGGAGAGGAGGCATCGAAACGATATGCAAAACACCCAATTGCCGCGAAGCCGCCGGGGGCGCCCCGATGCGCCGCCGGCCGATCCCAAGGCCATCCGCAGGTCACTGGCCTATCTTCAGCGTTATCGCTTGCAGGCTGCGCTGCCTTACCTCTTCCTCATCATCGCGACGCTGGCGCAATTGGCCGTGCCCAAGCTGGTCAGCAATATCATTGACGCCGTCACCGTCGGCGCCCGCGCACGCTTTTTGCTCGACGCAGCAGCGCAACTGCCGGAGGCCATGGCCGCTCAGGCGTTGCCGCGCTTGCTGGCCGCCGCCAACTTGCCTGCGGATTGGTCGCTGCAGCAACTCACCGATCGGCTGAATGCCGACGTTGCCGACGCGCCGGCGATGCTGGTGTCCGCCGGGCTGGCGATCGTGCTTTTCGCTGCCGTGCGCGGCGTCTTCGCCTTCTTGCAGGCGTTCTGGGCGGAGAAGAACTCGCAAGCCGTAGCCTACGATCTCCGCAACGACCTCTATGCCAAAATCCAGCAGCTCTCCTTCGCCTACCACGATCGGAACCAGACCGGACAACTGATGATCCGCGCGACCGATGACGTGGAGAAGGTGCGCCTATTCATCGGCCAGGGGTTGATGCAACTCGTCGGCGCGCTGATCCTGATCGTGGGCACGTTGATCATCCTTTTCGTCACCAACGCACAACTGGCGCTAGTCACATTGCCGATCCTGCCGATTGCGCTCATCCTGTTCATGGTGTTCGGCGCGGTGAGCGGGCCGTTGTTCGCCAAAGTGCAGATGCGCCTCTCGGTGTTGAACACCATCCTGCAGGAGAACATCGCCGGCATCAAAGTCGTTAAGGCGTTCGCCCGCGAACGAAGCGAAGAGGAAAAATTCGAGCGCGCAGCGACCGCGCTGATGAACCAGCAGCTCAAAGTCTCACGCTTGTTCACCTTCCTCTTCCCGGTCATCTTCATGGTGGCGAACCTGGGACAAGCGGCGGTGACCTATTTCGGCGGCGTGCAGATTGTCAACGGCGCGTTGACGCTGGGCCAGTGGCAACAGTTCAGCCTGTATTTGGTGTATCTGTTCCTGCCCATCGCTCAGCTCGGCATCATCGTCACGCAAGTGGGACAGGCCGGCGCGTCGGCCGCGCGCATCTTCGAGATCCTCGATGCGAAGAGCGACGTGACCGAAAAGCCGGATGCGATTTCGCTGCCGCCCGTCCGGGGCCGCATTGAGTTCGATCATGTGACCTTCCGCTATGCTGGCAGCGATGCGCCAGCGCTGCAAGAGGTCAGCTTCACCGTTGAGCCTGGCCAGACCATCGCCTTGCTCGGCGCGACCGGATCCGGCAAGACCAGCATCATCAACCTCATCCCACGCTTCTACGATCCTAATGCGGGCAGCGTGAAGATTGACGGCTACGACATTCGCGATGTCACGCTTGACTCGCTGCGCTCGCAGATCGGCATCGTGCTGCAGGAGACGACGCTGTTCAGCGGCACGATCCGCGACAACATCGCCTTCGGCAAGCCCGATGCGACGATGGACGAGGTGATTGCCGCCGCTCAGGCAGCGGCGGCGCACGACTTCATCATGGCTTTCCCGCAGGGCTACGACACGCCGGTGGGCGAGCGCGGCGCGACGTTGAGCGGTGGTCAGAAACAGCGCATCGCCATCGCGCGTGCCTTATTGCTCGATCCGCGCATCCTCATCCTCGACGACAGCACCAGCAGCGTGGACCTGGCGACCGAGGTGCGCATCCGGCGCGCGCTCGACCGGCTGATGAAAGGGCGCACCAGCATCGTCATCGCCCAACGCATCAGCACGGTGATGAACGCGGATCAAATCCTGGTGTTAGACAAAGGCCGGATCGTCGCACGCGGCAAGCACGAAACATTGCTCGAAGAAAGCCCGATCTATGCCGAGATTTATCGCTCGCAGTTGGTGGATGACGCGCATCAGGATGCGCGGCCATCGTTGGCCGCGGCGACGGCGTAGGATTCATCACGCGCCGCGCGACGGCTCGGCGCGAAGTATCAGCGTCAGATGTGAAGCGCAAGCGCAGGACGCACCAGAGGCGAAAAGATGTTCAATAACCCCGAAGCCATGCGCCGAATGATGAGCCAGACGGCGCCCAAGCCGACCCACGTCTTGGTGACGCTACGGCGTCTCTGGCGCTACTTCCGTCAGCAGTGGCCGATTTTGCTGGCCGTGCTGGCATTCATGATCGTGTCCACGTGGGCGCAGGTGATCAACCCGGAGTTGATCGGCCAGACGGTGGACTGCTACCTGACGCCGATCGCATCAAGCGTGATGCAAGCGCCGGCCGGCCCAGTGCAGCAGAACGCACAGGCCAATTGCTGGCTGGCGGCCGAGGCGCCCCCCCAAGGCTTTACGCAAAACCTGATCCGATCGGTGTTTTTGGCCGGCGGCTTCCCTTCGCCGTCGGAAGCAATCACGCTAGGCGACCGCATCGCCGGCCTCGGCCGCCTGACGCTGTTCATCGTGTTCTTCTACGTCATCGGCGCTGCACTGACCGGCTCGATGTTCTTCAGCATGGCCTGGGTGGGCCAGCGCGTGCTGCGCGCGATGCGCATAGATGTGTTCAAGCACTTGCATCGCCTGTCGCTGGGCTACTACACCAAGCATGATGCCGGCGACCTGATGACGCGCATCACTGCCGATGCCGAGGCGATCCAACAGGCGCTCGGCTTTGCTTTCGTCAACGTCTTCAGCGGTGCGCTGCTGTTGATCTGGATCGTCTATAAGATGCTGACGCTGAGCCTGCCCTTCGCGCTGCTGAGCATGGCGGTGCTCCCTTTCATGATCGGGGCCACGTTCTGGTTCTCGTCGCAGGCGCGCCGGGCCTTTCGCCAAAGCCGTAAAGAGATGGGCAGCGTCAACGCCGAACTGCAGGAGACCATCGCCGCTGTGCGCGAGGTGCAGGCCTTCAACCGCGCCGACGAGAACATCGAGAACTTCAAAGTGGTGAACGCGGCCAACCGCGACGCCAATGTGCGCGCGGTGTCGTTCACCAGCGCGCTCGCCCCGACGCTCGAAGCGCTGGGCTACGTGGCGTTGGCCATCGTCACGTGCGCCGGCGGCGCAGCGTTGCTCGGCAGCGGGACGCTGCTCGGCGCGACGGTCTCTCTCGGCTTGATCATCGCCTTTCTGGGTTACGTGCAGCGCTTCAACCAGCCGATCCAGCAGATCGCCGTGCTGTGGACCAATCTGCAGAACGCCATCGCCGGCGCCGAACGCATCTTCAACTTACTCGATGAAAAGCCGGACATCGTGGATAAGCCGGGCGCCATCCCCATGCCGCCCATCAAGGGCGAAGTGACCTTCTCGCATGTGACGGCGGAGTACAACCCAGGCGAACCGGTGCTCCAGGATGTGAGCTTCACGGCCCAGCCGGGTCAGACCATCGCTATCGTTGGGCCGACCGGCGCAGGCAAGACCACCCTCGTCAACCTGATCCCGCGCTTCTACGACGTGACCAATGGCGCCGTCATGATTGATGGGGTTGACGTGCGCGATGTGACTCAGGAGAGCCTGCGTCGGCAGATCGGCATCGTGCTACAGGACACATTCCTGTTCAGCGCGACGGTGATGGAGAACATTCGGTTTGGGCGTCCGGACGCAACGGATGAAGAGTGCATCGCCGCAGCGAAGCTGGCGCGCGCCGACCAGTTCATCGAGCGCCTACCGCAGGGCTACCAGACCGTGCTGGGCGAGCGCGGCGCGGGCCTGAGCCAGGGACAGCGCCAACTGCTTGCCATCGCTCGCGCGACGCTGGCGAACCCGCGCATCCTGATCCTGGACGAGGCGACTTCGTCGGTGGATACGCGCACCGAGCGGCTGATCCAGGCGGCCTTCGATCACCTGTTGCAGGGCCGCACCAGCTTTGTCATCGCGCATCGGCTGAGCACGATCCAGAACGCCGATATGCTGCTGGTGTTGAACAAGGGGCGCATCGTCGAGCGCGGCACGCACCGCGAGCTGCTCGAACGCAAAGGCTTCTACTACGAGCTGTACATGAGCCAATTCTGGCGCGGCGATAGCCCAACCGATGGCGACGATGGTCGCGCCCCTGCGCCGGAGGACATGGCGCGGGCGCCAAAGCTGCAGCCGGCGTGACGCGGCGCCGTCGCGACCTTCGCAACATCGCCTATCCCCCGTGGTTGTGCATGAAGTGACGTCGCCCACTACAATGGGCGCCATCATGACCACACCTCTGAGCTTCGACCTAAACGGCAAAATCGTCGTCGTCACCGGCGCGGGGAAAGGCATCGGCAAATCCATCGCGCTTGTCTGCGCGCAGTGGGGCGCAGATCTCGCCCTGGGCAGCCGCACGGTTGAGGAATGTGAGGCTGTCGCGGCCGAATGCCGGGCGCTCGGCCGCCGCGCCGAAGCGTGGCGCTTAGATGTGGCTGACCTGAACAGCATTCGCGCGTTCGTAGACGCGACGCTGGAGCACTTCGGCCGGATTGACGTGCTGGTGAACAACGCCGGCTACAACGCGCCCAAGCCCGCTCTCGATTACACCGAGGAAGATTTCGACCGCATCTCCGATGTGAACTTCAAGGGCGCGTTCTTCATGACCACCACGGTGGTTCGCAGCATGATCGAGCGCGGCGTCGCCGGGCGCATCATCAACATCACCTCGCAGGTCGGTGTTGTCGGCGGGCCGCTGCGCTCGATCTACGCCGGCGCCAAGGGCGCAGTCGGCCAGCTCACCCGCTCGCTGGCTGCCGAGTTCGCGCCGCATCGGATCACTGTCAATGCGGTCGCGCCGACGTTCACGCGCACCGAGATGCTGGAGAAAGCGCTGCAGAACCCCGCCTTCGCGAAGAACCTGGAGAAGATTCCGATGGGACGCATCGCCGAGCCGGAGGAGATCGCCGGCGCGGTGGTCTTCTTGGCCTCGGACGCGGCGCGCATGATCACCGGCCAGGTGCTGTGCGTGGATGGTGGCTACACGGCGATCTGAGCGACGCATCACGTGGTGCGTCCTTGGGCTTGCGTCTAGCGTCTTTCGCCTCAAGTGTGACGTTTTGCGTTTGACTTCATCACCCCACTATGCCTACGCTGCATCGCGTTGCAGTGATTGGCTGCGGCCTGATCGCGCGCAACCACATTCGCGGCTATCTGGACTGCGGCCGCTTCGAGATCGTCGCGCTGGCCGATCTGAACACCTCGGCCATGCACGAAGTGGATCAACAGTTCCGCATCCTGCCCCGGCATTACACCGACGCACGCGAGATGCTGAAGCGGGAGAAGCCCGATGTCGTCTCGGTCTGCACCTGGCACATCGGCCACGCGACCTGGACGATCGCCGCGGCAGCGCACCGTCCTAAAGCCATCTTGTGCGAAAAGCCGATGGCCGATACGCTCGGTCGCGCCGAGCAAATGATCATCGCCTGCCGGCGCAACCAGGTTAAGCTGGCCATCGCGCACCAGCGCCGCTTCCTGCCGGCCTACACCCTCGCCCGCGAGTGGATCGCTCGAGGCGCCATCGGTCAGGTGCAGTTGATCCAAAGCCTGGGTGGCGACGGCTTGCCCAACTTCAGCTCGCATCAAACGGACATGTATCGCTATCTGTTGGGTGATGATGAGTGCGAGTGGGTGATGGGCAACGTCGAACGTAAGAGCGACCGGTATGAGCGCAACACGCGTATCGAGGACTGCGCGATCGGTGTGTTTCAGTTTCGCAGCGGCGCGCGTGCACTGCTATTGAGCGATCTCGTCCCTCACTATTTTCAGGGCGCGTTGATCGTCGGCAGCGCCGGCATGATCCAGTTGACGACGGAACAGGCGCAACTTCTCAACGCCGAGACCAACGGCCGGTGGCAGACCCACACACCGGATGGCAAGTTCTTCAAGGCCGCTGAGCAGGGCGCGCAGTTCGAATGGCTGGAGGGTGGCGCGGCGCAGGCCGATGAGTTGGCTGATTGGATCGAGGGCAAGATCGCGACCCATCGCGGCGAAGCCGCCCACGGCTACAAGGCGCTGGAGATGATCCACGCCGTGTACGAATCGGCGCGCTGCCATGAGAAAGTGACGCTGCCGTTGCAGACGCGCGTCAACCCACTCGATCTGATGGTCGAGTCGGGTCATCTTGTGCCGCAGCGGCCGGGGCGTTACGACATTCGCGCCTTCCTGTTGCGTGGTGAGCGCATGATCAGCGACGACGAGCCGGATGTCTATGCCCCGCTATGAGCAAGATCCGCATGGCGCAATACGGCACCAAGCATGGCCATGCCGAAGGCAAGTTGCTGGCCATGCAGACCAACCCGCAGGTCGAGCTGGCCGGCGTATACGAGCCTGATCCCGCGCAGCGCAAGCGGCTGTCGCGCGAGAGTGAATCGTTCCGGCGCGTCCACTGGTTCGATGATCCGCGCGAGATGCTCGACGACCCGACCATCGTTGCCATCGCCTCGGAAGGGCTGAACGCAGAGGGCCTGGCGCACACCGAGCAGATCGTGCGCGCAGGCAAACATGTGTGGTACGACAAGCCGGCAGGCGACGATTGGGCGCATTGGCAGCGCGTCGTCCACCTCGCCGAACAGCAGGGCGTGCACATCCAGATGGGCTACATGTTTCGCTACCACTACGGCTTTCAGCAAATCGCCGAATGGGTAAAGAGCGGACTTCTAGGCGATGTCTTTGCCGTCCGTGCGCACATGTCCACCTGGCTCACGCCGGCGGCGCGCGAGGTGATCAGCACACACGCCGGCGGCATCTTCTACGACCTGGCCGGCCACATGCTCGATCAGATCGTCTGGTTGCTCGGTCGGCCGCAGCGGGTGACAGCCTTCCTGCGCAACGACAGCGGCATCGTGCCTGCGTTCAAAGACAATACTCTGGGTGTGTTCGAGTTCGAGCGCGCCATCGCCTTCGTGGACATCGCGGCGATGGAGCCGCGACCGATGGCGCGCCGGTTCGAGGTCTATGGCATCAAAGGCAGCGCGATTTTGCTCGACCCGTTCGAGCCGGCGCGCGCGTTGCGCTTGTGTCTGGAAGAGGCCGGCGGCGGCTTCGAGGCTGGCGAGCACGTCGTCCCTGTGTCGCCGCAATCTCGCCAGCAGCTCTACAACCTGGAGTTGGAGGCGTTCATCCGCACCATCACGGGCGCGCAGATGCCTGACCGGCCGCTCGCGCATGAGTTGCTCGTACAGGAGACGTTGCTGCGCGCGACGGGCGGCATTCCCGAACCGGCCCACCTTGCGCGTTGAAGCGTAATGGTAAAATTGGCGTCGTCAATTCTCCGGTGACGTAGCTCAGTCGGTAGAGCAGGGGACTCATAAGCCCTTGGTCACAGGTTCAAGTCCTGTCGTCACCATCGCAGCCCGGCCGCTTCGGCGTCGGGCTGGTCGCTTTTGAAGCGGCGCAGGTTGTGCTAAAACCGGCGCATCATGCGCATCGCCGATTTTCACGTCACCCCCATCGCCATCTCGGATCCGCCGTTGTTGAATGCCGCCGGCCTGCACGCGCCGTATGCGTTGCGCGTGATCGTCGAGGTGGTGAGCGACGACAACATCTACGGCGTGAGCGAGCTGCCCGGCGGCGCAGATGTGCTTGCCGATCTCGAAAGCGTGCGCCACTTGGTTGTGGGCCGCGATCCGTTCCGGTTGAATGCGATCGCGCGCGACATCGAAGCGCACTTCGGCAGCGCGACGAGCGGCGACTGGCAACCCATGCGCACTACCATTCACAGCCGGCGCGCGGCGCGGGCGTTCGGCGCGGTCGAGGTCGCCTGCCTGGACTTGATCGGCAAAGCGGTTGGCAGGCCGGTGTGCGACCTGCTGGGCGGCAAGGTGCGCGACCGCGTGCCGTTCTCAGCGTACCTGTTCTACAAGTACGAAGGTGCCGGTGGGGAATTGGGCTTTGCCATTGATCCAAAGGCGACCGACTGGGCTGCCGCGCGCCAGGCGGCGGCGCTCACCCCCGATGGCATCGTCGCCCAGGCGCAGGCGATGTGTCGCGAGTTCGGCTTCAAGTCGCTCAAGCTGAAGGGGGGTGTGTTCGCGCCGCAGATCGAAGTGGACACGATCTTTGCGCTGCGCGAGGCGTTCGGACCGCACACGCCGCTGCGACTGGATCCGAACGCGGTGTGGTCGGTTGAGACAGCGATCCGGTATGGCAAGCAAATGGAGGGCGCGCTGGAGTATCTCGAAGACCCGACCCGTGGGCAGGAGGGCATGGCGCAGGTGGCGAAGGCAGTGAATATCCCGCTGGCGACGAACATGTGCACCACGTCGTTTGAGGACCTCCCCGGCAGCGTGCGGCTGGGCAGCGAGCACATCATCCTAAGCGATCACCACTTCTGGGGCGGGCTGCGCGCGTCGGTCGAGCTGGCGCGCATCTGCCGCACGTTCGGGCGCGGGCTTTCGATGCACTCGAACAGCCACGTCGGCATCTCGCTGCGGGCGATGGCGCATCTGGCAGCCGCAGTGCCCAATCTGACCTACGCCTGCGACACGCATTATCCCTGGCAGTGCGAAGAAGTGATCGTCGGCGGGCGCCTGCAATTTGACGATGGCGATTTGGTCGTCGGCGATGCGCCTGGGCTGGGGGTCGAACTCGACCGTGCCATGCTGGCCAGGCTGCACGAGAACTACGTCAAGTGCGGCTTGACCGAGCGCGACGACGAGGCCGAGATGCAGAAGGTGCAACCGGGCTGGAAATTCATGGAGACGCGCTGGTAAGGTTGATACTTCAGCTCCAGCCGCTTGCGCCTTTCACGCTCCACACCGCACCGGTGGTGTAGGTGTTGCGTTCCGAGGCCAGGAAGGCGATCACCTCGGCGATCTCTTCGGCGTCGGCATAGCGGCCGATCGGCACGCCAGGGTTCTCCAAGTGTTCCTTGGAGAAGCGTGGCACGACCATCTGGGTCAGCACGCGCCCTGGCTCGACGCCGTTCACGAACACGCCCTGGTTCGGGTAAGCGTTGCCAAGCGCCATGATGAGCGACCAGACTGCGCCCTTGCTTACGCCGTAGGGGACGTTGTGTGTCGCCCCCAGCCGGGCGCCGCTGGTGATGGTCACGCAACGCCCCCAGCGCTGCCGGAGCATATGCGGGATAGCCGCTTGATGGCAGTAGAAGACGCCATACACGTTCACTTTCATGATGCGGTCGAAGTAGTCGCTCGTCATCTCCAGGAAAGGCGTCTCTCGACCGAAGATCCCGGCGCAGCAGATCAAGATGTCGAGCCGGCCGAATGTCTCGACCGCCTGTGCCACCATTGCGTGTACGGCCACCTCGTCTGCGGCGTCGGTTTTGATGAACAGCGCACGCTGGCCGAGCGCTTCGATAGCGGCCAACGTTTCGGCGGCTTCGGCTTCGTCTAGGTCGGCGATGACGATGTCGCGGCCCTCTTCGGCCAGGCGAATGGCTGCCGCTGCGCCGATGCCGCGTCCGCCGCCGGTGACGATGGCCAGCCGGCGCTCTTTCGGTGCAGCGAAACGTAGGTTGGACATGGTTGATGATTTGGACGATTGAATGAGCTGAGTTGCACACTATACTCGCGGCGATGATCTATGACGTAGACGTTGCCGTGATCGGTGGGTGGTAGCTTGGGAGGTGTAGCAGCGGCGCTGGCGGCGTGTGAGGCCGGCCGATCCGTCGTGCTGACCGACACATTGAGACCTGGGGTGGCACACGCAGCTACATGGCGCTGCGCGAGGCAATCCGCGCGCATTACCGGGCGCGCTATGGCGTGCCGACCATGCCCGATGGCCGGCCACTCAACCCCGGCGATGGCTGGGTGAGCCGGCTGTGCTTCGAGCCGCGCATCGGGTCGGCTGCGCTGCAGGCGATGCTTGCACTGCATATCGCGAGCGGCCGATTGGCCATCTTGCTCAATAGCACACCGCAGTCGGCGGTGGTGCGAGACGATCGCGTGGTCGAAGTTCGACTGCAGACCGTTGCTTCAGACGCATCTGCTCGAGCTGCTATGGTCGCTGAGCTTGCCGAAGTGACGATTCGTGCACGCTTCTTCCTGGACGCCACCGAATTGGGCGACCTGCTGCCGTTGACAGGGACGGAATACGTCACCGGCGCAGAGTCGCGTGCCGACACCGGTGAGCCGGACGCGCCGCCCGGAGCGCGACCCGGTGAGGTGCAAAGCTTCACCTACTGTTTCGCGGTCGAATATTGCCCTGGCGAGCGTCACGTGATCGAAAAGCCCCTGGCTATGAGTACATGCGCGATGCACAACCGTACACCCTGGTGCTGCGCAAACGGGACGGCAGCCCGCGCCCGTTCAAGATGTTCGCGCCGGGTGTCACCGGCTTGCCGTTCTGGACGTGTCGCCGGTTGCTCTCACAGGCGTTGCTCGACCCGCACGGGAACATGGCCTGCGTGATCTCGCCCTGATCAACTGGAACAGCAATGACTATCACTGGCGCAGCATCATTGACGTTTCGCCCGCGGATCGGGCGGCAGCGCTGGACGAAGCCAAGCGGCTTTCACTTGGCTTCCTGTATTGGCTGCAAACCGAATGCCCGCGCGACGAGGGCGGCTTCGGCTACCCTGAACTGAAGCTGCGGCCCGAGGTGATGGGCACGCCCGACGGCTTGTCCAAGTTCCCTTACATCCGTGAGTCGCGCCAGATCGTCGCGCTCACGCGCATCGTCGAGCAGGACATCTTGGCGGCGCTGCAGCCGGACGCCAAGCAGGCGGCTTGGCCCGACTTGGTCGGCGTCGGCTGGTATCCCATGGATCTGCATCCGGCCGTCGGCAATCCCCGAATCCATGTTCGAGCCGACCCTGCCGTTCCAGATCCCACTTGGCGCGCTCATCCCGCGTCGCACGGAGAACCTCATCGCCGCGTGCAAGAACATCGGTGTGACGCACTTGACCAACGGCGCCTATCGCCTGTATCCGGTCGAGTGGAACATCGGGGAGAGCGCCGGCGCGCGGGCTGCGCTCTGCTGTGAGGCGGGGGCCATAGCGCGCCGCGTGCGCGACGACGCGATGCAGCTTGTGCGCTTTCGGGAGCGGCTGAGCGAGCGCAGCGTCCCACGGGATCTCGGTTGCCGTGGCCATTGACAAGCGCCGCACATCTCGTTAACATCTGCGTCAACAGGTCAAGCGATGCCCATGCGTTCACGTCAAATCACGAAATCACGGCGCACGACTCATCCGATGTGTCTCTGCTGCATCGGGAAGGCGTGCTTGTGTACCGCGCGGGCGAGCCGGCCTGGAACCGACCAGCGCAGGTAAGCCCGCGCGCCCTTTTTGCCCGCGTCTATCACGCTCCGTCGCTGCAGTGCGCGCGCACTGCTCTTCTCTTGAAGTGTATCTTTCGTTGGCGCCGGAGTTCGTCCTTCGGCGTTGTTATCCCTGAACTTGAGGTCAATATGAACCGTTTCTTCAACCGATGCGCTTCTGTGCGGAGAAGCAAACTGAACCTTTTGAGCGTCTTTGCAGCGTTGGCAATGGCCGTATCGGCTTGCGCAGTGCAACCGCCGCCGGCCGCCAAGTTGCCCGACCAGGCTGCGCCAGCCCAGCCGGCGGCTTCGACTGAGCCGATCTACATCGGCGTGAGCGGCCCGCTCACCGGCCCGAATGCGCGCTACGGCGTGCAATGGAAGAAAGGATTCGACCTTGCGCTCGACGCGATCAACGGCAAAGGCGGTGTGCGTGGGCGCAAGCTCGAATACATCTTTGAGGACTCGCAGAGCGACCCGAAGCAATCCGTCGTCGTGGCGCAGAAGTTTGTCGCCGACCCCCGCATCGTGATCGAGCTAGGCGACTTCAGCAGCCCGGCCTCGATGGCCGCTTCGCCGATCTATCAGCGCGCCGGCCTGGTGCAATTCGGCTTCACCAACTCGCACCCCGACTTCACCAAGGGCGGCGACTACATGTGGAGCAACTCCGCGACGCAGGCCGACCTGTCGCCGGCGCTGGCGGAGTTCGCGCACAACACGCTGGGCCTGAACCGGCTGGCGGTGTTCTACCTGAACACCGACTGGGGCAAGGCCACCTATGACCTCTTCCAAAAGCACGCTCAGAAGATCGGCGCGGAGATCGTCGCTGCCGAGGCGTATCTGCCCGACGAGAAGGATTTCCGCTCGGCGCTGACGCGCGTGCGCGACGCCCAGCCCGACGGCATCGTGCTGATCTCGTATCAGGCCGACGGCGCGCAGATCGTGCAGCAGTTGGCGACTACCGACCTCAAGGTGCCCATCGTCGGCGCGTCTTCGCTGCACTCGCCGGATTTCCTGCGGCTGGGTGGCGCTGCGGTGGAAGGCGTGTACATTCGCGGCCAGTTCTCGCCCGAAGACCCCCGCCCAACTGTGCAAGCCTTCGTGCAGGCCTATCGCGCCAAATACAACGAAGAGCCGGACTTCTTCGCCGCCCACGCCTACGACACGATGAACATCGTCGCGGCGCTGATCGAAATCGCCGGCCCGGACCGCAAGGCCATCCGCGACGCTTTCACCAAGATCAAGGATGTGCCCAGCGTGATCTACGGCAAAGTGACCTTCAACCCCGAGACGCGTCGTGTGGCCAACCCGCAGTTCGTGGACCTGATCGTGAAGGACGGCAAATTCGTCACTTGGGACGGCAGCCAGAAGGCCGGCCGGTGAGTCAGGGCTCAGAGGCTCAGAGACCAGTTTTCTAGCAGGAACTGAGTCTCTGAGCCGGAAGATCATCATGAACATGAACAAACGCGAGCGCGTGGAAGCCGCGCTCAAGGGCGAACCGGTAGATCGGGTGCCGGTGTCGGCTTGGCGGCATTTTGTGCCCGAGGAAGTCTCGGCCGAGCGATTAGCTATGGCCAGCCTCGCCCACTTTCGCGCGTTCGATTGGGATTGGCTGAAGTTGAACCCGCGCGCGACATACTACGCCGAAGCGTGGGGCAACCGCTACGATTTCGGCGACTACGCCTCGGTCTTCCCCAGGCTGGTGGATGGCCCGATTCGCTCGCCGGCCGACCTCGACCGACTCGAGCCGGTGGATCCCAAAGGCGGCGTCTTTGCCGAACATCTCGACCTGGTGCGGCGGGTGAAAGCCGGCATCGGCGAAGCACACTTCGTGCAGACGGTGTTCTCACCGTTGTCGGTGCTGGCGTTCCTGATGGCGCGCGCGGATCAGCACGACGCCGGCCAGTTGATCCAGGCGCAGTACGACGGCATCCGGCGCGCCATCGCCGAGAATCCACAGGGGGTTCACCACGCGCTGAGCGTGATCGCCGACGCGCTGGCCGGCTACGCCGCTGCGGCGGTGGACGCCGGGGCCAGCGGCATCTTCTTCGCCATCGTCAAGCTTGCCCGTCGCAGTGTGCTGACGGAAACAGAATATGCCCAGTTTGGCCGGCCCTACGACCTGCGCGTGCTCGGCGCGGTGCAGGGCGCGCCGTTCAACCTGTTGCATGTGTGCGGCCCGCAGGTGTACTTCGACGCGGTGATGGACTATCCGGTGCATGCCATCAATTGGGCCACGCTCAACCAGGACAACCCCACCGTGGGCGCGGCGCAATGTCTGACGCAGCGCACACTCGTCGGTGGGGTGGACGAGCTGAAGACGCTGCAAACCGGCGCGCCGGATGACGTCATCGCCGAAGCGCAACAAGCCATTCGCGCCACCGGCGGACGCCGCTTTATGCTGGCGCCGGGTTGCGGCGTGAGCGTGGACGCACCTGAGGCCAACTTGCACGCGCTGCGTCGCGCCGCCGAGCTGCCTCTATCGGCCTGATCGCCCATGCCTGAGTTCACGCTGCGCACACTGGCCGACCAGCTCGTCAACGGGCTGGTCATCGGCAACATCTACGCGCTGATCGCCATCGGCCTCGCCCTCATCTTCGGGGTGGCCAACCTAATCAACTTTGCCCATGGCTCGGTGTACATGATCGGCGCCTACGTGGGATGGGTGTGCGTGACCTGGCTGGGTTGGCCGTTGGGGCCGACGTTCATTGTGGTCGCCGTGGCCTGTGCGGCGCTCGGCGTGCTGATCGAACGCCTTGGGCTGCGCCGGCTACAGAGCGAAGCGCGCATCGCGCCGTTGCTGGCTACCATCGGCATCAGCTTTGCGCTCGACCAGTTGGTGCAGCTCATCTTCTCGCCCAACCCGCAGTCTTTCCCCAGCCCGCTGCCGGCGACGCGCGTCATGTTGGGCGGGGTTAGCATCGGCGCGCTCGACGCGCTCATCGCTGTCATCACGGTCACCAGCGCGGCGATGTTGTTTGCCTTTCTGCGCTTCACGCGGCTGGGCTGGGCGCTGCGCGCGACGGCGCAGGATCGCGAGGCAGCGCAACAGATGGGCGTGGACGTAAACGCGATCCAGGCGCTCACGTTTGCGGTCGCGGCGGTTCTAGGCGGCATCGGCGGCGTGATGATCGGCATGTATTTCACCTCGGTCTATCCGACCATGAGCTACGGCGCGATGCTCAAGGGCTTTGCGGCCAACCTGCTGGGTGGGCTGGGCAGCGTGCCCGGTGCCGTGATCGGCGGCTTGCTGCTGGGCCTGATCGAGACGTTTGGCGTCGCGCTGCTTGGCTCGACCTACCGCAACCTGTTCACCTTCGTCATCCTCATCGGCGTGCTGGTGCTGCGACCGACTGGCTTGTTCGGCGCGCGTCGCGCGATGCCCCCTGAGCCGCTCACCGGCACGTTCGTGGCGAATAGCAGGCCGGTGCGCGTCCCGCGGTTTGTGGTCATCGGCGGGTTGGTCGCCGCCGTCCTCTTGCCTTTCATCTCATCCAACCCCTACCTCTTGCAAATCTTCACCAACGCCTGGCTGTTCGCCATGCTGGCGTTGAGCATCACGCTGGTCACCGGCACGGCGGGGCAGATGTCGCTTGGCCAGGCGGGCTTCCTGGCCATCGGTGGCTACGCCTCGGCCTTGTTGGCTATGCGCCTGGGTTGGCCGTTGGAGCTGTCGTTGCTCGCCGGCGCGGCCATTGCGGCGGCGCTGGGCACGCTGCTCACGTGGCCGGTCTTCCGCCTGCGCAGCCAATACGTGGCGCTGGCCACGCTGGGCATCGGCGAGGTGATCAATCAGATCATCCTCAACTGGGAAGGGTTGACCAATGGTGTGTTGGGTCTGAGCAACATCCCGCCGCTGTCGTTGTTCGGCCTGCCGATCATCGAGACGTCGCCGATCTACTGGTTTGCCCTGGCGATGCTGGTCGTCGCCGCGCTCTTCCAATGGCGGCTGATGCAGTCGCACCTCGGCCGGACGTGGCGCGCCATGCGCGAGGACGAGGTTGCCGCGCGCGCCTTCGGCGTCTCGCTGAACCGCTACAAGGCGCTGGCGTTCATCGCTGGCGGGTTCATCGCCGGGCTGAGCGGGGCGTTCACGGCGCACATGTATTCGTATATCAACAACGAGACCTTCGCGGCGACGACTTCGATCCTCGGCCTGACGATGGTCATCTTGGGCGGGATGGGCAACATGAGCGGCGCGGTCGTCGGCGCCATCGCGCTAACGGCGCTGCCGGAGCTGTTCCGTCCGCTGGCCGATGCGCGCTATCTGATCTACGGCGTCGTGTTGCTGTTGTTGGTGCGCTTTCGCCCCCAGGGGTTGCTGGGGACGGTGTGAGGCAGGCATGGCGCTGTTAGAAGTTCGCGGCCTGCGCCGCGAATTCGGCGGGGTCGTTGCGGTGGACGGTGTGGATCTGACTGTCGAGGCGGGCGAGACGGTGAGCGTGATCGGGCCGAACGGCGCAGGCAAGACCACGCTGTTCAACCTGATCACCGGCCTGGACAAGCCGGATGCCGGCCAGGTGTTGTTGGATGGGCGCCCAATCACCGGTTGGCCGCCGGAGAAGTTGGCCGCGCTGGGCATCGCGCGCACTTTTCAGCACGGGCGCGTGTTCGGCAACCTGAGCGTGCTGGATAACGTGCTGATCGGGGCGCACACGCGCCAGGCGGCGCATCGCTTGCGCGCGCCGGTGCTGGGCATGATCGCCGAGTTAGCGCTGGCGCTGGTTCAGCCGCCGGCGTGGCGTGAGGAGCATCGGCGGCTGCGCGAGGAAGCGCGCGACGTGCTGGCCTTGTTCGGCGACCGGCTGCTGCCGCGCGCCGACCAGCCGGCCTATAGCCTCTCCTATGCCAACCGTCGGCGCACCGAGATCGCCCGCGCGTTGGCGTTGCGCCCTCGACTGCTCTTGTTGGACGAGCCAACCGCCGGCATGAATCCAACCGAGACCGCCGAGATGCTCGAATTCATCCGCTCCCTCAAGGGACGCGGCCTGACCCTCTTGCTGATCGAGCATAAGCTGTCGCTGGTGATGCAGCTTTCCGACCGCGTCATCGTCATGGACGACGGGCGCAAGATCGCCGAAGGCGTGCCCCAAAGCGTGCGCAACGACCCGAAGGTGATCGAAGCCTACTTGGGCCATAAGCGTCCGGGCAGCGATGCGCGGGATGTGCAGCCGGCCGGCGAAGACGATCGGCGCGCCGTTCTGGCGCAGACGCGCCCTTCTTCGGTGAGCTGATGAACGCCCCGGTCGCGCCCCCCTCAACACCGATGGCGCAAGCGATGCTGCCGGCATCCGCGCCCTTCCTGCTCCAGCTTGAGGGCATTCAGACCTTCTATGGCGTGTTGCAGGTGCACTTCGGCTTGAATCTGCATGTCTGCCGGGGAGAGATCGTGTGTCTGCTGGGCGGCAACGCCAGCGGCAAAAGCACCACCATGAAAGTGATCCTTGGCTTGGTCAAGCCGCGCGCGGGCCGCGTGCTGTTCGACGGCCAACCGATCACCGACCTGCCGACGCCGCAGATCATCCGACGCGGCATTGCGTCGGTGCCGGAATCGCGTCGCATCTTCCCCGAGATGACCGTGCGCGAGAACCTGCTGATGGGCGCATATGCGCGCGCCGACCGCGAAGAAGTGCGGCGCGACTACGAACAAATGCTGGAGCGTTTTCCTCGCCTGCGCCAGCGGCTGGACCAACGCGCCGGCGTGCTCAGCGGCGGCGAGCAGCAGATGCTAGCCATGGCGCGTGCGCTGATGAGCCGTCCGAAGCTGATCTGCATGGACGAGCCGACGATGGGGCTTTCCCCCTTGTTCGTGGACCGAGTGCTCGACCTGATCCAGCACATCAACCAGCAGGGCGTGACGGTGTTCATGGTGGAGCAGAACGCCAACCTGGCCCTGCAAATCGCTCACCGTGGCTACGTGCTGCAAAACGGCCACATCGTGCTGGAAGGCGCAGCGCGCGATCTGCTCGGCAGCTCGGAGGTGCGCGACGCCTATCTGGGCGGCGACGCGCGCTGAATGGTCAGGGTGCGCCTCACATCTACCACGCTGGCGATGACCAGGCCGCCCACCACCAGGGCCGCGCCGCCCACGTCGAATGCGCGAATCGGCTCGCCCGGCCCCGGGCTGCTGGCAGATGGCGAAAACACCGGCGCCACCAACAACCACACGCTGGCGCGCAGCGGGTCGCGCTCTTGCAACGTGAACATCAGCGCGTTGGCGATCACCGACACCATCAATGGGAGCGATATGGACGGGATCGGAGGTGGGCGGAGGCGCCGGCGACGAATGATCGTGTTGAGCGGATGATTGGGCGGATTTGGCAGCGTGGGGTAGGGATGCGCGGGGTGAAGCGCGTGGCGGGGCCGGAGCGGGCGATGGGGTTATCATGAGTGCAACCGGCCTAGAACCCGCCTCGTGCCTGTCAGGGGGGCTTTCGTTCAAACTCGCCCATGGTAAAAGGACCATCCCAAGCAGAAACTCAAGATAGGCGTGAAAACTCGCTACAATCGGCTACCCCGCTGGCCTATCGCGCAGTGCGCAACGGCGTGTGGGTGGCGCTTGGCTCATACTGGGTCATCGGCTTTGGCTTTGTCGCCAATATCGCGCTGATCCGCCTGCTCACGCCGGCCATTTACGGCGAGTTTGCGCTGGCGATGTTTTTCTACACCCTCTTCGATCTGCAAAGCAAAGTGGGTTTGAATTTTGCTTTTGCGCAACAGCGCGAAGTCAACGGCGAGACGATAGGAACACTGGCCATCCTCAGCGTTGTGATGGGCGCAGGCACGTTGCTGCTCGCGCTACTAGCTACGCCCGTCTTGCTGGCGCTGGGCTATGCCCCGATGACAGCAATCGCCATGTTAGCAATGTGCATATTGTCATTTGCAGGGAGTTGGGTAATGCCATTCGCCATCGTCTTCGAAGCGAACCTGCACTACAAGCCGCTAAGCGTTGCAACAGCCCTGGCTACGCCACTGTCGTATGGGCCGGCGTTTTGGCTGGCTTGGCAAGGCATGGGGCAGTACAGCCTGGCGAGTCAAACGGTCACCTACACCGTGCTGGTGCTCATGGGTATTCTGGCGTATGTTTTTTTTGCGCGACGCGACCTGTTGCGCCTGCGCTGGCGCTATCGGCCGGCGCTCGCGCGCCAATACTTGTCATTCGGCACGCCCACCGGCCTAAGCACCTTCGTTGCCAACCTACTGACCAGCGCCGATAACTTCATCCTGGGCACACTCGCCGGCACAACCACCTTGGGATACTATGATCGCGCTTATCGTCTCGCGCAATGGCCGACGCTCTTATTGAACACCGTCATCGAGCGGGCTGCTGTGTTCACCTATAGCCAGGTGCGCGAGAGCGCACAGCAGCTTCAACGCTCAGTGACGATGATGCTCTGGATTTCAGCCAACGTTGCCATTCCGGTAGCGCTGACGCTGTTCCTCAGCGCACCCGATCTGGTAATGCTGCTGTACGGCGAACAATGGACGCCGGCTGTTCCACTCTTGCGCCTTTTGCTCATCGCTGCTGTCCTGAGGCCACTCTGGGAGAATAGTCGGGCAATCTTGGTCGGCATCGGAGAGCCCCGTTGGGCGCTTGGGGTCTCGGTGATGCAACTCGTCCTACTCGCCATCATTGGCACGCTCCTGACTGCGACGCTCTCAGCCGGCGGAACTGCTGTTGCCGTTACGCTGGCGCTCGGTATTGCATTCGCGACAGCCTATCGCTTGTTCAGCAGGCATCTTGAAATGAAGTTGTGGCCCATCTTTGCAGGGCCGCTGGCGGCGGCAGCGCTCACCTGTGCAGCTTATCTGATCTTGGTGAGACTGCTCGATACGCACGACTCGTTGTGGCTATCTGTCGCCTGGAAAATGGGCTGGGGTACATCGGGGTTTTTCCTCTTTGCGCTGCTTCTTCAGCCCAAGCAGTTTACCGCACAGATCAGTTATCTCTGGCGACTCTGGCGCAGGCAGCCTGCGTCAGCGATGGGGAAAGCATCTCAAAGGGATTGATAATCATGGCGCTTATCTCAAAACTCAGGCACTTCGCGCGCACACTAGCTACACAGGTGCCCATCCTGCATCAAATCAGAGGTACCGGTGCAGGAAGATTGCTCGCACGAATCTCGCCGATTGAGCGTATTACGATTGACGATACCATCGTCATTGAATTGGACCTGCGCGTGCCACAGTTTCGCGGATACTTCTTTGGAAATGCATTCGCTCTTGAGTCTGATCTGCTGCTCATCCCGAGATTGCTCAGCGGCGATAGCGTGGTTGTAGATATCGGAGCTCATATCGGTGTGTACGCTTTACTGGCGGCCAAGTACGCAGCGCGGGTCATTGCTTTTGAGCCGGCACCGGAGACTTACAGGCGTATGCGCGCCAACATCGCACTGAACCCACGCTTGGCTCCTAAAATTGAGGTTCACCAGATCGCTCTATCTGACCATCCGGGGATGTTAGATTTTTATTACGTCGAGTCAGACCCGGCGGTATCCGGTCTTAAAAAACCCGAGTTTGGCCGACAAACTCATGTCATATCTGTCCCTGCACAGCGCTTGGATGACGTACTGGGCGAGGAACAGATCAGCTTTTTGAAGATAGATGTTGAAGGGGCCGAGTTAGAGGCTCTGTGCGGCGCATACCGCTTGCTGCGCCGCAATCAACCGCTGATTTTGTGCGAATTAATGGAATCGTATCATCAGCGCTTTGGACGAAGTGTGAGCGACCTCATCGGTTATTTGAACGATCTGGGCTATCGGGGTTTCGAGGTAAACATCGGGCCGCGCAGTTCAGCACAACTTTGCGTACAGCCACTCCAACCTGAAAAGCTGATCCACAACCCAAAGATTACCTTAAACGGCCTGTTTATCCCGGCATCTCAAGTGGAGCATGTGCTAGCACGTTTGGGTGGTGCGTCAGTGACAATGGAGAATGCTTGACCATGCATCCCTTGCGACTGATCTTCACCGCACCCCGCATCAACCCAGGCTTCATGACCACCGACATCCGCCTATTGTCGGAATGGACTGAAGTGATCCCGCTGGATTTAGCGGAATGCGCCGGCTTTCAGCGTTATACCTATTACACGCGCCTGCTCGATGCCCTGATCCGCCAGCGCGCTGATGGCGTATTTGCCTACTTCGTGCTCGCTAAATACACGCCGCTGCTGGCGCTCATCACCAAAGCCCTGCGGCGCAAGCTGATCATCGTCACCGGCGGCATAGACGCTACTTGGGTGCCGGACATTCAATGGGGGGACATGGGTGATCCGGTGAAGCGCAAACTGTTTGCCTTTGTGATGCGCCTGAGCGATGCCGTGTTACCCTTCTCAAACTCCTCCGCGCAAGAAGTGCTGTGTTACGGGCGCCCACGCCGCATGCGCACGGCCCATCTGGCCGTGGACACCGATCTGTTCAGACCTAGCGATGCGCCACGCGCACAGCGCGCTGTCACCGCTTGCCACGCCATTTCGCGCGCGGCGCTGTTGCAAAAGGGGATCGAACCGTTTGTGCGCGCGGCTGCTTACCTGCCCGACGTCGAGTTCTTGGTGATCGGTGCATTTGTGGACGACAGCATAGATTATCTGAAGCGCATCGCCGGACCAAACGTACAGTTCACCGAGCGGCGCTTTTCGGCTGCCGAATGCGCGCAGGCGTTTCAAGGAGCGCGCGTCTACGTCCAAGCTTCGGCTCACGAGGGGTTCGGGGTCTCGTTGGCCGAAGCGATGGCCTGTGAATGTGTGCCTGTGGTCGCCAATCGTTACGCCATGCCAGAGACCGTGGGCGAGACCGGCATCCTGACGCCGTTCAACGATCCGCCGGCGCTGGCCCGCGGCATCGCTGAAGCCCTCGCCAGACCAGAGCTGGGCAAGGCGGCCCGTCGGCGTGTGCTCAATCACTTCACGCTGACCCACCGCCGGCAATTACTTAAAGAAGAACTGGAAGCCGTATTCAGTAGAAAACTGTGAGCCTATGTGCGGCATTGCAGGTATTTATCATCTCGACGGCGCGCCAATCAACCTAGCCCAGCTTCAGCGCATGGCCGGCCTGTTGCGCCATCGTGGGCCGGACGATGAGGGCTTCGCGCTGTTCAACACGCAAACCGGCGCCGCGCTGCATCTCAAAGGGCCGGACAGTCCACCCGGCGTGGATTTGCCTGACATGCGCACCGTAAGCGAACAACCGCTTGTTAACTTGGGTTTAGTCGAACGCCGGCTGGCCATCCTTGACCTCAGCCCGGCCGGCCATACCCCGATGACCACAGCGGACGGTGCATTGACCCTTTGCTTCAACGGCGAGATCTACAACTACATTGAACTGCGCGCCGAGCTGGTCACGCTCGGCCATGCCTTTCGCAGCAGCGGTGACACTGAAGTGCTACTGGCTGCCTATCGCCAATGGGGTGAGGCTTGTGTGCAACGTTTCAACGGCATGTGGGCATTCGCCCTTTGGGATGCCCAACGACGGGTCTTGTTCTGTAGCCGTGACCGCTTTGGTGTGAAGCCCTTTTACTACGTCAAGACGCCAACGCTGTTCGCGTTCGCTTCTGAGCCAAAAGCGCTTTGGGCTAGCGGCCTCATACCCCCGCAGGTGGACGAGATCATCCTCGAAGACTTCTTGGCCGGCTACGAGGCCAGCCGGCTCGATGGCACCATGTTCGCCAACATTCGGCAACTGCCCGGCGGCCACTCGCTCAGCATCTCCGAGGGTGCTTTTGTGATCAAACGTTACTGGTCACTGCCGGTCAACCCCGACATTGGGCCAGCGCAACCGGACGACGGACCGGCGCAGCGCGTGTTGGAGTTGCTGACCGACGCGGTGCGCCTGCGCTTGCGCAGTGATGTGCCCGTAGGCACGTGCCTCTCCGGCGGTCTGGATTCGTCAGCTATTGTGGCGCTGGTCAACGTGCTCATGCAGACGGAACACGGCATACCGCGCGAGCAGCTTGGCGCACGGCAAAAGACCTTCACCGCTGCTTACGAGGACCATGTCAGTGACGAGCGGCGCTTTGCCCAAATTGTGGTAGAGCAAACCGGCGCCGAATGGCACTGCACTTTTCCCACCGCAGAGGGGCTGCGAGCCGATCTCGAACGCTTCGTCTGGCATCACGATGAGCCGCCGATCACCACCTCGATGTACGCGCAGTGGTGTGTGATGCGCCTGGCGCGCGAGCACGGGGTGACTGTGCTATTGGACGGTCAAGGGTCGGACGAGCTGCTGGCCGGTTACCTGCCGTTTGACGTATGGGTATCGCAATTATTACGCGCTGGGCGTTGGCGGCAACTGTGGCGAGAGACGTTAGCCATCCGGCGCGTTGGCAGCCGCAGTCTGGCAGGCGTCCTTGCGCGCGCCGTGGCCTACCAACTACCGTCGGCAGCCCAACGTTGGGTGCAGCAGCGCTGGTCGGGACGCATGACCGGTCTGCGCGCCGGCGTCGCCGAACGAGCTATGCGGCGACGCCGGCATGCCTTCCCGCCAGAGACATACGCTCACCTGCCCAGCCACCTTGCCCATCTCACTCTATACAACCTGCCGCGCTTGTTACGGGCAGAGGATCGCAACTCAATGGCATTCTCTATTGAGGCGCGCACCCCTTTTCTCGACGTGCGATTGGCCGAATACATCAGTCAATTACCGGCGGTGTATCGCATACATGCCGGCTGGTCGAAATATGTCTTGCGGCGAGCGATCCGAAATCTCTTACCGTCAGCGATTGTATGGCGGCGCGATAAGAAGGGCTTTGTCACGCCCGAACAAGCGTGGATGCGGGCGCTGCGTCCATTTTGGCGTGAGCTGTTTCACGACCGGCCACGCCTGAGCGACTGGCTGGACGTGGGCTTGGTGCGCAAGATGCTTGCAGCGGAAAGCACACCCGATGCCTCAATCATGGGCGCCAACCTGTGGCGCTGGGGGGCAGCAGAGGTATGGCTGCGCCAGATCGAGAGGTGCGCATGAAAATCTACGTTTACTACAAGGTTGATCGCGGTTACTACGAATCGGCCTATCAAAGCTGGCGGACACAAAGGGGCGATTTCAATTTGCATCTGTTGCGCACCCAGCACACGCTCTACAGTTGGAAGCGCGAATTTGAGGAGCTGGGCTGCCAGGTAGTGGTGGACATGCGCAGCAGCTTCTTGTTGCCCCAGCATCGCCGCGCGCATCTGCCGTTGTCGCTGGCCAAGGTCGCGCGCGCCGGTCTGTGGGGCACGCGCTTCGATGTGTGGCTGCTCCAGCGCAGCTTGCTACACCGCATCGAGCATTTCAAACCTGATGTGGTGTTCATCCCGCTCGGCAGCAGCATCTGGCGATCCACGCTACAGACGCTCAAACAGCGCGGCCTGACGCTGGTGCAGTGGTGCGGGTTGCCAGCCCAGACCATGCTGCCGCGCGACCGCGCCAATCTGCCCTACTTCGATCTTATCTTCCAGCCGGCCAATTTAGAATCCGGGCTGCGCGCCGCCGGCGCGACCGGCCGAATCGCCTATGTGCCGATCGGCATTGATCCTGAAATCCATCGGCCAGTCGCGCTCACAGAAGCCGAGCGCGCCCGCTACGGCAGCGATGTGTGCTTCATCGGTGGCCTCAGCAACCGCTTCCATCAAGCGCGCCGGCAAATGATCGAATTCGCCATCGTCCAAGGCGTGGACGTAAAAGTGTGGGGCGGCTACCGCGAGCACTTTATCGGCAGCCCAATCTTGAAGGTATGGCAAGGGCAAATCTGGGGCGAAGAGCAGGTCAAAGCGCTCTGCGCGGCCAAGATCGGCTTGAACTTCCATGTCGACCATCAGCCTGGCGAACTAGATCGCGGCTTGAACGTGCGAGCATTCGAGCTGGCCGCTTGCGGCACGTTTCAGTTGCTGCAGCGCGTGCCCAGTGTCGGCGAATTCTTCGAGGAGGGAAAAGAAATCGTGTGCTTTGACACTGCCGAAGAGATGTTGGACAAAATTCGCCACTACCTGAGCCACGAAGAGGAGCGCCGGCGCATTGCTGAGGCGGCGCGCGCCCGTGTGCTGCGCGACCATACGTGGGAGCGTCGTGTCCAGAAGATGCTCCGCTTGATGCAGGAGGTGCGGACATGATCAAGGTAGGCCACGATCTTACGGATGCTGAGATTGCGGCTCGCTACGACGCCTTCGGCGGCGAGCTATCCATGCACTCGGATTTCTACCCGGCCGTGGCCGAGTTTATCGGTGATGTAAGGGGGCAACGCGTGCTCGACGCAGGCTGCGGCGCCGGACAGCTTTTGGTCGAGCTCCACCGGCGCAATCCAACGGCAGAACTCTACGGGCTGGAGATATCGTCAGCCAATGTTGATAAGGCGCGCACCCATCTAGGGGATGCAGCTCATATTATGCAGGCGAGCCTTACGAATCTACCGCCATTGCCGGCAGCATTTTTTGATACGGTCATTCTGACCGAAGTCTTAGAGCACCTACGCTCGCCGTTGCAAGCGCTGCTCGCCCTCAAGCCACTGCTCAAGCCCCAGGGAGCGTTTGTCATCACCTTTCCCAACAGCGCGGCATGGCTGCCCTTCAGTGGGCTGGCAGCGCTATTGGCGCCGTTGATCCGCCCCATGCGCGGCTTTCTGCCGCACGAACACCCACTGCGCACCGAACAGCCGATTGACACGGTATTCTCGCAACATGAGGTGTTTGCCATCCTTCACCAGGCCGGGCTGCGCATCACCGACCGTGCCTGTCGGGAGACCTTTCCTTACGTGTTGGAGTTTTTCTACAAGTTCGGACGCATGGCTAATCCACCGCGCATGTGGCAACGACTCGACCGTTGGGTATCGCAGCGGGGCTGGACTGTGCTAGGCTACCGTATCTTTGTGCGGTGCCAGCCGATCCAGGCCATGCATCGTGGAACACGGTGATACCGCATGGCTGAGGGTAGATTGGTGCGGGTGCTGGTCATTATCACCGCTCGCTCAGTTGGCGGGGCAGAGCGGTATGTCGTGCAATTGGCCGGCGCCTTGGCGGGGTATGCTCGCTTCAGCTTTGTTCTACCCGATCATCCCAACCTCCGCGCATTCGCTACAGAGTTGAGCGCCCTCGGCTCAGTGCATTCGTGGCCGCTTGATCACCCAAGACAATGGCCAACCGTCATCCCGGCGCTGCGTCGCTTGAGTGGGCAGTACGACGTTGTTCATCTCAACTCGAATCATCCGGGTAGCCGGCTAGGAATTGCCTTTAGCTTTGCTTTATCTGGGACGGCAACCCCGTTGATCTGCGTTGAACACAGTGTATCGCCACTGAACGATATCGTCATCTCCCTGGCGCTTAAGCCCATATTACCGACGTTGTTCCGCCTGTCGCGACGACACGCCGCGCGCGTCATCGCCGTCTCGCACGATAATGCCGAGAAGTTGACGCAGCTCTACGGCATTCCGGCAACGCAGATCGAGATCATTCACAATTGCGTCTCCTTGCCGACGTTCGAGCCGTCGTTCATCACCCAGGCGCGGGCTGAGCTACGCGCGGAGTTAGACCTTGCGGCAGAGGACGTGATCGCGCTGACATTGGCCCGCTTGGCGGCTAACAAAGGGCACCGTTATTTGATCGCGGCGCTGCCGGCGGTACTGCAACGCTTTCCGCGTGCTCACTTCGTCTTTGCCGGCGCGCCGGATGAACAGGCAGCGTTGGCGCAACAAGCTGCTGCGCTCAACGTGAGCGATCACGTACACATCTTAGGCTTTCGCACCGATACACTCCGTTTACTGGCCGGCAGCGACCTGTTTGTGCTCCCCTCATTGGGTGAGGGGCTGCCCCTATCGGTGATTGAAGCGCTGGCCGCGGGCCTGCCGGTCGTGGCTACGCGCGTCGGCGGCATTCCGGAAGTGGTGGTGCACGGCAGACACGGCCTACTCGTGCCGCCGGCGGACACCCCTGCCTTGCGCGATGCACTCCTCAGCGTGCTCGGCCTTGACGCGAGCACGCGGGCACAGTGGCAGCAGTCGGCGCGGGAACGAGCCGGCCTGTTTCGCGCCGAGATCATGGCCGAGCGCATGCTCAAGGTGTATCGAGCGGCCGCGGACGCCGCGTACTCAAAAAGGTTTTGAGCTGTGAAGACTGTCCTCCGATTCGCTATCATCGGCTGTGGGCGCATTGCGCCCCGTCACGCGCAGTCCTTAGTGGATTTGCGTACGTCCGCCAAACTGGTTGCCGTCGCGGATGTGATCGAGTCACGGGCAATCCATCTTGCCCAGCAATTCGGTGCAGAACCGCTCACCGACTATCGGCGCGTGCTGGAGCGAAAAGACATTGACGTGGTGTGCATCTGCGTGCCCAGCGGACTGCACGCGCAGATCGGTATCGAGGCTGCTCGGCATGGTAAACACGTCGTGGTTGAAAAGCCGATGGCGCTCTCGTTGGCCGACGCCGACGCGCTGATTCAGGCCTGTGAGCGCGCCGGCGTGACCCTCACCGTAGTATTGCAAAACCGTTACAACCCGCCGATGCAAGATTTGAAGCGGTTAGTAGATTCGGGCCAACTGGGTCGGCTGCTGCTCGGCAACGCCACCGTGCGCTGGTATCGTCCGCAGAGTTACTATGAGGATGGCTGGCATGGCACGCAGGCAATGGATGGCGGCGCGCTGATGAATCAATCTATCCATCATATTGATGCACTCCAGTGGCTGATGGGCGACGTGGATAGCGTGTTTGCCTATGGCGCGACGCTGGCGCACCGCATGGAGTGCGAAGACGTAGGTGTGGCCGTATGGCGTTTTGCCTCAGGCGCTTTAGGCGTCGTCGAAGGCTCCACGGTGACGTGGCCGGAGAACTTGGAAGGCTCGGTGGCGATCTTCGGCGAGCGCGGCTCGGTCAAGGTGGGCGGCACAGCGCTGAATCGCAGGGTGCTCTGGAAGGTTGAGGGACAGCTCGAGCAAGAGCGGCACTTGATTAGCACCGAAGCAGTTGATCCACCCTCGGTATATGGGACGAGCCATCGCGCGGTGCTCGCTGACACTATTGCAGCCATTCACGACGGACGGCTACCGCAGACGCACGGCCACGAAGGCCGCCGTTCACTGGCGTTGGTGCTGGCAATGTACGAGTCTATGGCGCGTGGTGCGGAAGTGCACTTGGCGACACTCAAGCACTCACCCACACAGGGCATGGAGAAAGCATCATGAGCTACACCGACGCAACATACCACCCTACATGCATCGTCTACTCCGGCGTCGCACTTGGCGAAGCAGTGACGCTCGGCGCCTTTGTCATTGTTGGCGAACCGGCGCGCGGGCGATTGGCCGGCGAGGTAGCAACCCGCATCGGCGCACGGGCCATTGTGCGCTCACATACAGTCATCTATGCCGGCAACCAGATCGGTGACGATTTCCAGACCGGTCATGGCGTGCTCATCCGTGAGGACAATCAGATTGGTCATCGTGTCAGCATCGGCAGCCACAGCATTGTCGAGCATCATGTGCTGATCGGGGACGATGTGCGTATTCACTCTAACGCCTTTGTGCCGGAGTTTTCCGTCCTGGAGGCAGGCTGTTGGATCGGGCCATGCGTAGTGATGACCAACGCGCGCTACCCGGGTTCACCGCGCGCCAAAGCACAATTGCAGGGCGTCCATATTGAGCGTGGTGCGCGAATCGGCGCCGGGGCAATTCTGCTGCCGGGTGTGCGCATCGGCGCTGAAGCGCTGGTGGGAGCCGGCGCAGTCGTCACGCGCGACGTCTTGCCACGCGAAGTGGTGGCCGGCAACCCGGCTCGCGTAATCAATTCAATTAACTACATCGGAGCTTACCATGAGCAAAATCCCGCTCATTGACCTGAAAGCGCAGTATGCGACGATCAAATTCGAGATCGACGCAGCGATTCAGCGCGTGATCGAAACAACGGCTTTTATTAACGGACCAGATGTGCAGACATTTGAACAGGAGTTCGCTCGCTACTGCGGTGCAGCGCATGTGATAGGTGTAGCGTCGGGCACAGCGGCGTTGCAATTAGCGTTACAGGCTTGCGGTGTTCAACCCGGCGATGAGGTGATCACCGTCGCACATACCTTCTGCGCCACCGCCGAGGCAATCGTTCATGTGGGAGCCAGGCCTGTGTTCGTGGATATTGACCCGCAGACCTACACCATTGATCCAGACGAGGTGGCGCGCGCTATTACGCCGCGCACAAGAGCTATCGTACCGGTACATCTGTACGGCATGCCGGCTGACATGGACGCCATCCGTGCGCTGGCTCAGCAGCATGGCCTTGTCATCATCGAGGATGCAGCGCAAGCACATGGGGCCACATATAAGGGGCAAAGCGTAGGAACGCTTGGGCATGCGGCCTGTTTCAGTTTCTATCCGGGGAAAAACTTGGGCGCATACGGGGATGCCGGCGCCGTCACCACAAACGACCCAGCACTAGCGCAGCGTGTGCTAGCGCTGCGTGACCATGGACGAGCGGTTCGACCTGATGGAAAGCGCGCCAAATACGAACACGATCAGGTCGGCTATGGCGAGCGGTTGGACACCTTGCAAGCGGCGGTTCTGCGTGTCAAGTTGCGCCATTTACCCGATTGGACAGCCCGTCGTCAAGCGATTGCCCAGCGATACCTGGAACTACTCGCTGATGTGCCCATCGGGCTGCCATTCGTGCCTGTAGATCGCGCGCCGGTGTGGCACCTCTTTGTGATACGCGTGCCACATCGTGCTGAGGTACAGGCATATCTGGCTGCCCAAGGCATCGAAACCGGTATCCACTACCCAATCCCGCTGCACTTGCAAAAGAGTTTTGCCAACCTCGGCTATCGGGCCGGCGACTTGCCGCACACGGAGGCCGCTGCGCAGGAAATCCTGTCGTTGCCGATCTATCCAGAACTGAGCGAGGAGCAACAAGCACGTGTGGCGCGCGCACTGCGCGCAGCAGCTCACGAACTGGCTAATCGGCCATGACCAAACACACTTACTGCCAAGCCTATCATGCAGCCCACCTGACTGCGCACCCGGCCCGCGCCGGCGTGTGGAAGGTGATCAGCGCTTTCGTATCTCCCTACATCCCAGCCGACGGTCACGTGCTCGAGTTGGGCGCAGGATACTGCTATTGGATCAACTACACACGGGCGGCCCGCAAGGTTGCTATTGATCTCTGGGAACGCACGCCGGAATTTGCTGCTCCAGACGTAGAGGTCCTCCTCCACGATCTCTCCACAGGCCTTGCCTGTCTAGGGGATCAACGATTTGACGCCATCCTGGCGTCAAACGTGCTGGAGCATCTTGAGCCGAAGGATGTGATGCCCCTGGTCGCGGAAATCCACCGCCATCTTCGTCCACGCGGCCGGCTAATCGTCATTCAGCCCAACTTTTACCACGCTTATCGCCACTACTTCGACGACTACACCCATCGCTCCATCTTTAGCCACGTCTCGCTCGCCAACCTATTGCGCGCCCAGGGATTCCACATCGAGAAAGTCATGCCCCGCTTTTTGCCCTATAGCATGCGTGGCTTGAGCGTGGCTGTGCCGGCCTGGTTGATTCGCCTATATTTGGCATCGCCGTTCAAACCATTTGCCGGCCAAATGCTGATCGTGGCACAAAAACCAGATTCATCGCCGAGAGAACACCATGTATAACAGCAAACGCGTGAGCGTGATCTTCCCGGCCTACAACGAAGAGCAATACATCCGCCAGGCGGTGGAAGATTTCTGGATTCCAGGCATCGTGGATGAAGTGATCGTAGTCAACAACAACTCGCGCGATCGCACGGCCGAAGAAGCTGCCAAAACACCGGCGCGCGTCGTGCTCGAAACCCAACAGGGCTACGGTTATGCGCTACGACGTGGCATGCGCGAAGCGACCGGCGATCTCATCATCCTCGCTGAGCCAGATGGCACGTTCGTGGGCCGCGACGTGCTGAAGTTGCTCGCCTATGCCGAGGACTTTGAAATGGTCTGCGGCACGCGCACCACCCGCGAGATGATCTGGGAAGAAGCCAACATGGGATGGTTTTTGCGCATCGGCAATTGGGCGGTTGCCAAGATGCTGCAATTCCTCTATAACGGCCCCTCGCTCAGCGATTGCGGCTGCACCTTGCGCCTGATTCACCGTTCGGCGCTTGAACGCATTCAAGATCGTTTCACCGTTGGCAAGTCTCACTTCCTGCCAGAGATGGTGATCCTCGCTCTGCGCGCCGGCATCCGGGTCATTGAAGTGCCAGTCAACTATCGCGGGCGTGTGGGCGAGTCCAAGATCACCGGCAACTTTAAAGGCGCATTGCGCACCGGGTTGCGCATGATCGGCCTGATCCTCAGCTACAGGTTCAAGTAGCTTGCAGTTCCTCTTTTGCCTGATATACCGGATGAAGAGCCTTTGGATGGTGAGATTCCGCACGCTTTACGGCAGGCCGATCTGGCCGGCGTTGGCAGCACTGACAGGTCTGTATGCGTTGATCTTTGTCCTATCTCGGGACAAGCTGATCTACACCGATGAGGTTGTCTTTGCCCAGGATTTCGCGCGCATTGCGCGCGGCGCTTGGAGCGAAATAGTCATTCCCCACCCACCGCTTTACACCGCGCTGGGCAGCCTGGCTACGCAGGCATTCGGTTACACGCTGCCGGCCATGCGCCTGGTCGGCGGGTTGAGCTTCCTGGCCGTGCTGTGGCTGTTGCCCATGACCTGCTTGGCGCTCAGCGCGGATGTGGCGCGCGCCCGGCGCGCCGGCCTCATCGCTGCCCTGATCTGGGCAATTCACCCGCTGGCGCTGCAGGGCAGCCTGCTGCTTGACATTGACAACACCCTGTGGCCCCTCGGCATGGCAGCGCTACTGCTGGCGTTCAGCATCACTGAGGATGCGCCTTCAGCACAACGCATTGCATGGATCAGCTTAACTTGGGCGCTGCTCCTTTGGATCAAATGGCTGCCCTCAACCCTGCTATTGGGGGTGGCGTTGCTGATCGTGACACTGCTACGACGCCGGCGTGTGGCCAGTGCGCTGATTGGCTTGGCCCTGGGCAGCCTGAGCTTTGCCCTCAGCTTTCTGATCTTCATCGCATGGAGCCAATTTCCCATCGAGGCGCTGTGGCCATCCATCGCCAGAGTGCAAACAGCCGGCAGCGAAATACAACGCACCATCTCGCGCATCCTCATGGGCGGCGGCATCACCAGCGTTTGGATCGGCATCCCGTTCATCGCGGCCTGGCTGACTGTCGCTGTGCATCGCATCGGACAAGTGGCGCGCGGCGCAGCGATCGGTTACGCCGACGCCCTGCTGCTTTTCAGCCTGCTCGGCATGGCGCTCTACAGCGCCGGCAACGAACTGCCCATGGGCTTCCCGCGCTACCACTACCCGGTATTTTTAGGCATGTTGATCTTGGTCAGCCTGGCGCTGGCCGACAGCCCGACATTCAACACACTGTGGCAGTCGGCGCATCCTCGAGGCGCTATTCTGGCCGCTGCCGCAGGATGCGCATTGTTTTTTGCGCTGGTCTTGCCAGACCCATTGCTGCCGCAATATGCGCTCACCTTCGAGACAAACGACTTGTTGACGCGACTGCGCTTCGGCGCGCAGTTGCAAGTCATCGCCTTGGTGATTCCACTTGGGCTAGCAGTGCTGATATGTTGGTTGGCAGTGCGACGCGTCCAACCGGCGCTGCTGGCCGGTGCCATTGCCTTCAGCCTAGCTAGCTGGACGGTGACCACCACCACCCAAACCACCGCCGACTACGCCACAATCTACGAATATGGCCGGCGGGGCGGCCGCGAGATCGGCGCCATCATCGCCTCCAAAACCGCCCCTCACGACCGATTGATCGCCCCTAAAGAAATTCTATGGGCGGCGCAACGCGACGGCGATTTTGTCGTAGAGCTGCTGGCCTGCCCCACCTGCACCGCTCAGCAAATCATCAAGCGTTTCGAGAACGACCCACCGGCCGCCTTTGTGCTGACCACTAAAGAAGACGGCCGCTACACCCACATCACGCGCGATCCCACATTGACCGCATTATTGGGCCGATGTTATTCCGCGCCATTGAAGGTGGGGTCTTATCTGGCTTACTTTCACGTCGGCGGAGCATGCCGATGAGCGTTTCTAGACAAGCTACCCTGCGCGATTGGGCGCGCCGACATATCTTGGCAATTACCCTTGCCATAGCTGCTGCGTTCACCATAGGGTGCGCGCTGCGCATGGGCTGGCAGCCCCTCAGCACCGATGAAAACGACTTCTTTCTAGCCATGGCATATTGGCCGGAGTGGCGCAAGATCATTCCACACCCGCACCTGTACGTTCACTGGGCGCAACTGCTGTTGAGCATCTTTGGAGCAACTGTTGAAGCCGCCCGGCTGAGTGTGTTGATTCCGCATCTACTCACTTTGCCACTGTTAGCATGGCTGGCGCGTTTGCTTTACCACAATATGCCCGGCCGGCTCAACTGGCAAACTATCGCGCTTGTAGCAATCGGGCTATACGCGCTCAATCCACTCATTGTCCAGAACAGCGTGCTGATTGACATTGACAATGGGCTATTGACGACGGCGCTCACAGCATTGCTGTGCTTGTGGCTGGCGCTGCGCAGACGCTCACCGGTCATGCGCGTTTTTGTCCTGAGCATTGGATTCGCCATTTGCCTGTGGATCAAATTGCCCACCCCGCCGATGCTGGCGGCAGCGCTGATCGCCGGCGAGATTGCGCGTCGCAACTGGCGCGAGGCCGGCATAGCAGCCACATTCACCGCAGGCGGGGCAGCGCTGTTTGCAGTGCTGCACACCGTGTACGGCTGGTTCACCGGCTACACCTTAGCTGATGCCTCTGCTGCGCTTGTCGGGCGCAGCAGCGGTGTCGGCGAAGCACTATCGCAAGCCCCAAACCACTTTATCCAGACCAGCGGTGTGATGGTTTTTTGGCTGGGATTGCCAATTGCGCTCCTTGGTCTGTTGACGTTTTGGGACAGCGCCCAGCGCTGGGCGCGCCGGCAAATCAATGACACAGACATTGCTCTGTTGTATGTAGTCGGGGTGTTTGCCTTTTATGGCACAATGATTGTGCCGGCCTGGGGATACCCGCGCTATCACACGCCGGCCCTTCCTGTGCTGATGGTCATCATTGCGGCGTGGGTCAGCCGGCAAATTAGACAACCAGGTTGCGTCTTGTCGCGCATCGCACTGCCAATTATGCTGGGCGGCACGCTCTACATGCTGTTCATTGTTGGCGACCCAATGTACGACATCTACCGCGCGACCTTTGAAACCACTGTGCTGGCCGAACGATTGCGCATCGGCGGCCTGGCCATGGCGCGCCTGGCGCTGCCGATGGCGCTGGTGATCGGCCTGGGCTTCACACTAGCGCACCGCGTGCGCATGACGCGCACAGCACTGTTGGCCGGCGGGCTGGCCGCGTTGACCCTGGGCAGCTACCTAGCGACAGATCTGGTTCAAGTCACTGCCGAATACAGCACGCGCTATCGTTACACCTACAGGTATGCAGATCGGGCGCAGGCGACAGCCGCCGTGCGCACCAACGTTCCGCCGGGCGGTTATTCGCTGACGGATAAAGATTTGCTATGGTATGCCGGTCGGCCCGGCGACCAGATATACCCGTACCTTGGCAATCCAGACCTGTTAAAAACAACACTGCGCGCGCGACGGGTAGATGTCATTGCCTGGGCGCAGAAAGAACGTCTCAAAGCAACCGCGCTGAACGCGGATGCCGAGGCGCTGGCCATTCTGGAGCAGTGCTACCGCTCGCAGCGGTTCGGCGTATTCACCGTGCTGACGCGCGCGGGTCCAACCCCATGCTTGGGCATTCAATGAGCACATAGGAAAAATAGGAAATCGCACATGAGCAAAATCTTGGTTACCGGCGGCGCCGGCTTTATCGGTTCACACGTGGTTGAAGAGCTGATTGAGCGTGGACATGATGTGGTCGTGCTGGATGATTTGAGCGGTGGATTTGCCGACAACGTATTGCCCCAGGCCAAATTGGTCGTCGGCAGCATCACCAACGTCGAGTTGGTGCAACGGTTGTTCGAGGCCGAGCGTTTTGACTACGTCTACCACCTGGCAGCCTACGCAGCCGAGGGCTTGAGCCACTTCATCCGCCGCTTTAACTACGAAAATAATCTGATCGGCAGCATGAATTTGATCAATGCCGCCGTCAACCACAATGTAAAGTGCTTTGTATTTACCTCATCTATCGCCGTTTATGGCTCCAGCCCAGAACTCCCCATGCGCGAGGAAACTCCTCCCCATCCCGAAGACCCCTATGGCATTGCCAAGCTAGCCGTTGAGCAAGACTTAGCAGCCTGCCGAAACATGTTCGGGCTGAACTATGTCATCTTTCGTCCCCACAATGTCTACGGCGAGCGACAAAACATCGGCGACCGCTACCGCAACGTGGTCGGCATTTTCATGAACCAGATTCTGCAGGGCAAGCCAATGACCATCTTTGGCGACGGGCGGCAAACGCGCGCGTTCAGCTACATTCGCGACATCACACCGATCATGGCGGATGTGATTGACATGCCGCATGCTTGGAATGAAACCTTTAACATCGGCGCCGATCAACCGTATACCGTGCGGGAGCTCGCCGAACGTGTGGCCCAGGCGATGGGTGTTGCGCCCAACATCCGGTACGTAGAATCACGCAATGAAGTAATGCATGCATACGCCTCTCACGATAAGGTGCGACGCTTCTTCGGCGAACGCACGCTTCGTTCTCTGGACGAAGGACTAGCAGCCATGGCGGCATGGGTGAAGCGACATGGCGCGCGACGCAGCCAAAAGTTTCAAGACATCGAAGTTCTCCGCAATCTCCCCTCAGTCTGGTTAGAGGAATAGCGCACCTCATGCTCAATTCTAACGCGCATCCTCGGCGCAAATACTATTTCGATGCGCGGGTGATCCAAGATCACTTCCCCGGCATCGGGCGCTATGCGTACAACCTGCTGGCAGCGCTACCGGATGAACTAGACGAGGATGAAAGCATCATCGCACTGTTTGATCCCTCGGCGCTCAACACCCGCTTCGACCTGAACCGCTTGAACCACCCCAAACTGGAGCGGATCGAGTGCCGCGCGCCGCTCTTTCACCCCGCCAACCTACTACGCCCGCCAATCGCAGCCCTTCCCGCTGTTGTTTCCCATTACCCTTACTACGTGCGACCCTACATCAGCCCGGCGCATTCGGTGACGACGCTCCACGACCTCATTCCCCTCGCCCAGCCACATTTTGTACCCACAGCGAGAGATCGCCTCCTCATTTGGATATTGACCGCGCTCGCAGCACACGCCTCCACAATGCTCATCACCGTTTCAGAGGCCTCAGCACGCGACATTCGCCACACGTGGCCTCGCCTGCGCAAGCCGGTGATCGTGATCCCCGAAGCTGCCGATCCGATCTTCATCCCCCAATCGGTCGAGCGCTGTGCCATGGTGCGCGCCAAATACAACCTGCCCGAACGCTTCGTCCTTTACCTCGCTAGCAACAAGCCGCACAAGAACCTGGTACGACTCATCGAAGCTTGGGCTATCTTGAACGCCCAGCGCTCTGGCACGGCCGAGGTCCTGGTGATCGCCGGCCACCAGGACCCACGCTATCCGCAGGCGCAAGATCGCGCGCGGACGCTGGGCATTGCTGATCGAGTCCACTTCATCGGCGAGGTGCGCAACGACGACATGCCGGCGCTGTACTCGGCTTGCGCGCTGTTCGTCTTCCCTTCGCTCTACGAAGGCTTCGGCCTGACGCCGCTGGAAGCGATGGCCTGTGGCGCACCGGTCGCTTGCTCCAACGCATCATCGCTGCCTGAGGTGGTCGGCGACGCGGCGCTGTTGTTTGATCCCACTCGCCCCGAAGAGATTGCCGCGACATGCGCGCGCATCCTCCATGATGCCACGCTGCGACACCAAATGCACGCCGCCAGCCTGCGCCAGGCCGCTCGCTTCACTTGGGCCAAGACGGCTCGCCGCACGCTGGAGGTATACCGACACGTCGCTGCGTCGGCCAATGGTCAGCGTTGACGTGCCGCGCGGCATCTAAGCGCACATCACAGGCGCAAACCCGATCCGCAACGAGCGCGGAGATTACTGCGTGCTGGAAGACGATATGCGCTTCTCCTCTGATGTCAGTTCCATCGTGGAATCCCTCTCCGATGCGATGGCGCTGCGGGTGTTAAAACGATCTCACGGCGTCAGCAATGGTGTATTCAGCAGGTGACGGCGGACTTCAATCCGGTGGATGGAATCCAGTTTTACGCTCTCAAATCCTGCCGGTGCTTTACACGAATTTCAGATAGGGCCAAAGCTGTCTTAACAAAAATCGCTTATACAGCACTCTTTGGATTTACCCGGTTAACGAGGTCTTTCGTCATGCAACGATTGCTCAGGCAAATATTTCGTCTCTTCATGAGCGGGGTCATGGTGATCTCCTCGCTAGTTTTCTCATTGACGAGCAGCGCGCCGCGCTTGGCCAGCGCTTCATCGGTCATCACCCAGTGGACATTCAACGGCGGCGTGACGACGCCCGCAGTCGGCAGCGGGACTGCCTCGCTGGTGGGCGGGACGACTGCTACATTTGCCCAGGGGGTGGGCGGCGAATCAAACGGCGGCTGGAACACTACCAATTACCCAGCACAATCTAGCGGTAACAAGACAGCCGGCGTACAGTTTCAAGTGGATGCCTCCAGCTACACCAACATCACCCTGTCCTTCGCCTTGCGCCGCAGCAACACGGCTGCCAACACGGTAATGGTGCAGTTCTCCACCGACGGCGGCGCGAGCTTCACCGATGTTTACACCAATACCGTCTTTCAAGGCAACACCTGGGTGACGCCGACGGTGGACCTGAGCAGCTATAGCGTCTCTGTGCCCGACTTGCGCATCCGCGTAGTCACTGCGTTCAGCCCAACCACGAGTCAATACTTTCCGGCCAATCCCACTTCGTCGTACGCCTCGGGAGGCACGGTGCGCTTTGACAACGTGACCCTCTACGGCGTGCTGTCGAGCGACCTCGCGCCGAGCGTGAGCGTCGTGTCGCCGCCCCATAGCGCAACCAATGTGCCGTTGGATAGCAACGTGGTGATCACCTTCAGCGAGCCGGTCAACGTCAGTGGCGCTTGGTTTCAAATCACCTGCTCGTCGAGCGGCGCGCGCAACCTGAGTAACACCACGGTGACCGGCGGGCCAACAGTCTTCACGTTGGACCCGAACACGGACTTTGCTCCCGGCGAGAGCTGCACGCTCACCGTGTATGCTGCGCAGGTCGCCGACCAAGACACCAATGACCCGCCAGACAACATGGCGGCGGACTTCTCCTCATCGTTCACCACCGTCTCGTCCGGTCCGCCGGCGATCTGCACGAGCGGGGTGTTCACGCCCATCTATGCCATCCAGGGCAATGGGAATGCCTCTCCCCTTGTCGGCAGTATAGTGACGGTGCGCGGCGTGGTCGTCGGTGACTTTGAAGGCCCCTCGCCGGCGCTGAGGGGGTTTTATCTGCAGGAGGAGGTCGGCGATGGCGATCCGGCCACCTCCGACGGCGTGTTTGTCTTCAACAGCAACAACAACGATGTCTCCATCGGGCAGCGCGTCGTGCTGACCGGCACGGTGGGCGAGGTGCAGGGTCAGACTCAGATCACGGTGACGCCGCCCATCGTGGACTGCGGCCTTGCCACGCTGCCGTCGCCAGCGACGATCACACTGCCGCTACCTTCGGCCGACGACTTAGAGCGATTCGAGGGGATGCGCGTGCAATTGCCGCAGGAGCTTGTAGTGACGGACAACTATTACCTGGGTCGCTTCGGCCAAGTGAGTCTCTCGTTTGGCGGTCGTCTGTGGCAGCCGACGCATGTGGTCACGCCCGGCGCGCCTGCGCTTGCGCTCCAAGCGCAGAATGATTTGAACGCCATCATCCTGGACGACGCAACTAACCAGCAGAACCCCGATCCGGTCATCTTTGCGCGCAATGGCCTCACCCTCACCGCGGCCAACACGCTGCGCGGCGGCGACACGGTGAGCAACGTGTTAGGTGTGCTGACCTACGGGTGGGGCGGCGCGTCGGCTAGCCCAAATGCCTACCGCGTGAGGCCAACCGCGCCGGTGACCTTCGTCGCCGCCAATCCGCGCCCCGCGCCCGTGCCACGGGCGGGAGCGCTGCGCGTCGCCAGCGCGAACCTGCTCAATTACTTCAACACCTTCGGCGCGGGCGCCTGCACCAGCGGCGTGGGCGGCGCGCCGACGGACTGCCGTGGCGCAAGTAACGCGGCCGAGTTCCAGCGGCAAATTTCCAAGACGGTCGCCGCCCTGCTGGATTCGCGCGCCGACATCATCGCAGTGCAAGAGCTAGAGAACGACGGCTATGGTGCCAACAGTGCGATTCAGGACTTGGTGGGTCGCTTGAACGCGGCGACCGCACCCGGCACGTTCGCCTTCGTTGACGCGGACGCAAACACCGGCGCCACCAACGCGCTGGGTACAGACGCGATCAAGGTCGGCCTCATCTACAAGCCGGAGAAAGTGCGTCCCGTGGGCGCGACTGCCGTGCTCACCACTGGCGCATTTGGGTTGTTTGACCTTAGCGACTCCACGACCACGCTACGCAACCGCCCGCCGTTGGCGCAGAGCTTTGAGGAGCGCATCAGCGGCGAGCGTTTCACCGTGGTGGTCAATCACCTGAAGTCCAAAGGCAGCTCCTGCGCCAACAACGCTGCTACCAGCCCCGCGCCAAACGACGTTGACGCCGGCGACGGCCAGGGTAACTGCAATGGCACGCGCACGGTCGCCGCCCAACAGTTGGCCGCCTGGCTGGCTACAGACCCCACCGGCATCGCCGACCCCGACGTCCTCATCGTTGGCGACCTGAACTCCTACTTGCAGGAGGACCCGATCCGTGCCTTGAAGGACGCCGGCTACACGCATGTCATTGAGTCGCGCGCAGGGGCAAATTTCTACTCCTTCTCGTTCCGCGGCCAATGGGGCGCGCTCGATCACGCCCTGGCCTCGCCGACGCTAGACGCGCAGATCATCGGTGTGCACGAGTGGCACGTCAACGCTGACGAGCCGGTCGTGCTGGACTACAACACGGAATTTAAGTCGCCCGCCCAACAAGCCTACTTCTACGCGCCGGATGCGTTCCGCGCCGCTGACCATGACTTGCTGCTGGTGGACTTGCAGCTCAACACTGCGCCGAGGCTCACCGCCATCGCCACCTACGACACCGGCCTGGGCGGCGCCGGCGCGGAGATCATCGCTGTCCGCGGCAATTGGGGCGCGCTGACCAACGCGGGCGACAAGAGCTTCGACCGCCTTGATCTCAGCGACATCCTCTCGCCCACGCAGGTGGGCCGCGTCGGCCCGACTGCCGTGCTGAGCGGGCTGAATTCGTTGGCGATCCATCCCACCCAGGACCTGATCCTCGCCGTGGCAGGCGGCGCGGCGCCGGCAGCGTCGCCGGTGCACGGCAAGCTGATCGCCTACCGCTTGACCAGTGGCGCACATATCACCGAGGCGCCGGTGGGCATCCAGCCGGATGCCATCGGCATCTCGCCGAACGGCAGCTTTGCAGTGGTCGCCAACGAGGCCGAGGCGCCGGGAACGGGCGATAACGGCGGCCCAGGCTCGATCTCCATCGTGGACCTCAGCAGCTTTGACCCCGACAACCCGACGCCGCTGAACGTGATTACCCTCTCGCTCCCCTCGCAGGCGAGCACCCCCGGCTTCAGCGTGGGCCGCTACGACGATCTGGGAAGATTGCTCATTGACAACACGCCGAACACGCTAGAGCCCGAGAGCATCGCTTTCTCCGCCGACTCCCAATTCGCCTACGTCAGCTTGCAGGAAAACAACGGCGTGGTGCGCGTGGAGATGACGCCGCCCTATACGCTCACGTTCTTCGGCCTGTATTCCACCACTCACCAAGCTGACCTCACCAACGGCGGCGGCTACCAGCCGGTGCAGTTGCTGACGGCATGGCGTGAGCCGGACGGCATTGCCACGATTGCGGTGGACGGCACATCCTACTTCGTCACGGCGGATGAGGGCGACACGCGCCCCAGCGCCAGCAGCGCCGGCGTGCGCGGTGGCCGCACCGTGAGCATCATCCGCGCAGACAACGGCGCGCTGGTCGCGGACACTGCCGGCCAGTTGGATGACATAGCGGCTCGCTGGAGGCGCTACCCAGACAACCGCAGCAATCGCGGCGGCAGCGAGCCGGAGGGGCTCGATGCTGTGGTCTTCGAGGGCCGCGCGATCGTCGCTGTTGGTCTCGAGCGCGCCGACGCGGTCGCCTTGATAGACATGACGGTGGTCACCGAGCCGGTAGTCTTCGGCTTGATCCCCACCGGCGCTGCGCCGGAGGGCGTGAAGCTGGTTGAGCGCAACGACGCGCTGTATGTGCTGGCGGCCAATGAGGTCAGCGGTACATTGACCATTGCGCGCGTGCCGGTCGGCCAGCACATCTTCACGCAGCAGCGCGTGGGCGCAAGCGGCTTCCCCTTGCACGACCTCCAAGTGCTCGACCCTGACCTCGCCGATGCGATCAGCGTCACGCTCCAGCTTGTGAATGCTACACAGGGTGTGCTGGGCTTCACCCTGGCAGGCGGCGCAACCGGCAGCTTTGCGCCGGCGCTGGGCAGCTACACCATCAGCGGCACGATCACCGACGTGAATGCCTCGCTGGCGACGCTGATCTTCACGCCGTCCATCGGCGTCAGCGACACGGTGATAATCTCGGTCACGGCGAGCGACGGCGATCAAACCGATTTTGGCCTGGTGCGCCTGCAGGTGAACGCCGGCGTGAACGTCGCGCTCAGCGCTGATCCAGCCACCACGCCGGTCGGCACGTCGGCGCTGCTGACGGCGACAGTTACCGACCTGAACAGCGCGCCGGTGCCGGATGGCACGCCGGTGAGCTTCTCCGCCTCTCTGGGCAGCGTTGCGCCTGTGGCAGCGACCACACTAGGCGGCGTCGCAACCGCCACGGTCAGCTCCACGCTTGTGGGGACGGCGCTGGTGACGGCAACGGCAAGCGGCACGAGCGCTACGGCGCTGGTGACGTTCACCGCTGGCGCGCCGGCCAGCATCGTGCTCACCGCCACGCCCAACCTCATCCTGGCAAACGGCATTAGCCAGAGCATCGTGGTGGCGCAGGTCACCGATGCGTTTGGTAACCCGGTGCCCGGCGCGCAGGTGCTGTTCTTGACCGGCATCGGCAACCTCAGCCCAAATAGCGGGACGACGGACGCCACCGGACGGGTGACCGTCACATTGACCTCCACCGTTCCGGGTTCTCAGGTGGTGTATGGGGTGACAGGCAGCCTAAACGGCAGCGTGATGGTGACCTATGTCCAACCGCCTGCGCCGAGCACCGGCCTGGTCGGCCATCTCACCGCCGTGACCAGCACACTGGGCATCGTGCGCAAGGGTGACATCATCACCTACGTAGTGGTGATCACCAACAACGGCAGCGGTGGGGTGAACAACATTCTGCTGTATGCGCCGATCCCGTCCGGCACAACCTACGTGGTGGGCAGTGCTACCGGCGGTGGCTACTTCGGCAGCCTCGCCGTGGGCCCACTGGCGACGCTGGCGGGCGTGGTGTGGAGCGGCAGCCTTGCGCCGGGCGAATCGCATACCCTGGTCTATGCCGTGCAGGCGCAGATTTTGGAAGGGCAGATCACCAACGAGCCGAAGGTGCTCGTGGACAACGTGGACACGGGCATTGTACTGACTAGCCGAGTAGAAGTTGAGGCGCTACGCATTTACCTGCCCATCGTGCAGAGGCCGTGATGGCTGCGGCAAGCGTGGGGCAGGGCGAAATCCGTCCTGCCCCCGCCCGCCGTTGATGCCAAGCCTTACCGACCGCGCCCGCGGCGATACCCCATTCCCCGGCGGCCCAAGCCCCAGCGCCGGCGGCAGCCGCGCGTAAGCCTGCGCGTGACCAGCCCTGCCGCGGTGTTGTGGTGTATGACTATCGCTGCTCGTATTGCCGGCATACGCTTCTGAACCCTCTCAAGCGAAGTAGAGCGGCGCCGACTCAATCGTCCTCTGCGCGCGGCGGGCCAAAAGGGTCTGAGCGCTGGAAGTGGAACTTAACTTGACTTTTAGGTTAGCCTAAATATAATCCGCCGACGGTTTAGTTTAACCTAAAAGGGAGCGGATGATGTGGCTACGACACACATGGATTGCGCTGACGCTGGGGGTTGGGTTGACCGCCTGTGCCCCTTCGTCCGTAGCATCTTCGCCCAATTTGGCTTCGCGACCCGTGCGTGTAGCGACGACCACCGGCATGGTGGCCGATGTTGTGAAGAACATCGGCGCCGGCCGCGTTGAGGTGGTGAGTCTGATGGGGCCCGGCGTTGACCCACACCTGTACAAGCCCAGCAGCGGCGACGTGCTGAAGCTCGATCGCGCCGATGTCATTTTCTATAACGGCTTGCATCTCGAAGGGCGCATGGCCGAATTGTTCGAGAAGATGACGCGCGCCGGCAAGCCGGCCTTTGCCGTGACGGGTGGGATTGATCCTACTCAATTGAGAGCGCTGGCGGGGTCGCCAGGACACTACGACCCGCACGTGTGGTTTGACGTGAGGCTGTGGCAGGATGCTGCCCGATTCGTGGCGCAGGTGTTGAGCGACCTCGACCCGGCGTCGCGCGAGTTGTACGAGCACAACGCGGAGCTGTATCTCGAGCAGCTCGATGAATTGCAGGCGTATGCTGAACAGCGGATCGCGCTGATTCCCCCAGGATCGCGCGTGCTGATCACGTCGCACGACGCCTTTGGCTACTTCGGCCGGCGCTATGGCTTCGAGGTGCGCGGCTTGCAAGGGGTGAGCACGGCGGCTGAAGCCGGCGCGCGCGACGTCCAAGAGCTGGCCGCGCTGATCGCCGACCGCAAGATCAAGGCGATTTTCGTCGAATCCTCGGTGCCGCCCGACGCGATCGAAGCGGTGCAGGCAGCGGTGCGCGCGCGCGGCTGGGATGTGGTAATCGGCGGGGAGTTGTTCTCCGACGCGCTGGGCGCCGACGGCACGCTGGAAGGCACCTACATTGGCATGTTCAAACACAACGTGGATACGATCGTCGGCGCGCTGCGCGGGCCGAATCCTTAACTATCTATGTTCTCCCCCTCTGCCGTGCAAGACCCATCGCCTGTTGCTGCGAGGCACATAGGCGTTGCCGTTGCCCCGCTAGAGATCAACGATTTGACGGTGGTCTATCGCGACAAGCCGGCGCTGCAGGATATTGACCTGACGATCCCCGAAGGCAAATTAGCGGCCATCATCGGGCCGAACGGCGCCGGCAAGTCCACGTTGATCAAAGCCGCGCTTGGCCTGGTGCCCACGACGGCGGGCAGCGTGCGGATTTACGGCAAGCCCTATGTCGAGCAGCGCCGTCTCGTCGGCTATGTGCCGCAGCGCAGCAGCGTGGACTGGGATTTCCCCACTACCGCACTGGATGTGGTGATGATGGGCACGTACGGCCGGCTAGGCTGGATTCGCCGGCCAGGGCCGGCCGAGCGCGATTTTGCCCTGCGTTGTTTGGAACAGGTGGGCATGGCGCAGTACGCCGATCGGCAGATCGGCCAGCTCAGTGGCGGTCAGCAGCAACGCGTGTTTCTGGCGCGCGCCCTGGCGCAAGACGCCCAAATCTATTTCATGGACGAGCCGTTCGTCGGGGTGGATGCGGTGACCGAGCGGGCGATCGTGGCGCTTTTGCAAGCGTTGCAGCAGCAAGGCAAGACGGTGATCTGCGTGCACCACGACCTCGACTCGGCGCCGGATTATTTCGACTGGGTGGTGTTGCTTAACGTTCGGCTGATCGCAAATGGTCCATTTATGTCCACCTTTACTGCCGACAACCTGCGCAAAACCTACGGCGGCACGATGAAGGCGTCCATTGAACACTTCCAGCACTTTGAGGAAGACCGCAGGGCGTTAGGCATGGAGCATTGAGAATTCAGGAGCGATGGGCGTACTGGTTGAACTGTTTGCCGACTACACACTGCGCAACGTGGCGCTGGGCAGCGCACTGCTCGGTGTAGTGAGCGGCGTACTGGGGTGTTTCGCTGTGCTGCGACGGCAGGGTCTGCTGGGGGACGCGTTGGCCCACGCCGCGCTGCCCGGTATTTGCATTGCCTACTTGTTCACGCAGACCAAAGCGCCCATCGTCCTGCTGTTGGGCGCGGCAGGGGCCGGATGGGTGGCGGCCATCTTGCTGCTGCAGATCGTCCGACACACCCGGATCAGCGAGGATAGCGCGCTCGGCATTGTGATGAGCACGTTTTTTGCCCTCGGGATTGTGTTGCTCACCTTCATCGCCAAGCGCGGCGGCGCGAATCAATCCGGGCTGGACAGGTTTCTGTTTGGCCAAGCGGCAGCGCTGGTTGCAGAAGATGTGATGACGATGGCGATCCTCGGTGGCGTGGCCCTCGCCATCGTGACGTTGCTCTACAAGGAGTTCAAGTTGCTCGCTTTTGATGCGCCCTTCGCGGCCAGCCTGGGGTTCAATACCGTTTGGCTCAACGTGCTCCTCACGTCGCTAATCGTGGTCGCCGTAGTCATTGGCCTGCAAACCGTCGGTGTGGTGTTGATGGCAGCCTTGCTGGTGGGGCCGGCGGTTGCGGCGCGCCAGTGGACGAACCGGCTGAGCGTGATGATCATCTTGGCGGCGCTGTTCGGCGCGCTATCGGGCTTGGGCGGCGCACTGGTGAGCGCGAGCGACGCAGGTATTCCCACCGGCCCGATGGTCATCCTCAGCCTGACGGGCATCATGCTGTGCTCGGTCTTCCTCGCGCCGGAACGCGGTCTGCTGTGGGATGCCGTGCGGCGGCGCGCGCAACGCGCGGCTTGGGTGGAGTGAACGCGAATGGGGGCGGCCCTGGCGATTATCCTCACCGGTGTGCTGGTCGCGACGGCCTGCGCGCTGTTGGGCGTCTTCCTGGTGCTGCGGCGCATGGCGATGATGGCCGACGCGATCAGTCACGCCATCCTGCCGGGCCTCGTCGCTGGCTACTTCTTGGCTCAGGGTCCGAACCTGCTGGCCGGCTTCGTCGGCGCATCGCTGGCTGCCGTCGTCACCGTTGCGTTGGTCGAAGCGCTACACCACACGCATCGGGTCGGCGGCGAATCGGCGATCGGCGTCGTGTTCCCGGCGATGTTTGCGCTGGGCACCTTTCTGGTATCCAAGTATTTTGCCAACGTGCACCTGGATGCCGATGCAGTGCTCTATGGCAACATCGAGTTCGTCGCGTTCGACGTCCTGATCCTCAACGGCACAAACCTCGGCCCGCAGTCGCTCTGGGTGATGGGCGCGCTATGCGCCGCCAATCTCCTGTTCGTCGGGCTGTTGTTCAAGGAGCTGAAGCTGGCGACCTTCGATCCGGGCTTGGCGGCGGCGCTGGGCTTTTCGCCGATGTTGATCCACTATGGGCTGATGGCGATGGTCTCCATCACGGCGGTGGGGGCGTTCACGGCGGTGGGGGCGATCCTGGTGGTGGCGTTCATGATCGCGCCGGCGGCCACAGCATACCTGCTCACCAGCGATTTGGGCCGCATGATCGTTTTCGCAGTTTTCACCGGCGCGCTGTCGGCGCTCTCGGGCGGCTTCGTCGCGTTTGCGCTGGATGTGTCGGTGGCCGGCGCGATGGCGACGATGGCCGGCGCTTGCTTCTTGCTGGCGCTGTTGTTCTCGCCGGCGCACGGCCTGGTGACCCAAGCTCGGCGCCTGCGACGCCGGCGGCTGCGCCTCGCGATGGAGAACTTGGTCGTCCACCTGTTCAACCACGAGCATCAAGCCTACGAAGAGCACGAGGCCGAGGTGGCGCACCTCAGCAGCGAGCTGCGCTGGCAACCCCAGTTCGCCCGCAGGATCATCCGCATGGCTCGGCGCGCACAGCTCGTGCAGCAAGTCAACGGCCATTTGGCGTTGACCGACGCCGGCCGGGAGTTCGCTCGGCGGGCCTCCGCGCGCCGAGATGGGGAAGCGTAGCGTTTTACGCCGGTGCGGCCGGGTCTGCAGGACGATAGCGCAGCAGCCGCATGCCGTGCAGCGTCACCAGCAACGACGCGCCCATGTCGGCCAGCACGGCCAACCACATCGTGCCCAAACCGAATAGCGCCAGCAGGAGCACCGCCAGTTTGATGCCGACGGCGAGGGCGATGTTGATGCGAATCGTGCGTGTGGCAGCGCGGCTCAGTTGTAACGCAAAGGGCAATAGGCGCAGGTCGTCCCTCATGAGCACCACGTCGGCGGTTTCGATCGCTTGCGCGGTTCCATCGCCGACGGCAATGCCCACGTTGGCCGCAGCCAGCGCCGGCGCGTCGTTCACGCCGTCGCCCACCATCGCCACTGCGCCGTATCGGTCGCGCAGCGCGTGCACCGCTTCGACTTTCTGCTCCGGCAGCAGCCCGGCTCTCACCTCGCTCACGCCGACTTGCTGGGCGACCGCCTGGGCGGCGCGCGCGTTGTCGCCGGTGAGCATCACCGTCGCCTGGATGCCGCTACGATGGAGCGCGTCTATGACCTGCCGACTGGTGTCGCGCGTGGCATCGGCGATGCCGATGTAGCCGGCAAACGCCCCGTCTGCGGCGACGAGCACCGGTGTGAGGCTGCGCGCCGAGAGCGACTCGATCTCTTCGCACAGCGCGCGGTCATGGGGCAGGGTTTGATCGAAGAACGCATGGCTGCCGATGAGCACCTCGCGCTCCGCGACGCGGCCGGATATGCCTTTGCCGGCGATGGCCTTGACCGATTGTGCAGCGGGATAGCGTCCGCTCAGGCGCTGATCCTCGGCGGCGGCCACCACTGCCTGCGCCAGCGGGTGCTCGCTGCGTCGCTCCACGGCGCTGGCCAGGGCGAGCAAATCGGCGCAGTGGTCGCACACGCCGGTGATCGGGTCGGTGCAATGGGCCGATTTCACCTTGATCACCTTGGGTTTGCCCTCGGTCAGTGTGCCGGTTTTGTCGAACGCGACGGCGCGCACGCCGGCCAGCGCCTCCAGATACGCGCCGCCCTTGATCAGCACGCCATGCCGCGCGGCGTTGCCCAGGGCGCTGATGATGGTGACGGGTGTGCTGATGACCAGCGCGCAGGGACAGGCCACCACCAGCAATTCCAGCGCGCGGTAGAGCCAACCCGGGTCGTCGGCCGTCGGCATGAACGGCGCGCCGAACAGCAGCGGCGGCGCGATGGCCAGCGCAACGGCCAACCCGACCACCGCCGGCGTATAGACGCGCGCGAAGCGGTCCACGAAACGCTCGGCCGGCGCCTTGCGCTCTTGAGCCGCTTCGACCAGGCGAATGACGCGCGCGATGAGATTGTCCTCGATGCGGCGCGTGACTTCCACCTCTAGCGCCGCTTCGCCGTTGATTGTGCCGGCGAAGACTTCACTGCCGGGCTGCTTGGGCACCGGGAGGCTCTCGCCGGTGATCGGCGCCTGGTTGACCGACGAGGCGCCGGCGCGCACCCGGCCATCCATCGCGATGCGCTCGCCGGGCTTGACGATGATCACGTCGCCGATTCGCAGCTCGCTCACGGGCAGCCGCTGTTCGTGCTGGCCGCACCACGGGCAAGGGCCGCCGGTATATCCGGCTTGCCCCAGGTGCTCCGGGCAGTCCATGCGCGGGCGCAAGATGGTTGCTTCGTCCGGGGCGATTGCCTTGAGGCTGTGGATGGCGTTGCGCGCACGTTCGGCGGTGTATCCCTCCAACGCTTCGCCGAGGGCGAACAGCACGATCACCAGGCCGGCTTCGGTGTAGATGCCGATGGTGACCGCGCCGAGGGCGGCAATGGTCATCAAGAGATTGATGCTGATCTGTCGGTTGACGGTGAGCGCGCGCCAAGCGCTGCGGGCGACCGGATAGCCGGCGATGCAGAGCGCCGCGATGGATGTGAGATCGAAGAGGGTGCTCTCGACGCCTAGGAACGGCAGCAATTCGTTGAACACCAAGCCGGGAAGAATGAGGACGGCGCCGATGAGGGCCAGCATGGTGTCGCGGCGCGCCAACAAAAAGCCTACAAATGAAGGGGACGCATGGCCGGCGGGCATTGGGGCGCTGTGCTCATCGCGCACGTCGTAGCCCAGCTCGCGCACGCGAGCGATGATGGCTTCACGCGGCGCGTCGCCTCTCACACGCAGCGTGGCCGCGCCAAAGTTGACTGCGCACGATTGCACGCCGTCCAGCTTCGCCACGCCCGACTCGATCGTCCGGGCGCACTCGGCGCAGTCCATGCCAGCGATGCGATAGATGTGCTCGGTTTCAGCGGACTCGGTCATCGTTTTGCTTGGGTGGACAAGGCGCGCTGCCGTAGGAGCAGAACACGCAACAGTCGCCCGGTTTGGGCTTCAGCACCGCATCGCAGTTGGCGCACCGGTAAAACCGCTGGCATGCGTCCACCGGCATCGTTTCCTCCTTCTGGAAGCCGCAATACGGACAGGTCATCGTCGCGTGAGTGTGTGTCATTCGTAAGTTATAGCTCGCTTCCGAACCGCTCGGCGACTGGCTCATCGTCCAATGCGTAAAACATCCCACGGCCGTTTTTGTGCGTGCGCCGGCTGCATCTGACGCAGGCCGCTCAGATTCTAGAACACCTTCACGAGCGAACCCGCTTCACGCTTCGTCCGCAAGCTCGATCGCTCGGTGTGTGGATAAGCCGGCGTCGTCCAGCGGAAGACCCAGTGCGCTTGATCCGGCAGCATGTTCACGCAGCCGTGGCTGCGCGGTCGGCCGTAGTCGTTGTGCCAATATACCCCATGGAAGGCGATGCCGCTGCTGGTGAAGAACGATGCCCAGCCCACGCCAGGTAAGTCGTAGTAGTCGTAGCCAGGTGTGCCGCCGGTCATGCGCGTGCCGGGGATCTTGCGAAAGATGCGGTGCTCGCCGGGGATGGTGAAAAAGTCCACCACACCTTCTGGGGTGCGGTACTTTCCGCCGGTGGCGACGCGCGCCGTGAACACGGGTTGGTCGTATTCGTAGGCAGTCGCCGTCTGGTTCTTCAAGTTGACCTCGATGCGCTTCTTATCCAGCGGCACGTCGGGGGAGAGCGGCGCGAAGTCCTCCGGCCCAAGTGGGCGCAGATGCTCGGCGCGCACGAAGCCGAGCACAGTTTTACCGCCGTTGCCGTCGGCGATCCCATACCAGGCCTTGCCGTCCCTATCCTCGGCGAGCTGCAGAATGCGAAAGACGCAGCCGTAGTACAACAGACTGCGTACGCCGGACTGCGGATCGGCCCTGGCGCGAAGCTCGGTGAACGGCACGGTAATCTCGGCCCACAGGCCCCGCTCATCCACTTCACTCAGCGGTTTGTTCAACACGTTGTTGCACGGCTGAACGTTCGCTGAATGCACGTAGCCGTCGCGGGTCAGATACCAGAACGGGTTGTAAGTCGTTGGCCCCAGGCCGATGACCTCGCCCAGGAGTGGGATGACTTCGTTGGCGCGTAGCCTGCGTACGATGGGCGCTTGGGTTGTGGGTTGCTCACGAATGATCAGGTCTTTGCGGAAAGCTCGGCCGAAGGCATACGGGATGGGTTGCAGCTCGGGAGTGCGCAACTCCGGGGGCTCGCCGGCGCCGGGATCGGGCGCTTGCGCATGCGTCGAGCGTATGCGGATGAACGGGACGGCCAGCGCTAGGCCGCCACTGATCTTCAAGAAACATCGTCGCGTCGTTTTCATATCCCGTAGAGATACTCAGCGTGAGGATAAGCCGTCGTATGCATCATTGAATCACCACAACGGTGCCGTGCGGCGCCCAATGGTAGAGCCAGGCAGCGGCAGTGATCGGCAGGTTGACGCAGCCGTGGCTCCTGGGCTGGCCGAAGTCGGTATGCCAGTATGCGCCATGCAGCGCGTAGCCGCCCCGCCGGAAGTACATCACATAAGGCACGTTTGGTAGGTCGTAGCCCGGCCCGCGCATGCGCTGCCTGACATACTTGCTGTAGATGCGGAATGTGCCACGCGGGGTGGGCGTGGAGCGGGCGCCGGTGGAGACCGGCGTAGACATTATCATGCGCCCGTTCTCCCAGGCGATTAACCGTTGTTCGGCGATTACGACTTCAATCCACTTGCCGCGACGGGCGTAGCGCGTCGCACCATGTTCAGCGTCAGACGATCCGGCCAGTAGCGGCTCGGACGCGGCGAAGAGCAGAATGGTCGCAACGACAGCAGCAAGGAGTTTTCTCACAAGGGCCTCTCGTTCGCAATTCTACCCAGACACGCCGGCGGCGCGGCCTTACCCTGCGCAGGCGACCGTAGCGGGAATGACCGTGCAAAGCCCCTGCGCTCACTCTGTGGCAGTAACGCGCACATTGTCGAACGTCACGTCGGTGCCGGGGTTGTCAATTAGCGTGAGGGCGAATACGCCGATGTCGCCGCTGGCGAAGGTGTCGTCCTGCCTGGACGCAATCGGTTGATCATTTACGAAGAACGAGAGTTCGTTGTTGCGCATCACCACCTTGATGCGGTTGGTTTCGCCGCCCAGCTTAATGGCCGGGTGTGGTTGCCAATCGTCCCAGTTCACCCAGTTGCCGTCCTTCACGTAGCCGGCGCGCCAGTAGCCGTCCGACGAAATCCCGAAGTGATAGAAGTTCTTGCGGTCTTGTATGCGAAAGAGCACGCCGAAGCCATTATCCGTTGGGCCGCCGTTGGGCCGGGCATCCACCTCGAAGATGGCATCTTTGAAGCGCTTGCCGGCGGCGCTCCACTGCGTCAGGTTCTCCACTTTGACGATGATGCGCAACCCACCGCCGTCGTATGTCACGTCGGCGTTGAGGTCGGAGAGGGTTTGCCAGCCGCTGTTCGGGTTGCTGAAATCGTCGGCATAGGGCAGCGGCGTGAACGCCGGCGCGTCCATGCCGGAAGCCGGCGCGCACCCAATCATCGCAGTCATCGCGATGCAGACGAACGCGGTTGATGCGATCCAGGTAGCCAGTCTCATGGCAAGAATGATAGCGCCTGTGGGCCGACCCGCTACAATTGCATAGTTCTATCGCATCATGTTTCGTCTCGCGCGCGTCGCGCTCGTCGTTGTCTTGTCGCTGGCATTTGTCTGGGTGGGGCTGTGTTCAGGCCGTCCGGCCTTCGGCGAGGCTAAGTTGCCGCCGGAGGATCAACCGCCGGCGACGCTGCCCCCGCATCCGACGTCCACGGCTGCGCCGACCGCGACTGCCACGCCGGCTCGCCTGCCGGCTTCAGCGCGCGTGCCGATCCTGATGTATCACTACATCTCCGAGCCGCCGCCCGGTGCCGACCGCTATCGTATTGACCTATCGGTGGCGCCGCAGGACTTTGAACAGCAGCTCCAGTACCTGGCGGCGAACGGCTACACTACCATCAGCCTATACGACTTGTATGCGCATCTGAAACTGGGCCGGTCGCTGCCGCCCAAGCCCATCGTGCTCACCTTCGACGACGGTTACCGTGACCACTATGAGCACGCCTTCCCGCTGCTGCAGAAGTATGGCATGCGCGGCACGTTCTTCATCACTACCGACTTCATCAACTTCGGCAACCCCAACTACCTGACGTGGGAGATGGTGAAGGAAATGTCGGCGGCGGGGATGGACATCGAATCACACGCCCGCACACACCGCGACCTGCGCAATCGCGACTTTCAGTTCCTCGTGTGGGAAATTCTGGGGCCGATTGAGCAGATCACGGCGCACACCGGCAAGCGCCCGCGCTTCTTTTGCTATCCATCCGGTCGCTACGACGACGCCGTGATCCGCATGTTGCGCTCGGTGCAGACCTGGGCAGCGGTGACCACCGAGCACGGCTCGGTTCATACGCTGGCCAACGGGATGACGTGGCGGCGCATCCGTGTGCACGGCCGCGCTTCGCTCGAACGCTTTGCGGCCACCGTCAGGAGCGCGGGCGGCGATTGAGGCCGGCTGGCCCCCTTGTCGTTACTTGCGGTTGCCGAAGATGCGAAGTAGCAACAAGAAATAGATCGTCCGCCACGACCAAAGTCACGGCGGCATGGCCAGTGCCGGATCGTGCCGACGACGCGCTGCTAGCGTACGCGCAAGCGCGTCAGCGTAATCTGATCACCGACGAATTGGCCCGGCGCGTCGTAGGCCGGCAGGCGCGCGAAGTTGTCCGGCGCATACCACACCAGCAACAGGTGGTATACGCCCGGCGTGGCGTCGTCGCTCACCGCCAGCGCGTGGGTCAACGCAATCTCTTCGCCTGCCGGCCACTGCGTGAGCATTTGCCCAAGGTCTTGCTGCGCGATCTTGTTTGCGCCATCGTCCAGCAGTTGCAACGACACGTTCAGATCGTCGGGGAGAGGCCTGGCGGCACGCCAACGGGTGGTGACGGTGAGCGTCGCGCCGGGCATGAGGGCGGATGGATCGAGCGCATAACCGAGCAATTCCAGCCCATTGGCATAGCGCAGCAGCGGCGACGCGTCCGTGCGTCTGCCGAGTTCGATTGCGCCGAAGATCGCGCGGTCGTCACCGTTGGCCAACGGCAGCCGCTCGCCGGTTGCGTGGTCGTAGAGGCCGACGGCCCAACGCAGTTGCTTGGGCGCCGGCGTGAGCGGCGAGAGGCGCAGCGTGTAACGATCGCTCCATCGGCGGCCGGCCGGCTGCTCGCTCAACGCCAGGCTGCCTTGACCGGGGTACATGTCGCGTTGCGCGACGATCACGTCGTGCTCATCAATGAGGTGCACGAAGACGCTGTAGTTGCGCGTCACCGGCTGCGCCAGCAGCCAGTTCAGGTGCAGTGTGACCTCGTCGCCGGGCTGTGGAACCCCCGTCGTCTCGAGGCCGGCTTCCTGGAGACACACTGCGCCGCCGAATTTGGCGTTCACCGTGAGCGGCAGGCGCTGCGTCCACCGGTTGGGCGGCTGGGTGTAAGTCGGCGCGATGAACGCGAACGGCGCGATGATCGCCAGCGCAGCCAAGCCGGCGCACGCGCCCAGCAGCACGTGGCGATGGAGCACTCGCCAGCCGTAGGCCAGCGCTGCCGAGATAACGGCAATACACGGGAACATCAGTCGCCCCTGCGAGGCCGGCGTGAGCGACGTCCAGCGCACCAGCGCCACGAAGACGAGCGCGACCCAGAAGAGGCAGAGGAGGATCTGGCGTCCTGCGTCTTGCCTCAGCGGCGCTTTGCCCAGGACGGCAGACGCAACACGCAAGACGAGCCCAACGACTGCCAGCGCCGCGAGCCCGTTCAGCACGTCGTAAACCCACGGCGACATGATCACGTTCATCGCGCCGAACACGCCCCAATACGCCCAGATGAAGCCTTCGCGTTCGCTCCACAGTTGCGCCGGTGAAGCCGGCTGGTCCCGCCGCCCGACGACATCGAGAAAGGCGTTCCAGCCCAACAGGTCGCCGTAGAGCGCCTGATTGCGCACAAACCACCAGCCGCTGATGAGCAACGTGACGACGAGCGTGACGAAGACGAAAGACGAAAGACGAAAGACGAGCGATCGCGGTGCGTCTTGCGCCTTGCGTCTTGCGTCAACAGCGGTCAGCAGGCCGGCGAGCCCGAATAAGCCGACCAGCCCCAGTGCGCTGCTCTTGCTCAGCGCGCCGAGGCCGGCAATAGCCCCTGCGACGACTGCGCTCTTAAGCGATAAATCGCCGAGCCGCATCAGCCGCAGCGCCCACCACAAGCCGACCGTGCTGAACAAGACTGCCGCATTGTCGTTGTTGATCGCGCCACTGATAAAGGCGAACATCGGCGTGCAGGCGACGATGACGGGAGATGCAAGACGCAGGAGACTTGCGTCTCGCGTCCTGCGCGCTGCGTCATTCGGGAAGAGTTCGCGGGCGACCAGGTAGGCGAAGAACACCGTCGCCGTGCTCATCAGGATCGAAGCCAGGCGCGCGGCGCGGACGGCCAGCGTGGCGCGCTCCCAGGGCCAGGCTTCGGCCGGCGTGTGCAACACGACATTGACATTACCGTCGCGCGTGGGCACGCCCATGTCGCTGTGTGGGTTAATGCGTCGAATGTCGCGCCAATTTGATGAATCGAAGGGCGCGCTGAATGCAGCCGCGATCCAATAATAGAGCGGCGGCTGGCTGCCTTCTTGCCGCCAAGGGGCCTCGGCGTCGGTTTGGCCGGCGCGCTGCACAGGCAGGCCGCCGCCCGTCGCCAGGTGTTGCACCATCGGATAGTGCCACAGTTCATCCGACGCTTCGAAGAGCGGGGTGAGAACGCTGTAGAGGCTGAAGAGGATAAATGACGCAGCGATGATCAGCGCTGCGCAGATCTTCTCGGCGCGCGCGTTCACGGGATCAGCGAAAGGAGCGCCGGCTCCGTCGGCGGTAAGGCGAGGCGTGACATATCGCTCGATGCGCGATCTAGCTGCCGGCTTGGGCTTGTGACTCTTGCGCGGGCGGTGTGTCGGTCGGCGGCGACCCCGAGCTGTCTTCCAGCGCCTTCAATCGCTCGGCCCGATCCCGTTCTAGCTTGGCAATGCCGTTGGAAACAACCGCTATGGTGTGTTCAAGTTCTTCGCGCAGACGTATCAGTGTTTCGAGGGCGTAAGCGTCTGCCTCTGAGCGCATGCGATCCATCTCGCGACGGGCGCGCGCCTCGATCGCCTGAGCGCGATCCTGCGCGATGGCGATGATGGTGGTGTCGTCGGCCAGCCGGCTGGCTTCCTCGCGCGCCATCTCCTTGATGCGTTCGGCTTCCTCTTTGGCTTGCGCGATAATGCGGTCGTGCTCTTGCCGGATGCGCTGCGCTTTCTTGATTTCCTCGGGAATGGCCAACACCATCTGGTCTATTAACTGAAAGCACCGGTCTGCATCCACCAACTTCATCTTCGTGCCGGGCACGCGGCGCGCTTCCAGAAGGATGGCTTCCAGTCTTCCAAGCAGGTGTTGAATGTCCATAGTCGTTAAGTATATTTAAGTCGCCTCAATGCGCGTGCCACGCAGTCTGGCACGAGCGCCGTCACGTCGCCGCCCAGCGTAGCGATCTGTCGGATCAACGTTGCGCTCAAGAAGTGGTTCGGGGCGTTAGCGAATAGGCAGATCACCTCGATGTCTGCGGCCAGCCAGTGGTTGGTCTGCGCCTGTTGAAGCTCGAAGTTGAAATCCACGCTGTTGCGCAGGCCGCGGATGAGCACCGATGCGCCCATTTGCCGCGCGAAGTTCACCGTCAGGCCGCTGTAGCCGGTGACGCGCGCCCGACCATCCACGCCCACCTCGCGCAGCACCTCGTCCACCAGGGCGATGCGCTCCGCATGTGAGAAAAGCAGCTTCTTATCTGGCTGGTCGTAGACGCCGATGATGAGTTCGTCGAACAACGCCAGCGCGCGTTGGGCGATGTCAAGATGGCCGTTGTGGAAGGGGTCGAACGTACCGGGGTAAAGCGCGATGGTCATGATCAAGGCGTTAGTCTGTTCGCTTGGGTGGTTGGTGTCTGCTACGCATTGCGTTGTGTTCGAAAGGTGGGGCCGACAGACGGCCTCAGCTTGCGTCGCCGACCGCCTCGCGATGCTTCCAGAATTCGGACACTTTCTCGGCCAGCAAGGGATGTTGTGTTAACTCCGGATCGTGATCGAGCAGCTTCTCGGCCTGCGCGCGCGCCGCGTCTAACAAGTCGCGGTCGCTCACGCTGACCAGCTTGAACTCAGGGGCGCCGCTTTGGCGAGTGCCGAAGAACTCGCCCGGGCCTCGAATTTCCAGGTCAATCTCAGCCAGCTTGAAGCCATCCTGGGTGTTCACGATCGCCTGCAGGCGCTGGTCGCTGATGGCCGAGCTGGTGTCGGCGATCAGCAGGCAGTAGGACTTGTGCTCGCCGCGGCCGACGCGCCCGCGGAATTGGTGCAGTTGCGCCAGGCCGAAGCGGTTCGCGCCTTCGATCAAAATGACCGTCGCGTTCGGCACGTCAATGCCCACTTCGACGACCGAGGTGGAGACGAGGATATGCGTCTCGCCGCCGGCGAAGGCGCGCATGGCTTGCTCTTTTTCTGCCGGCTTCATCTTGCCGTGCAGCAAGCCCAGCTTGAGCGTTGGGAACACCTCGCGTTGTAGGCGCTCGTATTCTTCCACCGCTGCCTTGGCCTCGATCTTGTCCGACTCTTCGACGAGTGGGCAGATGATGAAGGCTTGTCGGCCTTGCTCGACCTGGTGTTGCACAAAGCGGTACGCGCGCTCGCGCTCGGCAGGGGGGAACCAGTGCGTTTCGATCGGTTGACGGCCGGGCGGCATCTCGTCGAGCACGGTGTTGTCTAGGTCGCCGTAGAGCGTGAGCGCCAGGGTGCGCGGGATGGGGGTTGCCGTCATCACCAGCGTATGGGGGTTCAACGCGCCGCCCTTTTGCCGCAGCGCCGCGCGCTGTAACACGCCGAAGCGATGTTGCTCGTCTATGACCACCAGCCCCAGGTTCTGGAACGATACAGTTTCCTGGATCAAGGCGTGTGTGCCGATCACGACGTGGATGCTGCCGTTGGCGAGTCCATCGTAGATGGCGCGCTTTTCGGTGGGCTTCGTGCTGCCCGTCAGCAGTGCCAGCGTGATCGGGGCAGTAGCTTCGCGCTCGGCGAAGCCGTCGAACAGGCGCTGAATGGTTTTGTAGTGTTGCTCGGCCAAGATTTCGGTCGGCGCCATCATGGCCGATTGCGCGCCCAAACTCGCGGCCAGCGCCATGCTTAACGCGGCGACCACCGTCTTGCCGGAGCCGACATCGCCTTGCAGCAACCGGTGCATGGCATTGGGTTGGCCCAGGTCTTTGATGATGGCCTGTAGGGCGCGTTGTTGCGCGCCGGTGAGTTGATAGGGTAGGGCGGCGATCAGCCGATCGCGCACGGCCGGATCAACGCGCAGCGGTGGCGCCGGCGCCTGGCGCCAAATCTGACGTTGGCGCAGCACGGCCAACTGGATCGTGAACAGTTCGTCGAAGGCCAGCCGGCGTCGTGCGTGCTCCTGCGACTTCATGGAGCGTGGGAAGTGGATTTCGCGCAGCGCTTCGGCGATCGACACGAGTCCGAGTTCGCTGCGCACCTCCTCGGGCAGATGCTCGGGCACGCGCGAGGGCCAGTACTCGACCATGCGCTTCATCACCCGGCGCAACAGCAGCGGCTGCAGCCCCTCGGTCAGGCGATACACCGGCACGATGCTGCCGCCGGTGATCCATTCGCGTTCAGCCGGCTCATAGGTGGGGTTCTGGAAGGTCAGCCGGCCCAAATACTCGGTCACCTTGCCGCTGATGACGATCTCCCGCCCGACCGACAACTGCTTCATCAAGTGATCAACGTAGCGCTCGCTGGTGAACCAACTGCATTCGATGGCGCCCGATTTGTCCTCGATCACCGCGCGCACGATGATCAAGTTGCTCCTGGTGCGGTGTTTGCGCACCGACGCGATGCGCCCGATGAGGGTGACTTGCTCGCCGTAAAAGAGCTGGTTGATCGTCTTCATGGCGCTGTAATCGTCGTAGCGCGTCGGGAAGTAATACAGCAAGTCACGGATGGTATGCACGCCGAGGCGAGCCAGCTTCTGCGCGTTGAAGTCACCGATGCCGACGACCTTGGTCACCGGCGCGTCTAGGCCCAGGCCGGCTTCGCGCGGGCGGGGGGCGCGCGGTTCGCGTCGGGACGGCTGCGCAAGGTGCTCCGGCGGGCGTGGCGGCTCGGTGCGTCGGGGCGGCGCAGTCGTGACGACCGGCGCAATCTCCACAGGCGGCATTTCAGAGTCTGCGGCAGCCTGATTTTCCGTTGCAAACATCATCGCTCCTTCGCGGGGGCTGGGGGTACCCTTGGCGTGCGCCTGCGTCGAGCTGCGCAGGACGGGCGAGCGCAATCGGGTCATCAGCGCGTCGAGCGCCGCGCGACGGTGCGCTTCATCGGCAGAGGCGCTGTAATTGCGCATTTCCTGCGCGATCGTCTCGGCCCAGGCGGGGTCAATGTCGTTGCGCGCGGCGTCGGCCAGCCAAGCGGCGGCGAATGACTGCAAGCCGCGCGTGACCGCTTTGTCGCGATAGCCGGTCTGCGCTTCGAGCCTGAGGATTTTGAGGAGTTTTTCAGTCGCTGGATTGGGCATGGCGCGCAAAGCGGGTTGCTCATTGCGCAGCGCGCATCGCGTGATGCGCACTGACGCGATACCTGAAACGCAACTGGGATGCGTAGAGTGCCGAGATTATACGTGCGCCCGCTCGTTCACAATGACGACGCCGAGGCCCATCGGCCCGAAGTGCGCACCGATGACCGGCGTGACGAGCACAGGGGTGGGCGGCTCAATCGGGGCGATTGGCTCCAACTCGCGCCGAATGCGGGCGATGTCGCTCGCTTGGTCGCCGCCGGTGTAGACGATGGAGAAACAACGGGGAGCGCCCGGCGTCTGGCGCACCGCTTCTATCAGGCGTTCCACACCGCGCCCGCGCGTGCGCACGCGATCCAGTTGGGTGATGGCACCCTGCTTGAGTTCGATCAGCAGCTTGATCTGTAGCAGTTCGCCGATGCCGGCGGTGAGCGATGACACCCGCCCGCTCTTGCGGAGGTATTTCAGCGTGTCGGCCATCGCCAGGATGCGGATGCGCTGCTTCATCGCTTCCAGCGTCGAGACGATCGCGTCCAACGTTGCCCCTTGTTGCGCCATTTCGGCGGCCGTGATGACCAAGTGGCCCAGCCCCATCGTCATCGAGCCGGAATCCACAACGCGCACGGGGATGCCGGCGTCAGCAGCTTCGGACGCGGCGAGTTCGGCTGCGTTGCATACGCCGCTGATGGTGCGAGCGATGTGCACCGAGACCACCCCGTCCGCTCCGGCAGCATGTGCGGCGCGGTAAGCGTCCGCAAACCGTTCGGGCGAGGCCGCAGCCGTCTTGGGGAAACTGGTGTAGCTTGGCAGGCTGGCGTAGAACTGCTCGCGGGTGAGGGTCACCCCGTCTTGATGGGTCACGCCGTCCACCTCGACGATCATCGGCAGGACGATGATGCCCAGGCGCCGCACGATGTCCACCGGAACATCGCCGGTGGAATCAGTCACTACTTTGACCATTGCTTTTCGGGGTGGGCGAAGGGCAGCGCCTTCGCCCATCCATCTGAATTCACGCGCACCCTGTCAAGCAGCGCCCTGGCGCTTATGCTTGCGCGAACGTGTCAATCATCAGCCGGGCGTCGCTCATCGGATACAGGATTGGGCAGGTGCACCCGCGCCGGATGTATTCCTGCACCTTGGCGCGCGCTTCTTCCGGCGTGCCGGTGGCCGAGATGCGCAGCACGAACTCATCTGGCACGAATTGCATCGCTTCGTGCACCTGTTCCTTAGTGGCCGGCCAGCCGAGGATGGACTGTACCCGCTTTACGATGTCGTCGCTCACGCCGCTGGCCTTGGCGATGTGGGGCTGTTGGGCGAGATACTGCGTCAGGAGTTCCTTGGCGTCCTCAATGGCCTTCTTGCGGTCGTGGTTGACGGCGCACACTACCAGTTGCGGTCGGTCGAGATCTTCGGCCCGCCGCCCAACTTTCTTGGCGCCCTTGTCGAGCAGTTCCATGGCGCGATCGTTGTATTCCGGCGGCACGCAATAGTTGAGCACGACGCCGTCGGCGATCTCGCCGGTCAGCTCCATCATCTGATCGCCGGTGGCGCCGATGTAAATCGGCACGTTGCGCGGCTCGCGACGGCCGTGCACCACATCCAGCTCAATGCCTTCCACGTGGTGGAACTCGCCGTGGAAGGTGACGCGCTCCATGCGCAACAAGCGGCGCAGCACTTCGACCGTCTCGCGCATGGCAGTGAGCGGCTTGCGCCGTTCGATGCCGACGTTCTTGGCCAGCGGATCCCACCATGCGCCGATCCCGCAGATGATCCGGTTCGGCGCCAAGTCATCCAGCGTCAGCAACGTTGCAGCCAACAAGCCGATATTGCGCGTCCAGTTGTTAATCACGCCGCTGCCGATCTTGATGCGCTCGGTGACCGCAGCGAAGGCAGCCATTGGCACAATCGCGTCGCGCACCAGGCGCGATTCGGCCTGCCACACGGCCTCGAAACCGCGTTGTTCGGCGTATTGGGCGTACTGCATCCCTTCGCGAATGGGATGGGCGTCTTGCAAATACAGCGCGACGCGCATTCGGGGTGGGGGTGTTGTGCTATTCATACGACGTTGGTGTTAAGCGAAGCGGCGTTGATTGACGAAGATTTTACAAGAGCCTATAATTTCGGCCAGTTGATTGTTGGGGTAGCAGAGGCGAAGCGTTTGCAGCGTAGTCTTGGCTGGCGGAAGCGCGGTGCAAATGCTTCGCCTCTCTTAGTGAGAGGAGGGTGAATGGCCAAGAAAGGTCGAGAGCAGAAGCAAAAGGAAGACGTGATTCAAGTCGAAGGCGAAGTGATCGAGGCGTTGCCGGGCACGATGTTCAAGGTGCAACTGGACAACGGCCATCAGGTGCTCACCACGTTGTCCGGCAAGATGCGCAAGAACTACATTCGCATTTTGCTCGGCGACCGCGTGCGCGTGGAACTTTCGCCGTATGACCTGACGCGCGGGCGCATTGCCTATCGTTTGCGCACCGGCCGGGAGAACGTGCCCGCCTGAAGCCTGCTTCCTTTGCCGCGACGCAGCCTGTTGAGGGGGTCAGGCCCGTTGCGCGTTATCTGTCCTTGCTGCGCCTGGTGCACACCAGGCCTATCCAGTCATTCATCGCTCGCTGCTCTGTGATGGATAACCCCGCCGCCTCGGCTGCGCGCGCCACGTCCGAGGCCTGTGCGTCCAAGATGCCGGAGAAGATGAATCGCGGCGCGCGCGATGCCAGCCCTTCGGCCAACATGCGAATGATCACGCCGGCCAGGATGTTGACCACGACCAGATCGTAAACACCATGGGCGACCTCGTGAGAGCCGTGCGCGATCGTCACGCGGTCGCCTACGCCGTTGGCCAGGACGTTCTCGCGGCCGGCGCGCACGGCTTCATCATCGGTGTCTACGCCCACCACTTCGCGCGCGCCGAGTTTGGCCGCCAAGATCGAGAGGATGCCCGAACCGCTGCCGACATCGAGGACGCGCATGCCGGCTTGGACGTAGTCTTCCATCGCAGCGGCGCACAGTTGGGTGGTGGGGTGCAGGCCGGTGCCGAACGCCATACCGGGATCGAGCGTGATGACCAAGTCGCGATCTGCGCCGTGGTCGGACGGCACGTCGTTTATCCATGACGGGCGGATGAGGATGCGCCGACCGATGCGCAGCGGTTTGAACGATGCCTTCCATGCGTCGGCCCAATCCGATTGGGCGACGATGCGATAGGTCGGCTGGGGCGTGGGACGCACCATGTTCAGGTAGGCGAGCACCTCTTCGACTTTGCGCTTGCGTTCGGCCAGCGTTTCATCGTCGGGTAAATAGGCGCGCACGATGATCGGCCCTTCGGCGCGCTCGTCCTCCCAGCGGCTGGCGATTTCACCGCCCAGGGGGTGCCGGTGGGTCTGCTCCAGAGCCACGCCGCCTTCGACGTAGGGGAAGAGCGCCTCGCTGATTGCCTCGGCTAATTCGGCATCGGCTTCAAGGCTGAGTTCCAGCCAGCGCGGGCTATCGGTCATCGCCATGAGTGTAGCAAAGGCGGTGATGGCATGCTTGAGAGGCGCGCTCGGCTACAATCTTGCAGTATGACGGCGGCGCATCTTTCGGGGCAGTTGATCAACCGCGAATTGAGCTGGCTGGAGTTCAACCGGCGTGTGTTGCAGGAAGCGCAGGACCCCACCCATCCATTGCTTGAGCGCGCCAAGTTCCTGGCCATCTTCGCAACCAACCTGGACGAGTTTTTCATGATTCGCGTCGCCGGGCTGCGCGAGCAGGTGATGGCGGGGATTACTCGGCCAGGGCCGGAGGGGATTCCGCCGGCGCAGACGTTGGCGCTGGTGAACGAGCGCGTGCGCGCGTTGCAAACCGAGCATCTGCGCACTTGGTGCGACGTGATCCAGCCGGCGTTGGCGAATCATGGCGTCTGCGTCCTGGATTGGAACGAGCTGACCGACGCGCAGCGCGCCACGGCGACGGCGTATTTTCACCGCACGGTGTTCCCCATCCTCACGCCGCTGGCCGTGGATCCGGCGCACCCGTTCCCCCACATCAGCAACCTCAGCCTCAGCCTGGCCGTCGTCATTCGAGGCTCGCGCGGTCGGTTGCACTTTGCGCGGGTGAAGGTGCCGCCTTTGCTGCCTCGCTTCTTCCCGCTGAACGATTGCGCCGAGGACGAGCGCTGCGAGCGCTGCTTCGCATGGCTGGATCAGATCATCGCGGCGAACGTCGGTGCGCTCTTCCCGGATATGGACATCGCCGGCACCTATGCCTTCCGCGTGACGCGCGACGCTGACATCGAGATTCAGGAAGACGAAGCCGACGATTTGCGTTCGACCGTCGAGCGCTCGATCAGAGATCGTCGCTTCGGCAGCGTGGTGCGTCTGGAAGTGGTGCACGATATGCCGCAGGAAGTGTGCGACATCCTCACGGAGAACCTCAACCTATCCAGCGACGAGGTCTTTCGGCTGGCCGGCCCATTGGATTTGAGTAGCTTGTGGGAACTGCATCGCTTGCCGCTGCCGGAGTTGAAAGACCCGCCGCTGTCCCCACGTATCCCTAACGATTGGAACAATTCCGAAGACATCTTCGCGCGTATTCGGCGCGGTGATGTGCTGTTGCATCACCCATACGACTCGTTCGCCCCCGTGGTGGAGTTCGTGCGCGCTGCCGCGCGCGATCCCCACGTGCTCGCCATCAAGCAGACGCTGTATCGCGTCGGCTCAAACTCGCCGATCGTCGAGGCGCTGATGGAAGCGGTCACGAACGGCAAGCAGGTCGCCGTGCTGGTGGAACTGAAGGCGCGCTTTGACGAAGAGAACAACATTCAGTGGACGCGCGCGCTGGAAGAAGTGGGCGTGCACGTGGTCTATGGCCTGCCCGGTTACAAAGTGCATGCCAAAGCCTGCATGGTCGTGCGGCGCGATCCCGATGGCGAGATTCGTCGCTACGTCCACTTGAGCACCGGCAACTACAACGCCAGCACCGCGCGCGTCTATACCGATCTCGGCCTGTTCACTTGTGACCCGGAGATCGGTCAGGACGTGGCCGAACTGTTCAACAACCTGACCGGCTACTTCAGACAAAAGTCATATCGCCGGCTGCTGGTCGCGCCGGTGACGCTGCGCAGGCGGATGACCGAGCTGATCGAGCGCGAGATCGCGCATCACTTGCGGCACGGCGGCGGCCACCTGATCTTCAAAGTGAACCAACTCGTGGATCCGGAGATGATTCATCTGCTGTATCGTGCGTCGCAGGCAGGCGTGAAGGTGGACCTGCTCGTGCGCGGTATGTGCTCGCTGCGGCCCGGCGTGCCGAATCTGAGCGAGAATATCCGCGTGGTCAGCATCGTCGGCCGCTTCTTGGAGCACAGCCGGGTGTATTACTTCCGTAACAACGGCGACGAAGAGATCTACTCCGGCAGCGCCGATCTGATGGAACGCAACCTCGACCGGCGCGTCGAAACGGTCTATCCCATCCTCGATCCATCCATCAAGCGCCGGATCAAAGTCGAGATTCTCGACCTGGGCCTGCGCGACAACGTCAAGGCGCGGTTGATGCAGCCGGATGGCACGTATATCTTCGTCAGTCGGGGGCAGGGTGAGCAAGAAATCAATAGCCAGCTCAAGCTGCTGGGCACCGGTTGCGACTGAAGCCGTCCACAGGCAGGCTCGTCTCCTGCAACTTGATCTGCGCGCCGCGCGCCGACCACAGCAAATAGGGCGGGTGGGACTCGAACCCACACGCTGCTCTCGCAGCAGAAGATTTTAAGTCTTCGGCGTCTGCCATTTCGCCACCGCCCCGCTGATGAGCCTGCGACTCACCGTTCGCCACACGGAGTGGCGACGAGAATTCTAGCATTTTGTGCTAAGATATGCCCCCACTGGCGTTGGGTCAATGATAGGGAAAGGTGGCCGAGTGGTTTAAGGCGGCGGTCTTGAAAACCGCTGTGGGGCTTCGCCTCACCGTGAGTTCGAATCTCACCCTTTCCGTCGGAAAGCAGAGGGTCAGAAGTCAGAAGGTCGGACATCCACGATCTGACTTCTGATATCTGACTTCTGATATCTGACTTCTGACAATCTGACCTCTGGGGAGGTGCCGGAGTGGACGAACGGAGCCGCCTGCTAAGCGGTTGTCCGGGTAAAACTGGACCCAGGGTTCGAATCCCTGTCTCCCCGCTCAAAGGGATTGCCCCTGTATCTTCTCGATCGCTCGGCGCACGTTGCCGTGGGCTTCTGCCAGGTGCAGGCGAGCTGCGTCGGGTGAAACCTGTGCCAGGTGCGCCACGATCGCCGTTTTGACCTCGCCATGGCAGCGGGCCAGCAGGTCTGTTGCCGCCTCTGGCGAGAGGCCGCAGGCTTGGGCCACAATGCGCCGGGCGCGCTCGCGCAGCTTGTGGTTGGTGGCTTGCAAGTCCACCATGAGGTTGCCGAAGGTTTTGCCGAGCTTGATCATCACGCCGGTGCTGATGGTGTTCAGCACCATCTTGGTGGCGGTGCCGGCTTTCATGCGGGTGGAGCCGCTGATGACCTCCGGCCCGACCACTGGGGCGATCACGATGTCGGCGGCGCGGTGCAGCGGCGTGTCGGGGTTGCAGGTCAGCCCCAGCGTGAGCGCGCCGCGCGCCCTGGCCTCGGCCAGCGCACCCAACACATAGGGCGTGCGACCGCTGGCGGCGATGCCCATGACGCAATCGCGCGGGCCTACGTTGAGGGCGGAAACATCGGCGCGCCCCTGTTCGGCGTCGTCCTCTGCGCCTTCAATCGAGGCGGTCAAGGCTGCTGGCCCGCCGGCAATCAGCCCCATCACCTGCGTCGGCGGCGCATTGTAGGTTGGGGGCATCTCGCTGGCGTCCAGCACGCCCAGCCGGCCCGAAGTGCCGGCCCCAGCGTAGATCAACCGCCCGCCCTGCTGCATGCGCGCAGCGATGGCGTCAATCGCTTGAGCCATCGCCAGGCGCTGCGTGGCGACCGCTTCGGCCACGCGCCGGTCCTCGGCGTTGATCGCATCCACGATCTCCAGCGTGCTGCGCCGATCAATGTCGCGCGTGGCCGGATTCACCGCTTCGGTCACGGCGTCGGCCGGATGGGGCGGTTTGTCTGGGGCCGTTGGGCGGCCGGGCGTGATGCTGCCGAGCACCACCGGATGCCGCGCACCGGTCGCGGCGGGCAGGTTGCCGGGTCGTCCATGCCAGGTTTCGTAGGCCAGCACGGCGAAGGCGATGGCCTCCTTGGCCTCGGCCGGCATGCCCAGTTCATCCGATAGGCGCACGCGGGCCGGCGCGAGCGCTTGTGACAAGAAGCGCACAAGCGTTGCGTTGCGTGCGCCGCCGCCGGAGACGATCACTTCATCGGGGGGCTGCGGCAGGAAGTCGCGATGCGCCTGGGCGATCGAGGCGGCGGTGAACATGGTGAGGGTAGCGATGATGTCTTCTCCGCTTAGGCCGAGCGCCATGCCGCGCGCCCACACCTGTGCGCCGAAGGGGGCGCCGAACATCTCGCGGCCGGTGGTCTTCGGCGGGCGCTGTGCGAGGTAGGGATGCGCCATCAATTCGGTGAGCAACCCCTCGTGCACGCGCCCGCGCGCGGCAAGCGTTCCGTCGCGGTCGTAGCTTTGTGCGCCTTCGGTCAGCCGCCGCACGGCGTCGTCAATCAGCATGTTGCCGGGGCCGGTGTCGAAGGCGAACGCTTGTGCGGCGTCGTGCTCCTGCGGCGCGCCGGCGCCCGATGTCTTGTGCGCAGGGAGGTAGGTGAAGTTGGCGATGCCGCCGATGTTGAGCGCCGTGCGGGTGAGCGCAGCGTCGCTGAACAGCAGCGCGTCCACGTAGGCCACGAGCGGGGCGCCCTGCCCGCCGGCCGCCATGTCGCGCGCACGAAAGTTGCTGACGACGGGGATGCCGGTGGCTTCGGCGATGACGGCGGCTTCGCCGAGTTGCAATGTTGAGGCGTGCGCGCCGGCCGGGATGTGCCAAAGCGTCTGACCGTGGCTGCCGATGAGCTGGACGTCGCCGGGTTGCAGGCCGGCTTCGGCGATGCAGCGCAGGGCAGCCTCGGCAAACGCGCGACCAATCGCGAAATTCAGCGCGCAGAGTCGGTCCACCGTGCCGGTTTCCGGGCGGAAGCAGGCGAACAGCTCATCGCGCAGCGCAGGTGGGTAGGGCGTCGAACTCAGATGAACGATGCGCCAGCTCAACTGGGGCGGCGCGCCGCTCAGCTCGACCAGGGCGGCGTCAATCCCATCGGCCGACGTGCCGGACATCAGACCGAGGATGAGCATGGGCTGGATTGTAGCCGGCAGCAGCCCGATGCCGTCAGCGCGAGAGATGCTCCGATGCATAGCCAATCCACTTTGCTGCCTTCTGGTCTTCTGATGAAACACATTTGACTTCTGTCGTGACTTTGCTAAATTATTCGCCTAATTTTGGGCTAACAGGATACAGTCTTGCTTGCATGGTTGGGTATGTCATCCGCCGATGTTTGGCGCTGGTCTTCGTCGTCTTTGTCATCTCGGTCATCACGTTCGTCATCATGTATAGCGTGCCTGGTGGGCCATTCGAGGAACGCCAGATGCCCTTGCAAGGCGCCCAGCGTGAGAACATTTTGCGCAAGTACGGTATGACCGGCTCGATATTCGAGCGCTATATCGCTTACGTCGGCAATGCACTCCAGGGTGACTTTGGCTATTCCTTCTTCAGCCCTACTGAGCGAGTGCAGGATTTGATCGCGCGGGTGTGGGGGCCTACGCTTATCTTGGGCGGCATTACGATTGCAATTAGCTTGCCGTTGGGTGTGTGGTTGGGCATTCTAGCGGCGAAGCACAAAGGTTCGTTCTTGGACCTCATTATTAACACCTTCGCCACCTCGATGACGGTGATCCCCGGCTTTGTCATCGCTGTAGCGCTGATCTTAACATTTTCTGCGCGCATTCGGCTGCTCCCTTCGGGAGGCTGGGGAGGCCCGGAGCATCTCGTGCTTCCTGTAATCGCCTATGCCCTTGGGCCGACCGCCACCTTGATTCGCTATATTCGCGGGCTAACGCTCGACGAACTTGGGTTAGATTATGTACGCACGGCGCGGGCCAAAGGGCTGGCCGAGCATTTGATCATCCCCAGGCATGTGTTCAAGAACTTGATGATTCCCCTGGTCACCGTATTCGGCCCGACCATTCCACTCATCTTGACCGGCTCGGTATTTATTGAGACCACCTTTCGCATCCCCGGCCTGGGACAGTATCTGGTCAGTAGCTCGGTCAACCGAGATTATCCAATGGTGATGGCTCTGACCCTAATTATGGCTGTAATTTGGGGCATCACGCTGCTCGTTACTGACATACTCTATGTTAAGTTGGATCCGCGCGTGGAGTTATAAGCATGGCATCTACGGCGTCCGTTGGTAGCGTAATCGGTAAAACGGTTGGGTCACAAATCGCAATATCGGGCGGTGCGTTTGGAGCAGCCTGGCGCCGGCTGAAGCGTAATAAGCCGGCGACCGTCAGCGCCGTCATCGTTATCCTGCTGATCCTGGTTGCGATCTTCGCACCTGTGCTGGCTCCGTATGGCTATGATCAGTCCAACATTCAGGACGCCGGACAGTTTCCCAACGCTAAGCATCTGCTGGGCACCGACCTGCTGGGCCGCGATTTGCTGTCTCGTTTGATCTATGCGACGCGTGCATCATTGTTGGTCGCATTTGCTGTACAGCTTGCGGCACTGCTGGTTGGTGTGCCGTTTGGCTTTTTGGCCGGCTTGAAGCGAGGTGTGGTTGAGAACGTGCTCAACGCGATTGTGATGGTTTTCAATGCTCTGCCAGGCTTTCTATTTGCTTTGTTTTTGGTTACTGCGCTGGGGTCGGGCATTCCCCAGCTCATCTTCGCGCTGATGGTGACTACCTGGATCGGCTACGCGCGCATTATGCGTGCCGAAGTTTTGCGCTTGCGCAACCGCGACTTCGTCCTGGCCGCGCAGGCGCTGGGCGCCGGCTCGTGGCATATCGCCCTGCGTCACCTGTTGCCCAATTCGCTTACCGCGCTCATCATCGCCGTAGCACTGGGCATCCCCGGCACAATCTATGCTGAAGCCGGCTTGAGTTTCCTGGGTTTGGGCATCCGCGACCCGATCCCGAGTTGGGGCAAGATGATTAGCGATGGCATCCCCACGTTGCGCTTGTTTTGGCACTTGATCCTCTTCCCGCTGCTGGCGTTGTCCACCACGACGTTGAGCTTCATGTTCCTGGCCGATGCCCTGCGAGATGCCTTAGATCCTAGCCGCGGCAAACGATAGGTTTTGGTTTTTACCGCGTCGTAGTTCGACATTCGACTATGGCCGAGTAAGAGGAGGTTAACCAAATTATGAGCAAACAAAAGATGACCCGAAGGACGTTTCTGGGACTGGCCGGCATGGGCGTGGCCGCCGGCCTGGCAGCTTGCGCGGCCCCGACAGGCCGGCCGTCGGGGCCGGCGGTGTATGAAGGTCCTGCTACTCCGGCCGTGCCCACCCCAACCACAGCGCCACAAGCGAATGTGCTGGGCAAAGTGCTGCCGCCCGATGCCGCGCCGCTCGATAAACAGGTCATGGTCGTGTTCGGTGGCACACCATATACCCTTGACCGTTTCATCTCCATGTATCAATCCAGCGGCCTCACCTCCCCGTATAGCCTTGGCTTGGTGCGCTTCAACAAGAACTACGATCTGTTGCCCGCTGCCGCCGAAAGCTGGAGCCCAGCAGAGGACGGCAAGAAGTGGATTTTTAAGCTCCGTCGAGGGATCAAGTGGTCCGACGGCAACGAGCTGACAGCGCATGACTATGTAGCCACCTTCCAACTTGGCGCTAGTCCGGAGCACGCCTGGGACTTTGCCTGGTATTACTTGAACCTCAAGAACTGGGGCGAAGCCACTGCCGGCAAAGTGCCGGTCAGCGAGATTGGCGTGAAAGCGCTGGACGACTACACCCTGGAATTTGAGGCCACCACCCCGGCGCCGTATTTGCCGTCGCAGCTCATCTGGTCGGTGCCGTTAAGCAAGGCCGCCTTGGAGAAACACGGCAAGTTTTACAACAACGACGTAGCCACTTCGGTGACGTGCTCGCCGCTCAAACTGACGGAGTGGTCGAAGGACAAGCGTTTTGTGCTGGAGTTGAACGAGAAGTACACCGGCCCGGCGGAGATGATCCCGTGGTACACCAAGTTCGTCAGCGAAGTGCCGGCAGCCATTGACGCTGTCACCGCATTCCAATCCAGCGATGTGCTGTGGATGCGCACCGACGCGACTACCGGGCGCGTAGCCGAGGCCGACCCCTCGCTGGCTGATCAAGTGTATTGGATGTACGGCGACTTCCGCACCTACTTCGTCGGTTTTAACTTTGCCATGAAGCCGTTCGACGATATCCGTGTGCGCCAGGCGTTGAGCATGTGCTTTGATCGCGCGCCGATTGTGCAAGCGGTGGCCGGCCGAGGCGGCGTTCCTGCGTATACCTTCCTGGCTGCTGGTTTCCCTGGCTCGTGGGAGAACTCGCCCGAAGCCAAGACTATCCAGCCGTTCGATGTAGAGAAAGCCAAACAGCTCTTGGCCGAAGCTGGCTATCCCAACGGCCAGGGCTTTCCGAAGCTGGAGATTCCCGTTACCCCCATCGGTGGTCAAACCGCTTCGCTCATCGCCCAGGGGTTTGCTGCTGAAGTCAAGAATCAACTCGGCATTGAAGCCGAAGTGGTCAATCGTGACTGGCGCGTGTTCATCGAGGAAGTGCGTACCAACCGTGCCGCTGCGGTGTGGGTGGACTCATACGGCATGGATTATCTCGATCAATCCAACATGCTCGGCGTCTTCACCTCCAACCGTCTGACCAACTGGAACAACGAAACCTATGACGCTATGTTTAACGAGGCAGCCGCCTACGCCGGTCCCAAGGAGGAGCGCGACGCCAAGTTCTACGAGGCCGAGAAGATGGTCCTGTCGCAGTTCGTCATCTGCCCGCTGTATCACGAGCGCATTCCTTACCTCATCAAACCGCAGGTGACCGGCCCAGGCATGGAGCCGGACAAGATCGGCGTGCGCGGATCACACTGGCCAGACGATTACGGACTCGGCGAATTTTGGTTCACCACCTACATCAAGAATATGTGATACGCCTGTTGCACTTAGCCTGTTCCTGATGAAGGCGCGGTCATGGGTAATCCCATGACCGCGTCATCTTTTTTATCCGTGCCGCGGCACGCTGCGTTCGTAGGTTGTGTGCGCCGGATGGTCTCACGTCCCTATGACCCGGGTATAAATGTGCGCTGTGGTCATCACCGGTTTACATCGCCTGGTCAACGAAAAGGGCGGCATGTTGCGCGGCAAGCGCGTTGGCCTGGTCACGCATGCCGCCGCGGTGACGCCTGACCTGCAAGCTGCGCCCGATGCGCTGGTCGAGTCTGGCGTTGCGCTCAGGGCGCTCTTCGCGCCAGAGCACGGCCTGGAGAGCGCTGAAGCCGACGCCGACCCGGTCGCCCACAGCGTACATCCCCGCTTCAGCATCCCGATATACAGCTTATACGGTGAGACGCGCCGCCCGACGCCGGCCATGTTGAACGATCTGGATGTGCTGGTGTTCGACATGCAGGATGTGGGCGCGCGCTTTTACACGTATCTGAGCACGCTCTTCCACGTGCTGACCGCCGCCGGGGAATTCGGGTTGCCGGTGATCGTGTTGGACCGGCCTAACCCGATCAACGGTCTCGCCATCGAAGGCCCGTTGCTCGAACCGGGCTTTGAGTCGTTCGTCGGCGTCGCTCCGTTGCCGGTGCGTCACGGCATGACGATGGGCGAGTTGGCGCGCTGGCTGAATGCGGAGTGCAACCTGCGCGCCGACCTGACTGTAATACCGATGGAAGGCTGGCGGCGGGCGATGTGGTTCGACGATACCGGTTTGCCTTGGGCGCCCCCATCGCCGGCCATGCCGCATGTGAGCACCGCGACGGTCTATCCGGGCGCTTGCCTGGTGGAAGGCACCACGCTTTCCGAAGGGCGCGGCACCGCCCTGCCGTTTGAGCTGATCGGCGCGCCGTGGTTGGATGCCTACGGCCTGGCGCGGTCGCTGAACGCGCTCGGCCTGTCGGGGGTGCGCTTCCGGCCTGCGCAGTTCATCCCCAGCGCCGGCAAGCACGCCGGCCGGTTGTGTCAGGGTGTTCAGGTGCATGTCGTGGATCGCGAGGCGCTTCAGCCGGTGCGGATGGGCCTGCACCTCGTCGCGGCGTGTCGGACGATGGCGCCGGGCGATTTCGCGTTTTTGCCGGCGAGCTGGGAGGGCCGTGCGCCGCATTTTGATTTGCTGATGGGGACCAGTGCGCCGCGCGCCGGCCTGGAGGCCGGCGCCTCGGTTGCAGAGATCGTTGCGCTGTGGCGCGCGTCAGAGCAGGAATTTCACCGGCAACGCGCGTTTGCCCTGCTGTATGCATAAGGCTTGACCAGGGCTGGGGGTAGGCTACAATACCAACTGGTCATGACATCATGAACACCTGGCAATCCGTCCCCAGCTTGGATAAGCGTGATCCCACGCCGTTGTATTGCCAGCTCAAGGAGGTGATTCTGTCGCAGATCGATTCTGGCGCATGGTCGCCGGGGATGCAGTTGCCCTCGGAGCGAGAATTGTGCGAGCGCTTTGGCATCAGCCGCATTACCGTGCGCCAGGCGCTGGCGGAGCTAGAGATGGAGGGCCGCTTGGTGCGCGATCAGGGCCGCGGCACGTTTGTCGCGCCGCCGCGCATCGCGCAACATTTAACGCGCTTGACCGGCTTCACGCAAGACATGCAAGAGCGCGGCAAGACGGCCGGCTCGGTGGTGTTGCAGTTGACGGTGACGCGCGCCACGGCGGCGGTGGCCCATCGCTTGCGCTTGGACGCCCGTCATCGGCAGGTGATCCTATTGCAACGCTTGCGCACCGCCAACGGCGAGCCGATGGCGGTTGAGACTGCCCACTTGAGCGCGACGCTATGCCGGGATATTCTGTGCGAAGACCTGACCAACCAATCCCTGTACCATTTGCTCTCTCAAAAGTATGGGGTGATCCCCACACGGGCTGAACAGCAGTTGGAGGCGGTTGCCTGTCCGCTTGAGGCAGCGAAGGTGCTGGGCGTGCGCGTCGGCAGCCCGGTGCTGCACCTCTATCGCACGACATACTCGCAACACGGCTGTCCGTTCGAGACCGTGGAATCGTACTACCGCGGAGATAAATACGTGTTCTACGCTGAGTTGAGCCTGGCGGCTGAACCCAGCGGTTGAATTCACCATGACGAGGAGGAGTGTGAAATCCATGAACAAGCGCGTTTCAATCTTGATCCGCATGGCCGGCGCAATGAGCGTGCTGTTGAGCGCCTGCGCCGCCCCGGTTGCCCCTACAGCGCCGGCGGCGCCCCAAGCCCCTGCCGCGACCGAGGCCTCGGCGCCGGCTGCTACCCAAGCGCCTGCCGCGCCCCAGGCGCCGGCTGCTACCCCTAAAGGCGGCTTGCGCAAGAGCAACAGCGGCTACAAAGGCACGCTGAACTTGTGGGTGTTGGGCTACACGCCGGGCAATCAATTCGCCAACCCCTTCGACCTGGCCATCGCCCAGTTTGAGGCCGACAACCCCGACATCAACGTCGAGATCACCGGCTACCCGCCCAACGACGAAGGGTTCACCAAGCTCACCACCGCATTGCAGAGCGGCCAGGGCATTGACGTGCTGCGCCTGCCGTCCGACCGCCTGCCGGCTTTCGTCAAAGACGACCTGATCGCGCCGATTGACGACTATCTCACCGACGCCGACAAAGCCGATATCCTGCCCAATACGCTCGATGCCGTCCGGCTCAAAGATGGCAAAGCATACGCATGGCCGTTGTGGGTGGTGCCGATGGGCATCTATCTGAATCTGGACGTGTTCCAGGAAGCGGGCGTGCCGCTGCCGCCGAAAGACTGGACATGGGATCAATTCGTCGAGACTGCCAAGAAGCTCACCTTCCAGCGCGCCAACGGCGAACAGGTGTATGGCTTCAGCGGCTTCATTGACCCAGGCGTGATCAACACCTGGGGGCTGTGGATGAACGAGGACCCCAGCGTGCGCCCCATCGTGGACGGCAAATTCGGCTTTGACAGCGACAAGGCTGCGGCCGGCCTGAAACGCTTTGCCGAGTTGGCGTTGGTACACAAGGTGACGCCGCCCGACTTCGGTTCGCAAAAAGACGCAGACGTGAAAGGCGGCTTCAAGAATAAGCAATACGGCATGATCGTGGACGCCACCGGCTTCAGCCCACAACTCAAGGCCGACAAGATCAACTTCGCGATCTACCCGCTGCCCAGTGTGAACGGCAACCGGCTGACGGTGGGGGCGATCGGTGTGATTGCTGTGGCAGCGACGAGCGACAAGGTGAAGGAGCAGGCGGCGATGGACCTGGCGCGCTATCTGACCAGCGCCGAGGTGCAAGAGGACGTGCCGCCCAGCGAGACCGCCGCCACCGGCTTTTACCTGGCCCCCGCTGCGCGGCGGTCGGTGAAGGTCGCGCCGCCCTTGGATCAGTTCGTGCCGATGCTGGACTACATGTGGATCACCCCGCTCACGCCGGCATGGCCGAAGCTCACCCGGCTGTTCCATCCCGAATATCAGAACATCGTGTTCGGCAAGGCCGACCCGCGCGAGGCCATGGCCAAGATTGCGCCAGAAGCCAACGCGCTGATCGCCGAACAATGATCGCCGAACGATAGAGGGGTGGGGGAGGGCTGCGGCATGCGCTGCGCCCCTCCCCACACCGTCATAGTTGGATCAGCCCATGACTGGCCTGCGTCGTTTCATTCGTCGGCACGGTTGGAGCTATGCCTTCATCCTGCCCAGCTTGCTCACGTTTACCGTGTTCGTGCTGGCGCCGGTGGTGTGGGCGCTCGTCATCTCGTTCCAAGAATACAGCCTGGTGCGCGGCGGCCGCTGGATGACGCCGTTCTACAAGAACTACCTGACCGCCTTCACGCAATTCGGGGGTGTGTTCGTCAGCGCCATCCGGAACACGCTGATCTACACGGTGTTCACCGTGACCTCGAACATTCTGGTGGGGTTGGTGCTGGCCAGCCTGATCCAGCCGCTGAGCCACCGGTTGCGCACCTTCTTTCGGGCGGCCTATTACCTGCCGGCGGTGACCAGCGCGCTGATCATCGGGCTGACTTGGGCCTACATTTTTAACGCGCAGTGGGGCTTTGCCAACTATGTGCTGCGCTGGGTGGGCCTGCCGCCGGTGCGCTGGCTCTCCGACCCGGACATCGCGCTGGGCAGTGTAACGCTCTCGGCGGTGCTCACCGTGCCGGCGACGGCCGTGGTGCTGTTCAGCGCTGCGATGGGCAGCATCCCGCGCGAGTACTACGAGGCCGCCGAGCTGGACGGCGCCGGCCCAATTCAACGATGGTGGCACATCACCGTGCCGCTCATCAAATCCACCACGCTCTATTTGGTGGTGATCTACACCATCGCCAGCTTCGAGGTCTTCGAGCGCATCTACGTGATGGTGCCCAGCGGCGTCGGCAACAGCACGCAAACCATCGTGACCCAGATTTACAACAACGGCTTCAAAGATTTGAACTTCGGCGTGGCCTCGGCCCAGGCGTTTGTGTTGTTTGTGATGATCGCTGCGGTGGCCGTTGTCCAGTTTCGATTGTTGCGCAGCGATGTGGAGTATTAGCTGCGCGACGCGCGTAGGACGGCGTTCTGATGATTGAACCCATCGGTCACGTGCGCGCCGGCGTTCGCCCGGCGCAGCGCCGGCGCAGACTGCACTGGTCGGCGATATGGGGCAAGTGGGCGGCCGTGGCGGTCCTTGTGGTCACCGCTGTCGTCGCCCTGTTCCCGATGTATTGGCTGTTTGCCAATGCGTTCACGCCGATTTCGGGCACGCCGCCGCTTACCCCGATCCTCGTCCCCGCCTTTCGGTTGGATAACTTTGCGCGTTTGCTGGGCGGGACCAAGTATTACGCAAATTGGATGCTCAACAGCTTGGTCGTGGCGTTGGCGATCACGGCTTGGCACGTGATCTTCGACACCATGGCCGGCTATGCTTTCGCCAAGCGGCGCTTCCCGGGGCGCAACCTTTTATTTTGGGTGTTGCTCAGCACGTTGATGATCCCCGTTCATGTGACGCTGATTCCCTTGTATCTCATCACGCGCCGCATAGGCCTGGTGGATACGCTGGGCGGGGTGATCTTGCCCGGCACGGCGGTGGTGTTTGGCATCTTCCTCATGCGCCAGTACATTCAGACGCTGCCCTCGGAGTTGGAGGAAGCGGCGCGCGTGGACGGCGCCGGCGAGCTGCGCATCTTTTGGGAGATCATTCTGCCGTTGTGTAAGCCGGCAGTGGCCTCGCTGGCCATTTTTACCTTTGTGCGCTTTTGGAATGATTTTTTGTGGCCGTTGATCGTGCTGAATACACCGCAAAATTACACCCTAACCGTCGGCGTCGCCAATCTGCAGGGCGAGTTCATGACGGACTGGGGGGTGATTTTCTCCGGCGCGGCGCTGGCGGCCTTGCCGACGATCGTGTTCTTCCTGGCGTTTCAGAGGTATTTTCTAGAGGGCGTGCGCATGGGGGCGATCAAAGGATAAGGGAAAAAAGCATGACTGCGCGTAGCGCTGATTTGCTAACGTATAGTGAGGTAAAATAGTGGCGTTACTGAAAAGCCAGGGGATCAGGTCTATCTCAGACCTTGGAGTCCCCCCGTCGTTCATCCCCCCTGTGAACGACAACCCACCACCGAGGTCGAGCGCTGGGCTTGGTCCCCTGGTCTTTCAGTAAGAGCCTATCTCTAAACCTCGCATTTGCGCCAACAGATGATGGCGCAGGCGAAAAACAGCAGGGACAGATAATTGCTCGCCTTCTTCTCCCAGCGAATCAGCAACCGACGAAAGCGATTGAGCCATGAATGAGTCACTTCGACCACCCAGCGGCGCGACTTGCGTCGGCCCGGCTTGCGCTGGCGTTTTTTTGGGCGTTCTCCTTGTCCGGCACATG
>NZ_JAAFGM010000067.1 GCF_012931985.1 Candidatus Roseilinea sp. NK_OTU-006
GCGCCAAGAGCACCGTCGCCCAGTTCGACGACCTGCTCGACATCCTGCGCGACGTGCTGCGGAACGCCCGACTCGACAACCGCGAACGCTTCAAACAGATCGTGTTGGAGAACAAGGCCAGCATGGAGAGCAGCCTCGTCCCCAACGGCCATGCGTTCGTCAACGTTCGCCTGCGGTCGGCTTTTAGCCGGTCCGACTGGGCTGCCGAGCAGATCGGCGGCGTGAGCCAGCTCTTCTTCTTGCGCCGGCTGGCCGAACAAGTGGAGCGCGATTGGGACAGGGTGCTGGCCCGGCTGATTCGGGTGCGCGACCGGCTGATCACGCGCCAGAGCATGGTCGCCAACGTCACGCTCGACGCGAAGAACTGGGACGCGCTTCAACCGAAGCTGCGCGACTTCATCGGCCAATTACCATTCACCAATCATCAGTCCTCCGATTGGCCCGATGGCGCCGACACGGTCAACGAAGGGCTGACCATCCCGGCGCAGGTGAACTATGTGGGCAAGGGCGTGGATCTATACGCGCTCGGCCACAAGTTGAGCGGGACGTGGCTGCCGGTGCAGAACTACCTGCGCACCGGCTATCTGTGGGAGCGCGTGCGCATGCAGGGTGGCGCCTACGGTGGCTTCTGCACCTTCGACGTGCGCAGCGGCGCATTCACCTTCCTCTCCTATCGCGACCCCAACCTACTCGGCACGCTTCGCAACTACGACGGCGCCGCCGCTTTTCTGCGTCAGCATCCGCCCAGTGAGGACGAGGTGACGCGCACGATCATCGGCGTGATCGGCGACATGGACGACTACATGCTGCCCGATGCCAAAGGCTTTACCTCGATGGTGCGCTACCTAGCCGGCGATACCGAGGAAGCACGCCAGCGCATTCGCGAAGAGGTGCTCGGCACCACGCCGCAGGACTTCGTGCGCTTCGCCGACATCCTGGACGATGTGAACGCGCATGGCCGCGTGGTGGTGGTGGGCGCGCCGCAGGCCATCGAAAAGGCCAATGCCGAGATGGGTGATGCCTGGCTGAACGTGACCAAGGTAATGTAGGCAGGCGTGGAGCCGGCGGCTTCATGTGTGCCAGCAAGAGATGGGGCGAACGACTCGGTCGCCCCTGCAATTGTGCGAATCGCCGGCTTTACGAGGACGGCGAGACCGGATCGGCAGGCGGCTCGGGTGGGGAAGGCGGCGTTTCCGGTTCTGGTTCAGAGGACTTCGGCGCTTCGGGCTCGCGACTTCGGCCGCTCCGGTCGCCTTTGCGCTGATCGTCGAGCTTCTCGTCCATCTCGCGCAGGATCGCCTCGACGCGTGCGTGCAGCGTGCCCTCCGGGAAGCGTCCATCTGCGCCGCGTACGCCCGCCGGCATGCCGAACATCAACTCGATCAGATCGTCCACGTGCTCGATGGCGATGACCTTGAACAGCCCGGCGCGCACTGCCTCGACGACGTCCTCGCGCAGCATCAGGTCTTCGGCGTTAGCCGCCGGGATGATCACCCCGTGCGTGCCATCCAGGCCGCGTGCCTGGCACACATCGAAGAAGCCCTCGACCTTTGCATTCGTCCCGCCGATGGGACGAACGAAGCCGAACTGGTCGAGCGTGCCGGTCACCGCGTAATGCTGCGGGACGGGCAGACCGGTCACTGCCGACAGCATTGCAATCAGCAGCGCGCACGATGCGCTGTCTCCCTCGTGGCTGCCGTAGCTCTGTTCGAACGTGACACTGGCCGACAGCGTGAGCGACCGTTCGATCGAATATAGGCCGCTGAGGTAGCTGTCTACGATGGCGAGGCCTTTGTTGTGCGTCGCGTCGGTGAAGTTCACGTTGCGGTCAATGTCGCTGATGCCGCTGCGCGTGAGATAGCTGCGCGCCGTGATGCGGCTGGGCTGCGCGAACTCGTACTCGACCAGGTCGAACACCGACAGCGCGTTGATCTGCCCAACGGCGACGCCGGTGGTCTGCACGAAGTAGAAGCCTTGCAACAAGTATTCCCGCTGGTCTTCCTCATAGCGATTCAGTCGTTGGCGGCGTTCGCGCAGCGCCGTGCGCACGTCCTCGGCGCTCACGGCGGCGCGGCCGGCGCGCTTGGCCCAGAAAGCCGCTTCGCGTGCAACGTCGGCGATCTCGCTGAAGCGCGTGGTGAGCTTGCGCTGGTCTTCGATGTAGCGTGAGCCGTGCTCCACCATCGCTGCAACGCCCGTCCGGTCGAACGCCATCAAGTCCTCGTCTTGCATGCGGTTGCGCAGGAAATACGCGTAGGCCAGCTCGTTCTCCGGCGTGCGCGGCATGCGCGTGCTGAACTCGGCTTTGACCTTGAACAGCGCGCCGAAGTCCTCATCGCGGCTGGCCGCCCAGTAATCGGTCGAGTTGCCCAGCAAGATGACCTTGACGTCCAGCGGGATAGGCTGTGGCTCCAACGTTGGCGTGGTGATCAGTTGTGTCTGCACGTTCGGTTCCTCGATCGTGACAGAACCTCTGAGTAAGCAGCGCTTCAGCGCGAACCAAGCATCCTCGTGGCGCAGGATGTCGCGCGCCACGTTGGCGGCCTGCTCGGGCTGACGCAGGTTCTCCAACAACAAGGTGAACTCGTCGCCGCCGCGGCGCGAGAGGGTGTCGGACTTGTGCAGTCGTCTCTTGAGACGCGCAGCGATGGCCTCCAGCAGGGTATCGCCGACCTGGTGACCGAGGCTGTCGTTGAGCTGTTTGAAATGGTCGAGGTCGAAATACAGCACGGCGAGCCGCTCGCCGTGCCGCGTGGCCTGTTGAATGGCGTGCTCCAGTCGCTCGTCGAACAGCAGCCGGTTGGGCAGCCCCGTCAGGGCGTCGTGGTAGGCCAGTCGCTCCAGGCGGGCCTCGGTCTGTTTGATATGACTGATGTCGGAGAACATGGCCACATAGCCCGTCACCCGACCCGACTCATCACGCACCGCGCTGATGGTCTGCAGGAGCGGAATGACTTCACCGTTCTTGTGCCGGTTCCAGATCTCGCCACGCCAATGGCCGGTCTGCTCGAGGGCCTGCCACATGGCCTGGTAGAACGCCTCGTCGTGGCGGCCGGAGGAGAGCATGTTCGGGTGCTTGCCCTGCACCTCTTCGGCGGTATAGCCGGTGATCTCACTGAAGGCGCGGTTCACCGCAACGATGGCGCCTTGTGCATCGGTGATCATGATGCCTTCAGTGGTGTTGTCGAAGACGATGGCGGTCTGGCGCAGGCGCTCTTCGGCGGCCTTGATGGGGGTCACGTCGAACAGGGCGCCGCTCAGGTGATCCGGCCGTCGCCCACCCGTGCCGCCATGCGCTCGACCGCTCGCGAGCACCCAATGCACCGTCCCGGCCTTGTCCAGGATCCGGTATTCGGCCACGAAGCTGCCGCGCTCGCGCAGCTGTTGATGGATTTCGCCGAGCACCCGGTCGCGCCCTTCCGGATGAATGAGACTGACCAGACCACGCCCGCCCTGGATGAACGCATCCGGCGTGTAGCCCGTCAGGGTCTCGATCAGCGGGCTGACGAAGCTGACCGTCCAGTCCTTGTCCAGGGCGCAGCGGTAGACCACGCCGGGGATGTTGGTGACCAGACTGCGAAACTCCTCTTCGCTCGCGGCCAGGGCCTCCTGCGCCAGCCTCAGGTCGGTGAT
>NZ_JAAFGM010000068.1 GCF_012931985.1 Candidatus Roseilinea sp. NK_OTU-006
TGTTCGATTCCGAGCCTGAGGCCATGGCTGCCATCGTCGGCGGCAAGATCCGGCCCGGAGACGTGATCGTAATCCGCTATGAGGGCCCCAAAGGAGGCCCCGGCATGCGCGAGATGCTCTCCCCCACCTCCGCCTTGATCGGCGCGGGCTTGGGCGAGTCGGTGGGGCTCATCACCGATGGTCGTTTCTCGGGCGGCACCTGGGGCATGGTGGTCGGGCACGTGGCGCCGGAAGCGTACGTCGGCGGCAACATCGCGTTGATCGAGGAAGGCGATTCGATCACGATCGACGCCCACAGGCTGCTTTTGCAGCTGAACGTCTCGGACGAGGAGTTGGCCAGGCGGCGCGCGGCGTGGCGACAGCCGCCGCCCCGCTACACGCGCGGGGTGCTGGCGAAGTTCGCGAAACTGGTTTCCAGCGCATCCAAGGGCGCGGTGACCGACGAGCGGCTATTCGAATGACACGACGGCCGGCAGGCCCTCGCTCGGGCTGACCGGGCCTAGCGGCGCAGCCGTTTGTCCTTGCCCATCGCCTTCTTGATGCGCTCCTGTTTGGCGCGCTCCAATTCGTCGAAGGCCTTTTTCTTGTCCAGGCCGAGGCGACGCTCAAAGACTTCGAACCAGACGAAGGCGGCCGCAAACGGCAACGCGACCCACCACCAGGAAAGATCGCCGAACGGGCCGATGCCGATCAGTTTCAGCACCAAAAGCGCCACTGCGATCCAGAGCATCCACATGTCGCACCTGCCGCGGCCGGGGTCGTCACTATAGCGGCGGTGTGCCATGCGCAGCAGGTCCCGACCGCGGCGTCAACGGCGCGCGCCGCCCGACGTTAGAATCGCCGTTGATACCGTAACCCACCCGCCGAGGGAGAGCCCCGATGAAAGCAGCCCTTTTTGCCACCGCAGCCACGCTGATGCTTGTCTCCGGCGCGGCGTTCGCCAATGCCGACCTGGCCAAGGCCAAGAACTGCATGGCGTGCCACGCCAACGACAAGAAACTGGTCGGCCCGGCGTACAAAGACGTCGCAGCGAAGTACGCCGCCGACAAGGACGCCGTCGCCAAGCTGGCGAAGAAAATCCGCGAGGGCGGCGTGGGTGTCTGGGGCCAGGTGCCGATGCCGGCCAACCCGCAGGTGAGCGAAGCGGAGGCGCAGACTCTCGCCAAGTGGGTCCTGACGATCAAGTAGCCATACAACTGCGCCGCCCGCGGTGGGCGGCCGCGTGACCTTGCATCGGGGCGCCACGTGCGCCCCGATTCCTTTGACGACCTCGCGCACAGACGTCGGTTCGCCCATCCAGCCTCCCGTCCGCGTCGCCGCACACGGATCGTCCCACGGCGCTTCGCGAAGACCCTAAGCGTCACCGCCGGAGGCCGGCGCGCAAATGCGGGATCCGAGGCAATGGGTTTGCCGAAGCTAGGGAATTGCCGCAATCGCAGGGCATGTGACGCCGCAGGTACTACAATGCGCCCCTTTCGGAACGGGCCGGCCGTCGCAGCGCGCTCGGGCCGGAATCAAGAAACGGTGGTGCAGCGTTTTGCATCGACTGGCACAAAAGAGGAGAAAACCGCATGAAACGCATTCTCAGAGTCGCCCCGCTAGCGATCGCCGCGGCGGTTGCGCTTGCCGCGTGCGGCAAGAAAGAAGAACCGGCCAAGAAAGAGGCCGCCAAGGCCGCGCCTGCCGCTCCCGCCGAGCAGGTCGTCAAGATCGGTCACGTCGCGCCGCTGACCGGGCCGATCGCGCATCTCGGCAAGGACAACGAAAACGGCGCCCGCATGGCGGTCGACGAGATCAACGCCGCCGGCGGTATCAAGGTCGGCGACAAGGTGTTCAAGCTCGAACTGGTGGCCGAAGACGACAAGGCCGACCCGAAAGAGGGCACGCTCGCCGCGCAGAAGCTGGTCGACGCCGGCGTGGTCGCGGTGGTCGGTCACCTGAACTCGGGCACGTCGATCCCGGCCTCGAAGATCTACGCCGACGCCAACGTGACGCAGATCTCGCCGTCGGCCACCAACCCGAAACTGACCGAGCAGGGCTTCAAGACCACGTTCCGTGTGGTGGCCAACGACAACCAGCAAGGCGCGGTGCTCGCCAACTACGCCGCCACCGAAATGAAGGCGAAGACGATCGCCATCGTCGATGACCGCACGGCATACGGACAGGGCCTGGCCGACGTGGTCGAGAAAGTGGCCAAAGAAAAGGGGCTGAAGGTCGTGGCGCGCGAATTCGCCACCGACAAGACCACCGACTTCAACGCCATCCTGACCAAGATCCGCGCCGCCAAGCCCGACGTCGTGATGTACGGCGGCATGGACGCCACCGCCGGCCCGATGGCCAAGCAGATGAAGCAGCTGGGCATCAAAGCGCAGCTGCTCGCCGGCGACGGCGTGTGCTCGCCCGAGTTCATCAAGCTGGCCGGCGATGCTGCGAGCATCCTCACCTGCTCGATGGCCGGCGAAGCGGTCGAGAAGCTGGCCAAGGGCGAAGAGTTCAAGCAGAAGTACAAGGCCAAGTTCGGCACCGACGTGCAGGTGTACTCGCCGTACAGCTATGACGCGGTGTACGTGATTGCGGATGCGATCAAGCGCGCCGGCTCGGCCGATCGCGCCGCCATCACCGCCGCCATGCCGGCCACCAATTACGCCGGCATCACCGGCCAGATTCAGTTCGACGAAAAAGGCGACATCAAAAACGGCGCCATTTCGATGTTCCGGGTCAAGGACGGCAAGCTCGAGTACATCTCGACCTCGCGTTGAAGCGACGACAGTCGGCACGGACGGCACCTGCGGGTGCCGTCTTTTTTTGAGAGGGTCGGTGCGCTTGCTAGCATGCGCGCGCGCCATCGGACGACGTCGCCGGAGGCAAGATGGAAACGTTCATCCAGCAGGTGCTCAACGGCCTGGTGCTCGGCAGCCTGTATTCGCTGGTCGCGCTCGGCTACACGATGGTGTACGGCATCCTGAGGCTTATCAATTTTGCTCACGGTGATCTTCTGATGGTGGCAACCTATGCTGTTATTTACGCCATGGCCTTGTTTGCTCTTCCGTGGTATCTCAGCTTCCCGCTGGCGATAATGGTTACGGGTATTGTGGGAATTTTGCTTGATCGCTTTGCCTATAAGCCTCTGCGAGATGCGCCAAGAATATCTCTTCTCATATCGGCAATAGGAGCGAGCTTCTTGCTTGAAAATCTTGCCCTTGTGATCATTGGCGGAGTTCCAAAGCCCTTTCCCCGCCCGGCATTGTTCGATAGAGTAGTAGACATTTACGGCCTGAAGGTTCAGGTGTTAACGATATACACGCCTCTCACCACGATCGTCCTCCTTCTGGGACTTCTATATATTGTGAAATACACGAAAGTTGGAAAAGCCATGAGGGCTGCGTCCCGTGATTTCGAAACCACGCGGCTTATGGGAATAAATCTGGATCGGGTGATAGCTCTGACTTTTCTGATCGGTTCTTCGCTTGCCGCGGCGGGTGGAATTATGTGGGCGATGAAATACCCCCAGGTTAATCCCTTTATGGGTATAATTCCGGGGTTAAAGGCATTTATTGCGGCGGTCCTTGGAGGTATTGGAAGTATTGTGGGGGCGGTTTTAGGAGGATTTGTTCTCGG
>NZ_JAAFGM010000069.1 GCF_012931985.1 Candidatus Roseilinea sp. NK_OTU-006
CAAAGCCGCGCGAGACAGCCACCGGCCCAAAGGCCTGGTGATCGTCAACACCGGCAAGGGCAAGGGCAAAACGACGGCCGCGCTGGGTATTCTGCTGCGGGCCTGGGGCCGCAACATGCGCGTCGGCGGCGTGCAATTCTTCAAGCACGAGAAATCGTCCTACGGCGAGCTGAAGGCCTTGGAGAAGATGGGCATTGCGCTGACGCCTATGGGCGACGGCTTCACCTGGACGAGCAAAAACCTGGATGAAACACAGGCGAAAGCCCTGCACGGGTGGGAGGTAGCCAAGCAGAAGATCGCCAGCGGCGAATACGACGTGTTCCTGCTGGATGAGTTCACTTACGTGATGCACTTCGGCTGGTTGGATGCAAGCGAGGTGGTGGCCTGGCTGGCCGCACACAAGCCCCCGATGACCCACGTCATCATCACCGGCCGCGACGCGCCCGAAGCGCTGATCGAGTTCGCCGATCTGGTGACCGAGATGCGCGAGGTGAAGCACCCCTACCGCGACCAGGGCATCCGCGCCCAACCCGGTATCGAGTTCTGAGATGCGCACTTCTCAACCCCACACGCGCGTGCTGCGCGGCGACGGCAAATACATCAACCTGATCCTGAAGACAGGGCACCTGTTTGTGTGCAAAGGCTGCTGCTGCGGTCACGTCGAACGGGGACATCCGCCGGTGCCGGAGGAGTTGTTTCACAATGAGTGGGAGCGCCGCAAGCTGCGCCATCGCCTGCACCTCACCATCGGCGGTTGTCTCGGCCCGTGCCCGCTCTCGAACGTCGTCCTATTGAACTTCGATGGCACAAACTTGTGGTTTCAGTCGTTCAACACCGAGTGGCAGGTGTTGACACTCTACGATTACATCGAGGCGATGCTAGCGGCCAACCGGCTGTTGCCCGTGCCGGAGGCGCTGCGCCCCTTTGTCTTCAATTTCTACGCTTGGCAGGCCCAACAATCCGCACAAGTTATTGGCGATGTCCCCGTGACCGATACGCCCGCTTCGCTCGAGGCTGTTGTCGCGCCCATCCTGGTGCTCTCTCATGCTGACACCGACCTGCTGGTTGTTCGCCGGGTGCGCGAACTGTTGCCGGCGGATTTCCCGGCCGTGCGTCCGTTGCCGCTAGAGCCGCTGCGCCGGCCGGAGGCGCTGTCGCACTTCGAGCGCGCCGAATTGCGCGACGCGCAGCTCATCGTGGCGCGCGTCGAAGGCGGTGTGGACAATGCGCCGCAACTGCGCCGCATCGCCGAGTTCTGCCGCCAGGCCGACCGTGTGCTGTTGTGCGTCTCTGCCATTCAGCCCGACCCGCAACTGGATGCCCTCTCCACCGAACCCGCCATCGCCCGTGAAGTTTTCACTTATTTCCAGGAGGGCGGCGCGGAGAATGTGGCGCAGCTCCTGCGCTTCCTCAGCGATCACTACTTTGCCACCGGCTACGGCTTCGCGCCGCCACAACCGCAGCCCCGTTTGGACATCTACCACCCGTCCCTGGGGGGCCTGTGTGACTTCGCGCGCTGGCAAGCCCGCCTCCGGCCCGACCGGCCCACCATCGGCGTAATGTTCTATCGCTCCCACTGGCTGAGCGGCAATACGGCCTTCGTGGATGCGCTCGTGGCCGAGATCGAAGCGCAAGGGGCTAACGCGCTGCCTGTGTTCGTCAGCAGTCGCAATGACCTGGCTACCCTGGTGCGTGATTTCGGACTGGGTGAATCGCCACCGATGGACGTATTGATCAGCACTGTCAGCTTCGCCATGTCGCCGGAGGTAGCGGCGCAGACGCGCTTCCCCATCTTGCAGGCCATCACCAGCGGCATGACGCGCGAGCAATGGCTGGCCGCACAGCGTGGCCTGGGGCCGTTGGACACGGCTATGAATGTGGTGCTGCCGGAGTTCGACGGTCGGGTGATCACCGTGCCCATCAGCTTCAAGCACGAGCAGGAATACCGGCCAGACCCGGAGCGCATCGCCCGGCTGGTGCGCCTGGCGTTGGGCTACGCCCGGCTGCGACGCAAACCCAATGCCGAGAAGCGCGTGGCTTTCGTGCTCACCAACAGTAGCGCCAAGGCCGGCAAGATCGGCAACGCAGTTGGGTTAGACGGGCCGGCATCGCTGCTGCGCATCTTTGCTGCCATGCGCGAGCGCGGCTACACGCTCGCGGATGTTCCCGAGGACGGCGATGCACTGATGCACGCCATCATTGCCTGCGGCAGCTACGACACGGACTTCCTTCTCGACTTTCAGCGCCAGAACGCCCGCCGCGTCCCCGTCGAGCGCTATGCCCAATGGCATGCTGAACTGACTCCCTTCCAGCGTCGCTACCTGGACGAACGCTGGGGCGGGCCGCCGGGGCCGTCTTTTGTGCACGACGGCGCTTTGCTCTTCAGTACGCTGGAGCTGGGGAATGTGCTCGTGGCCCTGCAGCCCCCGCGCGGCTACGCCGATGACCCTGAGGGCATTTACCATTCGCCCGACCTGCCGCCGAGCTACCAGTATCACGCCTTCTATCGTTGGCTGACCACCCCACGTGAGCAGGGCGGCTGGGGTGCGGATGCCGTCGTACACATGGGCACCCACGGCACGCTGGAGTGGCTGCCGGGCAAGGGCGTCGGCCCCTCGTCCGATTGCTTCCCCGATACCTTGATCGGTGATGTTCCGTTCTTCTATCCCTATATCGTCAGCAACCCCGGCGAAGGCGCACAGGCCAAGCGCCGTACCCATGCTGTCATTCTGGATCACCTGATGCCGCCCCAGACTACCGCCGAGCTATATGGCGATTTGGCCGAGCTGGCGCAGTTGGTGACGGAATACTACGCCTGTGAAGCCACCAGCCCCGATAAGCTGCCGATGTTGCAATCGCAGATCTGGTCGCTGGTTTGTCGCGCGCGGTTGGACAAAGAAATCGGCGCCATCCTGCAACGCCAAAACGCAAAGCATAGCCATAGCTGGGATGAGACGTTGACCCCCGAAGGCATTCCTGTGAGAGTCGTCGAGTTCAGCGGCAAGGAGTTCGCCCACATGATGGAAGATGTGGACGGCTATCTGTGCGAGCTGCAGAGCCTGCAAATCCACTGTGGCCTACACACGTTGGGTCAGGCGCCTTGTGGCGAGATGCTGATTGACACCCTGCATGCGCTGCTGCGATTGCCCAACATGGATGTGCCCGGCCTGCGTCAGGCCGTGGCCGCAGCTTTGGGTGCCGAATTAGTCTATGACTGGCGCAGCAGCAAGACCCAAGCCGAGCAGCGGGTGGACGCACTTGCGCGCGACCTGCTCCGGGCACTGGCCAGCAGCGGCTTCGATGCTCGACAGGTCGAGGCCGTTGTGCAGGCGCACCTGCCCGCCGCGCCCAACACTGCCGGGATTGTTGCTGCGCTGCGCTATGTTTGCACCCACCTCGCACCGGCCCTTGCACGCACCGAAGATGAGATTACCAATCTGTTGGACGCGCTGGAAGGCCGGCCGGTGCCGCCTGGTCCCGCCGGAGCGCCCACGCGCGGCATGGCACACGTGCTGCCTACCGGTCGCAACTTCTTCACCGTAGATCCGCGCGCGCTCCCCA
>NZ_JAAFGM010000070.1 GCF_012931985.1 Candidatus Roseilinea sp. NK_OTU-006
TGCAGTTCGTTACGGAACATCACGAGCAGCGCATCGGTGCGCTCCTCACCCATGGTTTCGGCAAGGCCGGAAAGTCGAGAAGGCGCGGTGGGCTCGTTTGGGGACGCGTCGCGTGGCATGGCCGGAGAAACGTTGTGCGGGAAGGCGAAAAGAGGAGGCCCAATTTGCATTGCAAGGTGTGTGCTAGTTGCCTCGGCTTCGACTTGATAGCGCCGTCACCTTTCCGAGAGCGTTAATCTTACTCCCGCACGCCTAGTGTGCCGGCAGCCTTGCCGATCACCGCCAGGGTCGGCGGCCAGATCCCCAAGCTGGTGAGATCGCCGAGCCGCATCCAGGCCACTTCGGCCAGTTTGAGCGCCAAGAGCGCCGTGCGCACCTGCCCGCGCGAGCCGTAATCCCCCAGGTCAATCCCGTTGCTGAGCACGCGAAATTCGTCGCGATGGGGGCCGATCAGCGTCATGCCGCGGCTGATTTCCTCACCGCGCAGGGCTTCCAGGCGGCGCAAAAAGCCCTGCTGAATCTGGCTCAGGCTGATTTGATCGCGTTTGACCACGGTGTCCAGGCGCAGGGCCATCTGGCCGTTCTCCGGCGCCGCCGGATCGTAAGCCGGGCGGTAGATCAGGCGCAACACTTCCTGTCCTCGCGTCAGGCGGTCGTGAATGCGCGCCGCCAGCGTCTCAATCTCATCCAGCGCCTTACTGCGTGCCTGGATCAGCAGCGCACCGCGATCCACCAACAGCGCATCCCAGTATTGCAGTTGTCCAAGATCACCGCCGCGCTCGGCCAGTTGTTTGAGCAGGGCGTTGCGCTGGCTGAGCACCTGGGCGTAATCGCTGAGCGCCTGGGCGTACCCCGGCATCACCTGCGAAAGCGCCATATTCAGGTAACGGCGGCGCTCTTCGGGGGCCCCTTCAATGATGTTGGTCATCTGGGGCAGGAAGAGCACGGCGTTGAACTGCCCCAACGCCTCACGCGCCGTGCGCTTTACCCCATCTACCAGGATTTCGCGGCGCAGGCGGTTACCGTTGAGCGCAGCGTTATCTTGGATCAGGCGCACTTCCAGGCGGTGGGTGGTCTCACCGCGCACGAATTCGGCCACGATGCGCGCCACCGCCAGCGGTTCGCGCGCGGCCAGGAAGTTGATCAACTGGCGGTCGCTCTCGGTATGAAACGAGGTCAGCGTGGCCAGGTAGTAGATCGCTTCGAGCAGGGTGGTCTTCCCCTGCGCGTTTTCACCCACGATAAGCAACGTTGGGCGAGGTACCTCCACATCCAGGCGGGCAAAGGCGCGAAAATTGGTCAATGAGAGATGCGTCAGGATCATCACGCCTCACAGTCCTACGCGCCCCCTGGCAGGGCTGCGCTTCGGGGTTCAATCCACGGCCATGGCTTCTTCAGGGCTGGGCTTCCACACCCGCACGGCGCGGTCGGTGAAGAGCACACCCTCCAAGTGATCAATCTCATGCTGAAAGATGCGCGCCACCCACCCCTGCAGTTTCAGTTTGATCGGTTGCCCGCGGCGGTTCTGCCCCTTGACCACGATGCGCCGGTAGCGTTCGACCTCACCTACCAAGTCGGGGATGGAGAGACAGCCCTCCACACCCATTTCGGTCTCGGCAGAGACCTCAACGATCTCGGGATTGACCACGACATAGAGGCGAGGCGGCTTATCCTCATCCTCGTCCTCGCCGTACTCCACCACGATGACCCGTTGGGCGACGCCTACCTGTGGCGCCGCCAGGCCCACGCCGGGGGCGGCGCGCATGGTTTCGATCATATCATCAATTAACTGCTGTAGATCAGCGTCAAACTGGCGCACCTTTTGGGCTTTGCGCCGCAAGACCGGATCGGGAACAGTAACAATGGGGCGAATGGCCATTGGTGTACCTACCTCTAAGCATGTCGAAAACGTGTTTCTATTTTACCCCGATTCTGCAGGAGATGAGGGCTTCGGCCCGGATTCGGTGGGCGGGTGACTGCTGACCACGCGGTGATATAACTCGATCCACTCGGCCAGTTGCTCGCGCTGGGCTTGCTCGGCGCGCTGTTCCTCGCGCTGTTTGGCCGCCACCAGGCGCTGGAACAGTTCGCGCTGTACCTCAGAAGGGTTATAGACATCGTCAAAGGTAAATTGGGTATCCCCAACCCGGATATAGACCGTGCCAAAGTTGAGCAAGAGATGGATGAGGGTCTTGCGCGCGTATTCAATGGTCTGGATGTTGCGCAATGGCGCACTGCGCTTTTCTTCCGTCCCCAGCGGCTTCTTATACACGTCAATGATCATGTCCGAGGTGATGATATAACGGTCGTTGCGCCAGTCCACATATTGATACAGCCACCACAGCGCCAGCGCCGGTAATCCCACCAAAAGCAGAATCCACCCCAAACGCGGTGGCAAGGGCAAACGCTGGCTCAGGATCAGCCAGACCAGGGCGATATCCGCGGCTAGCGCCAAGGTGGGCGGCGCGGTCTTAGCCAGCAGGATCGCCCAGTGGGTGCGGTAGATGATGGTATCCCCCACTTCCTCGCGCAGCATGAACAGGCGCGCCAGCGTTCGCCCCAGGCGTTGGGTGGAACTGGGGGGCGGGGGCGCGGTCTCTGCGGGCGGCGCTTCTGACGCGGATGATGAAGGGCCGGTGGGCAGTCCCAAGCGGCTGCGGATGGTGGCTTCAATGGCTTCGCGTTGGGCGCGGCGGCGACCGCGGCGGGCGCGATCACGCTGTTCTTCCAGCAGTCCCAGCACCAACTGCGGCTCGGCCAGGCGATCCAGGATCAACTGCCCGGTGTAGGTACGCACGATCAGGTTGCCGTAATTGAGAATGCGGCCAACCTGGTCGGTCTGCACCTCGTCGGCCAAAATGGCTTCCAGCGGCACTTCCTGGCGGCTCTCATAAAGCAGCAGCACCCGTTCCAACAGCACGACGCGGCGGTTGGTGATGATGACATAATCGTTGCTCCAATCCACCGCCGACCAAGCCAGCCAGCCCAGCCCACCCACCAGGCTGAGAATCAGCAACAGGGTGGGCAGAAGCGCTCCATGCCAGACCACGATGGTGAGGAAGGCAAACAGGCTCACCAACGCCGCCGTGACCAGTGCCGGCAGGGCGATGCGCAGGAAGAGGAAGAAAAGGTGACGCCGCGCGGCATAACGCACCGCCTCGCGCGGCCCGCGCCAGGTCAGATGCAGGCGCGAGGCCAGCAGGTAACTTTGCAAGATGAGGCGAAAGGCCGGGCTCAGGTCAGGGAATTCGCGCACCAGCGCCAGGTAATCCGTCCCTTCCAGGCGCAGTACGATCAGCGGCGCGGCGGCGATAGCGGTCGCGCGGCGTGCCAACGGCGTGGGGCTGAGCGCTTCTTCACCGAAGTAATCCCCTTCTTCCAGAAACGTGACCTCTTCATAACTGCCTCGCTTCTGGCTGAGACGCACCCGCCCGCTGAAAATGAGGAAAAACGCCGTGGCATCCTGGCCCTCTTCGTAAAGCGCCAGCCCCTCTTCATAAAAGAGCGCCTGCCAATAGGTCACCACCCGCAGGAGTTGCTCGTCGTTGAGGC
>NZ_JAAFGM010000071.1 GCF_012931985.1 Candidatus Roseilinea sp. NK_OTU-006
GTGTTGTTGAACGCCTCGAAGAACAGTACAGAGAGCCAGCGCTCGAAGAAGGTGTCCTTGGGCTGGTTGGAAGCCTTGTATGCGCGCCAGAACTCGGCGATGAACCGTGGGTTGCCGCCGAGCCAGCCTTTGCGCTGGATGAAGTAGAGGAACATCAGCCGGTTGAGCAGTTGCAGCGCGTAATCGTGCGCCCAGACCTTATCGCCGGTGGCGTCGAAGAGCAGCCGTTGCAGGGTGGCAAAGACCTGTTTGTAATCGGCAAAGAACCGCCGGGTGACCGCTTCGACATCAAATGCGCGGTTGAGTTTGTCGGTGAGGGTGGTGATGGGAGGCTCGCCATGGGCCAGCTCGTCGAGGGTGAATGCCAGTTCGGCGAGACGTTCAACGGTGGTGCGCGCCGGCGATCCGACGTCGTAGGGGAGCGTGCGCAGTTCGATCTTGCCGTCGGATCGCTCACGCGCCCATGTGAAGGCAAGCTGGCGGGCGTCTTGGGTGACGTAGCAGAGCACATGCTCGGCATGCACCGGCTTGAGTGCGCGCTGGACGGCGCGGCGGGCGGTGATGCCCGGCAGCCGATCCCCCGGCCAGATGACGCGATAGACCGGCAGGCCCGAAAGCCGGGCAACGGGCTGGAGCGTGATGCTCTGGTTGATGGGCGCGCCGAGATCGAGCGTGCGCGGCAGCAAGCCGCGCGGCGCGCTCCAGTTGAGCGTTTGGCAGAAGAGTTCGCCGAGTTTCTGTGGTGAGCCGGCGTCATTCAAGCACGATTGAATGCGTTGAAGTAGATTGTTCATCGTTGATCGTCTCCCGTGTTCACCGGTATCGGTGCAGTGAGGGCAAGTCCCATCGAGCAGATGATGCGCGGTTCAACCGGCGCTTGGGTGTCCTCGGTGGTCACGTCGCAGAGGTTCTCATTCGCTGCATACTGCACCACAAGGTCAAGCAGTGCTTCATCGGTAATGCCGAGCCGCATCTGCCGGCTGATGGCATCTTGCGCAGCACGGCGGAGTGGGTAGCGCCAGAGCATATCGAGCACACGCTCAAGCTGTTCAAGCGTTTCGTTGATAAAGAGCGTGGGCCTTGCCTGAAGCCGCTCACGATAGCCTTTGAGCCGGTCGTAGAGCTTGCGGCGGACGCTGCGGAGCGAGCCGAGCTGACCGCCGGGGTCGACCTGTTCTTTCATGACATGGTTGAAGCAGTGGGTAACGAGTTCGTGATGGTTTTCTGCGCGCGGCAGTGGTGGCGTGTCCGGTGCGCATGCAAGCGTCCGAAAGATAGCCGAAACCGATTGCGAGACGAAACGGCCGTGCTCATCCACGCGCACCAGCGCGTCGGTGCCATCGGGGTAGCGAAAATAGGTAATGACACCCTGCGGCAACTCCCGTGCGTCGGCGGTTTCGGCGAGTGCCCGCGTTGCCGAGACGATGGGCGGCAGCGCCACGGCCTTCCGTTGATCGTCGGCAGCGGCACTCTTCCAGACCTGAAGCGCAAGGCTCGCCAGATCAATATCGTCGTCAGATAGGTCATCGTCGAGCGAGCCGGTTTTTTCGGTGTAGAGATCGCGCAGGGTATTGGCAGCCGCTTCGCCAAAAAAGGTTTCATCGGTGCCGATAACTTCTTGGTTCTGCTGGAGCCGATGGAAGAGGCGCTGGCGCAGCCGGATGATGCGCTCAACCCCATCGGCGGGAAGGAACGAGTACACGAGGATTGTGTCGTGTTGCTGACCGATACGATCCACGCGGCCGGCGCGTTGAATGAGGCGAATGATCGCCCATGGCAGGTCATAGTTCACGATGATGTGGGCGTCTTGCAGGTTCTGACCCTCGGCGAGCACATCGGTGGCAATCAAGATGCGCAGCTCCTGCTCACCCGGAGGCAAGCCGCCATTCGAGCGCGGGCTAAACCGTCGTGCCAGTGTCACCGGATCGTCAGTCTGGTTGGTGACGATCGCGAGATCGGTAATGTTCTGCCTGGTAAGCTCGCGTTGCAAGTACTGCGCGGTATCGGCGAATTGCGTGAAGACGAGCACTTTATCGCGGGCGTGCTGTGTGGTCAGCAGCTTGGTGAGTTCTTCAAGCTTGGTATCGCGGTTGGGGTTCCACTCACCGATGCGTGCGAGGATACCCAGCAGCGCAGTGGCGTCGGCTTCGAGCGCCTGCCGGAGTTCAGGGCGGAAGAACTTCGCAGCGAGCCAGTCGAAACGGTCGCGAAATTGCCGGGTGTATGTCTCGTACACAGCGGCAGCGCGCGCTTTGAATGCTGCCAGCGTGAGCGGTGCGTTGCCCGCTGTTGCGCTCTCGGCCGCGCTTTCGTCCGGTGGAGGCGCCTCATCGGTCGCGATAGCGTCATCGTCGGTATCGCTGACGGCTGTGTCGAGCATGGCGGCATCTTGTGTGCCGATGGGCACCGGCAGACCGTGTTCGAGTGCGTGCAACGTGACCAGATTGCGCAGGATGTGGCGGCGCACGGAGAGCAGAAAACTGTGGCCACTCGATTCAAGCCGTTTGAACAGGTTGGTCCGGCAAAAGCCGATCAGGCGACGACCGGCACGGTTGAGGTTATCGAGGATGCGCTTCTCATCGCTTTTGCCGGCGTTCGGCACGAGCGACGAGGTACTGCGCCAGCCCGTAGCGGGGGAGGATGAGCTGCTCGATGACCTCCACGACATCATCGCGAAACAGGCGCGCGTATTGATCGGTCGGATCGTTTTCGGTAATCGTAAACGATAGCCGCTTCGGCTCACGGAGCGGAAAGTATGCGGGCTTGCCGTTGAGCATGACGTAGTGAAGCTGCTTTTCCTTGTCGAACGTGGCGTAGTGATCAATGATGAACCGGCGCGTGCGCCGCACAAGGAACAGGCGCATCAGGTCACGCCAATCTTCCGGGTGGGGACTTTGCTCGAACGCGCGCAACGAACACGGGGACGTTTGGAAGCGTGCGATGAAATCCTGCTCATGCTTCCCACTCGCTGCCCAATCGTGGAAAAAGCGTTCGGGTCGCACGTGGAGGTCTTGGTTTTCGTCCAGAAACAGGCGCAGTTGGTTGCCAAGATCGCTAAACTGCTTGTTATACGGGGTCGCGGTGAGCAGCAGCACACGCGGTTCGTTGCGCTCGATGTAGTCCCGCAGGGCGCGGTAGCGCTTGCTTTCGCGGTTCCGCAGGTTGTGGCTTTCGTCAAGGATCAGCAGCCGGTAGTGCGGTGCATCGTCTCTCCCCAAGGTTTCGATGACTTTGCCGATCGAGAGTACGCGACCGTTGATCTCATACGTTTGCAGGTACCGTTCCCACATCGGTGCCAGTTTGGGCGGACAAACAACCAGCGTGTTGCTCTGGTCATCCTCCTGAAAGATGCGGGCAATGGCCGTCGCCATCAACGTCTTGCCCAGCCCTACCACATCGCCAAGCAACACACCACCCCGGCGGTAGAGATAATGGGCCGCCAGGGAAACGGCCCGCTCCTGAAAATCGAGCAACGGTGTGCCTTTCTCAGTGAAAATCCGCGGGAGGCGGAACTCGCGCTCACCTTGGCGCGCCTCCT
>NZ_JAAFGM010000037.1 GCF_012931985.1 Candidatus Roseilinea sp. NK_OTU-006
CTTCTCCTGGCGATACAGGGCATACAACTGCTCGACGCTCTCAGCGATCTCAATCGGTTGTCGCGGTCGTCCTGTTCTCATACGCCAAGTTTATTTAGCACACCTTGACTCCGCAAGCGGTATTAGATGCCTGGCCGAAGCGGGGGCGGTGGGTGTTGTGCGCCGCGGGTGACGTGTAGGTCAAACCGAACGCGAGCCGGTGAGCTTCAAATGCATGCCTTGTGCCAATCGAAATCAATCGCGATTGTTGAGCGACGCCGCTGAGTTCTCATCCTCTGCGTCCTTGGCACTGGCCGAAGGCGGGCGTATCGAAAGCGGCCGTCCGCCGACGCGATAGGGATAAGCGACTTTGCGCGGTTGTTTGGGCGTAGGCGGCGCCTCGTTGCGACGCCGGAATCGGGCCAGCCATCTGCGCGCGCTTCCTTCGCCTGTTGCAGGCGCAGTTTCTTCGATCGCGACGGAGTCCTTCGCCGTTGCTGGCCGGTCAGCAGAGGCGAGATGGGGCGCTTCGGACGCCGAGGCGTAAGCGAGGCTTATCGCCTGCGCAGCGTCGGCGAACTCGGCTGACGCCACGACTACTGATGAGCGCGCAGGTTGCGGCTTGGGGGGGTGGGAATGCGCGGTTTCAGCCGGGATGAGAAGCGCAATGCGCGCGCGGCGCATCAACGCAAGCGTAGTCTTGCTCATGCCCATGGCGAACAACGCAATCGCAACCAGGCCAACGGCCTGGGCCAGGAGTTGGTCGGCTTTGAATCCCGCGCTGTGCGATAGCATGCCGGAGACGCCGAAGGTGCCGTTCGCGAACATACCCGTCGCCAGCAATCCTATGGCGGCCGGCACGAAGACCGAAGTGACCATCGCGCTGTCGTCTTGCCAGCGCAACCGCTCATTGACGGCGTAATAACCGATGGTCGCCAGCAACCCACAGATGATGCCCAACGCAGCGATGACCGGCATCGGCAGCAATGCGCCGCCGCTGGATGTAGCCAGCACAGCCGCTACCGCTGCCCGGCTGGCGCTCAATACATCGGGCCGGCGCATGGTGAAGATCGTATAGCCCCCTGCGGTCAGGATGGCGATGCTGGCTGCCACGCTGCTGCTGACAAATTGGCCCATCGGAAGTTCGGGCGCCTCCGGCGCGAATGCGTCCGCGAACGCAGGCACGCTAACCAGGACGAGCAACGCGCCGGCTACGGCGCGCACCGGAAGGTGCGCCGCAGGCAGGTGTGATTCACGCCGCGCCGATTCCCGCCTCGGGAGTGAATGGAGCCAGACGACGCCGAATGCGCCGACGGCGATCCCGGTTGTGGCAAGATGCCCCAGATCTACGGTCCCTTGGCCGAGGCCAACATGTGTGCCCAATGTGTGGAGCCAGCCTCTTCCCCACATCCAGCACATGACGAGGGGGAGAATGATGCCGGTGACGACGATGGTGAAGACGGTCAGCGTCACGATGCGCGCTTGTTGGCCCAGCACCCTAGCCACGAGCATGGCACCGGTCGCGATCAGCGGCCAGAAGCGGACAAACGCGCGCAGGCCTTCCAGATTCGTCGCACCGTCGAGGAAGAAGCCACTCAAGCCGGCGAAGGTCCAGCGTTCCGGCGGCGCGCCGATGCTGAGCGACAGTTCCTCCCCGCCGAACGCCAGCGCGAATCCGAAAACGATGAACGCGAGCGTGGCGATTGCCGAGGCAATGAGTGTGGCGCTGGCCAACCGGTGGTAGAGGTGGCTCGGCATACCGGCTGAGAGGAGTAACCACAAGCCGACGGGCAGCAGCAGCCCCCCGACCCAATCCTTCTCCATGAGCGGCAAGTATAATTTAAGTCAATGACTTCCCAGTCCGCGCCGGACAGTCTGGCGCTTGCACGCGCAGTGGTCTCTGCTGCCGCAGACAAGAAAGCCGAAAATATCCTCTTGCTCGATCTCCGCAATCTCTCCACGGTCGCCGACTACTTTGTTGTCTGTTCGGGTGCCAGTGAGCGCCAGTTGCGTGCCATTGCCGAGGGCATCGAAGCGCAAGTGCATAAAGAGTGTCACATAGACGCGCACCACATCGAAGGTCTGAACGGCGGCGGCTGGATTCTGGTGGATTACCGCGATGTTGTGGTGCATATTTTCTTGCCCAGCCAGCGCGCCTATTACAACCTGGAGGCGTTGTGGTCCAAAGCGCCTGTGCTGCTGCGCATGCAGTGAAACAGGCCTGTTGTCGGGCCGCGAAGCGGTCGGGTGGTCATGCGCCTAACCTGACCATCCGGCAACGCAGCACGTTAAAACTCCAACTTCTTATAGCGCATGGCTACGCTCTCGACGATGCCAACGGCGATCATCAATGTGATCAGGCTGCTGCGTGCATAGCTGACGAATGGCAACGGCACGCCGGTGACGGGCATCAACCCGACCTGCATGGCTAGGTTGATATAGGTCTGCAAGAACAGCGTCGCGGCAATGCCGGTACACAATAGGCGACCAAAAGTGTCGCGCGCGATGATGGCTGCGCGTAGCGCGCGCAGGATCACGGTTGCCAGCAGCACCATGAAAATCACGCAGCCAACGAATCCTAACTCCTCGCCGATGACTGAGAAGATGAAGTCGGTGTGACGGACAGGAAAGAAGCGTAGCTGAGTCTGCTGACCCTGCAGATATCCTTGACCGAACAGGCCACCGTTGCCCAGCGCGATTAGCGCCTGCTCGCTTTGGTAGTTTGCTCCTGGCTCGTCCGTGAGTCCGAGCAGTAGCTCGATGCGGCGGAGCTGATAAGTCTGAAATGCAGGTAGCTGCGTCACCAAGAGCACAATAGCTAAGCCGACGACAGACATAATTAGGATATGCTGTCGTTCGATGCCGCCGACGAAGACGATGACCAGCCACAAGAACGCGATGGTGAGCGCCGTGCTCAGGTTGGGCTGCAGCAGGATCAGCACAATGCATGGCGCGACGAGCAAGCTGGAGAGAAGGAGGGTTTCTAGGTAGGGTCGCCGTCCTTGTCGGTCGGCGATCAGTTTGGCTAGCACAATCGTCAGCGCTAATTTAGCCAGCTCGCCGGGTTGTAGGTCGAAGCCGCCCAGGCTGAACCAGCGGCGCGCCCCCTGCCGCTCGATGCCGATGATCAGCACCAGCGCCAGCGCAGCGACGACGCCGATGTATATCGGCGCGGCAAAGTTCTTGAGCAGCGTATAGTCGAGGATGCTGAAGGTCATCAGCACCATCAGGCCGATGACGGCGGTGATGGCTTGATCGAGCCAACTGCGCTCGACGCTGGGGTTGCCCTCGTTGCGCGTGGCGCTGAAGATCATCGCGACGCCAAACGTGACCAGTAAGATCACGGCGGTCAGCAGGAGCCAGTCGAAACGTCGCCAGAGCCTAGCGTCTACCATGGATTGATGCAGGTCAGGACGAAGACGAGGGGGGGCGCCGGTTAGGGCGTTGTGTCTTGCTTGGCGCGCGGCCGGCTGCCGGGCCATCCCTGCCGCTCAGCAGCGGGATGTCCACAAGCAACCGGCTCGTCTTGTCCTCGTGCATGATGTTCACAACCACGCGTTCGCGGTCTATGTTCACGCGGCGCGAGATCACGGCGACGATGTCGTCCTTGATGAGCGCCAGAACGCCTGGAGGAATTTCGGCGCGGTCATGCACTATCACCAGTTGAAGCCGCTGCCGGGCGGTTTGTGCGCTGCTGTGTTTGTCGAAGAGTCGTTCGAAGAGGTTCATGGCTTTCAGGTGCAGTCGGTTCAGGGTCAGCAATGGCGACTCATCCCGGATTGACAATGCGCTCATCCTGTTTTGCCGAACAGCCTCTGCCACCATGAGGCAGGCTGCGGCAGCGTGAGCGGCACATCCTCGCCGATCAAGCGGCGCGCGATGTCGCGGTACGCGATGGCCGCCGGGCTTTTGCCGTTGAACACGACGGGCGTGCCACGGTTGGACGAGGACAGAATCGCTTCGTCCTCCGGCACAATGCCGATGATTTCGGTGGAGAGCACGTCCATGATGTCCTGTGTCGAGAGCATCTCCTGCTTCTTGACGCGCTCGGCAATCAGGCGATTGATAATCAGTTGCGCCGGGCCCTTCTGATGTGACTCCACCAGGCCGATCACGCGATCGGCGTCGCGCACGGATGATACTTCGGGGTTGGTGACCACGAGCACGCGGTCGGCAGGGGCAAGCGCATTGTGAAAGCCCTGTTCGATGCCTGCCGGTGAGTCAATGATGATGTAGTCGAACTCCTTGCGCAGTTCGTCGCACACCCGAATCATCTGGTCGGGGTTGATCGCGCTCTTGTCGCGGGTCTGCGCGGTGGGCAACAAGTACAGTTCTGGCGCACGCTTGTCGCGGATGAGCGCCTGGCGCAGACGGCAACGGCCTTCGACATAATCCACTATGTCATATACGATGCGGTTTTCCAGGCCCATGACGATGTCTAAGTTGCGCAGCCCAATGTCGCCATCGAGCACCACCACCTTCTTGCCGAGCAGCGCCAAAGCTGAGCCGACATTGGCCGTGGTCGTCGTCTTGCCCACGCCCCCCTTGCCCGACGTGATCGTGATCACTTTCTCTTGCATAGATGTCTTCTTGGTGCGATCTGCGTGCGACGGTTTGACGCCTACTCGAGCAGGCGGTCAGCGCCGCCCCAGGCGACAAAGACGATCTCTTGATCCTGAATGCGTGCCATCGTGATGCTGCCGGCTTTGTGCCGACTGCGTCGCCGGCTCGGCTGCGGTATGTGTGTGACGTCGGCGATGCGAATGAAACAGGGCGACATCTCTAGCGCGCAAATGACGGCGCGGTCATCTCCCAAGGCGCCCGCGTGTGCTGAGCCTTGCAACTTGCCCCACACAATAATATCACTGCCCGCGATGAGTTGCGCGCCTGGGTTTACGTCGCCGATTACAACGACGTGACCGGGATGGCGCAACACTTGGCCGGAACGCACACGACGCCGGACTAACAACCCATCGCTTCCTTCAATGTAGCCTTCCTCGGCGGGTGTGATGTGTGCTGGTAGGGGGGGGGCTTCGGTGGCGGGTGTGGATGATGACGTTGCAGTCGGAAACGGCGTGTCTTCGTGCGTTTGATGGGGAACCGGCGCGGGCGCTGGTCCCGGCGGGGTGAGCCGATCAGCCAGCCCGAGTGCTCGGACGCGCGCGCGGGTGGCCTCGTCTTCAGAAAGCACCGCCCAGAGCGTGACTTCGTAGGACTGTAACAGCGCGATGGAGTGGCGCAAATCATCTTCGCTGAGCGGCGTGGCCTTGACATCGAATGCGATGCTGCCGCCCTTGAAGAAATCGGGGTTTGCGCTGAGCTTGGCCTCCAGCTCACGCAGACGTGTCGGCCATGGCGTGTTGGACGAATCGCCCCAGAAGACGATGACCAGCCCGTGTTTGAATCCCTTGATGGCGATCATTCCGAGTCACCCTGTTGGATGGGTGCCAGCTTGTCTTCGGGCACGCCGATGTTGAAGTAGCGATTGTAGATGCGCTGGGTGATGGGCGCGGCGACGCCGGAGCCTTGGCCGCCGTTCCACACATACACTGCCATCGCGATCTGCGGATTTTGCGCCGGCGCATAAGAGACGAACCAAGCGTGAGTCGGTAGAACCTGAATGCCGGTGTAGCAAATGCCGGTCTGATATGCGACATCGTCGCAGAACTCCGCCGTGCCGGTCTTGCCCGCATACTCGAATCCTTCCAGGCGCGACCCCCAGGCCGTCCCACCGGGTTCATTCACCACGCGCCAGAGCGCGTCCTGGATGAGTTGGATGTAATAGGGGTCGAGCCGAATCTGGCGTTTTACCTTCGGGGTGAACGGCTGAATCACCTCGCCGCGCTCGTTGAGCACGTCTTTGACAATTTGCGGGTGGTATAGCGTGCCGCCGTTGGCGATGGCCGCCGTCACGTTTGCCATCTCCAGCGGCGTGGCGAGCACATAGCCCTGGCCGATGGCGGCGTTGTAGCTGTCGCCGGTGGACCACACCTCGCCGATGTTGCGCAGCTTCCAGTTTTTGGTGGGCGCGATGCCCACGCTGTAATCAATGTTCAGCTCGGTTGTCTCGCCGATGCCGAATTCCTGCGCCCACTGGGCGAGCTTGTCAGGCCCCATGCCGGGGATGTTCTCCTTGCCGTCTGCGAAGCCGCCCACGGTTTTGTAAAAATAGGTGTCGCACGAGTTGCGTAGCGCGTCGCGGATGTTTTGAAAGCCGTGGCCGGTGCGCTTCCAGCAGTAGAACTTCTGCCCTTTGTCGGGGTTCGTGGGGTCGTACTGGTCAGGCAGGATGAAAATGCCGGGATCGAAGACTAAGGTGCGTTCGTTCACGGCGCCTTCTTGCAGCAGGGCTGCCGCGGTGACGATCTTGAACGTCGAGCCGGGCGGCACGCGATCCTGCGTGGCGTGGTTCAACAGCGGCTTATGCGGATCATTGGCCAGCGCTTCGTATCGTTGCTGGGAGATGCCCTGAGCGAACCAGTTGTTGTCATAGCTGGGCGCGGACACCATCGCCAGGATCTCGCCGGTGTTGGGGTTGAGCGCGACGACGGCGCCCCTCGGCGCGCCGCGCTCCTTCATAGCCGAGATCAACACGTCGCTGATGATTTGCTGCAGCCGCAAGTCTATCGTCAGCCGCACGCTGTTGCCGTTGACCGGCGGCGTCTCGCTCAGCACCTGCAGCTCTTCGAACGACGCATCCACCAACACGGTGCGTTTGCCCTTCCGGCCGCGCAGTTTCTCTTCTACAGCGCGTTCAACGCCGGTGATGCCGACGCGGTCGTTGTCGTAGTCATAGATCTCGCGCGAGAACTTCTCCGGCTCCCGCTCGATCATCTCCCTAAAGATCTTACCGGTGTAGCCCAGGATGTTGCCCAGCAGCTCTTTGTAGGGATATTCGCGCGAGCCGACGGTCTGCACGACCACACCGCGCATGATGAGCGACTGTTCCTGAATGGCCAGGGCGACCTCGCGCGGCACGTTATCGGCGATCACCGTTGGCTGATAGGGCGCGATGAGCGCGTTCTGGCTGACGACCTTGGTGTAGATCTCGCCGGCTGTCACCCCAGGCTGATTGATCATCGCTGCCAGCTTGTTATACATCGCCATGCGCTCGACGCGTTGTCGAATCGGGTCGTCTTTGTAGCGCACCTGCTGAATGGGGATGATCGCGATCTGGTAGGCCGGCGCATTGCGGACAAGCAGCTCGCCGTTGCGATCGTAGATCAGGCCACGCGTGGCCGGCAGCGCGCGCTCGATGATGCTGCGCCTTTCGACCTGTGCGCTGAAAAGCGCCTGACGGTTGACCTGCAGATCGAACAGCCGGATGCCCAACACGATGAACGTGAGAATCACGCCGAAGCCCAGCAGCATCAAGCGAACCCGTCCTCCCTCGTTATCGGGCGGCGGCGTTTGGCTGGTGCGCCTGCGGATCGGGATGTCGTCGAGCAACATCAGGACAGGAACCGTTCTTGCTCGCGCAGTCTCATCTGCAGTCGGCTCAATATGGCATACGTCGGAATTGTCAGGATAAGATTGGCCGCCAAGCTGGGCAATATGACTGACGTGAAACCAATCGAGATATCAAACGTCCTATTCGCCAATCCTAACACAGCTAGCGCTGTGATGTGATAGACGGCGGTCGTCACCAGCACCCAATTCAAAGTGCGCGCGATGGGGATGGGGATCAGCGCTCGGTCCAGCAGCGCGGCAAGCGCGTTGCCGATCATCAGCCCCGCCGTGTGCATGCCGAACGGCGCGCTGGACTGCAAATCGAGCAGCAGGCCACCGCCAAGCGCCCAGATGAAGCCCTCATCGCCGCGAATGGCTGCCCATGCAGCGCCCATGACCAGCGTCAAGTTCGGCCTGAGTGCAGTGCCCAGCGTCGCCGGCAGAAGGCTGCTCTCCATGATGGCGAACAACGTGATGACCATTCCGGCAATGATATGGCGGCGCATCGCAGCATGATTCTACGGGCTGATGGACGACCGACCTGAAACAGGGAGGCGGAGGTGCGGGTGCGCGGGGTTGCCGAGGCGTTTGTTGCGCACGCCTCTTAAATCGCTGACGCGGCTGTAGCGGTAGCGGTGATGACGACTTCGTCACCCACGCGAAGTAGGCCCGTGTTGGCGGCGACCAGATTCTGACCGAACAACACTTTTTGTCCGAAGGTGCGATAGGTTGACAGCGTCCTAAGCGGCTCGCGGCCGACGATGGCGGTGTCTTGGTCAATGGTCGGGATGGTGCAGCGGGCGCACGGTTTGACGACGTGAAAGATGATGTCGCCGATGCGAAGCTCGCGCCAATGGTCCTCGGCGAAGGCGTCGCAGCCGCTGACCACGATGTTCGGCCGGAAGCGATTCATCGGAACAGGGGAAGCGAGTCGGGCGTTCAGGTCGTCCAGCGATGCCTGAGAGATGAGCAGGAACGGATAACCGTCGGCGAAGCCGATCTGGTCGGATGGCCGGCGGGCATAGCGGGCATCTACGCGGCGCACAACGTCGTCCGCGGTGCGCACCAGTCGGGCCGGCATTCCTAGAAAATCCTGCAACCACGCGGCGACGGCTTCGCCCTGGTCAATCGCGTCGCAGACATCGCGCCACACATGCACCTGGACGCGCTGGCCTGTGTTCGATGGCATGAAAGAGGCCGATGGTTTATTGGGTGCGCGCAACGTGATCGAACCATCGTTGTTCATCACCGGATCGATCAGCGCCAGGCGCGGCATGGTGCGCTGGGTGATGAACTGGCCGTGTGAATCTACGATCATCATGCGGCGGTCGCCGACGATGCCGCGCACGTCGGTCATGGTCTCGTCCAGGGCGTAGCCCTTGCACGACTTGATCGGGTAGCAGTAGAGGGCCGAGACGCGAATCGTCATTTCGCGGTAAAAACAGGAGAAGTCCCCCGGATGTCTTGCTGAGATGTGTTACCCAACATTATGAATTCTATCCCACCGCCCCGCGCACACCTGGTGATATTCGTCATCCCGGTCAGATACAATCTAAACGATGTCTCAGCTCATCGAACTGTTCGACCGGTTGGCGCAGGCGACGGTGACCCCGCTGCTCGTTTTGTTGGCTGTCTCAGCCGGCATCGTGGCGGTCGTGCGCAACTGGCAACTCGTCCTGCCGATGATGGTGTTGCAGTATGTGGCGGTTGGCCTCCTGCTGGCGCGTGTGATCGAGCCAAGCGTGGCGGTGCTCAAGCCGCTGGCGGGCGCGATCGTGTGCTTTGCGCTCAGTATCGCAGCCCAACGAGGCGACATCGCGCGCGCCGAACGCGGCGAGTCCATTGCGCGTGAGCGGCTGGCACAACCCGACTGGCATCGGCTGCCGGCGCAGTTGTTGTTGCGCGCCGTCGTTGCCATTCTGGTGTTGACGGCGGCCTTCGGTGCGACCATCCGCTTTCCGTTGCCCGGCGCGGCGCGTGAACTGGGCCTGAGCGCGTATCTCTTGATCGGTTTTGGCTTGTTGATCGTGGCGACGGCGTATGAGGCGCTCAATGTCGGCTTGGGGTTGCTGATGCTGCTGTCCGGCTTTGAGCTGGCCTACACGCCGCTTGAGCCGAGTATTGGTGTCAGTGTGTTGTTGGGGCTGGCGACGTTGCTGGTGGGTGCCGCGATCGCCTATTTGACGCTTGCGGACGCCGGCGCGGCCGACGCTGAACTGCGCATTGAGAACTGATCAACCCGTTCGGCGCGTGTCTCATCTCAATTTGCAATTCGCATGGTTCCCGCTGCGCTGCTGGTCGTGAGCATCCCCTTGGTCGGCGCGTTGCTGGCGTATTTGCTGCGTCGTTGGCAAGGGATCGAGATCGGCGTGGCTGCGCTCGCCTGTGCTGGCGTCATCGCGTTGCTGGCGCAGCCGCCGGATAGCAAAATCATGTTGCCCGGCGCGCTGGTCGGTATTGAGTTGAGCGCGCCGTTCGAGGTATTAGGCCGGGTGTTGCGAGTGCGGGCCACCGAGCGCGTCTCCATCCTGTTGTTGTTCATCTGCGCTGCGGCGTTATTTGTGATGTCCTGGCGCGCGCTGCAGGGCCGGCTGTTCGTCCCGATTGGCCTGATCGTGTTGGCAGCCGCAAGCCTGGCGCTGATGATTCGTCCGTTCGTCTATGCCGCGCTGGCGTTTGAAGGGGCGGCAGCGTTGGCCGCACTGATGATCCAGGCTGAACGCGGCGGTGAGCGATCTACGCTGGGCGCGTTGCGTTACCTCAGCGCGACCACGTTGGCGTTGCCGATGTTCCTATTCGCCGGCTGGGCTATAGATCGCGCTGGCGTCGTGAACCTCAACGACGCGACCGCGCTGGCGGCAGCGTATGGCCCGGCCACCGTGCTGCTCATCGGCGGCTTTGGACTGATGATCGGCGCAATTCCGCTCTACACCTGGGTGCATCCGGTTGCGCGGGACGCCTCGCCATTGGTCACGGCCTTCATCGTCGCAGTGGTTGCAGGCGCATTGAGTTTTCTGTGGCTGGACTTTTGGCAGGCCTACCCGTGGTTGCGCGTTGGCGGTCAGGCGGCCGATGCGCTCGCTGTCGGCGGCATTGTGTTGCTCATCTTCGGCGGCGCGTTAGCATGGGCGCAAAACGCGTTCGCGCGCGTCCTGGCCTGCGCCATCCTGGTGGAGATTGGGTGCGCGTTGTTGGTCTTGAGCCGGGGGTCTCAGCTTGCTGTGGAAGCGCTGGCGTTTGCCACATTAACGCGCGCGCTCTCGCTAGGCGTTTTTGGCCTGGGGATATGGCGCTTGCGCGCGTTGCGGTCGAGCGACGCGTTTGCCGATGTGCGCGGCGCGCGTGACCTGTGGGCGGCGCTGGCGCTGGGTGTGGGGGGGCTATCGCTGGCCGGCTTCCCCGGCACGCCGGGTTTCGTCTCGCGCTGGTCGGCCGCAAGAGCCTATGGCGTCGCCGATGTGGAAGGGCTGGCGCTGCTCCTAGCCGCCAGCGCCAGCGTGGGGGTGGGCGTCGTGCGCGGTTTGATCGCCGTCTTCAATGCGCCCTGTGTCGAGGTGATCGCGGAAGGGCCGGCGGACGCGCAGTCAGGGTCCCCGTCTGCGGCGCGCGTTCTGGCGATCGGCAGCCTGGGTGCAGTGGTGCGCGCTGCGGCGGATGCATCGCCCGTGTCGGATGATCCGCTGCTGCTTGAAGGTGAGACGCTCATCGAAGGCGAAGTGCTGCGAGACGTCCAGCAGCCGATTTTCATGAGCCGAGATTCGTTCATCGCTCGGCTCATGATTGGCCTGGGCGTCGCTGCGCTCATCATCCTCGCGATTTGGCCGGGGATCATCGCGCCGCTGGCGAAGGCTGCTGCCGCGCAATACACCTTTTACCCGTAGCGAGGCGTTGTGCTCGGTGTGCCACGCTGATGGGGCATAGCGCGCTTCGCGTGGCCTTGCTGCTATCGCGGCGTTAGAATCCCAGTTTGTAATCTGACCGCGCTACGGCGTTGCAGCGAAGCAGCCGTCTTGCAGTGACCATGGCGCGGTTTATCGAGTACACGCATTCCTGGTTCAGGAGAAAGGTTTCATATGGCAGTGAAAGTCTCAACCAAACCAACGACGGTGATGCGACAGCCGAGCGCCGGTAATAAAGCCCGCAACGGCCTCGCGAAGAAACAGCGGGTCTTCCTTTTCAACGACGAAAAGGGCGTGAGCAAAGTGGCCAAGACCTGGCCGGAGATCCGCGAGCTGCTCGGAGGCAAGGGCGCCGGCTTATTCGACATGACGCGTGCCGGCCTACCGGTGCCGCCTGGCTTCACCATCAGCACAGAGGTGTGCAACGAATTCGTCAAAGCCGGCAATAAGATTCCCCGGCCAGCGTGGGATCAGGTGCTGGCGGCGATGAAAGTCGTGGAGAAACAGACCGGCAAGAAGTTCGGCGGCGGCGTGAAAGGCGTGCGGCCGCTGCTGGTATCGGTGCGCTCCGGCGCGCGCGAGTCCATGCCCGGCATGATGGAAACCGTGCTCAACGTCGGCCTGAACGATCAGACCGTCGAGGAGATGATCGCCGTCACCGGCAACGCGCGCTTCGCCTGGGATAGCTATCGCCGCTTGCTCATGATGTTTGGCAGCACGGTGCTCGGCATTCCCGATGAGAAGTTCGACGAGCCCATGGAGCGCATGAAGCACGAGCGCGGCTATAAACTCGACACCGACCTCACCGTCGAGGACCTCAAGGAGCTGGTGGCCATATTCAAGCAGGTGATCAAAGACGAGACCGGCCGCGAGTTCCCGCAGGACGTATATGAGCAGCTCAAGGAGTGCGCCATGGCCGTCTTCCGCAGCGCCACCGGCCACAAAGCGCGCACCTATGCCAAGCAGATGGGCTGGAAGAGCACGCTGCCAACGGCCGTCAACGTCGTCACCATGATCTTCGGCAACATGGGCGACGACAGCGCCACCGGCGTCGCTTTCACCCGCGACCCGTCCACCGGCGAGAAGAAGATGTTGGGCGAGTACCTCGTCAACGCGCAGGGCGAAGACGTGGTGGCCGGCATCCGCACGCCTAAGCCCATCGAAGAGATGGCCAAGGAGATGCCCAAGACCTACAAAGAGTTCGTGCGCATCTGCAACCTGCTGGAGAAGCACTACAAGGACATGCAGGACGTAGAGTTCACCATCGAGCAAGGCAAGCTCTACATGTTGCAGACGCGCAACGGCAAGCGCACGGCCAAAGCTGCCATCAAGATCGCGGTGGACATGGCCAAGGAAAAGCTGATCACCAAGGAAGAGGCGGTTCGCCGCGTGAAGCCCGCCGACGTGGACTTTCTGCTGCACCCGCAGTTCGATGAGCAGGCGGTGAAGGATGCGAAGCACGACGGCCGGCTGTTGGCGACCGGCGTGAATGCCTCGCCCGGCGCAGCCAGTGGCATGCTGGCCTTCGACGCCGACCTGGCCGAGAGGTGGGGGAACGAAGGCAAGGCGGTTATCCTGATCCGCCCGGAGACCAAGCCAGATGATGTGCATGGCATGGTCGCCGCCAAAGGCATCCTGACGGCGCGCGGCGGCGCCACCTCACATGCCGCCGTTGTCGCCCGGCAATTCGGCATCCCGGCCGTGTGCGGCGCCGATGCCTTGCAGATCAATTTGAGCGAACGCACCGTCACCAGCAACGGACACGTCTTGCGCGAAGGTGACTGGGTCTCGATTGACGGCGGCAAAGGCGAAGCGTATGTCGGCCAATTGCCGATGGTGCACCCGTCGTTCGAGGAGCAGACCGATCTCGTAACGCTGCTGAAGTGGGCCGATGAGATCAGCGCGAAGAACACGCGCAAGGCCGAGGACGGCAAACCCCGCCGCGGCCTGCAAGTGTGGGCCAACGCCGACTATCCGAAGGATGCCCAGCGCGCCCGCGATTACGGTGCGAAGGGCATCGGCCTGTGCCGCACCGAGCACATGTTCTTCGAGGCAGAGCGCCTGCCGATCGTGCAGCGCATGATCCTTGCCGACAACAATGAAGCGCGGCAGCGCGCCCTCGACGAGCTGCTGCCCTTCCAGCGCAGCGATTTCGCCGGCCTGTTCAGGGCGATGACCGGTCTGCCCGTCATCATTCGCTTGATTGACCCCCCGCTGCACGAGTTCCTGCCCTCGCAAGAGGAGCTGATCCGCGAGGTGACGCGCTACGAGACCAAGCGCCATTACGAAGCGCTGGGCGAGGAGGAGTACGCCGACTATCAGAATAAGCTGGCCTTGCTCAATGCCGTCAACGCCATGCACGAGCAAAACCCGATGATGGGCCTACGCGGCATTCGGCTGGGCATCATGATCCCCGGCCTGATCGCTATGCAGGTGCGCGCCATCTTCGAGGCGGCCTGCGATGTGAAGAAGGAAGGCTACGAGCCGATGCCGGAGGTGATGATCCCGCTGACCGGCCATGTGAACGAGCTGAAGCGTGTGCAGCCGGAGCTGGAGAAGGTGGCCAAAGCTGTGATGGAAGAGAAGGGCGTGAAGGTGAAATATAAGTTCGGCACGATGATCGAGATCCCGCGCGCGGCGCTCACCGCCGACGAGATCGCGACCATGGCCGAGTTCTTCTCCTTCGGCACCAACGACCTGACCCAGATGACCTACGGCTACTCGCGCGACGACGCGGAGCGCAGCTTCTTGCTCAAGTATGTCGAAGAGGGCATCCTGCCGGATAACCCCTTCCAGACGCTCGACCGGGATGGGGTAGGGCAGTTGATCAAGATGGCCGTGCAAAAGGGCCGCGCGACGCGCCCAACGCTCGAAGTGGGCATCTGCGGCGAGCACGGCGGCGATCCGCGCTCGGTGGCCTTCTGCTATGAGGCCGGCCTCAACTATGTGAGCTGCTCTCCGTTCCGCGTGCCGATCGCCCGCCTAGCGGCGGCGCATGCGGCGCTGGGCATAGCGACCAAATAAGCGCCCAAACAACAGCAAACCGGAGTTCTTCTAGAACTCCGGTTTGCTGTTTGGCACGAATCGAAGTGCCTGACGATTCAACCGACTTCCACGCGGCCTTTACGCCGTCGGCAGCGGCGCTGGAGATTGCGGTTCGGCGATGAGGCCGCCGGCGCCGGTGAACTGCCGGTAGGCCAGCGTCCACACTGCTGAGCTGAACGCCGCGAAGATCGCGTTGATGATCGCAGCGACGATCACGACCAACACGGAGTTGAGTCCAACCAATACGAGCGAACTATTACTCATGCCGCCCTCGTTGCCTGCGCTCAGGATAGCCGCGACCAGCGTGGGCGCAAACAAGAGGCCGCCGACGATCGCGATGACAACGCTGACCAAAATGTTGACCACAAGCATCAGCAGCGCCAGCAGAATGATGCTGCCCAGGTTGCTGCGGAATACTTCCCAGCCTCGTCTGATAGCATCCATCACGCCCTTTTGCTCTAGCACAATGGCGCGCTCGCCGAACGTCTGCAGGGCGGCTGCGATGATGGCGTAGAGCAGACCGATGCACCCTAACGCGCCGCCGCAGCAGCAGATGAGCGCGAATGCGTTGCCGGCTGCGGTTGACAAGGCGCTTTCATCGCCCGAGACTGCTGCTGCGATGATGGGGACGAACATGCCACCGAGTAGTAGCGCGAACACCGCCAGCAGCAGAAGCCCCGGCAGTCCCAGCAGCAAGCTCAGGCCGAACAGCGGCCAAAACCTGCGCACGCCGACCGACCATGCCTGACCGAACGTGGTGCCGCCCTCCTCCTCGATCTGCTGCACGCCGCCGATCAATCCGCCCTGCGCGATGATGCTGATGATCCACAGCACCAGGCTAATGAGCAGCGCGAGGCACAAGAAGCCGGCCAGTCCGGTGACGATCAGGCCGGGATCTCGAGCGAGTTGGTTGAAGAAACGCTCGACCTCGGGCGGGGCCTCGGCAGATGGGCCGATCAGTAAAGAGCTGCCTGAGTTACTGAGGGCGCTGCCGGCGCTATTCACTTGGCTGATGAGCGACACCAGAAAGCCCAAGACCCACAGCGCCCGATGCTTCAGGGCGATGTTAAAAGCGCGTGAAAGGGTTGCTCCAATATCCATGTTTACGCTCCCTGTGTGTGCGCTGTTGCGCGCAGCAGGTTATTCCCACTCAATGGTCGCCGGTGGCTTGGTGGTGAGGTCAAAAACGACGCGGTTGACGCCGAGCACTTCGTTCACGATGCGGGTGCTGATGCGCGCCAACACATCGAAGGGGATGCGCGCCCAGTCAGCGGTCATGAAATCGTCGGTGGTCACGGCGCGGATGGCGATGACCTCGCTGTAAGTCCGCTCGTCGCCCATCACGCCCACCGTGCGCACGGGCAGCAGCACGGCAAAAGCCTGCGACGTGGCGCGCATCAGGTCGGCGCGACGGAGTTCCTCCTGCACAATTGCGTCGGCAGCGCGCAGGCGCTCAAGCCGCGCCCATGTCACCTCGCCCAGCACGCGCACGGCCAAGCCCGGGCCGGGGAAGGGCTGCCGCCACACGATCGCGTCCGGCAGCCCCAGCGCTGCGCCGAGCGCGCGCACCTCATCCTTGAAGAGATAGCGCAGTGGCTCCAGCAGCTCAAACTGCATGTCCTCGGGCAACCCGCCTACGTTGTGGTGCGTCTTGATCTTCGCCGCTGCCTGGCGCTCCGGTCCGCGGCTCTCGATCACGTCGGGATACAGCGTGCCCTGACACAGCAATGGGCGGGCATCATCCCTTGCCTTCCCGTGCTTTGACCCGATCCCGTGTTCTCTCACGACTGCCTCGAACACGCGGATGAATTTCTCGCCGATGCGACGGCGCTTCTCTTCTGGGTCGGTCACCCCGCCTAAGGCTTCCAGGAATTCCTCGCAAGCGTCCACGGCGATCAGCCGCATGCCCTGCTCGCGCTCGAACGTCTCGACGACCTGTTCCGGCTCGCCCTTGCGCAGCAAACCGGTATTCACGAACACGCAGGTGAGTTGATCGCCCACTGCCTTGTGCGCCAGCGTCGCCGCGACTGCCGAATCCACACCGCCGGACAACCCACAGATCACCGGTCGCCGTCCGACTTGAGCGCGAATCTTTTGCACACTTTCTTCGATGATGTTTGCCGGCGTCCACGACGCGCGACAACCGCAGATGGCATGCACGAAGTGCGCGATGATCTCGCGCCCGTGCTGGGTGTGATTAACTTCGGGGTGGAACTGAATCGCATAGCGCCGTCGCGCCGGGTCGGCCATGCCGGCGATCGGCGAGTGCGCCGTGCGCGCGATGACCTTGAAACCGGGGGGCAGCGCCTCGATGCGATCGCCGTGGCTCATCCACACGGTGATCGGCGACCGAAGCTGAGCGATCGCGTCTGGCCACAACTCGCAGCCTGAGATCTCTAGTTGCGCTTCGCCGTACTCTCGCTGCAGCGCTGGCGCCACCCGCCCGCCAAGCGCGTGCGCCAGCAGTTGCATGCCATAGCAAATGCCCAACACCGGTAGGTTGCTCTCCAGCACATAGCCAGGCAGGGCTGGCGCGGCAGGGTCGTACACGCTGTTCGGCCCGCCGGACAGAATGAAGCCGCGCGGCTGCAACGCCATCACCTGATCGCGCGGTGCATCCCAGGGGAACAGTTCGCAATATACATGCGCTTCGCGAACGCGGCGGGCGATGAGTTGCGAATACTGTGAGCCGAAGTCGAGGACGGCGATACCGTCAATCACCGGCGCGATTTTAGCAAACCGGAAGCAAGTGCGGAGCGTTCAAGTGGTTGAGAAAAGGCGTGCCGCCCGCGACGACTGAGTTTGTAGCACGATCTCGGTCGGGCAGACGGTTGGCGCCGAGGCGATGACGAAACGCGCGGCCTCGGCGATGTCTTCCGGCTGGATCACCTCTTCGGGCCGCAACCAGTCGGCGAGCAGGCCGGTGTTCGTCCAGCCGGGATAGATCACGCACACTTTTATGCCGAAGTCGCGCACGTCTTCAAATACGCTGCCGCCAAATCCGGTCAGTGCGTGTTTGGCTGCAGCGTAGCCGGCGTTGGTCGGCGCAGTGAATTTGCCGCCCAGCGATGAGATGAAGATAACCGCGCCGCGCCGACCGGCCTGCGTGCCCGCGATGATGTGTGGCAGTGCCAGTCGCGTCGCATGCATTGCGGCGCGCAAGTTCACGTCCAGCATGCGATCCCACATTTCCAGGTTCGCCTCCACAGCGGAGGCGAACTGATGGATGCCGGCGTTATTGACCAGCACGTTCAGCCCACCAAACGCCTCGTTGCACGCCTGGATGGCCAAAGGGAGCAGTGCCGTCTCGCTCAGGTCCATCGCCAAAGGTAATGCGCGCACCCCATATGCTTCGCATGCGGCCTGCGTCTGGCGCAGCGCTTGGACATCCCGCGCGATTAGCCCAACGTCGCAGCCTTCGCGGGCCAGCATCAGCGCGATGGCGCGACCGATCCCTCGACCGGCGCCGGTGACCAGCGCCGCGTGTCCTTGAAGCAGTGGTGTGTTCTCCATGTGTGTGATGGTATCAGCCTTGCGTGGTGGCAGCCAACGCGATGCCCTCATCCACATCAATCGGCGAATCGAGCAGGGCGTTCAATGCGCGCCAGGCCGCGATCGCTTCTGCGTGCGTCGTCCAGGCGAAGCGTACATCGTCGCCGGGCATGAGCTGTGCGGCGCGATGCAGGTCAGCCTGAATCGCCACGGCGATCACTGGATAGCCGCCGGTGGGCTGGGCATCGGCCATGAGCAGGATCGGACGCCCGTCTGGCGGGAGCTGGATGACGCCGGGGAAGATGCCGAACGACGGCAGGTCGCCGGCTTGCGCGCTGCTCAGCCTGGCCCCCTCCAGCCGCAGGCCGATCCGATTCGACATTACGCCGACGCGCCAGGGCAGGGCGGTCAAGTGGTCCAGTCCCGTGAGGTCCGGTTGGCCAGGCGAGGTGTGAACGGGCAAGATGCGGATGAGCGGCGCGTAGTCCACAGGTGCAGGCCAGAGGCGTCCGGCCAGCCGCGCCAAATCGAACGCCGATGACGCTGGTCGAATCACGTCGCCCATTTGCAGCGCCCGTCTGCCCAAGCCACCAGACCGGCCGGGCAGATAGGTGCTGCGCGAGCCAAGCGCGAGCGGTGCATCCACGCCGCCGGCCAACGCGAGATAGGCGCGCGCGCCCTGACGACGCTCCTCAAAGGCAATGCGCTGCCCTGGCCGAACGAGCGCGCTTACCCAGGTCGGCAGCAGCCGGTTGTCGAGCGTCGCGCCGAGGTCTCCGCCGGTGACGGCGATCACACATGGCGCCAAGACCTCGAAGGCGGCGCCGCCGGCGGTGATCTCCAAGCAGGCGGCCGTGGGTGGGTTGCCGACCAGCCGATTGGCGATGATGCAGGCGACGCGATCCATCGCGCCGCCGATCGGCACGCCGAAGTGTTGGTAGCCGGGGCGTCCTAGGTCTTGTATGGCGCACAGCGCGCCGGGTGCAATGACACGCAACACGTTTTCCTAATTCCGTTGCGATCTGCGCTTTCCCCATCAGCTGTGCGAGGCAATGGCCACAAACTGCACCTGGTCGCCAGCTTGTAGGAGTGTCGGCGGTTCACGCGCAGGGTCGAAGAGCGCGACCTCGGTTCGGCCGATGAGGTGCCAGCCGCCTGGCAACTGCGACGGATAGATGCCGGTCATGCCGGCGGCGATGGCCACCGAACCGGCCGGTACGGCGACGCGCGGCGTGTCGCGTCGCGGCAGCGTCAGCGATGGCGGCAATGGGCCGATATAGGGGAATCCTGGTGCGAAGCCGATCATCAGCACCCGCCATGGCCGCGCGGTGTGTTGCGCGATGAGTTCATCCGGCGCGAGGCCGAGCTGGCGCGCGGCGTCTCCCAGGTCGGGGCCGTCTTCGCCGCCATAGCGCACCGGTATGGTCACTTGCCGTCCCGGCGGGAGTGCACCGGGCGTCGCGTGGTTGAGCGCATCCTGCACGTAGATCTGCACTTCGTCCTGTGTATAGCGCAGTGGGTCGAAGCGAACTAACACCGAACGAATTGCCGGTAGCGGGTGCCACTCTGTGGGCAGGACTCTAGCCAGCGCCAGCGCGTGCGCATTGGCTTCAGCTAAGTCATTCAACGTGCATTCGATGAGCAACGCCGCCTCGCCTATTGGGCAAATGCGCCAGGGCCTCATCACACACCAACCAATGCAACGCCGACTTGCAACAACCTGTGCCGCAGGAAAGCTGCGCGCTCGGCTGCGCCTGTGGTGTCGCTGTGAATGCAGATTGTGTCGGCGCGCAGCGCGATGCGTGTGCCGTCATGCGCCGTCGCCAGCCCATGCCGGACGATGCTCTCGACTTGCGCCAGGCAGCGCAGGTTGTCCTCGATCAGCGCATCGGGCAGGTTCCGGGCGCGCAGGGAGCCGTCGCGCTCATACGTGCGGTCGGCGAATGCCTCGCGCAATACGCGCAACCCGGCGGCTGTGCCGGCCTCGATGAGCGCCGAGCCGGATAAGCCGATCAGCGCCAAACCTGGGTCATGCGCGACGATCGCGTGCACAATCGCATCGGCAATCTCGCGATGCGCCGCGGCCTGGTTGTAGAGCGCGCCATGCGGTTTCACGTGTGTGAGCGGCACGCCCTCCTCGGATGCGATGGCGGATAGCGCTTGCATCTGTTCGCGGACGGCAACGACGATCTCGGCGGGTGTCATCGGCAATACGCGCCGTCCGAAGCCGACGCGATCCGGATACGAGGGATGCGCGCCGGCGCTCACGCCGAATCGCTTGCACAGTTGTAATGCGGTGCGCATCGAGTCGTTGTTGCCGGCGTGCCCACCGCAAGCGATATTGGCTGCGGTGATGTGCGATAGGATCGCAGCGTCATCAGCCATCCCTTCGCCACAATCACAGTTCAAGATCACCTGAGGCGAGAATGGTTGTATGGCAGCCATGTGTGCGGCTTCAACTGCGGCGCTGGGCGAACAACACCGCAGGCCTCAGCAGGGCCGATCTCTGCGCTTCGCGTTGAAATGTATCTCATGGACGCATGGGCGCGGCGACCGCTATGCGTTCAAGCGCCAATCGTAGCGGGCATGACGCAGCCGCGTTCTCGCATCATTTTGATCCACAAAGCTGCGGGCTGCTTGCTCCAGTTGCTCAACCAGCCGCTTCCCATCCGGGTTGATCGCCTGCGCTTTTGGCCGGTTCATCGTTGCGCGCAGCCCGGCAGCGATGTCCGATGTGACTGCGCCGGTATACGTTGTGCAAGTCGCGCTGTTCAGTCTGCCAAGTTTAGCATCGCATCTCGAGCGCGTATCGCTGCGTCGCTCAGCCGATTCACAGGCACGGTAGCTAGAATCCCTTGTGTTGAATGAATCATAGAGGTGGGTTGTGAATAGAGGCTTACCGATCGGTGTCAGTGTGGCAGCAGTGTTGGGCTTGACGGTGCTGGGCTGGGCTGCTTTTAGCACGCCCGCGGGGAGCGGTGATCAAGCGCGGGCGACTGTCGCCGGCCTACAACGCGATGCCATGTCGGACCGTTTCGCACATGCGCGGGAACCGCGCGCGTTCGACTTCCCGCACGATCACGGCCCGCACGATGCCTATCAGACGGAATGGTGGTATTACACCGGCAATCTGTTTGACGCTACGGGGCGTCACTTCGGCTACCAGCTCACGTTCTTTCGACGCGCGCTCGTCCCACCGGACGAGCAGGCGTTGCGCGCCGATCGCGAGTCGTCCTTTGCTTTCGACCAGGTGTACTTCGCGCACTTTGCCATCACCGACAGCACAGCGAACGCGCATGTCTCGTTCGAGAAGTACAGCCGTGGCGCCGCGGGCCTGGCCGGAGCGCAGGCCAGCCCTTTTCGCGTGTTTGTTGAAGATTGGGCAGCGATTGCTGCGCATGACGACGGCGACGCAGCGCAGGTTCGGCTGGTTGCTGCACAGGATGGCTACTCCATTGAACTCACCCTGGCCAGCACTAAGCCGATCGTCTTGCATGGCGATCGCGGCCTGAGCCAGAAGTCGCCCAACCCAGGGAACGCCTCGTACTACTACTCGATGACGCGCATGGCGACGATGGGCAAAGTGACCACACCGCGTGGGACGTTTGAGGTGACCGGCAATAGTTGGCTCGATCGCGAGTGGAGCACCAGCGCCCTCGACGAGAATACCGAAGGTTGGGACTGGTTCTCTCTGCAATTCGACGATGGCCGCGAGGTCATGTTCTTTAAGCTGCGCCAAAAGGGGACCGGCAACACCAGCTTCGCCAAAGGCACGTACGTAAATGCTGACGGGCGCGCGGAGCTTGTCCGTCAAGACGAGGTGACGATCACTGTGCTTGATCGCTGGACTAGTCGGCAGACCGGCGCGACGTATCCGGTGCGATGGCGGTTGACGTCGTCGCGCTACGGCCTGGACATCGAGATCGCTGCGCGCATCTCAGATCAGGAGATGCGCCTGACGCAGCGTTACTGGGAAGGTGCCGTGACGTTCAAGGGCGCTTCAGCCGCCGGGCGGGTTGCCGGCGTAGGATACGTCGAAATGACCGGCTACTGATGCTGTCTTTGCGGGTGCACGCTATAATGCTCGTGCTATGTCCTTCACGGTCAACGATCTGCAAGATCTGACGCGCCTCCTGGCCACTCATCCAGAGTGGCTGGGTGAGGTGCGCAGGCTGGTCTTGACCGAAGAACTGCTCAAGCTCCCCGAGGTCATACGTGAGCTGGTCGTGCTGCAACGGCGGACTGAAGAGCAACTCGCTCAGCTCGCGGTGCGAGTGAACGAACTCACCGAGGCGCAGCGGCGGACCGAGGAGCGGTTGGATCAGCTTGCTGCGCGGGTGGATCAGCTTGCCGAGGCGCAGCGGCGGACCGAGGAGCGGCTGGATCAGCTTGCTGCGCGGGTGGATCAGCTTGCCGAGGCGCAGCGGCGGACCGAGGAGCGGCTGGATCAGCTTGCTGCGCGGGTGGATCAGCTTGCCGAGGCGCAGCGGCGGACCGAGGAGCGGTTGGATCAGCTTGCTGCGCGGGTGGATCAGCTTGCCGAGGCGCAGCGGCGGACCGAGGAGCGGCTGGATCAGCTTGCCGAGGCGCAGCGGCGGACCGAGGAGCGGCTGGATCAGCTTGCCGAGGCGCAACGGCGGACCGAGGAGCGGCTGGATCAGCTTGCCGAGGCACAGCGGCGGACCGAGGAGCGGCTGGATCAGCTTGCTGCGCGAGTGGATCAGTTGACTCAGACCACACAGCTTCTAGTTAACCAAATGGCCGAGGTTCGCGGTGACTTGCTTGAGATTAAGTTTCGCGAACGAGCATCGGCCTATTTCGGTCGCTGGCTGCGTCGCATTCGGGTAGTGCCGATCACTGACATCGAAGATCAGCTCGACACGGTGCTTACTGATAAGGAAGTCAACGACCTATTGGCGCTTGACCTACTGGTTCGCGGTCGCCCGCGCCTCGCTGAACCTGAAGCAGAAGAGGTCTGGTTGGCGGTCGAGGTATCCTCGGTCGTGGATGCGAATGATGTGCAACGCGCAGCCCGGCGCGCTGCATTGCTACGGCGCATCGGGCTGCGCGTAGTACCGGTGGCTGCTGGCGCGCGCATCAACCCAGCCGCTAAGACGCTTGCAGAGTCATACCACGTCGCCCTGATGCAAGATGGCGCCGCTCGAGGTTGGGAACAGGCGTATCGGGCAGCGCTCTCGTAGAGCGATCGGATCACTTCCCAAGGCTTGCATAGCCGCGCGGGTGTGTCCGGTGCCACTCCCAAGCGCTCTGGATGATCGCTTCCAGGCTGGCGTATTTCGGTTCCCAGCCTAGTTCGCGGCGTATCGTCTCCGATGAAGCGACGAGCACGGCTGGGTCGCCTGGCCGACGTGGGCCGACGATCGCTGGGATCGGATGACCGGTGACCCGGCGTGCCGCTTCGATCACTTCTTTGACCGTGTAGCCTTTGCCATTGCCCAGGTTGTACTGGCGCGTCACTAGCCGGTCGAGCGCCTCCATGACCAAAATATGCGCGTGGGCGAGGTCAATCACGTGGATGTAATCGCGCAGGCACGTGCCATCTCGGGTCGGGTAGTCATCGCCGAAGATGGTGATGTGCGGACGCTGGCCCAGCGCTACCTGAAGCACGAGCGGGATGAGATGCGTTTCGGGGTTGTGATCCTCGCCGCGATCGGGTAAGGCGCCGCAGGCATTGAAGTAGCGCAGGCAAGCGTATTTCAATCCGTAGATGCGGTTGAACCAGTGCAGCATGCGTTCGATGAAGAACTTGCCCTCACCGTAGGGTGAGCCGGGGATGATAGGGAAGCGCTCGTCTATGGCGTCGAACTGGCGATCCGGCGGCAGGTCAAACAGGTTGGCCGTGGAAGAGAGGATAAAGCGCCTTACGCCGCGCGCGGTCGCCTCCTCCAGCAGGTTGGCGGCGTTGACCAAGTTGTCGCGCAGGTATAGCAGCGGCTTCTCCATGCTCTCGCCCACCAGCGTATACGATGCGAAGTGCATGATGCCGTCAATGTCGGGGTGGTCGTCGAACAACGCTTTGACGGCAGCTTTGTCAGCCAGATCGCCGCGCACAAAGGTGGCTTGGGGGGGGACGGCTTCGGCATGACCTTGGTGCAGGTTGTCGAATACAACGACATCGTAGCCGGCGCTGATGAGTTCTTGCGTGGTGATGCTGCCGATGTATCCGGCTCCGCCGGTGACGAGGATCTTGTTGAGCGACTTCATGGCGTGATGACTCAGCGCAGGCTCATTGGCCCAGTGCCACATCCAGCGCTTCGCCCAGGCTGCGCACCGGCAACAACTGAAGCGCCTCCGGTGGACGCTCAACTTGGCGCGCGGTTTTGGGCAAGATGCAGCGCGCGAAGCCAAGCCTTGCAGCTTCGTTCAGCCGCTGGTTCAACTGGCCCACGCTGCGGATTTCGCCGCTCAATCCTACCTCGCCAACAACCGCGAGGTCCGGTGATGCCGGCACATTTCTGTATGCGCTGGCGATAGCGATTGCGCCGGCCAAATCGGCGGCCGGCTCGTCAATCGTCAGCCCGCCTACTACGTTGACGAACACATCCTGGTCGTATAGGCGAATGCCGACGCGCTTGCCCAGCACGGCGATCAGCAGGAAGAGCCGGTTGTAGTCGAAGCCGTTGGCGGTGCGGCGCGGCATGGGGTGTTGGGTGGCGCTGGTCAACGCTTGGACTTCTACCAACAGCGGGCGGGTGCCTTCCATTGTGACGGCAACCGTGCTGCCGGGGGCGTGTCGCATGCGTTCGGCCAGAAAGGCCTCGCTGGGGTTGAGCACTTCGCGCATGCCGTCGCCGGTCATCTCGAACACGCCCACCTCGCTGGTCGCGCCGAAGCGGTTTTTCATGCTGCGCAGCACGCGGAAAGATTGAAAGCGGTCGCCCTCCAGTTGCAGCACAGTGTCCACAATGTGCTCGAGCACCTTCGGCCCGGCGATGTTGCCTTCCTTGGTCACATGACCGACGATGAAGATGGCCACATCGTTGGCTTTGGCGATCGCCTGGAGTCGCTGTGCGCTCTCGCGCACCTGGGTGACTGTGCCGGGCGAGGACTGCAGGCCATCTACGTACATTGTCTGAATCGAATCCACGATGCACAGCTTCGGCTTCATGGTCTCGATCGCGCTCACAACTGCGTCGAGGTTGGTCTCGGTGAGTAGATAGAGTTCGCTGTCGCCCACGCCCAGCCGCTCGGCGCGCATCTTGATTTGTTGGGCGCTCTCTTCGCCGCTGACATACAAGGTGGGTCCGACGTGCCGGGCGACGAGTACCGCGCTCTGCAGCAGCAGTGTGCTTTTGCCGATGCCCGGGTCGCCGCCGATCAACACCAGGGAACCAGGCACGATGCCGCCGCCTAGCACGCGGCTGAATTCGC
>NZ_JAAFGM010000072.1 GCF_012931985.1 Candidatus Roseilinea sp. NK_OTU-006
GCGGCGGTCTGGACGGCGGCTGCGTGGGCGGCGGGCGCGCTGATCAGCGTCGTCAGCGCCCAAAGCAAAGCCAACGCCAGCAGCAGTGCGCTCCAGCGCGGTGCATTTCGGTGTAATAAGGGGGTAAACTTTGACACTGGCTTGCTCCTTGTTGGATGAATGTCAGGTTAGATGAAATCAATGATCGGTGGATAGAGAGGCGGAGAGCCATTCCCCATGGCGACGCGTTGGAGCGCGAGGCGTGGATTGTAGCTGCGCCTTTCCGATTATCGCTTACGTTTTCTTAAAGCTCAAAACGAAAAAATGGCTGATGGTTTTTCGCAAAATCGTTTGGCGATTGTCGTTGCTGCAGCTCGTAGCCGCAGGTTTTAGGCATACCGGCAAATTGCCAAAATCATTCGCCAATCCCAAAGGCCATGAAATGGCGCCGGCAGATTTTAATTCCGATGTGTTACAGAAGCGTTACGCCGTGAGCGAGCAATTGAGGCAGCGCCAGAAGACTAAGCCTTCGCTGTTGAACTGGATGAGCGCCGTCCCCAGCGCAAAGGCGCCGAGCAGCGCCGCCCCGACGCCGCAGAGGAGATTGAGGATGCGGAAGGCGCGGGTGATTGCAGGCGGCTCAAGCCGGAGCAGCCCAAGCAGCAATAAGCCCCACAACGCGGCGCCGAGGACGAGGCCGATGAAAGTCAGCGCATAGTCTGACGGATCCACGGGCGGCGCGGTGAAGAGAAGCGCCGCTGCACTCACGCCCACCCAGAAGCCAAGCGCGTAGGGATTGGTGAAGCCGGTCCTGACGCCGCTGCGAAAGTCTTGTCGCCCTTCGTTCAAGTCGAGGCGAGGCGCAGCGCCCTGGCGGGCGTCCAGCAGCGCGCCCAACGCCAGCAAGACCAGTCCTGCTAAAGAGCGTGAGCCGCGATGGCAGGTGCCACACATGGTATCTCTCCGCGAATACTCTCTGTCTGTTGCGCCTGAATCATTGTACGCGGGCGGAGCACAAAAGTTGTGCGCTGCAGGCAGAGCGATCGAGTATAATCGCGGCACACTGGCCTGGTGAAATGGTCTGCTGGATAGAAGAGAACGCGGATGCGCCGCAAGGTCGCCTACGATCCCCAGCAAGATTACTACGCCATCCTGGGCGTCTCTCCCAACGCCTCGCCGGAAGAAATCCGCCAGGCGTACCGCCAGTGCGTGCGCGAGCTGCACCCCGACTTGAATCCAGATCGCGCCGAATGGGCCACGCGTCAATTGCAGCGCGTCAACGCGGCCTATGACGTGCTGCGCGAACCGGCGCTGCGCCAGCAGTACGACCGTGCGCGCAGCGGATACGCCGCCGCGACTCCCCGACGTTCGCGCACGGCTGCTACTCGTCCCGCTGCCGCGCCGGATCGCCCCTGGTGGCAACAGGCCGCCGAGCAGAGCGCCCGCGCCCGCGCTTACAGTGACCAGAGCACTATCCGTTCCACACCGGCCTGGCTGATGGTTGCTGGCTGGCTGCGTCGGGGACATCTGCGTGCGCTGGAGCCGCTCTGGCTGACACTGGTGGGGCTGTGGCGTGGCCCCTACGCCCAGGCATTGGTGGCGCTCTCCTGTGCGCTGGCGCTCAACGTGGCGTTTCTGGTACACGCGCTGCTCAGCCCTGCCGGCCTGGAGCGCCTGGGGCTGTCTGCCGATCCCACTTCCACCCCGACGGCGATGCCCAGTGCCACTCCCGCCCGCCTCTATCAAGCGTGCCTGAACCCGGACGCGCGCATCACCGCGCCGTCTTCAGGCGAAGTGGTGGGCGATACCTTCCCGGTCGTGGGCACGGTGGCGCTGGACAATTTGTGGGCGTATGCCGTCGAACTCGGTTATGCCGGACCCGGTCAGCCGCAGGCCGCGCCCGGCGTCTGGCGACCGCTGCGCACCCCCTCTCCCCAGCAGACCATCCCTGAACCACCCTTGCGCGACGCTCCCCTGACCGACGCGCCGGTTGATCTCGGCGGTCAGCCCGCCGGATTCTACGTATTACGGCTACGGGTGATTCTGCGGGACGGGACACAGAGGCCCGTCTGCGATGTGGTGGTGCGGCACTGAGCGACTGTCCGTTCGGCTCTCGCGAGAGGCTGTCATGAACTTTCGTGAGGTAGCTTCCCCTCACCCCTAAGTCCCCTCTCCCTCGCGACTGCGTCGCGGGGCGAGGGGATTCGTCTTCGGTCGCACAGGGGGTTGAGGGGGAAAAGCGCATAACACGCTCTCGGTCGAGGCTGCAGGATTTATCTGTTGTGCCACACTTGCTTCACTTTCCTACAAGGCCCTGCACACGCTCTTCTACCCCAAAACGGTTTTTTCGCTATAATAGTGGGAAATCGTTGTCATTCTAGATAGCGCCATCATTGCCTCACTGATACCGGTTCGCAGGTGAAAGAAGCAGGGACAGCAAGAACTGAATAGACCACACTCTTCGCCAGGATTGCCAGGAGCCATTGGTGCTGCTGATTTGTGCGCTTCGGAGACTGTTCCGGGTAGTCACCTGGCATCAGCGACAGGTTCGTCTCCACCAGGAGTAGCTTCATGGACACTTCAGGCGCTGTAGCCGAACTTCGCACCAGGCTGAGTGGTTTGAGGGCGCGATCGCCGGGGATCCTGCGTGCTCGCGAGGTGCCCATTGGCATCGCGTTCCTGGTTCTGTGCATCTTCTTCTGGCAGCAGAAGCCCGAAGCCTTCCTCAGGCCCGCCAACCTGGCGGTCATCATGCGCTTCGTAGCCATCTATGGCCTGCTGGCCGTAGGCGAGTTGCTGGTGATCATCACCGGCGGCATTGATCTGTCCGTTGGCTCGATGACCGCCCTGACGGGTGTCCTGGTGGCGACGCTGATGATGAAGGGCATCGGGGCGATCCCACCCTTCGATGCCGTGTTCCACTCCACTTCGCCCATTGCCATCGTGCCCTCCATCATCCTTGTCCTGGCCTTTGCCACACTGGTAGGAATCTGGCATGGTGTTTTCGTCACCAAGCTGCATATTCCGCCTTTCATCATCACCCTGGGCACCTGGCTGATGGCCAGCGGAGCAGCGGCGTTCATTACACGGGGTTATCCCATCGTTTTTCCCTCCGGCTTTGCTTTCCTGACGCTAGGGCAGGGCAAACAGGCGTTCCTGGGCTATGAGATTCCCAACATGTTCATCGTCTTGCTCGCGGTGGCGATCCTTGTGGCTTTCATCCTCAACGCTACCACGCTGGGCCGCCATATCTACGCCATCGGCGGCAACATCGAAGCGGCGCGCGTATCGGGCATCAACGTGGATCGCGTCCGCATCTTCTGCTACGCGGGCAGCGGG
>NZ_JAAFGM010000073.1 GCF_012931985.1 Candidatus Roseilinea sp. NK_OTU-006
GCCAGCGGGGCGTGGTGCATGTTCGGCACGCACAGGTCTACGATGTCAATGTCCGGATCGGCGAAAATTTCGCGCACGTCGGTCGTGAGCTTTTTGATGTTGTGCTTGATGCCCCAGTCGGCCAGGATGACCGGGTCCACGTCCGCGCCGGCGACGACCTCGGCGTGCTCCGACGCTTCCCAGCCGGGCATGTGCAGGCGCGCGATGCCGCCTACACCGATGACGGCGACCTTGAGTGTTTTGGCCATAGTGTGTTCGTTGAACGATTCCTCCCGTTGGATGGCAAGTCGGCTAAATTCGCCACGCGATCATATGTGGAGTGGCATTGTCCGGCAGGTGATCGAAGACTCGCTCGAGCGGCGTCCCATCGGCCATACACAGCGCGGCTGCGATCGCCAGGCCGTGCGAAACGACGATCACATTCCCGTGAGGATGCGCCCGCGCGATGCCGTCCAACACTTGGCCGACGCGCGCGGCCAGCTCGAACACGGTCTCGCCCTGCGGTGGGCGCGAATACACCGGGTTGCGCTTGCGCTCCTCCAGCTCGGCCACATAGCGCAGGGCGACGTCCTCGCCCAACATGCCCTCCCACGCCCCCAGGTTCACCTCGCGCAGGCGCGAGTCGAGGCGCACAGGCAACCGCAGGCGCAGCGCGATGATCTCCGCCGTCTGGCGCGCGCGCAACAGATCGCTGCTGTAGATGGCCTGAAACGCGGATTGTTCGGCCTGCTGGGCGAGCGTTTCGGCCAGCGCGTGCGCCTGGGCGACCCCGGTGGCGTTGAGCGGCGGCGCATCCGGCGTTTGCCCTTGCCAGCGCCCCTGAACGTTCCAATCGGTTTGGCCATGTCGAATGAGCCAGATCTGCGCCATGGTCACCCGCGATTGGCTGAAGCAGGTGGACGCGACACCTCGGCCGGCTTGCCCGCGCGGCTGGCGACATATTCAGGCACCTCGATCATCGGCGGGCGTTCCAGCTCGGCGATCTCCTCCACGTCGAGGTAATAGCCGCCGGCTTCGTAGCGAATCAGCTTCATGGTCTTGTTCACGTCGGCGATGAAGGCGCGCTCGTAGTGCCGTTCCAGCTTACGCATCACCGTCTGGATAATGGCGAACGACATCTTGCTCAGCGCTTCGAGTGTTTGGTTGTGGTGGATGCGCTCCAACAAGTCCACTTGCGCGATGGCCGACAGGCCGAACAACTCGTAGATGTCAATCAGCAGGCTGGTCTCCACGCCGTATCCGGAGGTGAACGCGCAGCGTTCGAGCGCGCTGCGTCGCCCGCCGTATTCGCCCGACAGCGGCTGGATCACCCCGGACAGCTCGGGATAGAACAAGTTGATGAGTGGTCGCGCGGTCAGCTCGGTCACCCGCCCGCCCCCGCCGGCCTGCAACTTATCGCCCACCCGCAGGGGCCGGCGATAGAAGCCCTTGACGAACTGGATGTCGCGGTTGAGCAGCATCGGCCCGATGATCCCGTAGACGAAGCGCGGATGGATGTTGACGATGTCGGTGTCAATCCAGACCACGATGTCGCCCTGGGTGACGAACAGGCTCTTCCATAACGCCTCGCCCTTGCCCCGGCGCGCGCCGTGCTCGGGCAATAGATCCTGATGGATGTAGACGGGGATGCCTGCTTTGCGCGCGATCTGGCGCGTGCGGTCGGTCGAATTCGAGTCAATCAGCACGATCTCGTCTAGCAGCGCCACTTCGTCCATCAGCGCGCGCTTCACGGTGCGGATGACTTTGCCGACCGTCGCCTCCTCGTTCAAGGCCGGCAGCGCCAGGCTGAGGGTGACGCCTTGCTCTCGCTTCAACTCGACCAGTTGCCCGAGGTCGGCGAACTCATCGGCCTGGAAGGTGTTTTGGGCGAACCACTTGTCCACCAGCAGCGAGATCGCGCCGGCGCCCACGCGCTCATCGGCGAACGATGCCGGCGCCGGGCGGCGCGTCTTCACCACCATGACCGCCGATGGCACCTCCGCGATCACCCGCTCGGCGACGGGGCCGAGCGCTGTATTGGTCTGCGCCGGGCGCGCCGATGCACCGAGGATGACCAAGTCGGCTTTCGTTTTGCGCGCACGGTCGAGGATGGTCCGGGTCGTGTCGTCGGTCAGGGCCGATTGCAGCTTCACCTCCGGCATGCGCTGCAGCACGCGCTCGATGGCCTGGAACGGCGCGTTCGGGTTGGCGTCGCCCTTGAGCTGGATGTGCAACGCGTCCAGCGCCTTGGGCGCGAGGTTGAGGCCGATGCGCAGCGCCAGCTCGGCCGTCGGACCGCCGCGCACCGGCACCAGCACGCGCTCCAGCGATTGCACCGGCCCGCGCACCAGGCCGACGTCGCAGGGAGGACGGCTGAGCACCTCGTGCGGTGAAAGGCCAAGGCGGAAGAGCTGCTCGGTGTACTCCAGCAACAACAGGTCGGGGTCTTCGATCTGGATGACGCGTTGAAGCTCCGGCCAGGGTTCGCTGGTCACCAGCACCTGCGAGCGGGCGCGCACCTGTTCGCCGCGGCCCAGCTTGCGCAGCAACTTGCGCAGCTCCTGCGCCTTGCTTGCTCCGGCGCTCAGCGATTCGTCGTCCGGCAGACGCCCGAGGCCTACCAGCACCACCTCGGGCTCAAGCGCCTGAGCCAGCTTTAGCGTCGAGTCGTTGCTGCACCCGTGCACCACCGGCACGAGGACCCGGCGCAGTGACGCGAAAAGCGTCTTCTTGTTCATCTCGCCTGTTGAGTCGCTTGTAACAAGGGAACAATGTGCCGCGCGCACACTTGCTCCCACGTGAACCGGCTGCGCACACGGCTGGCGTTGCGAAAGGTGGCGTCGTCGAGCAGGCGTTCGGTGATCGCTGCGGCCAGCGCGCGCGGGTCTGCGTCCGGCGAAAAGTAATAGGCGTCGTCATTGCCCAGCGCGCGCAACGGGGCGATGTCGCTGCAGAAGATCGGCATGTGGCTCATCGCCGCCTCTAGCATCGGCAACCCGAACCCCTCTTCCCGGCTGGGGAAGAACAGCGCGTCGGCCAGGCGATAGAAGTCGGCGATCACCTCATCCGGCAGGAAGTGATCGCTCATCTCCGCCAGGAAGTATGCGGCGTCCTCTAGTTCCAATTCTGTGCGGATCGCCTTGAGGGCTTCGAAGTATTCCACGTTCTTGACGTTGTGCGGGCCAAGCGGCCCGGTGACGATCAACACCGGCCGGCGAAAGGTGCGCCGCAACTCGGCCAGCGTGCGCAGCGCCAGCTCGATGTTCTT
>NZ_JAAFGM010000074.1 GCF_012931985.1 Candidatus Roseilinea sp. NK_OTU-006
GGCGGTGTGGATCTATTTTGGATGGAGACGATGAGCGACCTGAGAGAGGTGCAAGCAGCCGTTGAAGGCGTGCGCCTGGCTGCGCCGCATTTGCCTATCGTGGCGACGATGACGTTCGACACGCGTGGCTTCACGATGATGGGGGTTAGCCCGGCCGAAGCGATCACCGAGCTGGCCAAACTCGACCTTGCGGCAATCGGGGGGAACTGCGGCAACGGCCCGGATGAGGTGGAAGCGGTGATCTATGCCATGCGCATGGTGCGGCAGGACGTTCCTCTGGTTGCGAAGAGCAACGCCGGCATGCCCAAGATGGTCAACGGCAAAGCCACCTACGACGCTTCGCCGGAGGTCATGGCCGAAGCCGCCCGTCGGCTACGCGCGCTCGGTGCAACGTTGATCGGCGCATGTTGCGGCAGCACACCGGCGCACATCCGCGCGATGAAAGCCGCGCTGTTCGACCAGCCGCCGCTCGACCCGACAACGCTCACGCTCACGGTGCCGCTGGCCCGACGTCAGGAGCCAAACAGCGAGCGGCGCGAACGCCGGGCGCGTCGCGAGGCTCGGACAGAATGAACAAAATGAACAGAATGAGCGAAGTGAGCAAGTTGGACTCTGTAAGTTCCGGCCATTCTGTCCGAGAAATGCGCGTAGCGTTTGTGCTATGCGGGGCCCTCGCGCGCGAGGTGATAGCGATTGTGCGCAAGCATGGCTGGGATGTGAGCCTCTATGGTGTAGATGCGCAGGCGCATATGCGCCCGGAGCGCATCGCGCCGCTGGTCGAGCGCAAACTGCGCGAGTTGATTCCGCGCTTCGATCGCGTCGTGGTCATATACGGCGACTGTGGCACGGGCGGCGCGCTCGACGAAGTGCTGCGGCGCTACAACGTGCCGCGCATCGCCGGGCCGCATTGCTACGAGATGTATGCCGGCGTGGCGTTCGCAGCTATGCTGAACGAGGAGCCGGGCACGTTCTTCCTGACCGATTTCCTGCTCCAAGGGTTCGACGGCCTGGTGTGGAAGGGCCTCGGCTTAGATCGCTTTCCGGAGTTGAAGGAGATCTATTTTGCGAACTACCGGCGCGTGGTCTATCTCGTTCAACGCGACGGTGATGCTCTGGTCACCCAGGCGCATGCGGTCGCCGAACGACTTGGCTTGCCGCTGGAGATCCGGCCTACCGGCTATGGCGCACTAGAGACGCGGCTGACTGCGCTCATGGATGAGCTCGCAGACGAGCGGTATAGGCCGCGTGTTACTCATGAGTCATCAATCATGCATCATGGTTCATGATTGGTCATTGATGTGTATGGCAACCTATCAAATCCTCTACTGGCATGATATTCCGGCACAAGTGCGGGCGAAGGGCGAAGGGCGCGAGCGCGTCAGCATGCCGTTGCTGTCACGCTTCCAGGAAGCGATAGACAGTGCGGCCATGGCGGCCGGGCTGATCGGGTCGGACGAATACACTGCTGCATTTCGCTGGAGCGAGCCGCAAGAACGTGAGGGCGACGCCCAAAGTGTGGCCGCTGCCGTCGCTGCCGAGTTGGATGCACAATTTCCGGAAATTGACTGGCGGGCGACGGTCGCGAAGATCAAGGGATAGTGTCGGTGGTGTCAATGTGTCAACTGGAAGGATAAGCTATGAAGTTCCTCGGAATGGACACATCGCAGTGGGTCAGCTTGATGCCCAACGGTCTGGGCCATGTCAAGCCGAACCACTACTGGGAGATGGTGCGCGCCGTGTGGCAGAACCGAGACAATCTGCCGCTGGCATGGCGCATTCTCAATGACGGCGTGTGCGATGGATGCGCACTGGGCACGGCCGGTCTACGGGATTTCACGATTGATGGCGTGCACCTGTGCACCGTGCGGCTGAATCTGTTGCGGCTGAACACGATGCCGCCGATGGACGTCCGCGTATTGGCCGATTTGTCACGCTTGCGCAGCATGGACGGCAAAGCCCTGCGTGGGTTGGGGCGCCTGCCTTATCCGATGATTCGGCGGCGCGGCGAGCCGGGTTTCACGCGCATTTCCTGGGATCAAGCGCTTGACGAGATCGCCGGCCGCATCCGCGAGACCGACCCCCACCGGATTGGCTTCTACCTGACTTCGCGCGGCATCACCAACGAGGTGTACTACGTGGCGCAGAAGGTCGCCCGCTTTCTCGGCACGAACAACGTGGACAACGCCGCGCGCATCTGCCATTCGCCGAGCACCGTGGCAATGAAGCAGGTGTTGGGCGTCGCTGCCTCGACCTGCTCATACAAAGATTGGATCGGCGCCGACCTCTTGATCTTCATCGGCAGTGACACGCCGAACAACCAACCCGTCACGACCAAATATCTTTACCACGCCAAGAAGCACGGCTCCAAGATCGTGGTGATCAATCCCTATCGCGAGCCGGGCCTGGAACGCTACTGGGTGCCCAGCGTGTTCGAAAGTGCACTCTTCGGCACGCGGCTGGCCGATGAATTCTTCCAAATCCACACCGGCGGCGACCTGGCTTTCTTGAACGGCGTGCTCAAGCATCTGATCGAGAACGATTGGCTCGACCGCGCGTTCATCGCAGCGCACACCGATTGTTTCGGCTCGGTCGAAACTGAGCTGGCCGAGCAATCCTGGGAGATGCTGGAGCGCTACAGCGGTACCTCGCGCGAGGAGATGCTGCGCTTCGCCGAGATGCTGGCCCGTGCCAAGAGCGCAGTGTTCGTGTGGAGCATGGGGATCACACAACACGAAAACGGCGTGGAGAACGTGAAGGCCATCCTCAACTTGGCGCTGGCGCGCGGCTTCATCGGGCGAGAGCATTGCGGCGTCATGCCGATTCGCGGCCACAGCGGCGTGCAGGGCGGCGGCGAGATGGGCTGCACGGCATGGAACTTCCCCGGCGGCGAACCGATCAACGAAGCGAATGCGCGCCGCTTCGGCGCGCTGTGGGGCTTCGACGTGCCGGCTTGGAAGGGCTTGGCGTGTATGGATATGCTCGAGGCGGCGCATGCCGGCAAGTTGGATGTGTTCTATGTCGTCGGCGGTAACTTCCTAGATACCCTGCCGGACCCGCACTTTATCCGCCAGGCGCTGGAGCGGCCGGCGTTGCGGGTGCATCAGGACATCGTCGTCACCTCACAGATGCTGGTTGACCCTGCCGATACGGTGATCTTGCTGCCGGCTGCCACGCGCTACGAACAACGCGACGGCGGCACCGAGACCAGCACCGAGCGCCAAGTGATCTTCTCGCCCAAGATCACC
>NZ_JAAFGM010000075.1 GCF_012931985.1 Candidatus Roseilinea sp. NK_OTU-006
CTCGATGACGGCGCCGGGCGTTACCGTCGTTCCGCTCACTGGCGTGGCGCTCTTGACCAGCCGGTAGCAGTCCTGCGGCGGTGGTGTGGGGTTCGGCGCGCATTGGAAGAAGCGCGCGTATTGCACGTAGTTCTCGAACAGCGTTTGTCCTTTGGCGGTCATCTTATCCGGCCCATCCGAGAAGCCCCACAAGAAGTGGCAGCCCTCTCGAATCAAGCTGGCGTGATCGGGTGCGGGTGGCTCGAGGCCGATCGGTTGTGCATCGGCCGGCACGCCGGCGCCGAGGAAGATGCCGACTTCATTGCTGGGATTGTTGTAAACCCTGATCGGATCGGGCGGCAACCCCGCGAAGATCGAGGGAGGTGCGCCTGCCGCGCGATTCACCAGCGCCTGCGGCCCATGCCAGCCTTGCGGCCAGCCGATGAAGGCGGGCACCTGGCCGAAGAAAGCGTAACCGCCCTCGCCAATGCCGAGGATGGGCTTGCGCGCGACGAGGATCTTGGCGACTTGCGCCGCGGTACTCGGTGGGATGCCCCAGGTGTTCAGGCTGCCGGTGTCGTCGGCGATGATCGTCAAATCGAATGCACCGAAGTCCGTGCTCAGCACCAGGCCTAGCGGCACAATCGTGACGGCATAGCCTTTGCTGACGAGAAAGTTGCGGTAGCTAAGGATCTCTGGCGTGTCGCGCCGGATGACGTAGGCGATGTTGCCTGGTGGAACGATCTGGCCGCGCGCACCGGCGTTGGCCGGCGCGGATTGCGTGATCGCGGTCGCCGCTGCCAATGCACCGGCGCAGGCGGCTCGAAGGAAGCGTTTGCTGATGCTCATACTTGCCTTGCTCCTATGCCGCGGCATCGCACACGCGTGTGGAAGGACGACCGTGCGATGAGGGAACGGGCGAAGTGAGATGTCGCGGCGCTCAGAAATTTGCCGCGCATCATTGTGCGCTTCACGCCTCAGCAGGGCTTTCCATTTCGGCGGATTTGCTTTCCACCGCCGGGTTCGGCAAGACTACCGGAGTTTGCCACCGCCGCGCACTTGCTTCTTCAGTTGTGCCATGCGGCGCAGGCGTTTGCGCTCCTGAGGTGTGAGTTGTGGCGCTGAGGACTGAGGCTTTGGCGGCGCAGGCTCTTTGAAGATCTCTGCCCAGGCACTGACCTCCGCTGCGCCGGCGACCGGCTTTTCGTCATCGGGCATGGCATTCAGCGTCCGCCTCAACTCGCGCTCGAATTCGGCTGATGAGCGCACGCGCACGCCGCACTGCCTTGTGAAGTTGGCCAGCGCGCCGTCCGAAGTGACCACGATCAGCCCGCGCCGATCTTTGACCTCTCCGACGATATCGCGGATGACGTCGTCGGCCTTGCGCCACGCCTGGGCGTAAATCACTTCCAGCCGGCCCTCGCGAAATCGGCCGTAGTCGAAGCTAACGGGGTCACTGTCTGGGCCGGGGTCGAAGACGACGGTGATCTCCCTGCCGGTGCGCGCAATGTAGGCTTTCAGCCGGGCGATCAGCTTGGCTTCGTCGTTCGGGTCGCTCAACGAGAGGTCAGGGCTGTGGCCGATCAGGTTGTGACCGTCAATCAACAAGGGCATTACGCGGATTATAAAAAGCATGTCTGAGGCGTAAGTGATGAGCGCCCAACGTGATCGAGCGATGTTCGCCTTAGTCGCGCCGGGATCAATCCCAGCGCTGAGCATACGGGCGAGCCGCGCGCATCCCGCCCGCTTTCGGCCCAGGCGTTTACGTCGGGGCAGGTCTGCTACATCTGCCCCCGTTGGCGAATGCACTATAGAACGCATGTCCTATAATCGCGACGATGGCCAACGACCGCCCATCCGAAACGCCGCGTGTAATATCCGGCGCGAGCCTGCCCAACGATGACGGCGCGCTCGACCGCGCCCTGCGGCCGCAAACGCTCGACGAGTTGATCGGCCAGGACAAGGTGCGCGAAAACCTGCGCGTGATGATCCAGGCTGCGAAAGCACGCGGCGATGCGTTGGATCACATCCTGATCTATGGACCTCCGGGTTTGGGGAAGTGCATCAGAGGAGATAGCTTGGTCTTGACCGGTGAGGGGATCAAGCCGTTGCAGAGCTTCGCACCCGATGACTTACTCCCCCAGCATGCTGCGCCTCTGTCTGTACGCGTCAGAGGGGTGGACGGCGATGCGCTGACTTCCCATGTATTTCGAAACGGTCGCACTGCAACGATTCGCCTGCGCACACGCTCCGGCTTCGAAATCGAAGGTACCTCGAATCATCCCATCCTAGTAGCCACTGAATTTGGGCCGCGCTGGAAGCCGTTGGGTGAGTTGACGGCGAACGATTTCGTTGCTATCGCGCGTGACACCCAATTGTGGGGGCAGCCCGTTCAGATAGATTTTCAACCGGATGAGCTTCGTCCTGCTGCGCGGAGTGTGCGCACGGAACGCCGCGTCGCAGCGTTATACGATTCGCTTACTCAGAATTACGGTCGTGCTCCAAGCGGGGCGGAACTGGAGTACGCTTACGCGGGACGCAACCATGTCAATCCGTCGGTTGTAGCCGCAGCAAAGCGCCTCGGGCTGCCGCTCGTGGACGGCCGGCGGTTTCAAAACTCCCTGAGTAAGATCAGGCCGACCATAGATGTGCCTGCGCCGGTGTGGCAGACGCCCGCCTCGTTGAATCCCGATCTCGCCTATCTCATGGGATTGTTGGTAGGTGATGGCCATTTCGAAAAGGGTTCAGCGATGCCGGCATGCGACATTACAACCAGCGAGCCGCAGATTCAATCTGAAGTGTGCAGGATTTGTCAGGAACAATTCGGTTGGCAACCTCGTGTCCGCATGTATCCGAACCGCCCACCGCGCATCCGATTCAGCCAGAATTTTGGTCGGCTGATGCTTGCACTGGGCATGCGCCCTGTGCTCGCGGGCGAGAAGACGATTCCGCACGCCGTTTTGGCCAGTCCGGCGGCAGTCGTGCGTGGTTTCTTACAAGGATTATTCGACGCGGGTGCACATGCTTGGCCGAATCAGGGGTATGTGGATTTCGTCACTAAATCTGCTCGGCTCGCGCGTGAGGTGCAAATCGTGCTGGCTAATTTCGGCATCATCGCGCTCCGTACCGAGAAAGTGGTCAAGGGGCAAACTTATCAACAACTCTTCATTGGCGGGCGTGACGCAGAGCTTTTCTTCGAGCGGATCGGATTCCGGCTCGAGCGTAAACAGGCGCAGGGTGCATCACTCAAGCGACC
>NZ_JAAFGM010000038.1 GCF_012931985.1 Candidatus Roseilinea sp. NK_OTU-006
ATTGCCGACGAGCGGGTAATTCGGCCGCAATCGTTCAGAGACCGCGCCCTGCTTCAGCAAGCCGTGACACACGCCCTTTGCCGCTACATGGCTCGCTGGTATCAGGTGCGCCGCGAGCAATGGGATGCGCAAACCATGGTCTATCGGTCGCTCGATCACGACGATCCCAACTTGGGATTCAGGCCGCCAAGCGCGAATGAGTAACGGGCGGGCTATGTGGTCAGAATCCCACGTTCGGAGCAGCAGTTGGTTGAAGCGGTACAAAAGGTACTCAACGATCAGAAACGCCTGTATCGGCAAGAAAACGCCGGCCTGCCGCGCATCCATTTCGACCGCCACCTTTATCAACCCTTGCTGGTAGATATGCCCGAGAAGGCGCAGATTGTCCCGCCGGGGCTCAAGGAGAGCGAAGCGCGCTTTGTGCGCGACCTGCGCGCGTACTGGGACGCAGAAAAGGACATCTCCCTGAAAGGCAAAGAGGTCGTTTTGCTACGCAACCTGAGCCGCGGCTATGGCATAGGCTTTTTTGCGGAACGCGGCTTTTATCCGGATTTCATCCTCTGGCTGGTGGATCAAGCGACAAAAGCTCAGCGCATCGTGTTCATTGAGCCGCATGGCATGGTGCATACCAACGCCTATATCCATGACGAAAAGGCGCGCCTGCACGAGCGGCTACCCGCACTGGCAGAGGAAATCGGGAAGCGGAGTAACCGGAACGACATCACGCTGGACGCGTTTATCATATCGGCTACGTCATACGACGACCTGTATCAGCGCTATGACGACGGAACCTGGGATCGCGCCAGGTTTGCCGAAAAGCATATTCTCTTCCAAGAGCGCAGGGAAGGTTACGATTACATGAGCATATTATTCGAGCGGCTGAGCGGCAAGCCGTTGGGCAGAACCAACGGCAAAGGAGCACGCGATGAACATCACCATTGATGACGATACGCGGGTTTGGTTGTGCTTTGCGGTTGCCTACGCTTGCTCTTGGGTATTCTGGATACCCATGCTGTAGCAGCACATGGGGTCGCTCTCCCCGCAGGGTTGGCTCATTTCCTCGCTGGCCCGCTCAATCCTGCTGCGCTTGGGCCGCTCTTTTCTGCCTTTCTGCTAACGTTTCTTCAACAAGGCGGAAAGGGCATTCTTCAACTCTTGAAGCGGGGGATTGACGTTCGCTTCAAGAACATCTGGTCGGAGAACCATCTGCGTCGGAGTATTCAGTCGAAGGAGGTACTCCTCCCTTTGACCGAATTCCATGTCGTGTCAGAGCAGGTCAACGTCCCACTCGTGCTCAGTTGAGAACCTTCAGACACAAGGACATACTCAGCGATGAGCGTTGGAAACGACAGACTTGACGCGGCCTTCACGGTTTTGGCAGGCCGGCTTAACCGAGCGAACGGCATCACCGAATTTGCGTTTGATGACCGAGTGGACGGTTTCGTTCTTCCAACGCTGACCGAACAAGCCGTCCAGACGCGCATGCGAGACCAACTCAGCCCGCGCCTGGCGTTCCGGCGCCTTCAAACTACCACCACGCCGAATCGGCGGGATGATGTCGCGTGGGCCGATGGCGGCGCTGTCAAAGCCGCTGTCGGCCAGTGTCACCCAAACTGGATGACCGCGTTCATCACGTTTGCCATACCGCCCTGCGCGCCGCTTGAGCGTGGACAGGAGCAAGCGTTACAATCGAGTGACACGCTGATCGAAGTTGTCCTGATTGATGCTCCTGAGCAACCGATTGAACGCCTGAAAAAACAACAATGACACGACAGCGGCAAGAAAACGCGGCACACCCAACAAGCACGACTGATCGTGAACCAAACGACTCTCCACATCAGAGCTACAGACGTTTGTAACGGCGGCAAACACGGTTTTTCGCTTTTTAACGATAGCCGCAGTGTCATATCTGCGCACATTCGTGTTTTAGCAGATTCAGGTCACCAAGGTATTGTTGATTGGCATGAGAGCAGTCTGGCACCTACCAAGAAATCCAAATTGTATCCATTGACTGTTGAGCAAAAGGTGAGCAATCTTGAAATATCCAAAGAACGCATCTTTGTTGAAAATGTCATTCGCAGGTTAAAGATCTTTCGTGTTTTGTGCGAACGCTATCGGAGCCGGCCAAGCGATTTGGGTTGCGCTTCAACTTGATTGCGGCCATCCACAATCTCGAACTCAAGATGGCCAACTGATCGACGTTTGCAAGAGGTCTATTATGCTTGCAAAATTTACATGCGCACCCGTTGGACGTTGGAAACGACGCGGTCAATTGCTCAAAGCGCGGGTGGCCGTGCAGAGCACGCAGGTCGGGGGCCTGGCGCGCCCATTGGCGTGAAGTCTGGCGTTTTGGCAGGGCGATGTCCAGCAGGCGCAAGGCTTCTTCGATGTCGCCGCAGAGGGCGGCAAAGCAGGCGCGGAGGGTCTTGAGCAGGCGTTCCTGAAAGGGCAGGGTGAGCGGCTGGGCGAGCGAATCGGCGCGCGGGTTGACCTCGCGGCGGCCGCTCCCGCAGCGGCGGCTGAGGTCGTCCACGAAAAGCAGCAGTTTATGGTCGGGGACGCCCTCCAGCCGGTGGGCCGGGGGTTCCAGCCAGCGGTCGGGCGGGAGATAGAGCACCGTCCAGCCTTCGGCACTCAGCGTTTGCGCTAGGTGAGCGGCCTCGCGGGTTTTGCCCAGTCCGCTTTTGCCACAGACCAGCAGCGCGCGCTGCTGGAGGGGCAGGTCTTCCATCGCGCGGCGCACGCTGCGCCCTGGCAGGCGCTCTACGTAGGGGATGCTGCGGTCGTTGAGCGGGGAATCGAGTGGGTCGGGCAGGGCCACGGCCAGCACGTCGCCACCGGGCGGAATGAGAATGAAGGGTTGTCCCTCGCCGCCGCGCTGTCGTTCGCGCCGCAACTCGATGATCCAGCGGATGAGTTTGTACAGTCCGCCGAGCAGCGCGCCCACGATGCCCGTGCCGAAGAGCTAGCCGAGGGCGTCTTTGTGGTCGGTAATCCATTGAAGCAGTTTGTCCCAATCCATTGCTGCTCCTGCGTCAACCCAGGCATTCAGGCCGGCATCTAAAACTGCACTTCCTCCCTACTCATCCAGCTCAGGTCTGGGCGTAGGGGGCAACTATGGCTTCCACTCAGGTGTTCTGTGACGAATGTCGCTTTCGGCAGGCGGGGCAAGGTAGCCGGCTCCACGCAGCGCCTCCATAGCCCGCTTGTGGATGGACGCCTCGCAGGCCGGATGGCGCAGCGTTTCCTCCAGCAGCGCCCGCGCCTGCGCAGTTTCCCCTTCCCGCAGCAGGATGCCCACCCGCTGAACCAGCGCCCTGGCGGCGCGGAAGCCGTTTTCCGTAGCCTGGATCAACCCCTCGGCTTCCGTCAGGGCGCGGTGGGCGGCGGGGAGGTCACCGCTTGCCAGCGCGACCTGGCTCAGCAGCAGCAGGCTATCCGCCATCCCATCCCGATCCTGCATCGCTTGATAGAGCGCCAGGCTGCGCTCCGCCAGGGTCAGCGCGGTGGGCAGGTCGCGGCGCAATAAGGCCGCATCGCTCAGGCCCTTCTGGCTTTGCGCGTTGACCCATGCATTGCCGATCTGCTCGCCGATGAGCAGGCTCTTTTGAAAGTGCGCTTCGGACTCTTCCACGTTGCCCTCGGCCAGTGCCACCAGCCCCAGGTTGATGCGCGCCTGTGCCACGCCCCACAGGTAGCCGATGGCGTCGCAAAACGTCATGTTCTCCTCGAAACAGCGGCGGGCGGCGGCATAGTCCCCCTGCGCGCGTCGCACCAGCCCCAGCCCATAGATGGCGTACTGCACTCCCCAGGCATAATCGGCCTGCGCACACACCGCCCGCGCCTCCAGGCAGAGCGCCTCGGCGGCGGCAAAATCCCCCAACTCGTAGGCCGTCCAGCCGAGCATATAGAGGCTGTCGCCGATGCCCACCGGCTGCCCCAGTGCGCGGTAACGCTCCAGGCTTGCCTCGGCCCACTGGCGCGCCTGCGCGTACCGCGCCTGCAAAAAATCCACCCAGGACTTTTGATACAGCAGGAACGCGCGCTCCTCGTCGTCGGGCAGGCCCGGCAAGGCTAGGCCCTCTTCAATTAACTGATGCGCTTGCGCGTACTGCGAGAGTTGTCGGCAAAAGACGGCCTGCCGCCCCAGCAGGCGACGGAGCAGCGCGGCGGCCGCCAGGTCGGCGCGGGCCGCTTCCCGCATCCGCTCTAAAGCGGGCTGGAAGAGGGCCGCACCTTCGCGGAACCAGGATTTGGCTTCGCAAAAGGCAAACAGCCCGTGGGTCAGGCGGGTGAGCAGCGCCTCGTCGCCGTGGGCGATGGCCCATTGCCACGCGGCGAGCACGTTCTGCCATTCGGGTTCCAGCTCGGCCTGCACTGCCTGCTGCGCGCGTCCGCGCAGGGCCTGTTCTCGCTGCTGCACCAGGTCGGCAAAATACGCGGCGTGACGCGCGGCCATCTCCTGGGCAGTGGACGGCTGCGCCGCCAGTTTCTCCGCCGCATAGTAGCGGATGTCGCCGTGCAGCCCGTAGCGGACGCGCGGCCCGTCCAGGAAGAGCAACGATTTGCGCGCCAGACGGCTGAGCGTTGCCGCGCTCACCCCGGCGACGTGCTGCGCGGCCTCGGCGTGAAAGCCGCCGCGAAAGATGGAAACCCGCATCAGCGCGAACTGCTCTTCCGGAGAAAGCAATTGCCAGGAGCCTTCAAAGACCGCGCGCAGGCTGCGGTGACGGTCGGGCATGTCGGGACTGCTGGAGGCGAGGAAATCGCGCGTGACGGTGATGGCTTCAGCGATGCCTTCCAGCGACATTTCACCGGCCCAAGCGGCGGCCAGCTCAATGCCCAGCGGCAAGCCTTCCAGCAGATGACAAATCTCCGCGATCATCGTCTGGTCTGCCGCGCCCACGCTCAGGTCCATTCGGGCACGTCCGGCGCGCTCGACGAACAACTGCGCGGCTTCGGAGGGCGGCGCGTCAGGAGCGGGCAGATCGCAGCCCAGGCCCTCTAGCGGGAGCACCGACTCGGCTTGCAGATTCAGCCGTTCGCGCGAGGTGACCAGCAGCGTGAGGCGCGGGGCGGCGCGCATCACCTCCAGTACCAGCGTCGCGCCGCCGACAGGCAACAGTTGCTCGAAATTGTCCAGCACCAGCAGCAGGTCGCGCCGGTCGTGACGCAGCGCCTGCAAGAGTTGCGCGCGCAGGTCTTGTGCGCCGGAAAGGCGCAGGTGCAGCGCGTCGGCAATCGCCAGAATCAGGTTGCTTTCGGTGACGGCGTCGCTCAGCGAGATCCAAGAGACGCCATCGGCAAACTGTTCCGCTAGGGTCGCCGCGAGTTGCAGCGCCAGGCGCGTCTTTCCCACCCCGCCCGGCCCGGTGAGGGTGATGAGGCGGTAGGCGGGGTTGCTCAGGCGCTCGCTCAACAGCGTCAACTCGCGCTCACGGCCGATGAACGAGGTGAGTTGCAGCGGCAGGTCGGTGGGCGGCGCGGGGGGAAGCGGCATCGCGGCGGAGAGCGGCTCGCCGGCGCGGATGCGCGCGTGGAGGGCGCGGGTTTCCTCATCCGGCGCCAGGCCCAGCTCGTCGGCCAGCGCGCGGCGACAGACCTCGAACTGCGCCAGCGCCGCCGCGCGCCGGCCGTCCAGCGTCAGCAGGCGCATCAGGCGCCGATGGCCGGCCTCAAGCCACGGCTCCAGGGCCAGCTGCTGGCGGACATACTCCTGCGCGGCCGCGCGGTCGCCGCGGCGCTCGGCTGCGTCCGCCAGCAACGTCAGCGCCTCCAGGACTTGCACGTGCAGCTGCTCGCGCTCGACGGCCAGCCAGTCGTCGAAGGCGGGGCAATCCTTGAGCGCAAAGCCCGCCAGCAGGTCGCCGCGATAGAGGGACACGGCCTGCGCCAGGCGTTCCAGGCAGGGACGGCAGGTCTCGCGGCGGCGGTGACGATGCGTCTGCGTCTCGCCCCATAGGCGACGCCAGGTCAGCGCGTCCACCGTCACGACGGCGGCGTTGAACTGCACGGTGTGGGGCGTCGTCAGCAAAAAGGCTTCGCCGAGGGCGCGGCGCAGGTTGTAGAGCGCCTGACGGAGGTTCTGGGAAGCCTGTGCGGGCGCGGCTTCGGGCCACAAGAGCGCGCTCAGCGCCTCGCGGCGGAAAGCGCGCTCCGGCTCCAGCGCCAGGCGCGCCAGCAGCGCACGCGCCTTGTCCGACTCGATGCCGGCGACGGGCTGGCCATCCAGGGTGATCGCCAGTGTCCCCAATAGAGTGAGCGAGAGCTGCGACACGAATTCTTCCTAATCGTAGCACAGGCACAGGATTAATCCTGTGCTACGGCTACAAACGTATAAGGCCAGGACTGCCAATCGGCAACAAGACCTGCCTTGACAGGATTGTTGACGATGTACTGGAGAATACGCTGCAATTCCGCCTCGTCACGGACGACATGATCGTAACTTTCGTCCTGCCAGAATTTTCCGCTGCGACCCAGCAAGCGGTTGGCGTAGCGCGCCGTGCGTCCTTTGAGCAGATGCAAGGCCCGGCTCAGTGCGGAAGGATGCCCTCTGGTATCAACGTCACCAAAACGTGCCATATTCACCAGCAGGTGAACGTGGTTGGGCATGATGCAATAGGCCCACAGGTCATAGTGCGCGCCATCCAGGCGCCGAATCTCGTCCGCAACGAGTTGGGCAATTTCCGGCTGACGCAGCCAGGTCGGGCCGTGCGCCATCTGATCCAGCCATGCATCGTAGCGTCCAAAGAATTTCTTTTGGATTTTGTATCGTTCGCTCAGCAGTGCCGCGCCGCTCAGGGTTTGTTGCAGCCGCCGTTCCTCTGCCTGGAATTCCTCCCGCAGACGTTCGATGATCTCCGGCGGCAGCGAGCCCGCCAGCCGAAAGGTGATAAAGAAGGTCGCATGGCTGGGATGGATGTGCGGTAGATTGCGGCGGTAAAAGGCGGTCATACCCCAATCCCTAATTCCCCAATCCCTTGCATCGTACTCGCTTACAGAACCATGCGCAAGGCCTTGACGTTTTCCTGACGCCCATCGTGTATTGTGTGGTCTTAGAACAGCATTAATCCTGTGCTACGGAGGCCCTATGTCAGCCGACGGTGTTCTATCTCACTACACATCTTACCTGTTGCGCGTGTGGCGCGTCTGCGCGCAGGGCCGGACGACCTGCCGCGCGCTGTTGGAGAACGTGACCACGGGCGAGCGCGTGGGGTTCGGCGATCTGGACGGGCTGCTGGTCTTTTTGGAGAAGCAAACGCCGGACACCTGTAACGAAGTAGCACAGCATGAATCCTGTGCCACCGGGACGGATAACGGAGGCCAAGATGCATAAAAAACTAACCCTGATCATTGTGTTGATGATCGCCCTTCTCGGCGTGGGCGCACACCGCACGGCACGGGGGTCCTCACCCACCCCCTCCCTAGCGGATGCGCAGCGCCAATGGGACGCCGTGGAATACTACCGTTTTTCCGCCACGCTGGATCAGGAGCGCATCCCCATCGCCGATGTGACCACCGTCGGACAGGTGGGGCAGCGACACCGCTTTTACCTTTCCGGCCAATCCTGGCCCGCCGAGCAGCGAATGGAGGCCAGCCTCTGGACGCAGGGCGGCAATCTGCTCACCGGCGAGGGTAAGATAGACCTGCGCCTGGAAAACGGCCACACTTGGATCCGCACCGATGGGGAGTGGGAGCCGCTGGACGATTTCAGCGCCGCCTTTGCCCCGCAGGGCGACTGGCTGGCCCTGCTGACGGCGGCGCAGGAGACCATCGTGCCGGAGGGTAGGGGCGAAGAGGACGAAGAGGACGAAGCGGCGCTTCACCCCTACACCCGCCACCCGTATCGTCTGGACGGCGCGCGCCTGGCCCGCGCGCTGCAAGAATGGACCGTCGCCGCCCTGACCGCCCGCGGCGAACTGCCGCCCGGCGCGGAGGTTGAACTTCCCGCCGCTTTTCGGAACATCGCGGGGATGGGCGAACTGTGGGTGGATGAGCAGGGCCTTCCCGTGCGTAACACGCTCACCTACGACCTGCCCGGCGAGAACGGCGGGATGACGCGCCTGACGATGCAGGTGGATTTCAGCGATGTGCGCCTGGCCGCGTCACCGGTGGCACGGGCGTTGGGCGTGGCCCGCCTGCCCACCGCGCCGGAAGTGGGGACGTGCGCGCTGTCGGTCGCACTGGTTGCGCTGGGCGCACTGGTCGTGGCGCGCAGAGGACGCTCGCCCCGCATCCGCACGGTGGTGAGCGTGCTGGTCATCACCAGCACCCTGTTCGGCCCGCTGGCGCAATCGGAGCGCGCCGTGGCCGCCGCCGAACGCCGGCAGGCGACGCAAGCCCGTCAGCAGGCGCAACAGGCCCGCGCCGAGGCGATGACCGCCTTGCAAGAGACGCTGGCCGAACCCTCCCCTGCCGGCAGGTTGGCCGTGGCGGGCATCTCGCCGTTAGAGTCCGCTCGCTCTGCCGCTCTCGCGCTCTCATCCTTTCCCGCTCTCCCATTCTCCCCCTCTCCCCTTGAGCAGCAGAATCCCAACGGCGATGACGACGGCGACGGGCTGACCAACGCTGAGGAAGAACGCCTGGGGACGCTGTCCATCACCGTGGATAGGGACGAGGACGGCATCCCCGACGGGCGCGACAGCGACAACGATGGCATCTCCGACTATGACGAGGTGACCGGCTTTTTCTACAACGGGCGCTGGTGGTACGGCGATCCGCTGCTGACCGATACGAACAACGACGGCCTGCCCGATGGGCTGGAATGGGGCGTGGACACCGACAACGATGGCACGCCTGACCTCTACGACGACGACAACGACGGCGACGGCGTGCCCGACCGCTACGACCTGTCGCCCTTCTCCAAGCAGACGACGGTCTTTTCACAGACCAACCCCCTGGCGTTCAGCGTTGCCAACGTCACTGCCGGCAAATACCTCTACGTGGAGTATCAACTGCGCCCCACCAACCCCAATCACCTGTGGTACGCCCTCACCACGCGCGACTGGCCGCGCGATGAGGATGGGCAGATGCAGGACCGCGACGGCAAAACTTTCCAGAACGTGAACCCCAACTCGACGCGCCCGCAGGACGCCTATGGCGACGTGCGCCTGGCGCCGATGCTGGAGATTCATATCCCCGGCACGCCCAGCCAACTGGTCACCACCAACAACCCCTCCTTCAACCTGACGTTGCGCGAATACACCGACCCGCGCTTCCGCGTTGGCACGCCCTTCACCGGCACGGTGACGCTAACGCGCAGCAATGGGGGCGAAGTGCAAGTGAACGGGACCGTCTCGCGTGCGGGCTACGGCGGCGGCGTGGCACACGAGCTGGCCCTCTACAGCGGGACGTGCGAACGACCCGAAACCCGGCTAGCGGACCTGCCCGTGGAAGGGACAGAGGTGAACCGCGCGTTCAACAGCGCCGATATCCGCTTTGACAGCCTGTTCGGTGAACCGCGCGCGTTGCTGTTCTACGAAGATTTTTGGAACAATTTTAACCCGCGCCATCTCAACGCCAACTATGCCTGCGCCGACATCCCCGCCCTGCTGCCCTTTGAGAGCACGCCCGCGCAGATGGCCAATCTGAACTTTTATCAGCAATATGGCATTGGGGTCAACGGCCTGGGGGTGGGGAAGGGGCGCTCGGTCTATGTGCCCCTGCAACTGATCAGCGATCCGACGACCGGCGCGCAGATGGCCTTTCAGGCGCGGATGATCTACCGTCCCCAGGGCGGGACATGGGGCGCGCCGCATCAGGTGCGCCTGGTGTGGGCCGTGATCGGCCTGAATGACTCGTGCAACGACAGCGACTGTACCTACAACGAGACGCAGGTGCTGATGGTCTATCCCGACGCCTGGCAGTTGACCGGCCTGAACGTGCGCGAGGATCACGGCGTGGATGCGGCCATCATCTACGAAGACCCGGCGGTGGACCCCGACCGCGCCGATGACCGCGAACTGACGCTGCTGACGATGGGGTTGGAGGAGGGCTTCCTCTCCGGGCGGGATTGCACGCTCACGGCCACGGGCGCGTGCCAGAGTGACGGACAACGCGACATCACCGTGGGGGAAATCTATCGCCGCTTTGACCGCGACACCAACGGGCCTTACAACGAAACGCGGCAATGGGCCATTACCGACACGCTTCAGGTGGAAACGCACACCTACGCGCACCTGGACGCGGCGCTGGAGGCGCTGGCCAGCACAGACGTAGCAGCGGCGCTGTCCGCTTTTGACGCCTATCGCCCGATCACCCCCACGCTTTTGTTTGCCACCGAGGAGCGTTTCCGCCTCATCAACCTGCAAAGCACGGCCCTACCCACCGAGACGCAGGCGGTGAATTGGAATGGCGCGCAGGTGACGGTGGATTTCGCTAGCCCGTCGGTCAACGCCGTGCGCGTCCACGCCGGCCTCAAGTGGACGCCCTATCGCTACAACGCCGCGCAAGCCGCCTGGCAGACCGTCTCCGTGGAGGATTACTGGCAGGAAATCGAGCGGCGCTATCCGACAGCGGCCCTCATCGAGCCGGGCGAGACGCAGCGCGAGGCCGAAGGCAAGCAATTCATCTATCAGTTGTACTATCTGGCGCTCTACAAAGGCGTGGTGCAACTGGTGCAGGTGGGCGATCAGATCGTGCGCTACACCTTTGCCGCCGATACCGGCATTGTCGCCAGGATCATCAAACTCAGCGGGACGGCGTCCAGCGCGCTGCTCTCGGTGACGACCAAAATCGGGACATTGCTCGTCGAAGAAATCGGGCCACTGGTCAAAGTCAATTTTGTCTCCGCCTTCCGGGTGTTTGGCGACCTCAAAACGGCGCTGACCAAGGCTGCGACGGAAACGGCGCGCGACCTGGCGCGTGGCGTGGTCAGCAAGGTGCAGGATGCGCTGGGGACGCTGGGCGCCAAACTCAGAGCGCTCTCACTCTTCAAGGGTCTGGTCATCGTCGGCGCCGTGCTGGTAGTGGTGTTCATCCTGGTGACGGTCGCCGCAGTGTTCATCACCTCATTCATCGCCGCCCAACTCGGCGGCCCAACGTGGACCAAAGTGGTCGCCGGTGTTGGCCTTTCGCTGATCACTTCTGTGGTCTATATGCTCATCAAGAACGTCTCGCTGCTGATTCAAATCGGCAAGATGCTCTACGCCATCTATAAAACGCATCAAATCATCGCCTCGCTGACCAGATTCGCCACGGCGACCTTTGCCATCACCAAAGCGATGCTGGTGCTGGAAGTGATCGGGTTGATCCTGCAAGTCGCCGCGCGCATCGCCTTTCTGCTCTACGTCTACCTGAGCGGGACGGTGGCGATTAGTAGCGTCGCCGGCCACATCCTGCTGGCCGAGACGGTCGCCGATATTTTCGTGCTCCTGGTCACCGAGAGCATCCTCCTGGCGTTGATCATCGCCGGCCTGGGAGCCGGCCCGCATGGTTGGATTTTCGGCGCCATTCTGGCGGTCATCGGGATTGGGCTGTCTGTGCTGGCGCTCATTGACCTGGTCGCCACTGCCCTGTGTCAGACCGGCGTGTGGGAGGCAGCCTGCCATTTCAGCATCGCCGGTTCCATCAACTCGTTCCTGCGGCGCGCCTTTTACCGCGTCGGCGTGGTGACCGAAACCGGCAACGACCTGTTGAACATTCGCGGCATTGACCTGTTGCCCGTCGGCGGCGCGCAGCCGATGTTGACCGGCGGCAGCGCCGTCATACCGGGCCTGCACCTGCGCCACTGGGCCAAGACGCCGCGCTATGAAGATGTCAGCGAGATTTTATTCCACGAATACCTGGCCTCCGCGCCCAACGAGACCACGCAGCGTGGCGTCGCCCTGCGCTATGCGTTAGGGCCGTTCATCCAAAACGTCGGTCAGGCGCAGTTGAACGAGATGAGGAACACGTGGGGCGACTGGCATAGTTTCGGCCAGGCAGAGTACACCCGCGAGGTGCGCTATAACGATTGGCGCACCACTACGTATCGCCTGTACGCCCTGCGCGCCGACCGTGTCATCTCCAGCACGCAGGCGATCCAACTGACCACCGGCCTCAACCGCCAGCACGCGCTATGGCTCTCCACTGCTTTCGCCCTGCCCACTGCCGAGTGCTGGCTCTCTACCGAGACGCAGGCCAATTGCAGCATCAATCAGATGCAGGCCAATCAGGATTTCCCTATCAACCTGGTGCTGGATGTCCTGCCACCCACGCTGGACGAATTTGTGGCCTGGACCTGGGACCCCCACCTGCCGCCTCTGCGCGATGGCGACGGCGACGGCCTGCTCGCGGCGGCGCGCGGCGGCGACGACCCGAACGATGCGCTGTGGGATAGCGACGGCGACAGCATCTCCGACCTGATCGAACTGCGCTGGCAGCAGAGCGGCTCGCCGATTTCGCCGACCGCCGTCGACACCGATGGAGACGGCCTGAGCGACGCCGAGGAACTGCGCCTGGGCGCCGATCTGACCCGCGCCGACACCGACGGCGACGGCCTGCCCGATTTCGAAGAGGTGCGGGGTTGGACGTTCACCTACAGCACGAACCCCACGCGGACCACGCTCGTCACCTCCAACCCGCTGATCGCCGACAGCGACGGTGACGGCATCAGCGACCGGCTGGAGCGCACGCTGCACCTGAGCGACCCGGCGGCCTACCCCTTCCACCCGCAGGTCTACAATCCCTTTGGCCTGGCGGTTACGCTGGCCCACAACGACGCCGACGGTTACCTGGAGCGCGGTCAGTCCCTCGCCATCACGGCCACCGTGCACAACACGATGGATCAGATCTCGGCGCAGGGGACGTTCACCCTCACCCGCCCGACCGACCTGGGCGGCGGCGCAACGGTCTGGACGTTCGGCAATAACCCGGCTCTGGCGCCGGGCGCGCAAGTGCGGGTCGAGAGCGGCGCGCGCGTGGCCCTTTCCGCCCCCACGCAGGTCACGGCGCTGCAGGCCGCCCTGCGCGCCACCGGCATCAACCCCGATGGCAGCCGGCTGCCCGGCGACCTGACCGCCTCGGCAGAGTTGACCGTCACCGTAGACGCCGATACGCCCACCGCCGCCATCACCTGGCCGACGGTGCACGCCTACCTGCCCGCCGGGCGGAGCGTGGTCATCGGCGGCACGGCGAGCGACCCGACCTCGTACATCGCACGAGTGGAGGCGCGCGCCGACAACGGCGCGTGGCAGACGGCCAACGGGCGGGAACGGTGGAGCGCCGCCGTCCCCATCCCCGCCGCCGAGGGCATCCACACCCTCTGGGTGCGCGCGACCGACGCCGTGGGCAACGTGCAGTCGGCGGCGTCGCAATCCGAGCAGAGCATTGCCGTTTACGCCGACGGCACGCCGCCCTCCGTCAACGCCGTCATCGCGCCGTACACGGTGCTGGCGCCCATCGCGCTGGAGGATGGCCGCCGGCAACTGGTCCTGCGCTTCACCGCCGCCGACCCGAACCTGCCCGGCTCCATCCCCGGCAGCGGCGTAGATAGCGTGGAGATGGACCTGCGTCCGTACAGCGCCGGCTGGCAGGCAGCGACCCGGATCGGCAGCGAGTGGGTGGTCACCTACACCCTGACCCTGCCCGCCGCAGACGCCGACGGCCTGCCACTCCTGGAGCCGAACGGCGTCTACACCGCGCTGGTGCGCGCCGCCGATACGGTGGGCAATGTCTCCGACGCCTTTGCCTTCGCCTATCAGGTGGACGGCACGGCCCCGCGCGTGGAGGTACAGCAACCGCCGCGCAGCGAAGTGACCGTCATCTCGGATACGCTGGTGCTCTACCCGCCGCCACAGCCCATCACCGGCAGTCTGCCCTTCACCGGCACGGTTTATGAAATGGGAGACGTGCGCAGCGGCGTGCAATCGCTGGACGTGCGCCTGACGCCGGCCGACCTGGGCGTGGCGCCGGGGCTGTGGCGCGGGCGCCTGTACGACCGGAGCGGCTCGCAAACGACCGTGTACACCGTCACCCCTGAAATTGATGTGGACTGGGGCGTCGGCGCGCCGGCCCCTGACCTCACTGCCGACCATTTCATCGCCGAATGGCAGCAGGAGGCGCTCTTCCGCGTGCCGGGTGTGTACACCTTGACCGTCACCAAAGACGCCGATTCCACCGCCGCGCTGTGGGTGGACGGCGCGCTGCGCCTGAGCGCGCCCGACGGCCAGACCAGCGCCGTGCTCACGCTGACGCTGGGCGCCGGCGTCCATCCGCTGCGCCTGCGCTACAACGAGGCGACCGGTGAGGCGCGCCTGCGTTTCCGCGCCGAACTCGCCGAGGCCGACTGGCAGGCCGTCACCCTGGCGCAGAGCGGCGCGGGCGTGCTCGCCACGACCTGGGAATACACGCCCTGCGTAGCACAGGATTCATCCTGTGCTATGGAGGGTCTCTACCGGCTGGATGCGCGCGCCGCCGACGTGCTGGGCAATGCGCTGACCAGCGCGGCCTGGCGCGGCGAGATAGACACCGCCGCACCGCGCATCGCCCTGGACGTGAGTTACACCGGCGTGGGCAGCACCGCCCAGACCCGCTATCGCGTCTGGGTCAACGACTTTAACCTGGTGGAAGAGGGGCTGCAATCCCCCTGCCCTGGAGGCGCAGCGGCGTTGCGCCCCTACTATTACGACACCGCCTGGTGGCGCGAAATCTTTGGCGAGACCACCCGTCTCTATCAACTGTACGGCGAGTGCAGCGTGCCCGGCTATGTGACGACGCCGCCGACGGTGACCGCCTACGACCGCTACGGCCACGTCGCCACACTCAGCGCGTCCCCGCCCGAGCTGCCGAACACGCGCGGTATCTATTGGAACTATAGCCCCAACAACGACGGCGCGCTCTATCGCCTGGACCTGAACATGGCAGCGCATACGCACCTGCTCGACCTCCTGGCGCTGGGACACAATACCCTCTACAGCTACCAGAATCTCAAAGTACATCCGCACAGCGAACGGCTGTATGCGGCGCTGCCCACTGCAAGCGATGACCGCATCTGGCGCCTGGGGTTGGACGGCAGCGACCCCGAACAGATCATCACCCGCACCATCGGCGGCGACATTCTGGCCATCGCCCTCACGCGCGACCATCTCTACTGGCTGGAAGCTGGCGGCACAACGCGGACGTTGCTGCGCGCCAACCTGGACGGCAGCGACGTAGTCACCCTGACCACTGCGCTGAGCAGCCCGGTGGGACTGGCTGCCGATCCCTTTGCCGGCGTGGTCTTTGTGGCCGAAAACGTCGGCGGGCGCATCCGCTTCTACGCCGAAAGCGGCGAGAGCGGGTATATGGACCCGATTAAAGAACTGGGGCAGCCCATCGTGCAGATTATGCTGGACAACGGGATGGCCGTTGACCCACAGGCGCGGATGCTCTATGTGGCCGGCGAGCGCACCGGCAGCGGATCGGGCATCCTGCGCATCCCCTATCCGCCCGCCTGGAGCGGCGCGCACACCTACACCGAAGCGACGCTGGTCGTGCCCTCCAACCTCTACCTGGCGCTTGCCAGCCTGGCGGTGGACAGCGGCGGAGGCAAACTCTACTTTGCCACGCTGGACGGTAGCGGCCCTTACACGGTCACGCTGCGCCGCGCCAACCTGGACGGCAGCGACCTGGAGACAGTCTATACTGCGCCCGATCACTGGTTCTGGTCGCTGAGCCTGGATTTGGACATCAACCATCCGCCCACGACCACGGCGCAGATCGTGCAGGTGGCGCACAACACACCGACCACCTTTACGCTGGAGGCGCGCGATCCCAACGCCAATCCGCTGACTTTTACGCTGCTGGACGGGCCGGAAGGCGAGATAAATCTCGCCGCCACAGCTACCTATACCCCAACCGTCGGGTTCGCCGGGCAGGATCGCTTCACCTACCGCGTGGAGGACAATCGCGGCGCGGGGGCGACCGGCGAGGTCATCCTGAACGTCTGGCCTGCCGTGCCGGTCTTTGCCGCCGTCAACGCGCCGGCGGATAACACCATCGTCGCGCCGGGCGCCGTTCCGATCACCGTGAGCGGCTATGCCCTGCACGAGGTCTACAGCCTCACCCTCAGCATAGACGACACGCCTGCGCAGACCTGGACCTATGGCCCCGGCCTGACCGAAGCGAGCGAAACGCACACCTGGACGGCGGCGGCAGGGCTGCACACGCTGCGCGCCCAGGTCCGCGACCGCAACGGCGACACCGCCGAGAGCGCGCCGGTGCGCGTGATCGTGGATGCGACTCCGCCGACGGTCACGGTGGCGCCCGTAGTCTACACGTCCACGCACGCCCTGTCCGGCTTCAACGCCTTTATGCTCACCGGCAGCGCCGGCGACGACAGCGGCATCGCCCGCGTAGAGGTAGTAGAGGAAGGGGCGACCGCAAGGGTCGCCCAACTGGACGCCAACCCCTGCCCGGCGTGCGGGTGGCAGTTGGCGATGACCGCGCCGGCCGGCGCGACGCCGTTCACCATCACCATCCGTGCCACCGACCTGGCCGGACAAGTGACCATTATCACCCCCACGCTCACCGTGGACCTCTTCCCGCCGGAGCCTGTGACCGTTACCCTGGCCTACACCGATAGCCTGGGTCAGCGCGTGCCGCTTTCGCGGGCCAACCCGGTGGTCCGCGAAGCAAACCGCCCGCTCATCGTGGAATGGGACGCGGCCAGCGACGGCAGCGGCATCGAGGGCTACTATGTCGGCTGGACGAGCAGCCCCACGGTCACGGTGGATGCGCAAGGCCTTGCGTCCCTACAGCGCTACGCGCCCGACGCCCCGCGCCGCCACGAACAAGTCGTCGGCGAGGCGCAGGTGGCTTACGCCCACCTGGTCATCCGCGACGGGCTGGGCAACGCGCGCGTGCAGACCTTTGGGCCGTATCTGGTAGATTCGCCCCTCACGCCCGACCTGATCGGCGCAGCGGCGGACGGCATCTGGTACTCGCACTGGCTGGAAAGCGGCGCATCGCTGCTCAGCCGCGAGCGCAGCGGTCAGGGCGTACATCGGCTCTACGGCTCGTGGAACGCCGACGCGCTGCAACTGACCTGGATCGCCGAGGATGGCGACTGGGACGTGCACGGCGACCTGTGGTTCTACTTTGACACGCAAGCCGGCGGCACGACGGCCGCCGACCAACCCTATCCGCCTCAGGGATGGCAGGACGCTGTAGCCGTGACCCTGCCCTTTGAGGCCGACTACCTTGTCCACGTGCGCGATGCGGCCACGGCTGTCATCAAGCAGTGGAACGGCAGCGCGTGGATCACGGCCACGACAATGTCCACCACAACCCTGCCCACGCCCGCCGGCCCGCCGGTCTACCGCCTGACGAGCGATCAAATCCCGCGCCGCACCGACCTCTATATCCCGCTGGGCGCGCTGGGCACAAATGCCGGCAACCCGCTGCAGATCGCGGCCTTTGTCGCCAACGAAGCATACAGCAGCGGCGCGCTGCCCTGCCTGCTCGTCGGCGCGCCGGACCTCAACCCGCTCAACTGCGCCGCCGACCGGAACCCGCTGGCGCGCGTGGGCGATATGCACGCCCTCACGCTGACGCAAGCCCTGGCCTTTGACAGCCTGCCGGCCGGCATCCTGCCCAACGCCGGACGCTACAGCGGCGCAGTTCCGTCCATCATTGTGGACGCGCAGCCGCGCGGCGGCGTGGTCGGCTATCTGCAAAGCGACCGCTACGATGTGCTCACACCCGGCCAGCCGATTGACGCCGACCTGGACGGCAGCATTGACCATCCCATCACCGGCGTAGCGTCGGGCGTGGTGGGAAACGGGCAGACGGTGACCTATACCATCGTGATCCACAACAGCGGCGATGGCGCAATGCCCGGCGTGGTCGTCACCGCCACGGCACGCGGGGCGTTGGAGTTTGGCACGCCAAACCCCTACAACTACAATCTGGGGACTGTTGCACCGGGCCAGGTGGCAACGCTGACGATTACGGCAACCGTGAACACCGCGCTCAACCCCAACGCCGCCGAACTGATGCTAACGGTGGACGACGCCACCCATCGGCCCTTTGAGTGGTTCTGGGTGCACCACGCGGTGGACAACGCCCCGCCGCAGGCGCCGCGCATCGTCGAGCCGCTGCCGGTCAGTTCGCAACTGGGCTGGGCGCTTGCCTTGCCCCTCACCAACACCGTCAGGGGCTGGGTCTATGACGCTGACGTGGCCCGCCTGCAACTGGAAGCGCAACCCCTGCCGACGGGCAGTCCGCGCACCTTCACCTGTCCTTACGCGGGCGGCTATGCCTGGACATGCACCTGGGACGCCGGCACGAGCAGCGCGCAATTCCGCCTGCGGGCGCGCGCGCAGGACGCGGCGGATAACTGGAGCGCGTGGAGCGAGCCGATCACCGTCGCCGTGGACCTCGCCCCGCCGCAGATCGCGCTGGATGCGTACACCGATGCCAGACTGGCCAACAGCATCTTTGGCGGGCTGAACTGGCCGACGATCAACCTTTACGGCGTCATCACCGACGACCTGAGCGTGGCCGGCGTGCTGGCCTGCCGCGTGGACGAGAGCGCCGAATCCTGCCAGAGCAATGGGGCGCTCATCCCCTCGCCGCAGACAAGCGACAACTGGTGGCTGCCCTACACCATCGGCGTGACGGGCGAAGGCGTGACCGAGACGGTGCGCTTTTACGCCGTGGACGGCGCGGGCAACCGCTCGCAGCCGCTGACGCGCACCCTGCGCGTGGATACACTCGCGCCGCGCCTCACCGTCACGCAGGTCCTCACCGAGGTCTGGCGTGAGGACTACACAGGCTGGAGTTTCAATTCCTGGTACTGGAAGCCCATCACCGACGCGGTGCCGGTCTTTACCGGCACGCTGAGCGAAGCGGCGCTGGCCTGGGCCGATCTGCGCATCGAACAGCCGGACGGCCGCCTGTGGACGACCGACCTGGTGCGCTTCCCGGACGGACGTTGGCACGGCGTGCCGCAGTTGGACTTTTCCGTGCCGGGCGTGCACACCATCACCGTGCGCGCTGTGGACCGCGCCGGCAACTGGACGGTGGCCGGGCCGTTCACGCTCCTGGTGAAAAACCGCAACGACGCGCCGCGCTTCATCACCTGGCCGCCGGATGGGGCGGTGCGGGCCAGCGTGCCGTACACCTACGAGATCATCGCCGATGACGACGACCTGGCCTACGGCGACGCGCTCACCCTCACCGCGCCGACGCTACCGGGGTGGCTGACGCTGGAGGACCACGGCGACGGTACGGCGACGCTCTCCGGCACGCCCACCAACGCCGACGTGGGCGACCACGCCGTGGTGCTGCGCGTGACCGACCGGGCCGGGGCATTTACCGAACAGGCTTTCAACATCACCGTGGCAGAGAAGCCGCTACACCATATCTTCCTGCCGCTGGTGCTCAGAAGCACGCCGTAATCGGGCGAGGCCGCCCAACCTGCGGATAGAGCCGACGCCGCCTCTCGGCAGCGCGGCTCATCCGCAAGTCGTTGGGCGGTGGGGAACAACGTTGGTCCGACGGCGGTGACGTTGCGCCGTCTGGCGGCGTTCTCAGCTTCAAACGGGTGGACGCTTCTGATCAGTTTGGGAGTGCTTATAGGGGTGGGGCTATGTGATGACAAAAGGCCTGCGCCGGATCGAAAAATGAGTCTACTGCAAAACGGTCCTTATTACCGCCAAGACGCAGAGTACGCAGAGATTCTCCTGATGGAGAACTCTGCACTCTCGGCGCCTCTGCGGTGAGTTTTTGCAGTGAAGTCAAACATCAGATTCAGAAAGGAATAGCAACGAAATCGGCGTACAACCGTCAAAGGAAGCTGGGATGACCGCACCTTGGTTGTCATCACGCAACAGGAGCGGACGTATGGGAACCGTGACTCTGCTGTCGAACAGCCGAAATGTACCGAATCAGTTGACCATCAATGACCAGGAAGCGCATCGGGGCGGCGAAGGAAGCATCTTCTTCACCACCGATGGCCGTTATGTGGTCAAGATCTATCATCACCCCAGTTCTGACAAACAAAAGCTACTCCAGCACGTCCTTGACTTGGGGCGGAACTTGGGCGAGGATGAGCAGTTCCTGGCTTGGCCGCTGGGCATTGTAGATCGGTTCAACGGCCAGTCCAACGTGGGCGTGGTCACCCGCCGTGTGCCTGCTTCACATGTTCCTCTCTACAAGCTGATCTACAGCCCAATAGACGCCGTAGAGCAATTCCGCCAGGGGCGAAGTTGGCTGGAGTACCTCAAGATTGCCCGAGGCACGGCCGCGGCGGTGCGCACCATTCACGGCAAGGGGATGGCCCACGCTGATATTCACTTCAAGAACTTTCTGGCCAATCCCATATCCGGCGAGGTTGTGTTGATCGATCTAGATGGTCTGGTGGTCAAGGGTTTCTTGCCTCCTCAGGTTAAGGGAATGCCTGGCTTTATCGCCCCTGAGGTTATGATGGGCAAAGCTAAACCCGACGAATCTACCGACCGGCATAGTCTTGCTGTGTTGGTGCTGTGGATTTTGCTGCTCCGCAACGTGATGTAGACCCAAACGTGCTACGACCCGGATGATGAGATGCATGACGATGAACTCGGCTATGGTCAGTACGCCTGCTTTAGCGAGCACCCTAACGATCGGCGCAACTGGCTGCCGCAGATCGGAACGCCGCTCTTTCGCAGAGGAGCGCTTTCTTACCGAGCCCTTCCACCCAGGCTGCAAGAGGTAACCGAGCAGGCGCTGATCCACGGTTTGCACGATCCTCCAAAACGCCCTCAGGCAGTAGAATGGGAGCGTGCCCTAGCCGAGGCCTATGATCTGCTGGTCGGTTGTCCGACCTGTCGTCAGTCCTTCTTCTATCCGTACTGGTTGCAGCCGCCCCCGCGGCGACAGTGTCCCTTCTGCGGCGCCGGCGTCCGGCCGCCTTTCCCGGCTGTGCTGGAGCTGCTGGAGTCCCGGGCCAGAGGCTCGTATGTGCCGGTGCGCATGATCGTGCTTTACCACGGCCTGCCGGTGTTCGCCGACATAGCCGAGCCCGGCCGCTTGCCTCCCTTCACCCGCCGGAGCACCCCCCTCATCGGGCAGGTGGTGTGGGATCCCAAAGCAGGAGCGCATCGCCTAGTAAACAACAGTGATACCCCGTGGCAGGTCATCATTGGCGGGAGTGGCATAGTGGGCCGCGGGGCGTCGGTAGCCTTGCGCCGCGGGCTGCTGCTCAGCTTTGGTGATGGCAGGCGATTGGCACGGGTGGTGGAGTGAACCGTGGTCGGCGCACCGATCTGCAAGGGGTGTCGTCAGGCCATTCACAGCGCGTATGTCACGGCCGTGGGCGCGACTTGGCATCTGGAGCACTTTGTCTGCGCCGCTTGTGGCCGTGCCTGGCTCCCTGCGTATCGGCTCCATTCAGAGACCAGTCGCGCAAACGCCCACGAGTGGTCGCACGGACGCGATCCGGGATGGATGCCAGCATGACCCAACCCATCAGGAGACCGGCGTGTGCTGCCCGCACCATGCCCATACGCCAGAGCGTCAAACCCCACGCCGGTGAGCGGGTCAAGTGGGGCAGATGATGTGCCACGCGACCGAACCATTGCGATAATCCGGGCAGGCGGATCATGCGGGGCTGCTCTGCTCCGATGGCGGGTAGTCACCCTATCGGAACAGCAGCCCGACCCACCTCTGCAATCACCGAAAAGCCCCAAAAACGCTATCCTGAAAGCCTCTCCCTCCCTTCGCTGCCGCAATCCGTTGCTCCATATCCTCCACCACATGCGTCAACCCGAGCGACGCAAACAAGTCACGGGCGCGTTCCAGGAAGGGCAACGCCTCTGCGCCACGCCCGCGATGTATCAGCGCAATGCCATAGTTGCTCAGGTCAGCGCCTTCGCCGTATCGATCATTGATAGCACGGCGCAGCGCCAGCGCCTGTTCGAGGAGGCGCCGCGACTCCGGCGGATCATCGTCAATCCGCAGGCGACTCAACGCTGCCAGCACATGGGCTTCGCCCAGCCGGTCGCCAATCGCCCGGTAGAGCGCCAGCGCCTGCCCATACCGCGCCAGCGCCGCCTCGCGCTCATCCCGGAACTGCTGCACGTCCCCTATCGCTTTCCGCACATGGGCTTCGCCCAGCCGGTCGCCAATCGCCCGGTAGAGCGCCAGCGCCTGCCCATACCGCGCCAGCGCCGCCTCGCGCTCATCCCGGAACTGCTGCACGTCCCCTATCGCTTTCCGCACATG
>NZ_JAAFGM010000076.1 GCF_012931985.1 Candidatus Roseilinea sp. NK_OTU-006
GCTTTACATCTTCCGCTGTCATGAAAATCCCTTTTCTGTCTAGCAGCTCGTCTGCATCTGGCCAGTAGCCCGACAGGACATAGACTCCCGTTCCCGTATCCCATCGTGGTATATTCTCACCTTTCATCCAGCGCAGCGCCGAACCATCCGCCGCTATCCCAAACCATTTATGACAATACGGTGTGTTGGCCAAATCTACCAGTTTCACCGACTTCCCCACCCGTGCCAATCCATGCGCCAGGTTCACCGCCAGCGTGGTCTTGCCAACACCGCCTTTCTGGTTGTAAATCGTTATCACTTTTTCCATTACTCTGCCTCCTAATAACAACTTTATGCCCCTTTTCCCGGGTCACAACAAACCGGTCTGCACTGCCGCCTCATGGGTCAGCCACACGTCGCGGGGCAGGATGGTCTTGCTCTGCTGCACGGTCAGCCCGGCCGCCTTCAGCTTTTCCAGCAGCGCCGCATCCGCCTTTTCAGACGCCAGCGCCAGCTTCGGGCGCTTTCCCGTCACCTGCTGGTAGCGCGATACGGCGCTCGCCAGGTCTTCGTCTTTCTCGATGAGATACGCCCGCCAGATCAGTGTTTTATTCATGCTTGTCCTCCACTACAAAGTACGTTTGTTTGAGAGAGAGACCGCGCCGCTTGATCTCCTGCACATATTCGTCATCTGGCGGCAGACGCCAGGGCATGACCAGAGGAGCGCCCTCCTCAAACAGCCGCAGTGTGTCCTCATCCCAACGGCTCGCCGGGATAAAGACCATGTCGTGCATGCTCATTTTCCCTCCACACAAATCTGCAGCGCCTTCAGCCCCGCCGCCGTGATATGCAGGTGTCCGTCTCGACGCTCGATCAGCCCGCTGCGCTCCAGCTTTTCCAGCACCCGGGCATCGAAAGCGCGCAGGGCTGCTTTGCGTTCACGCGGCGTCTCCGCCAGAAAGCGCAGTGCCTTCGCCTCGATGGTCGAGGTCAGCCCGGCTTCCCGCACTCTGCGGGGACTGAAGCGATAAGTTATGCTGCTGTCCATGTCTTCCGCCTCCGTTGTTTTCGATCCAGCGGACACAGGTCGAGCCGCCGTGTCCGTGTACTTCCAGCATGTCGTCCAGAGTGGCATACAGCCCCGTCCCATGCGGACGGCGCAGCCAGCGCAGCACCACCGTCCCGTCCGTGAACTCCACCCCTTCCGCCACGATCCCCGTTCCGCTCACACCGGACACATCACAGCTTCTCACCAGCAGGAACGTCCGCATCGCCGCTGCACTCCGTGATGAGGGATTTGAGGCGGTTTGAGGGGTTTGAGGCAGATTGAGGGGGTTGAGGGTTCGAGACGAGCTCCCGCAGTTTTGGGCTGATGCGGCGGTTCACGCCGTCCCGCACCAGCCAGCCGCGCCGTTCCCAGCTTTCCAGCAGCCTGCGGGCTTTCCACTCGCTCCACCCCCAGACGGTCAGCAGCGGGATGGAGATGTGCCCGCCGCCAGCAGCGGCACGCACGGCAATCAGGCGTTCTTCTTCCGTCAGCGCCGCCTTGCGGACGGCGTTTGCCTCGAACAGGCTCTTGTCCACAAAGCAGGTTTGCAGCGGTCCCCAGCGGTCGGTCAGGGCCAGTCCGGGGCGGTTGGGGGAGATGCGCTCTGCGCCCTCGCAGCCCACCCGCCGCGCCAGCTCTGCACTGCGCACGCGAAAGCACACCGCCAGACTGACCTGCTCCCGCAGGGGTCCGACCAGTTCTTTGGTGAATTCCTGCGCCGCAAAGACCACGTTCAAGCCGAATTTGCGTCCCCGCCAGCCCAATGCGGCGATCAGCGCCTTGATCTGCGGTTCAGCCGCTGCGGTGGCAGAAAACTCATCCAGCACGACCAGCACCCGCGGCAGCGGCTGTTTGCCTGCTTTGACCGCATGGGCGTTGTATTCGGCGATGTTTTCCGGGAAGCCTTCGCTTTGTTTGAACAATGCCGCCCGGTGGTCGCACTCACCCAGCGCCCGCCCGATCAGCTCGAGGGCTTCGACAGGAGCGGAAGCGATGGGCTGAAGCAGCGCGGGGTGGTCTGCCAGCATCGGGAAGGTCGCCCCGTCCAGGTCGGACAGGAGCAGGCGCAGACCGTCCCGCAGCGCCTGCCAGACAAGGAGGCGCAGGAAGGCGCTCTTGCCGCTGCCGGTCATGCCCGCTGCCAGCACATGCCCCATCTGTCCCCAGCCCAACTGCGCCAGCGTCCCGTCCACCCGCATTCCCAGGGTGACCTGATGGGCAGGCGCATCGGCTGGCAGTTCGATTTTGCGGGGCAGACGGGGAGGTGGGGAGAGCAGCAGCACGTAGCGCAGACCGTTGTTCTGCGCCAGATACACCGGCAAACCGGTCTCTACCCGCAGGTGGTTGACCAGGTCGCCCGAGGTGTAGCGTTCCAGGAAGTTCACCTGGCTGGTGTCCATGTCGGCAATCAGCAGGCGCAAACCGCTGACTTCGGTCAGGTAGAAGCCGCGAAACGGCGCTTTCAGCCCGCGTCGCTGGAGGAGCGGCGGCAGGCGGTTGGCGACCGCTTCGGCAAGGCGCATTTCCCGACGGGTAATCATCGTTCTCCCTCCACAGCGTCCTTGTAGATGCCGCTGACCACCTCGCCGAGCAGCGGGCGGGCTTCCCGTTCCTGGATGACCCGCACGGTGAGCTGCGGCTGAGCTGGGCTCATTCCCTGGACGAGCTGCTGCGCCGTTTCCGTCTTTCCAGCCGCCGCCAGCGCACGGATGGCCGACACCTTCTGGTCGTTCTCGGTGACCTGCCGCTGGATGTCCGGCGGCGGCAGGGTGGGTTTGTCGGGGTCAATCACCGGATACAGGGAGCGGTCGGGGATGATCACCTTGCCGTCCCGTACCAGCACCAGCCGCCCGTCGGCGAGCTGCGTCAGCACCTGGTTGCGCTTCCACAGCCACACTCCCAGCAGACCCAGCACTGCCAGCACACCCAGCAGGACGAAGGGAAGCACTGCCCAGGCGTACTTGGCGTAGTCCTGCTGGATGGTGCGGATGCGCTCCTGGTACAGCGCTTCCTGCGCCAGCCCTGCGTTGACCGCCTGGCTGTTCGCCAGCGCCTGGACGGAGGCGGCATCCGCAGTGGACTGGATGTCCAG
>NZ_JAAFGM010000077.1 GCF_012931985.1 Candidatus Roseilinea sp. NK_OTU-006
ACGGTGCTGATCGCGCGCGAGTTGGGCGTGAGCAGCTACGGCGAATACGCGACGGTCATGGCCAGTCTGGGACTGCTCTCCAACCTCCTCGGCCTTGGTTTGGACACATGGCTGGTCGGCGAAGGCGCGCGCCGGCCACAGCAGCTCGATGCGCTGGCCTGGCAAGTGCTGTTCTTGAAGGCAGTCGGTTCGTCGGCGATGCTGGGCGTGCTGCTGTGGGGATGGCTGAGCGAGGCTAACGCTGCCGTGTTCATCATCGGCAGCCTTGGCGTAATCGCGGATGGCTTCTCGCGTACGGGGTTCGCGATGCTGCGGGCGCGCGCGCAGAATGGGCGCGTGGCCGTGCTAGAAGTCGCTGCTCCGGCGTTGCTGCTGGCCGGCCTGTTCGCTCTTCGAGCGCTCGGCTTCACCATCCTGACCCTGGTGACGGTGCAGCTCGTATGCAACGCGATCGTCACGGCAGCCACTTTTGCCAATGCCTTCGATGAGATCAGATTGCCTGCTCCCGCTCCGTGGAGCGTGTTGCGCGAGGGATGGATCTTCGTTGCATCTGACGTCGTCGCCAACGTCTACACGCTTGCCGGCATGACGGCCGTAGGGTGGTTCGCCGGCGCAACGGCGGCAGGGCTATACAAGCCCGCTCACACGGCCATCACACTCACCTACGTTATCCCGAATCTGATCTTCTGGGTGGGGCTGCCGCTGCTCAACCGCGCGACGACCCGTCCGATCTATCGTCGCGTCGCTTGGGCGATGTTGATCAGCGCTGCGCTATATGGCTTGTTGGTGCTAGTAGGCATCTGGTGGATTGGCGAACCGATGCTGCGCCTAATCTATGGCGCAGAGTTCCTCCCCTCCCTTCCCTACGTCCAAGTGATGAGCTTGATTCCGCTGATGAAGTCCATCAACTTCGTCTGCGCCGCCATCTTGCTCTCTCAGAAACGTCAGCGACTGCGATTGGGGTTGCAAAGCGCCGTTGTTCTCCTCAGCATCGCTGGTGCGTTCACGGTGATACCCCGGGCCGGCGCGATGGGTGCAGCATGGCTGCAGGTCGCCATCGAAGCAGCGCTGCTGATGCTCTATGCTGTGGGCGCGATCTGGTCGCTCCGCAGAATGCGCGCAGCGGAAGTGCGATGAACATTCTCGTCATCAACACGCACTCGCTCACCAACACCGGCGACGCTGCGCTCACGTTGGAGATGCTCCGCCAGTTGAGAGAACAATTTCCCGGCAGCCGGATCACGCTGGCTATGGACGATCCTGCTTCATTCGACGGCGACGTGCACATCATCAGTTCGATCCTGCGCTGGTGCAAGACGACGGGGGGTGACGGCCGATCCGTCTGGTGCACCAGAAACCTCCTCCGTTTTTTGCCGGCCAGCCTGCTCAGCCTGGCTGCCTTTCGACTGTTTGGCAGCCGCTTCTTTCCCGGCATGTCGCCAGAACAACGCGAGACGGTCGAAGCCTACTTCGACGCACACGTTGTCATCAGCAAACCAGGGGGATTTCTCTACACCAGCGGTGGCCTGGGCATGCCCTTCCTGCTAACCATTTACACCATCGCATTTGCCATCTTGTGCCACAAGCCGCACTACATGCTGCCGCAGTCCATTGGCCCAGTTCAACGCAATTGGCAACGGTGGCTGACGCGCTGGGCGCTGAACCGCTCGCGGCTGACAATGATCCGCGAGCCTGCTTCGGCAAACGAGATGATCGCGATTGGAGTTGCTCGCAATCGTTGGATCGAGGTGCCAGATCTGGCCTTTGCCTTTCCGCCTGCGCCGGCTGAGATCGCGTGTGCGTGGCTGGCGCGGCAGGGGGTGAGATGCGAAGCCGACCGGCCGTGCATCGGCGTGACTGCGATCAATTGGCAAGCGCAAAACAGCGCGTTCAACCTACAGTCGCAATACGAAGAAGCGCTGTGCGAGGCGCTCTCGCGCTTTGCTGCGTCATCCCGCGCGCGATTGGTTTTCTTTCCTCACGCGATCGGGCCGACGATCGAGCAGGATGACCGCGTCGTCGCCCGACGGCTCGCGTCGCGCCTATCGGGTTGCGATGTGACGTTGATCGAGGAGCAAGCGCCGCCCGACGTGATGAAGGCTGCCTTTGGCCAGATGGAGCTATTCGTCGGCACGCGCATGCACTCGAATATCTTCGCGCTGAGCAGCGGCACGCCCGTCGTCGCTATAGGGTATTTGCACAAGACCGAGGGCATCATGCGCATGCTCGACTTGGCATCGTTCGTGGTAGACATTCGGGACCTGACAGCAGACGCGTTACTGGAACGCGTCGAACGCGCCTGGCGCGCGCGCGCCGAATTGCGCCAGAGCATCCGCGTTGCCGTCGCTGCGTTAGCCCAATCCGCCTCGCACGCCACAGCCCTCATCGCAGACGACCTGTCGCGCTATGGATGAGCCGCTGAGCGCCCTGCATATCGTCGCCGGCTTCAGCCTGGAGACGCTGGGCGGCGTGGAGCGCTACACATTCGACCTCAGCCGCGCCCTGACGCGTCGAGGCTTGCGCGTGGGCATTGCCGGCATCTGGCAATTCGGCACCCAGTACGAAGCTGATTGGACACGGCAGCTGAACGCCGCCGGCGTCGAAACGTTCGTCGGTTGCCCCAAGGATAATCGCGCTCCGCTGCGCAACCTGGTGGCAAGTATCGCTCGGCTGAGGCGTGAGCTGACAGGACGACGGTTCGACATCGTGCACAGCCAGCAGGAATTCGGCGATGTCGTGGCGCTGGCGCTGCAACCCACAACGCGAGCACGCTTGCTGGTGCGTTCGGTGCACAACGACATCGAATGGCGCGCGCGCCCGCTGCGGCGATGGCTGTTGTCGAACCTTCTCTTTCCGCTTAAGTTCGGCGCAGAATTCGGCATCACACCTGCCATCACGGCGCGTTTGAATCAGCGGCCCATCGCCTCGCTGCTAGGACACCAGGCAATACTGATTCCGAACGCTGTAGACCTTTCGCGATTCGAGAACGTTCAACGCGATCAGATGCACTCGCGCCGCGCTCTGGGTTGGCCGGTGGACGCGTATATCGTGGGCAACGTGGGCCGCCTCACCGAACAGAAGGGCCACGTCTATCTTATCGAGGCAGCGGCGCGACTG
>NZ_JAAFGM010000006.1 GCF_012931985.1 Candidatus Roseilinea sp. NK_OTU-006
GGCAGAGCTGCGCAAGCGCAGCAGCAACCGCTTGACCTGCGGCGCAGGCGGGTCAAGCGCCGGCCATGTTGCCGCTGATGAGGCTGACCTGGGCCTGGGCCGCCGCGGTATGCGACACAGGGCAGCCCATTACGGCTGCCCTGTGTTGTGTGAGGGGGCGTTACGCGATGGTGTGGCGTTCACGCTGCGTCTTGGCCGTTGGCGTCGCCGGGGAGGAAGTCCTCCAGCGAAGGCAGGTTTTCGGCAGGCAACGTTTCGTTGTCGCCCAGCCCAAGCAATGCCATTTCGGCGCGCTGCGTCAGCGATGGTTTCGGCGGCGCTTCGGCGGCCAGCAGCGTCACCCCTTCGTAGCTCTGGATGAGTTTGGGGTTGAAGCCGGTGCCGGCCGGGATGAGTTTGCCCAGGATGACGTTTTCCTTCAGGCCGATCAAGTCGTCGCGTTTGCCCTCGATCGCGGCGCTGGCCAACACCTTGATGGTGTGCTGGAACGACGACGCCGAGAGGAACGACTCCGTCGCCAGCGCGGCCTTTGAGATGCCGAGCAGGATGGGCACGCCGATGGCCGGGCGTTTGCCTTCTGCGATCAGCTTCTCGTTGACCCGCGCCAATTCCAGGCGGTTGATCAGGTCGCCGGGCAGGTAGTCGCTGTCGCCGGGGGTGGTGATCTGCACCCGATTGGTCATCTTGCGGATGATGATCTCGAAGTGCTTGTCGTTGATCTTCACCCCCTGCAAGTGATAGACCTTTTGCACCTCGCTGAGCAGATACATCTGGCACGCCTCGCGGCCGAGCACTTTGAGCAGCATGTGCGGGTTCTTGGTGCCCTCGGTGATCGGGTCGCCGGGGTTGATCTCTTGCCCTTCGGTGACGAGCAGACGGGCGGCGGGCGGCACGTCGTATTCGACCTCGTCTTTTTTCTCGTAGACGACGGTGAGGGTCATGCCGTCGCGCACCACGCGCCCGCCGTGTTCGGCGCGCATTTCCTGGTCGCCGCGCGTCGCGATGACGGCGTTGTCCTTGATCTGGTCTCCATCCTCGACCTTGATGGACCAGTTGCCGGGCACGTGATACACGTCGCGCTGGAGTTGCTGATGGGTGATGATGACCCGGCGCACCCCGCCCTCCAAGCGTTCGATGTGCACGCGGCCGGCGATGTCGGCGATGAGCGCTTCGGCCTTGGGCTTCTTGCGCGCTTCGAGCAGCTCTTCGACGCGCGGCAAGCCTTGGGTGATGTCGCTGCCGGAGGCGACGCCGCCGGTGTGGAAGGTGCGCAGGGTGAGCTGCGTGCCGGGCTCGCCGATGGACTGGGAGGCGATGATGCCGACCGCGGCGCCGATGGCGACCATCTTGCCGCGACCGAGATCGCGGCCGTAGCACAACTGGCAGAGGCCATGCTCCAGCTCGCAAGTGAGCGGCGAGCGCACGTGCACCTCCTGGATGCCGGCGGCTTCGATGGCGGCCATGACCGACTCGTCGATCATCTGGTTGCGCGGGCAGATGACGTCGCCCGTCTTGGGATGCACCACGTCCGAGGCCGCGACGCGCCCGACGACGCGATCCTTCATCTTTTGGCCGCCCACGTCGTCGGTGGCGCGGATCCAGATGCCGGCCTGTGTGCCGCAGTCGTGCGCGTTGATGATCACATCCTGAGCGACATCCACCAGGCGGCGGGTCAGGTAACCGGCGTCGGCGGTGCGCATGGCGGTATCGGCCAGGCCTTTGCGCTGGCCGTGGGTGCTGATGAAGAACTCGAGCGTATCCAGCCCTTCGCGGAAGTTGGAGCGGATCGGCAGGGCGATGATGCGCCCCGACGGGTCGGCCATCATGCCGCGCATGCCGGCGAGCTGGGTGATCGGGATAAAGCCGCCCTTGGTCGCGCCCGAGGTGGCCATCAGGCTGAGGTTGTCCACCGGGTTCAAGGACTGCTTCACCGCGTTGGCGATGGCGTCCTTCGCCTCGGACCAGATGGCGATGGTGCGCGCTTCGCGCTCGTCCTCGGTCAGCAACCCGCGACGGTATTGGCGCTCCACCTCTTGCGCCTTGGCGTCGGCGTCGGCCAGGATGTCGAATTTCTCCTTCGGCACGATGATGTCGCTGACGGCGATGCTGACGCCGGAGCGCGTGGCGTATTTGAAACCGATATCTTTGATGTCATCCACGAACGCCACGACCTCGTGCTGGCGATCGTTGCCGAGCACCTGATACGTCTGGTTCACCAGGCGCTGAACGTCGCCTTTGTCCAGCACGCGGTTGACGAAGCGCATCTCGGCGGGGACGATGCGGTTGAACAGCGCGCGGCCGACCGTGGTTTCGATCAGGTGGCGCCGCGGCTTCCCGTCGGCGTAGCGGACGTGATTTTCGTCGAAGTGCGTCTCTACGGCCAACTTAATTTTGGCGTGGATGTCCACCTGCCCCAGTTCGTATGCCATCTCGACCTCATCGAGGCTGAAGAACGCGCGTCCGTCGCCTCGGAGCGGCCTGGGGTCGAACAGGGTGAGGTAGTAGACGCCGAGCACCATGTCCTTGGTGGGGCCGACGATGGGCTCGCCGTCGCTGGGCTTCAGCAGGTTGTTGGTGCTGATCATGAGCACGCGCGCTTCCTCTACGGCCTTGCGGCTCAAGGGCACATGCACGGCCATCTGGTCGCCGTCGAAGTCGGCGTTGAACGCCTGGCAGACCAGCGGGTGCAACTGGATCGCCTTGCCCTCGACGAGGATCGGCTCAAACGCCTGGATGCCGAGGCGGTGCAGCGTCGGCGCGCGATTGAGCAACACCGGCCGCGTCTTGATCACGTCCTCCAGCACCTCCCACACCTCGGGCCGCTCGCGTTCGATGATGCGCTTGGCGCCCTTGACGTTGTTGGCGTAGTTCAGCTCCACCAACTTTTGCACGACGAAGGGCTTGAACAGCTCCAACGCCATCGTCTTCGGCAGGCCGCACTGGTGCAACTTGAGCGTGGGGCCGACGACGATCACCGAGCGTCCGGAGTAGTCCACGCGTTTGCCCAACAGGTTGCGGCGGAAGCGGCCTTTTTTGCCCTTCAACATATCGCTCAGCGACTTCAGCTCGCGGCGGCCGCGCCGGCTGAGCACCTTGCTGCGCTGGCTGTTATCAATCAGCGAATCGACCGCCTCCTGCAACATGCGTTTTTCGTTGCGCACGATCACGTCCGGCGCGCCCAGCTCCAGCAGACGCTTCAGGCGGTTGTTGCGGTTGATCACGCGGCGATACAGGTCGTTCAAGTCGGATGTGGCAAAGCGGCCGCCGTCAAGTTGCACCATCGGGCGCAACTCAGGCGGGATGACCGGCAGCACGGTGAGGATGATCCACTCCGGTCGGTTGCCGCTCTTGCGCAGCGCTTCGACGACGCGCAAGCGCTTGATCGCCTTCTTCTTCTTGACCTTGCTGAGCGAATGGCGCACCTCGCGCCACAGTTCCTTGGCCAGTTGGTCGAGGTCGATGCGGCGCAGGATCTCGTAGAACGCCTCGGCGCCCATGTCCGCCTTGAAGACGTTGCCGAACCGGGCGCGCAGGTCGCGCACGCGGCTCTCCGGCATGAATTGGCAAACGGCCAGATGCTCCAGGTCTTCCTTGTCGGCCGCGTAGCGGGCGTTGAGTTGCTGGATCTCCTCGGCCAGGCGTTCGCCGAGCCGGCGCGCATCGTCGTCCACCTTGCCCTGCAGGATTTCGATCTCGCCTTTGATCTTGCTTGTGCTGATCTCGCGCTCTGCGTTGATGCGTTGCTCGATGGTGTTGAGCTGTTCCTTGACGACGCGGTTGAGGGCGGTGAGGTGGACGCGGCCGATCGTCTCACCTTCCTGCGCGATCACGGTGTGGGTCGGCTCGAAGATGATCGGCGCGCGGATCGTCTTGTTGGTCTTCGCCTCGATCTCCCGCTGCACGCGCTGCGCCGCTCTCATCAAGGCTTCGGTCTCATCCTGCAGCAAGTCGTCGTATTTCTGGTGGGTCTCGTCCAGCATCTGCTGTAGCTTGACCAGTTGCTTGAGCAGCTTGCCGCCGGCGCTGTCTTCTTGGGCGCGGGTCTTGGCCTCAAGTTCGGCGATGCGCTTCTCATGCTCTTCTTGCAATCGCTTCAGCGCTTTCTGACGCGCGTCCTCGTCCACGTAGGTGACGACATACTGGGCAAAATACAGCACGCGATCTAAGTTGCGCCGGCTGATGTCCAGCAAGGTGCCCAGGAAGCTCGGCACGCGGCGGGTGTACCAGATGTGCGCCACCGGCGCGGCCAGGCTGATGTGGCCCATGCGCTCACGTCGCACGCTTGCCTTGGTCACCTCGACGCCGCACTTTTCACATTTGATTCCCTTGTAGCGGATGTTCTTGTATTTGCCGCAATAGCACTGATAATCGCGGGTCGGGCCGAAGATCGCCTCGTCGAAGAGGCCGTCTTTCTCGGGCCGCAAGCGCCGGTAATTGATCGTCTCCGGCTTGGTGACCTCGCCATATGACCAGGAGAGGATTTGCTCGGGGGAAGCCAGGCTGATGCGCAGTGCCTTAAAGTCTTTCAACTCCATATGTGATCTACGCCCCTGAATAAGACAAAATGGCGCGAACGATGTCGTCGCTCGCGCTAGCACCCAAGTTCGTGACAGAAACGGTTGATTTTTTCGATCGGCAGGGGAATTGTATAACGATTGCGGGATTCGTCAAGGGGGGCTGAAGGGTTGGGGTGTAGCGCAGGAGCGGGGACAAGCCTGAGACGATGCCAGCCGAGCGCCCAATCTGGTCGAACGTCATTCTGGCATTAGTGTTGAAAATCACCTGACGAGGCACGCGCTCATGCTAGAATCCTTAGTCGTTCATCGGATGAGGTGTTCATGGTCCCTCCTGTAACGCGTGACGCAGAACTCATCAGCGATCTGTACAACGTCATCCTAATCTTGGCTGCGATTGTCTTTGTGCTGGTCGAAGGGCTGCTCATCTACTCCGTCATCAAATTCCGCCGGCGCAGCGCCGATGAAATGCCGCGGCAGGTCCATGGCAACCGCACGCTCGAGTTGGCCTGGACGATTATCCCGGCCATTTTGGTTGCCGTGATCTTCGGGCTTTCGGTGGACACCCTAGGTCGCATGACGGCGCGCGGCACGTTGTCCAATCCGGTCGCTCACGTGCATGCCATCAACGATGTGGCGGCGCGCCAACGCGTCGAGCGCGCGCAACCGGTGGACTTGGTGATCGAAGTGATCGGTCGCCAGTGGGTATGGCAATACAAGTATCCCGGCGGCGACGGCGTGACGACCAGCGAGCAGTTGGTCGTCCCGGCGAACAAGAACATTCGCCTGGATATGACGGCTGCCGACGTCATTCATGCGTGGTGGATGCCGGAGCTGGGGCCGATGATCTACGTCAACCCCGGCGAGATGTCCTATGTGTGGTTCAACGTGCCGCCCGGGGACTACATCGGCCAGTGCAACGTGTATTGCGGTGTGGCCCATGCTCGAATGATCTCCAGGGTGAAGGCGCTGCCGCAGGCCGAATACGACGAATGGTATGCCAAGCAAGCCGCGGCCAACTCGGCTGCGACGCGCCCGGGCGATCCGGAGATCGGCAAGAACATCTTCCTAAACGGTTCGTGCATTGCCTGTCACTACATTGAAGGCACCAAAGCCCAGGGGCGTGTTGCTCCCCGCGAATTGACGCGCTTCGCCAGCTATCCCACCATTGCTCAGCTCGACGGGTTCGAGAACAACGCCGAGAATCTGGCAAAGTGGCTGCGCGACCCGCAGGCGATCAAACCCGGCACCGCCATGCCCAACCTGAATTTGAAAGCGCAGGAGATCGAGGATCTCGTGGCCTACTTACTGACCCTGAAATAAGCTGTGTTGTCGAGCGGCTGGTTCAACCCGAATGGCCGCTCTTGAAATGTGAAACCCTATGGCAAGCATCAGCATTCCGATTCCCCTTCGCGACTACGCCAAGAATGGCGTGCTTGGCTGGCTGGCGACCGTTGATCACAAGAAGATCGGCATCATGTATATGGTGATGTCGTTCTCGTTCTTCATCGCTGCCGGCCTGATGGCCCTGCTCATCCGGCTGCAGTTGGCTGCGCCCAACATGCAAGTTGTGGACCCGAACACGTACAACCAACTGTTCACCATGCACGGCTCGGTGATGATCTTCTTGTTCACCATCCCGATGCTGGTAGGTGGGTTCGGCAACTACTTTGTGCCGTTGATGATCGGCGCGCGCGACGTCGCCTTTCCACGCCTGAACGCGTTTAGCTTCTGGATCACGCTGGGCGCCGGGCTGGTGATGTTGATCGGCTTTGTGTTCGGCGCGCGTTCCGACGCAGCGTGGACCGCCTACGTGCCCTATTCGACCAAGTCGTTCTCGCCGACCGTCGGCATGGACATCTGGCTCATCGGCATCATCCTGCTCGGCATCGGCTCGACGCTGGGCGCGGTGAACTTCCTGGTCACCGTTTACAGCATGCGCGCACCGGGCATGACCGCCTGGCGCATCCCGATGTTCGTGTGGGCGATGGCAACTACTGCGGTCATGGTGTTGCTGGCCACGCCGGTGCTCACCGCCGCGCTGATCATGTTGGTGGCTGACCGAAACTTCAACACGCAGTTCTTCACTGCCAACCGCGTGCAGTTGTGGCAGCACATGTTCTGGTTCTACTCGCATCCGGCGGTCTACATCATGATCTTGCCCGCCATGGGCATCATCTCTGAGATCATCCCCGTGTTCTCGCGCAAGCCGCTCTTTGGCCTGCGCGCAGTCGTGATTAGCACCGTCCTCATCGGTTTGCTGGGTTTCACGACGTGGGTGCATCACATGTTCGTCAGCGGCGTGGATCCGGCCATCGAGCGCTTCTTCATGTTCACCACCATGGTGATCGCCGTGCCGACCGGCGTGAAGGTGTTTAACTGGCTTGCGACCTTGTGGGGCGGCTCGCTGAACCTCAAAACGCCATTGCTGATGTGCATCGGCTTCTTGGCGACGTTCGTGATCGGCGGCATCAGCGGGGTGATGCAAGCCTCAATCCCACTCGACCAGTACGTGCACAACTCGTACTTCGTCGTCGCGCACTTTCACTACGTCTTGTTCGGCGGCAGCGTGTTCGGCATCTTCGCCGCCCTGTATTACTGGGGGCCGAAGATCACCGGCCGCATGTTCGACGAGAAGCTGGGCAAGCTGCACTTCTGGCTCATGATGATCGGCTTCAACGTCACCTTCTTCCCGATGCATTTCCTGGGCCTCCAGGGGATGCCGCGGCGCATCGCCACCTACGACCCTGGCCGCGGTTGGGAGCTGGGCAACCTGGTGTCCACGATCGGTGCCTTTCTGATTGCGTTCTCGGTGCTGATTTTCATCATCAATGCCCTCAAGCTGCGCCAAGGGGAACGCGCCGGCGATGACCCCTGGGAGGGTAACACGCTGGAATGGAGCGTCGCATCCCCGCCGCCGGAATATAACTTCCTCGAGATTCCGACTGTGGAGAGCGATCGCCCGCTGTTCGACGCGCGGATGCGCACACCGCATATCTGAGTGCGTGTCTGAGATGATCCGCCGGGCAGATGAACGCACTGTGCATCGGCGTTCGCGACGATGATGGATGATGCGCGTCGCCCGTTGCCCCACAGGCCTTCGGCGACTCACAACCACCCACTAGCAACCCAACGATGATTCCCAAGCGCGCAAAACGACAAGCGATCGCGATGACCCTGATCGGCTTTGGGCTGTTGGCGATTGGCATCACCCTCGGCCTGCTCTGGGTGAGCGCCTACAGCGTGAAGTGACGAGCCTCTCAATATCACCCGACCCAGATGACCACGCAAGAAACGACTCGGAACATGTCCTCTGCCGTTGCTGTCTCGACCGGCGACGCGAAGGGAGAGCGCGAACCTTTCACCGACGCCGCCAGCCACGACCATGCCCAGGCGCACGAGCCGCACATGCCATCGCCCAGCCTGTCTCCCATCATCCTAGGCGGGGGCATGACGTTGGCAGCCTTCGGCATTGTGCTGCACCCGGTGATGCTCGTCCTGGGCATCGTCGGCATCCTCGTCGGGCTGGGCACCTGGCTATACGATGAAATCGTCAACGCCAGCTCGGCGACTTCGGATCACGAGTGATGCGCGAGGTGAAGTCCGATGACGCAGGTGTCTTGGCGTGACCGCGATGCGCGCGCAGCAAGCCGCGTTGTCGGCCCAGCGCGCTCTCAGCGCAAGGACGTGGGGCTGCTGGGCGTCGGTATCTTTATCGTCTCGGAAACGACGTTCTTCCTCGGCCTGTTTCTGGCCTGGTTTTTTACGCGCAACACAAGCGACGTGTGGCCGCCGGCCGGCGTCGCGCCGCCGCCGATCGCGCCGGCCATCTTGAACACCGTAGTTGCGCTGCTCAGCACGGTCGCTGTTTTCTTCGCCCATCGCGCCCTCATCCGCGATGATCGCCAAGGGCTGGTGAGGGGAATCGCACTCGCCGGCGCACTAGGCGTGATCTTCGTGGCGGTGCAGGCGGCGGAGTTTACCGATCTGGCGGCGCTGGCCCAGGGCAGCGCCTACGGCTCGATGTTCACCTTCCTGCTCTTCTTCCATGTTGTGCGCGTGTTTGCTGGCGTGGTCTTGATGGGTGTCGTGCTGGTGCGCGCGCTGCTGGGCCACTTTTCCAGCAGCCGTCGTTTGCTGGTGCAGGCGACGGCGATGTATTGGTATTTCATCACCGGCGTGTGGCTGGTCGTGTTTGCCGTGCTTTACTTGATCGGGTGAGATGACGTGGCCAGAATCGCCCTGCGCTGGGTGATCGTCGCGCTGATTGCGGCCTCGCTTCTGCTGGTTGCGGGCATTGCGCTTACTCGCATGCAAGTGCAACGCGGGGTTGCGCGCGCGGTCCAGTTGTCGGTTCCCCTAGACAACATGGTTGTGCCGTTGAACGCGGATGGGGTGGGCGCTCAGGTGATTGAGCTGGCCGCACTGGGCATCAAGCTCGATCCGTATCCGCCGCGCGCCGGCGCGCCGGCCACCGTGACGTTGGTGGCGTTGGATCGCGCGGCGGGACGCGTCATGACGATCACCCCAACGCTTAGCGTTGCGGAGCCGACGGACGTCGAGGGGCGCGACTACCCCATGGTGCCGCAGGGCAACGGCGCATACGTCGCCTCCGGCGTGTTCTTCCCCAGGCCGGGTGTGTGGCGCCTACGCGCGCATATTGACTTCGGCGTAGCCGAGCCATACCGTATGCTGGCGCTTGTCGAGGCGCAGTGATCGGCAGTCACGCTCCCGCCGGTTGGATCAGCGCCGGGTCGTCGTGTTTAACGCTGTTCACCCGAGATGAAACCGGATAGCACTTCATGCGCTCTGCCGGGAAGGGTTGGAGCAACGATTGGAGAAAAGCGGTATCGTCGCAATCATGGCTGAGCCAGGCAGCCTCGTCTTCCGGCAACAGAATAGCCGCCATGCGATCGTGGAGCGGCGCGACCAGGGCGTTCGGTGCCGTGGTCACGATCGTACACGTGCTCAGCCACTCGCCTGCCGGCGTCTTCCAGGTATCCCACAGCCCGGCCAGCGCAAACGGTTCTTCGGAGGCGAGCATCACGCGCACCGGCGTCTTCGAGCCGTCTGGGTTTTTGCGCCACTCATAGAAGCTATCGGCCAACACCAGACAGCGCCGCCTTGTGAGCAAGCTGCGGAAGGCGGGCTTCTCCGCCAGCGTCTCGGCGCGTGCGTTAATCATGCGCGCGCCGATGCTCGGATCTGTTGCCCACGAGGGGATCAGCCCCCAGCGCGCGGCCGATAGGGTGCGTGGTGACGAGTCGTATACGACGGCGACGGTCTGCGTCGGCGCGATGTTGTAGCGTGGCCTGGCGACGAAATCTGCGTGGGTCAACTGGAACCGCGCCATGAGCTGTTCTGGGTCAACGGTCAAAGTGTAACGACCGCACATGGCTCATCGCTCCTTGCGCGTTGCCGCGCGCAACGCTTGCATCACCGGTCGCTCGTTGCCCTGCGCATCGAGCAGCGAGAAGAACTTCATCTGCTCGCAGGGGTCGGGATACTGCGCCGAGCGGCTGAAATCGTAGTTCCATAGAAACATCGGACCCATCCACGGCCAGTTCTTCCGGGCGAAATCGAAGGCGCGCACGACGTATTCCGCTTGACGTTTGCGCGAGACCCGCTGCCAATCCAGTTCTGGCCATGTGCAGCTCAACCCTTCCTCGCGCGGGTCCATGAGCCAGCCGAACTCGGTTGCCCACATCGGCTTGTCGCCCGCGCCGTATTCTTCCATCAGTCGGCGGTGCGCCTCGGCGCGGCGGAAGAGCAAGCCGCGCGCCTGCGGATCGTCCGGGTCGTGTTCCGGCTCGTACGCGAAGCCATACGGGTGAAAGCCGTAGCCATCGATGTAGCCGGCCATGCCGGCCTCGAACAAAGCGCGGGCGTAAGCCAGATCGTCCATAGCGCCGTCACCGTCGCCGCCGGTGGGCGCAATGCCGGCCGAGATCACCAGCGCGTCCGGGTCGGCGGTCTTGATGCGCGCATAGGCGATGGCGAGCAGCCGGGCGTAGAGGGATGGATCGGGCGGACGCCCCCCCCACTCGCGGGATAGATTGACCTCGTTGCCGATCGAGTAGGCGTGGATCACGCCGCGCCGTTCGCGGGCCAGACTCTCTAGTTGATCGGCCCAAGCATTGACCGCTGCCGGGTTGCCGCTAATGGCGTCGCCAAGGGGTACGCGATACAGCACTTTGTAGTTCAGGATCGGATGCTCCGGCGGGTTGAAGACTTGGATCCATCCGAAGCCGAGTGGCTCGAGTGCGCGCAGGTTGTCATTGCGGTAGTCCACCACGTTGATGCCTTCGCCGGACAACGAGATTTTCGGCAGTGGGTAGGGTGTCTCGGTGGGTGTGGGCATCGTTGCGGCAGGCGTCGCCTGTGTGATTTGTGCAGACGGTACGGAAGTGGGCGAAGCCGTCGGCGGAACGCCGGAAGCCGGGCGCGGTGGGGCGTAAACAGTCACCGGCATGTCGCCGGGCATTGTGGTGGGTAGCTCGGATGAGGACTGTGCGCAAGCGCTGAGGGCAAACACGCCGGCAATCCAACCGGCGCATATTAAGCGCGTTCGCTGACTCACCGCGACAAGCCTACCATATTCTCGATCTGCTCTCTTGATGCTCTGTCCTGTTTGCGGTATCCCGTCGCACACGAAAGGGATGCGTTGGCGCAGCAAAGATGATTTTGGGTTAGCTCACGATGATAGTGGCAAGCGTCACGGCATCGGTTCCGCTGTCGGCGCGCAAGCGCTCGCCGGTGTCCGGGTCGTATAGGCCGGCGACAATCCGCAGCGGCCCGCGGTAGTCCGCCGGCAATGCTAGCCCATGATTGTCGCGCACAGCCTCGCCGATCGTCCACGTCGTCATCGGACGCAGGTCGTTGAGCGGTTGCGCGTCGTGCTGGGCAGCCAAGCTGCCATCGGGCCGAATGGCATGCACAAAAACCTTGTAGTTTCTGAGGACTGGCGCCTCGGCGCGCCAGGTGAGCGCTACCGGCACAATGGCGCCGGGCGACGCTGCCTGCGGCAGGCGCGCATCCTCTAGGATGAGGTCACCCCAACGCGCGCCGGCGGCATCACTGGGCAGCAGGGGATCGCGGGCTACGCCGTACAGCCCATAGAACACGGCTTCTTCGCCCCATTGCGCGTGCGCCGGATAAAAGTTCGAGTCCATCCAGCCGCGCAGGTGGCCGTTTTGGCCGGCCAGTCCGCGATACAGCACGATCCACAGCCGGTCGTGCTGTTGTGCTGCTTGGGTGATGCGCGCTTCCCAGCGCTCGCGCGGTTCGATCACCGGGTCCCACGTCAGCGCGTAAGACCAGCCCGGGTCTCCGGCTTGCCGATCCAACGCATAGAACCCGGCTGGGCTGAGCACGTTGAAGAAGACCAGATCATCGGACCGCGCGAGCGGCGCGATGTGCGCGCGGTAGGTGTGTGGGTCGTAGGGGTCGAACACCTCGAGCGTCTTCGCATAGACGAACGATGTGCTGGTTGGCCAGTAAACAACGAGCAACGCCAAACCGGCCAGCGCGGGCGCGATGCGGCGCATCCTATCTCGCACCTGGCTCTCCACGGTGTGCGCGGTTTCTGTGAGGAGCTGGTCGAACGACCAGCCCAGCAGCATGGCCAGTGCCGGCGTCGCGCAGATCAGCATCCGCGCGTTGAACGCCCACTGCCGCGCGGCGAACGCCACGCCCAGCAGTGTGAACGCGATGATCATCAGCGGCAGCGCTAACCGGCTTGGCCGGCGCTTTCGCGCCACGGTCGCGACGATGCCCGCAACGATGATCAACCCGATGGCGAGCGGGCCTGCCACGCCGACCTGCTGAGCCATCGTGAGATCGAATATGCCCTGACGTGCGAAGTAGCTCACCGGGAATTGTTGTCCGATATTGGTCTTGGCCTCAGCCGCGGCGCGGCTCAGCAACTGCGGCACGGCATACCGACCCCATGGCGCAAAGATGAGCGCTGCAGCGCCAACGGATAACGCGATGTTGCGCGCGGCGCGCTGGTTGTGGTGCACGATAGCCCAACCCAACGCATAAATCGCGATAGCTGCCAATGCCCAGACCGCGTGGTAGAGCGTCAGCATCGCGCCGGCAGCGCCGACTACAAGGATGATCGGAGATTGGAGATTGGAGATTGGAGATTGGAGATTGGAATTGCGTCCCAATCTCCAATCTCCGCTCTCTAATTTGCGGCATGCACCATACGCGGCCAACAGCACGAGCGATGGCGCGAGCGCATACATGCGCACCACAGCGCCGTAATACACGGCCAGCGGCAGCCAGGCCATGAAGAACGCGCCCAGCACGGCGGTGCGCTGTGAGCGCGACCAGGCGCGCATAGCGACATACGTCAGCGGGATGGCCGTTGTGCTCAGCAACACGGAGAGGTATCGCGCTGCAAACAGTTCATGGCCGGTCACGTGCTGCCATGCGCTCAGCATCAGGTAGTACAGCGGGGGATGGACATCGGCGGCGGTGATGAAGAGCAGCTCGGCGACCGGCAGCGATGCATGGGCGATAGACCAGCCCTCGTCCCAGCGGGGCGGGATCACGTCGTTGAGCGGCAGGCGCAGCGCAAAGCCTAGCAGCGTCGCCCACGCGACCCACGTTGAGTTGTGGCCGATGGACTTCATGTTGTGCTCCGGTGCAGCGTGACTGTGTTTTATGCGCCGTTGCGTTTCAGGCTCATCAGCGCGATGCCTGCCAACGCCAGCGCTGCGCCCATCAGCGTGAGTAGCTGCAAGGTTTCACCCAGCACGAGCATTGCCAGGATAGCGGAGCCGACCGGTTCGCCCATCACGGGGATGGCGCCGTACACCGCCGGCAGGCGGCGCACCGACCAGTTGAACGACCCGTGGCCGATCAGTTGCGGCACCAGCGCTGTCAGCGCAATCCAGAGATAGGCGAGTGGGCTATCGGCCGCGAGCGACGTTCCGCTGAGCAGCACCCCGATCATCAACACGACCGCTGCGGCGCTGTAGACCAGAGTGAGGTAGGCCAGCAGCGAGAATTTGTTGCGCAACGCGCGCGCGATGATCAGGTAGGGCGCCATGCACAACGCGCCGACGAGCGCCAGGGCGTTGCCCAGCATTGGGTTCTGGCCGGGCGCTGCCCCGCCGCCGTCGGAGAGGCCGATCAGCACACCGCCGGCGATGGCGATGACCATGCCGGCGATAATGCGCGTTGTCAGCGGCTCTTTCAGAAACAGCGCCGACGCGGCGGCGATGAACAACGGCGAGAGCGACACCAGCACCACAGAGCTGACTACGCTGGTGAATTCCAGCGACAAGATCCAGGTCGCAAAGTGCCCGCCTAAGAAGATGCCGCTGATGGCGGCAGTGAGCGCATCGCGCCCGGACAAGGCATGGAATTCGTCGCTACAACGAATCAGGGCGAATGGCAGCAGCGCCAGCGCGGCGATCGTCAGTCGTAGCGCGGCAATCGCCAAAGAATTGACGCCGGCCTGCTGCGCAAATCGGATGAAGATAGAGGCTGTGGAGACCGCCATCACACCGATGATGATGCCGAGGGCCGGAGAGAGAGACGGTCGTTCGAGCAGCGTCGTGGTTGGAGTTGTCACATTGGCAATTATCACAAAACGCCGTCGGCGAGGGTTTTATAATAAAAAACGCGATCGAGAATGTCGCGACAAAACAACGCCTGCAGAGGAGACACACATGGCCTTTGAACTTCCCCCACTTCCCTATCCTTACGACTCGCTGGAGCCGCACATTGACACGCTGACGATGCAGATCCATCACGATAAGCACCATGCGGCTTACGTGAACAACCTGAATAACGCGATCAAGGATTATCCTGACCTTCAAAGTAAGACGGTCGAGGAGCTGATTCAGAACCTGAGCGCCTTGCCTGAGAGCATCCGCACGGCGGTGCGCAACAACGGCGGCGGTCACGTCAACCACACCATGTTCTGGGAGCAACTCAAGGTGGGCGTTCCGGAGCCGATGAGCGGCCCGCTGGCCGATGCGATCAACGCTGCGTTCGGTTCGATGGCAGCCTTTAAGGAGGCGTTCGAGAAAGCCGGCATCGCTCGCTTCGGTTCGGGCTGGGCCTGGCTGGTGGTCAACAAAGACGGCAAGCTGGAGGTCATGTCTACGCCTAACCAAGACAACCCGATGATGGCCGAGTACGGCGGCCTAAAGCCGATCCTCGGCGTGGACGTGTGGGAGCACGCTTACTACCTGAAATACCAGAACCGCCGGCCGGATTACCTGAAAGCCTTCTGGAACGTCGTGAACTGGGAGGACGTGGCGAAGCGCTTCGGCGCGTAGCAACTCGCGAGCCTGCGTTCGCGCAAAACGTCCTGTGTTCCTGTGACAAAACGCGCTAGACAACGTGTGCGATATCGTGTATAACCGATGCCGTTGGAAAGTTGACTGCGGTTAACCGCAACGTTGAACCAAATGAAATTTCAGATCGCTGAAAGGAGTAGTTTCTAAATGACGCACATTATCACCAGCTTGTGCTTGCGCGACGGCGCATGTGTGGACGTATGTCCGGTGGAGTGCATTGTCGGCGGCAAGCCCGAGGATGAATGGCCGTGGTTCTTCATTGATCCGGCGACCTGCATTGACTGCGGCGCGTGCGTGCCCGAGTGCCCGTACGAAGCGATCTTCCCGGAGGATGAAGTCCCCGAGGCGTATGAGCTGAAGCCGGGTCAGGAAGTGCAGCCCTTCCGCGGCGAGCGCTACACAGCCGCTGGTGGCGAGGTGATCAACCTCCGCGAGGACATCCAATACAACTATGCCTTCTATAAAGAAGGCCCCGGTTACGCTGCGCGCAACATGTGACGTCCTCGCGCGACAATCCCATCGGGCGAATCAGCCAAACGCGCCTGTCGTTTGGCTGATTCGTTTTTTGTGGGATGATTGAGGCATGAGGAGCATACTGGAAGGAGAACTGCAAAGCGTCCGCGATGGCATTGCTGCGCTCAGCGCGCAGGCTATAGACGCCACGGCACGCGCGGTAGATGCGCTGATTCATCGCAACTTCGACGAGGCCCGCGGGGTGAAGCGAGACGACAAGGCGATGGATGTCTTGCGCTACGAGGTCGAGCGCGCCTGCCTGGCCGTGATGGCGACGCAGCAGCCGGTCGCACGCGACCTGCGAGAGTTGATCGCTGCCAGCATCGTCGCCGTGGAGCTGGAGCGCTGCGGCGATTACGCCAAAGGCGTCGCCAAAGCAGCGCGCCGAATCGCTCGCTGCGATAGCGGCATTCCCACCTTCAACCTAGCCGACATGGACCGGCTCGCGCGCGACATGCTCGGGCGCAGCACGCGCGCCTTCCTCGAAGGCGACGTGCAAGCAGCCCGCCAGGTGCTTGCGGACGATGACCGCCTCGATCAGATGTACAACGCGCTATTGTCGCAAGCCATGGATGTCATGGCGAATCATCCCCAGCATATTGAGTGCGGCACGTGGCTGCTGCACGCCGGCCATAACCTAGAACGCATCGGCGACCGCGCCACCAACATCGCTGAGCGCGTGATCTTCGTGGCGACCGGCGACATCACCGGCGACCTGAACGTGCACGATCCTGGCCAGGTGCGCTCTCTGCAATAGGGCGCATGTCGTGTGGCGATTTCCAAATCGCCATGCAAGGCGAAGCGACGCCGCTTTTCAGCGCGTGGTCGCTCATGCGACGGCGGCTGACTTCGCGCTGCGTTGCTCGCGCCATTGAGTCGCCGAGTTGTCTTCGTATAATCCGCGCACCACCGTACGAGGCAAAGCCCATGATTGTCCACTTGAAAATCAACGGCCAGTTCAAAGACATCGCCGTTCAGCCCTATGAGACGCTGTTGACTGCGCTGCGGCGTGAAGGTTACTTCAGCGTCAAGCATGGCTGCGAGACCGGCGAATGCGGCGCTTGTAGCGTGATCATGCGCATGCGTGGGGGCGAGACGCCGGCCATCGTCAACACCTGCGTCATGTTAGCAGCCCAGGCGCAAGACGCGGAGATCATTACCGTCGAATCGCTGGGCGACCGGCGCGGGCTGAGCGTGATCCAGCAGTGCTTCACCGAGAACGGCGCGATCCAGTGCGGTTATTGCACGCCGGCACAAATCCTGGCGGCCAAGGCCCTGCTTGACCGCAACTCCCATCCCAGTGAGGCCGAGGTGCGCGATGCCATCGGCGGTGTGCTGTGTCGTTGCACCGGCTACGTCAAGCCGGTCCAGGCAGTGTTGAACGCGGCGGCCATCTTGCGTGGCGAGGCACGCGACAACCTGCCCCCGCCTTTCCGGCGCGTGATTGCGCCGGAGGGCACAGGCATAGGCAGCCCGGGCGCGTTCCGCCAGGACATCGGTGATGTGCGCTGGGGCGGCGAGGGGCCGAGCGCCGGCGGTAGGATGACGCAGGCTCAGGCGCAAACCCAGACACAGACGCTCACGGCCATCCTGGCGCCGTTCATGGTCGCGCCCGAACCACAGACGTCCGTCGTCGGCAAGGCCGAAAAGAAGGTGGATGCGGCCAAGCTGGTGCAGGGCAAGCCGGCCTTCGTGGACGATGCGCCGTTGCCCGGCATGCTCTACGCGGCCATGCTCACCAGCCCCCATGCGCATGCGCGCATCAAACACATTGATACGAGCAAGGCCAAGGCGCTGCCCGGCGTGCACGCCGTGCTCACCTACAAGGATGTGCCGCGCGTGGTCTACGCCTCCGGCGGCCAGTCGTATCCCAACCCCTTCCCTTACGATCAGGTCAGCTTGGACAGCAAGGTGCGCCACGTCGGCGATCGCGTGGCCGTGGTCGCTGCGGAGACGCCGGAGATCGCCCAGCGCGCGCTGGAGCTGATCGAAGTGGAGTACGACGTGCTGCCGGCGGTCTTCGACCCCGACGAGGCGATGCGCGAGGGCGCGCCGGTCATTCACGACGAGCCGGACGCCATCGGCATCAAAGACGCCAAGCGCAACCTGGTCGCCGAGATCATCGCCGAGCACGGCAACGTGGAGCAGGGCTTCGCCGAATGCGACTTCGTGATCGAGCGCGAATATCGCGTCCCGCAGGTGCAGCAGGCCAGCATCGAGCCGCATATCTGCATGACGTGGTGGGATGAGGACGACCGGCTGATCATCCGCACCAGCACCCAGGTGCCCTTCCACGTGCGCCGCATGATCGCCCCGCTGATCGGTCTGCCGGTGAAGAAGATCCGCGTGATCAAGCCGCGCGTCGGCGGAGGCTTCGGCGGCAAGCAGGAGATGCTGATCGAGGACTTGTGCGCGCATTTGACGATCGCCACCGGCCGGCCGGTGCGTTTTGAATACACCCGCGCGCAGGAGTTCACCAGCGCCCGCTCGCGCCATCCGCAGCGCATGGTGTTCAAAGCGGGCTTCAAGAAGGACCCAAACGGCGGCGCCCCGATCCTGCACGCGCTCAGCCACTACGTCATTGGCAACACCGGCGCCTATGGCACACACGGCATCACCGTGCAGACGGTGAGCGGCATGCGCGGGCTGAGCACCTATCGCTGCCCCAACCTCAAGTTCCACTGCCACATCGTCTATACCAACATCCCCACGCCGGGTGCCTTCCGCGGCTACGGCGCGCCGCAGGCCGAATTCGGCCTGGAGTGCCTGATGGACGAGGCGGCGCAGTTGATGGGTGTGGACGCGATCGAGCTGCGCCGCAAGAACTGGGTGCGCGTGGGTGATCCGTTGCCCTTGGCGGCGGCGCTCGGCGAGGCGCGCGAGGGCTTCGAGCAGGTGGTGAAGACCAGCGGCCTGGAGGAGTGCTTCCAGCAGGCCATGGCGGCCATCGACTGGGAGCGGCGCAGCGAATTCGCCGGCAAAGACTTAATCGTTGACCCGCAACGGCCTAGCGTGCGGCGTGGGATCGGCGTGGCGGCCTGCATGCACGGCACGGCCATTGCCGGCTTGGACATGGGCGCGGCCTCGGTGAAGATGAACGACGACGGCTCATTCAACTGTCTGGTGGGCGGCACCGACATCGGCACCGGCAGCGATACCGTCGTCGGCCAGATTGTGGCCGAGACGCTGGGCGTGCCGCTGGAGGATGTGATCATGTATTCCAGCGACACCGACATGACACCCTTCGATACCGGCGCGTATGCGTCCTCGACCACGTTTATTACCGGCGGCGCGGCCAAGAAGGCCGCTGAGAAAGTGCGCGCGCAAATTCAGGAAGTCGCTGCCAAGATGTTCAATAAGGGCTACGGCGTCGTTGTGCCGCCGGAGCAGATAGACACCGTGGAGTATCTCAAGCACCGCCCAGCCATGCCGGAACCGTCGGCGGCGCGCGGTGAGGTGAAGCCGGAGGACGTGCGGTTGCGCAATCGCTGCGCTTGGGCGCCGGATGGTCGTGCGATCACCTTGCAGCAAGTCGCCCTGTTCGCCACGCATACCGAGGAGCAGCACCAGATCATCGCCGTCGCCTCGCACATGAGCTATGAATCGCCGCCACCGTTCGGCTGCCAGATGGCCGAGGTGGAGGTGGACACCGAGACCGGCGAGGTGACCGTGACCAAGCTGGTGATGGCGGTGGATTGCGGCGTGGCGATCAACCCGGCCACTGCCAGCGGCCAGATCGAGGGCGGCAACCTTCAGGCGTGTGGCTACGCGCACTGCGAGGAGATGGTGTATGACGCGCAGGGCCGGCTGCATAACCCGCGCTTTGGCCTCTATCGCATCTACAGCGCCGATGAGGCGCCGGAGTTACAATCTATCCTCGTTCAGACCTATGAGCCGTCTGGCCCGTACGGCGCCAAGGCGGTGGCCGAGATACCCATGGATGGCGTAGCCCCGGCAGTGGCCAACGCGGTATATCATGCTACGGGTGTGCGCTTTTACCAAATTCCGCTTACGCCGGAGCGCGTGTGGCGCAGGTTGAAGGGCATTGAGGACAAGCGTTGGCTGATTGCGGACACATGAAGGGCGCGGCCCCAGGCGATCGTGCGGATGCTCGCATGCGTATGCCGGTGTGTGATCCAGGGTGCGTCGTCCACCGTGGCGTGCAGCATACGCCGTCGAACGGGTTCATCGGTGGGGCGCCGAGGAAGCCGACCGCGAAAGTGTTGGAGCGTGCTCGGCATGTGTCCTAGCAACGCCTCGAAGCCCGGCCCCATGATCTGCGATGTTTGGCGCACGCACTTGTCAATCTCCGCTGCAAGTGCGCCGTCCTCGGGCGGCTTGTCGTCCGGTCATGCGCGCCTGCCGCTGCTGTTCGCGCAGCGACGGCGCGAGGGTTTTGCCGAAGCGCTTGCTCACGTTGAAAGCGCGAGGATGGTGGCCATACGCGAGATGATCGTGTAGTTTGCCGAAAAGCGCAGCGAAGCGGGAGGGTCATGGCATCGAGTGACGCGCTCTATCACGTTGGATTTGGGCGGGGCGATTTAGGCCCGCAGCCGCCTGTGTTGGCGTTCTTGAGCGGCGACCCGGATCGCGCGCGCTACATAGCCGAGCGCTACCTCACGGGCGTCAAGAAGCTGTCGGAGAATCGAGGGCTGAACAGCTACCTGGGTCGGTTGCGGAACGGTCGGCCGGTGCTTTCGGCGACCAGCGGGATGGGCGCGCCGTCGTTGAGCATCGTGGTGAACGAACTGGTTCAGGTCGGTGTGCGCGTGATAATACGCATAGGCACTTGCGGGTCAATTCAACCCTATGTCAAGCCCGGCAGCATTGTAATTACAAGCGCCGCGTTATGCCGACAGGGTGCGGCCAACGACATCGCGCCCGTTGAATACCCGGCGGCAGCCGACCCCTTTCTGACGGTGGCGCTGGCCGAAGCGGCGCGTGCGCTGGGGGTAGAGCACCACGTGGGCATCACGGCCAGCGTGGACACCTTCTACGAGGGCCAGGAGCGCACCGGCTCGGCCAATCCGCATCTGCTGCGCGCCTTACGCGGCGTCACCGAGGAGTATCGTCGCCTGAATGTGCTGAACTACGAGATGGAGAGCGGCACGCTGTTCAAGATGGGCGGCGTGTATGGCTTCGCCGCGGGTTGCGTGTGCGGCGTGATCGCCCAGCGCACCGAGGCCGAGCGCGTCGTGCTGGAGGCCAAAGCGATCGCCGTCGAGAACGCGATCTGGGTGGCAGTGGAGGCGGCGATGCGGTTGGAGTAGTCCTCTTTCTCGATCGCCCATGCAGTGATGTCGGTGCAAAGACAACCGGGAAGTAGTTAGACACGGCGGATCCTTGCCCAAACGACGTGATGTGCGTCGAGATCAACGTCCAGTAAAAGTAAAGGACACTCCTCACCCATACTATACCAATTCGCGCTTTTGGATTACCATTCAGGTGAGGAGGATAGTCATGCACAAAAAGCAATATACATGGATATTCGTCTCCGGTGTCGCGGCCGCTATCCTGGCAGCCTGTGGCGGGGGTGGGAGCGAGGGCGCAGGGCAGAGTGTCCCGACTGCCCAGCCTCAGTCGGCGACTGGGGTATCCCGCAGCAAACCAACCCAGCCGGCTGCCACAGTGGAATCTCCGCGGTCGGCTCCGGCGACGGTTGTCAGCGAGACTAGCAGTACGCCGACCCGGCCGGCTGCCACGGTGGAATCTCCGCGGTCGGCTCCGACGGCGGTCGCTGACGAGACTGGCAGCATTCCAAGCATCGAAACCGGTCTGGAGTCGCTTGCCAGCTATCGCGTCCGCTACACCTTCTCGTTTGAAGGCAAGGATGATGAGGGCAAGGAAAGAAAAGTCTCGCTGGAGTTCATACAGGAGGCCATCACCGAGAGCAAAGATCAGTATGTCCGCGTCGCCGGCGTTGGCATTAGCAACACTGCTCCAAGCACCAGCGTGTTAGAGTTCTTCAACGTCGGTGGTGTGAGCTACACCTACGCTATGGACGACGGGGGGGCAAAGTGCGTCAGCTTCTCTGGTAGTGACCCGGCGCCTGACCCGACGGCCATACTCAAGCCAGGCGATATGCTGGGTGGTCTGAACAAGGCCCGCCTGGTGGAGCGCGGCGTCACTGTGAACGGTGTCAAGGCCAACCGCTATGTCGTTGATGAATCGGGCATTGGATTTGGCATGTTTAGCAAAGCCAGTGGCGACATCTGGGTTGCTCAGGACGGCAATTTCGTGGTGAAGTACACCGGCACGGCTACCGGAAAGATACCGCTGTTCAGTGACAACAGCGAAGGCACGGCAACTTGGGAGTATCAACTCGAAGCGATCAACACGCTTACCGCCATTGAGCTGCCGCAGGAGTGTCTGGCGCAGAAGCCGGCGGATGACATCCCTGTGCCGGGCACTGCAACTGGCAAGAATCGGTTTGGCGGATTGATCACCTTCAATACTGCTGACACTCCTGATCAGGTCGTCGAGTTCTACCGCGCCGAGTTGCCCAAACTCGGGTGGATGGAGGGCGAAGTTGCCGAGTTGGGCGACATGCGCATGCTTCGCTTTACCAAAGAGGATCGCACGCTCGACATCATGATCACGCCCGGCAAAGATGGTGTTAGCGTGCTCATTACCGAGAAAAGAGGCGAATAGCTGCGTTTGTGACTGGAGTAACAGGCTGGACATGGCAAAAAGGCATGGCTGCGCCTATAGACTTAAGTCGGAGCGCAAGCCATGCCCAGCCTGATTATTCAACACTTGCCGCACGCCGACCACTTCGCACTGGAGGACTTCTTTCCGGCAGAGCGGGTGGTGTCCTGTAGCAGATGGAGAGCGGCACGCTGTTCAAGATGGGCGGCGTGTATGGCTTCGCCGCGGGTTGCGTGTGCGGCGTGATCGCCCAGCGCACCGAGGACGAGCGCGTTGTGCTGGAGGCCAAAGCGATCGCCGTCGAGAACGCGATCCGGGTTGCAGTGGAGGCGGCGATGCGGTTCGCCTAGGTGTTGCACGGTCTGGCTCGCGCTGTCCGCTCTCAGATAATTGCCTTGCGCACGCGCGCCGAGAGCGTCTCGCTGATCAGCACTAGCGCGAAGATCAAGATGAAGATCATCCCCACGCGGTCCCAGCGCAGCAGGTCCACCGAAGCGTTCAAGTTGAGGCCGATGCCGCCGGCACCCACCAGCCCGAGCACCGTGGCTTCGCGGATGTTGATGTCCCAGCGGAAGATGCTGATGCCGGCGAAGCTCGGCAGCACCTGCGGCAGGTAGGCGTAGTCCAGAACTTGCAAGCGGTTCGCGCCGGTGGCGGTGATCGCCTCAATGGGCTCGTAGCTCGTCTCCTCGATGGACTCGTAGGCCAGCTTGCCGATGAAGCCGATCGAGCGCAGCGCGATGGCCAGGATGCCCGCCAGCACGCCCGGGCCGGTGATTGCTACCAGGATTAAGGCCCAAATCAGCGAATTGACCGAACGCGAGATGACGATGATCAGCAAGGCGACATAGCGCAGGATGGGGTGGGGCGTGGTGTTGCGCGCCGCCACAAAGCTCAGCGGTAGGGCGATGCTCATCGCGAGCAGCGTGCCCAGCGTCGCGATGGTGATCGTGTCCCACAGCGGTTTCCAAAGCTGTTCGGCGTATGCCCAATCGGGCGGGAACATGCGCTGGAGAAACGCGCTGAGTTGCTGCGAAGCATCGGCGACGAACTCCCAGCGGGTGTTATTGGAGATCAACTGCCAGCACAGAAGCGTAATCGCCGTGCCTATGATCCACCCCAGCCATATCTTCATGCGGGTGGCCGTGTCGTAGCGTTGCCAAACTTTGGTGTTGTTTACAACGGTAACCGGCATGGATGTTCCTCAAAGGGGGCTATTGCAGCCTGCGGCGGATGTGGCCGGAGACCAGCTCGGTGGTCATTACCAGCACAATGATGATGAGCAAGATCGCGGCGGCAACGTCGTAATCGTAGCGGTTGAACGTGGTCTGCAGAGTCGAGCCGATGCCGCCCGCGCCGACGATGCCGACAATCGCCGATTCGCGCAGGTTGATGTCGAAACGATAAACGCTCAGTCCCACCAAGCGCGCGCTCACCTGGGGCATGACGGCGTAAGTGACTGTTTTCAGCCAGCCGGCGCCGGTTGCGCGGATTGCCTCCAGCGGCGCCGGGTCAATTTCTTCGATGTCTTCGGCCAACAGCTTGGCCATGAAGCCGATCGTGGCGAAGGCCAGCGTGCACACGCCCGCCAGCGGCCCAAAGCCAAACATCACCACGAAGACGATGGCAATCACGACCTCTTGAAAGGTGCGCGAGATGGTGATGATGCTGCGGCAGGCCAAATAGATCGGCGCCGACACGAGGTTGCGCGCCGCGCCGAGGCCGACCGGCACCGACAGCAATACGCCGGCCACGGTCGAAACGACGGTCATAGTCAGACTCTCCAGCACGCCGATTTGAATGTCGTACCAGCGGGAGGCGAAATCGGGTCGCAGGAAGCTGGAGATCATCCGTCCGCCGCGCTCTAGGCCGCGCGCAATACGCGCGTCGTCCACCGGCACCGAGCTGATGGCCACTGCCAGGTAGATCAGCGCCCCGATGAGCAACCCCCAACGCAGCCAGGGGTTGCGGATCAGCGGCGGCTTACGCCAACGGCGGGAAGTGACGGGCGAAGCAGTAAGCTCAGCCATAGGCATCACGCGTTTGAGGTGGAAGCAGCGAAGATCGGCGAAGGCTCAGGGTCCATCTCCTGGGCGGAATCCGCTCCGGCGACAGCTTGGCCGGCACCCCAGTCCTCTTCGCCGTAGATGTCGGTCAGCCGTTCCGGCGTCAGGCCCTCCGGTGGGCCGTCGTAGACGATTTCACCGGCGCGCAAGCCGACGATGCGCTTGACGAATAGCTGGGCAAGAGGCACGTCGTGAATGTTGATGATGACAGCCAGGCCGCGCTCACGCGCCAGTTCGGTGATCAGCCGCATGATCTGGCGCGAGGTCTTGGGGTCCAGGCTGGCCGTCGGTTCATCTACCAGCAGCATATCCGGCGATTGGATCAACGCGCGGGCGATCCCCACGCGCTGGCGCTGGCCGCCGGACAACTCATCCGCGCGCTTATCTACGAAATCGCTCAACCCGACGCGCTCCAGCAAGGCAAACGCCTGGTCAACGTCGTGCTGTGGAAAGCGCCGGAACCAGCTCTGCCAGAAGTTGACGTAGCCGAGCCGGCCGGAGAGGACGTTCTCCATCACCGTCAGCCGCTCGACCAGCGCATACTCCTGGAAGATCATCCCGATGCGGCGCCGCACCTGGCGGAGTCGTCGAGCGCTCAGGGCGGTGATTTCGGTATCGCGCAGCCAGATTTTGCCGGAGGTCGGCTCCACCAGCCGATTGACGCAGCGAATCAGTGTGCTCTTGCCGGCGCCGGATGGGCCGATCAAAGCGACGACTTCGCCTTCTGGGACCATGAGATCTACCCCCCGGAGCGCGCGGTCGCCGGTGGGATACTGCTTAACGAGCTTTTCGATGCGAAGCATAAGCTAATTGAGTTTGCGGTGGAAAGTACAAGGCGAGGGCTGTGACACACCTCGCCTCGTGCGTGAAGTGCTTGTCGCGTCGGTTTACGGGACGTATTTCACGCCCATCTGCTTGTCAATTTCGCGGACGACCGCCCAGTACTCCTTGTAGGTGATCGGGATGAACTGCGCTTCGCCGGAGCGGCTGAACTCCTTCTGCAGCGAGCTGCCTTCCCAGTTGAAGCTGAAGAAGGCCTCGCGCACTTTCTCGGCCAGCTTAGGGTCCAGGTTGTAGACGTAGCCGTAGCCGGTGGTGGGGAAGGTCTGCGAGCGGTAGATCGTGCGCACTTGGTCGGCCTTGATCACGTCGCGCGCGATCATGCGCTTCATCACCGAGTTGGCAATGGAAGCAGCCTCGTAGTCCTTGTTGGCCACACCCATAATCGAGTTGTCGTGGCCGCCGGAGAAGGTCGTCTTGTAGTCTCTGTCGGCCACCATGTTGAACTGCGAGGCCAGCAGCGCCGAGGGCGCCTTGTAGCCGGAGTTAGAGGTTGGCTCGGTGAAGGCGATGGTGCGACCGCGCAGGTCCTCAACCTTCTGGATGTCGCTGTCGGCCGGCACGATGATCTCCATCTCGTAGCCGAACGAGCCATCGGCCTTGGCCATCATCGCGAAGGGGACAAACCCGGCAAAGTTGACGGCCACCGGCACGCTACCGCTGTTGAAGCCGGAGATGTGCAGCCGGCCTGCGCGCATTGCCTCAAGTTGAGCCGCGTTGGAGTCCACGGCGAAGAACTCCACCTTCTTGCCGGTCACCTTCTCCATGTGCGCCAGGAAGTCGGCCCAGGCCACGCGATACACCGACGGGTCTTCGACAGGGGTGTAGGCGAAGATCAGTGTGTCAGGGTTCACCCACTGCGCGGAGTCCTTGGGCGCGTCAGGGACGAGGTCGCCATCTTCGTCGCAGAAGCGCTTGTCCATCTCTTCGGGGCGCGGGCAGTCGGTGGTGGCCGGCGCGCTGGCGGCGCTAGTCGGCGCTGGCGCTTCGGTGGGCTTGGCGCTTTGCTCGGCCGGCTGAGCAGGCTGAGCAGGCTGCGCCGGTTGCACAGGTTGTGCTGGCACCGCACAGGCCGCGATGAGCGCTGCAACGAGCATGCTTAACAACCCAAGACGGGTCTTATGTTGAATCATATTGAAGTGTAGCCTCCTTATGGTTTAGTCACTTGCCGAGGGATTAGGATAGCCATTAAGATTATCTCCAAGCAAAGGGTATGTTATCTTAAGGTTAAGATAAGCAATGCTCCGGGCAATACCAGCGAGTGGGTTTGCGCGGATGATCATCCTTTCAGGTCTTATAGCGATTTAACCTCTCTGGCTTAAGCTTGACTCGTTGAGTGAACATGCATCGCTTTCGAGATCGTTCCCAGGCCGGCCAGTTGCTGGCGCGGCGGTTGCAGCGCTACGCCGGGCGCGACGATGTTATCGTGTTGGCGCTGCCGCGTGGTGGTGTGCCCGTGGCCTACGCGATCGCTAGCGCGTTGAACGTGCCGCTTGATGTCTTCGTGGTGCGCAAGCTGGGCGTGCCAGGTGAAGAGGAGCTGGCGATGGGAGCCATCGCTTCGGGTGGTGTGCGTGTGCTCTCGCGAGAGCTGATCCAAGAGTTGGGGGTGACCGACGAGGACGTCGAGCGTGTTACCGAACGCGAGTTGGCCGAGCTGCAGCGGCGTGAGCGCGTCTTTCGCGGTGATCATCCCTTCCCCAGCTTAGAAGGGAAGACCGTAATCCTGGTGGATGACGGCATTGCTACCGGCGCAACGATGCGCGCCGCCATCCGCGCTGTGCGGGCGCATCGGCCAGCGCGGGTGACTGTTGCCGTGCCGGTCGGTGCGCCGCAGGCTTTGAAATCGCTCCGGGATGAGGCCGATGAGCTGATCTGCCTGCTTTCTCCCGAAGTGCTGATGGGCATCGGCGCATGGTATCAGGACTTTAGCCAACTGTCCGACGCCGAAGTTATGGCTTACCTGCGGCGGTCCCACACCGGCGCGCATGCGATGAGCGCGGACGGATGGGCGCAGCCGACTGCTTTGCGTTAGTGGATGGCGTGTTGCGTCCGCGCTTCTTCGATCAACGCCTGCTTGAGATCCCACAACTTTTGGCTGAGCGAGACGTGATAGGTGTGAGGATTGATCAAGCGGCGCACGCCGGCGTCCAGCCGTTCGATGTCGCGTTGCCGGATCGCGCGCATCTCCTCGATTGTCGGCAACTCGCAGACCAATCGGCCCTCTCGCAGCACTTCGACCAGGAGCGGCTCGAAGCTCGAAATTTCATTGCTGCGCAAGCTGCGGAATTTGGTATGGTCGGTCGGGTGGCGCAGGGTAAGCCATTCGAGCTGGCGCGGATTTTCTTCGTATAGGCACAAGAGATCGGCAATCGCTAAACCGCGATGGTCATACAGCCGCCAAACAGCCTTATTGCCCGGATTCAGCGTCTTCGCCGGCGTTTCTGAAATTTTGATCGCCGGAACCCACCTGCCATCATGCTCGACCGAGACCAGCTTATAAACGCCGTCCAGGGCAGGGTGACCGTGCGACGTGATCAAGTTCGTGCCGACGCCGTAGACCAAACGCGCGATCACGCTTTCGGGATCCATGCCATAGCGCGGCGCCTCGTCGCGGATCTGCGCCGTGATTTGCCAGATCACCAACTCATCGAGCTGGTTGGACAGCACGATGGACGTATTGGGAAAGCCGGCTTGGTCCAACATCTTGGCCGCCTGAATGCTCAAGTAGGCCAGGTCGCCGGAGTCGAGGCGGACGCCGATTGGCGTGTGCCCTTTGCGCCGCAGCTCCTCGAACACCTTGATAGCGTTCGGCAGGCCGCTCTCCAGCGTGTTGATCGTGTCCACCAGCAGCAGGCAATCGTCTGGATAGACCTCGGCATAAGCACGAAAGGCATCCAGCTCGCTGCCGCCCATGGCGATGAAGGCTTGCACCATGCTGTGGGCGTGAGTGCCTTTGGGCGGGAAGCCCAACACGTGCGACATGCCAACGTTCGACGAGAAGTCGGCGCCGCCGATCAGCGCAGCGCGCGTTCCGGCGTTTGCGCCGCGATCTTGCGCGCGCCGCAGGCCGAACTCCAGCACCGTTCGCCCCTGGCTGCTCTCGCGGATGCGCGCGGCTTTGGTCGCGATCAGCGTTTGAAAGTTGAGCTGGTTGAGGAGCGCACTCTCAAGGAGTTGAGCGATTGCCAGCGGACCCTCGACCACCGTAAGCGGCGCTAGGGGATGCACCACGTGGCCCTCGGGGATGGCACGCAACGTGATCGCGTCGAAATTGCCATAGCGCTTCAACCAATCCAGAAAGTCTGTGCCGAATAAGGGCTGACCGGCGCGTGTCTTTTGCGCTTTGAGATAAGCCAGGTCGTCGTCGCGGAATCGCGCGCGCTGCATCCATTCGATCAGCGTGCCTAGGCCGGCGTTCACACAGTAGCCGGCTTGGTGTTTGCCGTAGTCGGGGTAGCTGCGGAAGAAGTGATCGAACTGCGCGGGGCGTTCGTGGATGCCGGCGCGGAAATACAGTTGCGCCATGGTGAGCTGATATTGATCGGTGAACAGAATGCCGTCGGCAACGGAATTAGATTTCATGGCGCGTTTAATCATAGCCATCTTTCACCGCGTTTTTAATGACGCATGGTCTCATCCTCTACGAATGTCGCGTATGCCGCCGATCTGGCGTTGACCGCCGATCCCGCGTTAGAGCGAGAAGATAACCTGACTGTGCACACGCATGACCATCGCGTCCTGGCTTGCGGAGATCGCAGGACGGCATCGGCAGCGAGGAGGCGCTGGTCGCCGCCTTTCTTCATCTATGCCAGGCTGGGCGCCACCAGCCGCACCGAAGCAGTGAGTCGCGTGGCAAGGCTAGGGCTGCTTATCCTAAGCGCCAGGCCTCCTAGGCCATGCGCCTCGATGTGTGAGGCGTTCCTGCGTTACTATGCGATCTGGGCGCGTGTTACGATATTTCTCGCTTGATCCGACGGCGAATCACCGTCCACAGGCTGAGCAGCACCAGATGCGCGAGAGCCCCGACGGGCAGCCTTCCCATGCCCTTCCACCGCGTTGTCGGTTGGGTGGCGCCGGGGATGCCGATCTGTTCGGCCGTCCAGGCCGAGCAGCGCACTCGCCCTTGCTCAGGCGCTTCACACAAAGCGCGCACCTTGAAGTGATAGATGACGCCGTCCTTCAACCCTGGGATGAAAAGACGCGTTGTTGCCTCCACCTGTCGCGTTTGCCAGGCGGTTTCGTCTTCTCGCCGAAAGGCGACTTCATAACCGGTCGCCAAATTACCTGGGGGTGCGTCCCACACCAACACCACGCCACCTGACACAGGGTTGCACAAAAACGCGGTTGGAGGTGAGAGGGGAAGCGGATCAATCAGCCGTTGCCGACGCGCCTCAGCCTCACACGAAGCACGGAGGGATTCAGCGAGGTCTGCTTCGATCCCTGCAGGTGCGTGATGGATCACTGCTCCGGGGGGGTAGAAATGCAAGCCGGCGTCTGTCTGGATCCTATCGGGTGGCGCGTCGCCCGCATAAGGGGCGAGCATGAGCGAGAAGCGTAACGTCTGTCCATTGTAGGACGGACCGTTAGGCCTGAGCGCACCGCTAAAGGCAGTCAGCAAGCGTGCGCCGATGCCGTTACCGCCTAAGTGTTGGTAATCCAACATTCGGCCATAGTAAGAGCCGAACGGGTTGAGCGAGAGCACCTGCTGATGTTGCACTTGGCGCAGGCGCATCGGGCAAAAGGCCATGGAAGCAAGCGTGCTGGCATCTTGTCCAACTAATAACCCCATCTGGCCATCGGAGACGGCGACCCATCCATTGGTGACTTGATGGTTGAAGGCGTCGAGCTGGCGGTTGCGAGGGTTGATCGCCCCGTAGTTCAAATCGTAGTAAGCGGTGATTCCCAGGTGGTTATGCTTCCATATGCGCAGCGGCCGTCCCTGTGGCGGGTCGAGGCATGGCGTGATCTGAAAGGGCGCTGTCTCGATCCAGTTGAGGTCCATCAATCGGCGCAGCTTTTGGAGCATGTTGTGAATGACATCGGTCGGCGGCGTGTAAGCGTAGCGTACCGTCGCATCCACGTAGAGATAGGGCAAGGCGTCAAACAGGGTGAAGACGAAGAGCAGTTCGCTCTCGTAGTTTCCCCTGTGTGTCCGCATCGGGATCGTGGCGCGCAGACATACGCGCTGTAGGCCGTCCCAGGTTTCATCGCTCAGCGGGCGAAAGCTAAACCCTGCTGTCAGATAAGTCACCCCGCGTGAACCGTCCTTGTAAGTGATAAATGGCTTGAGAAAGTCTGGGCCGCCAATTTCACGCTCAAGATAGCGGAAGGACGCAATGCCGCTTTGGGTTGAGAAGAGGATTTCGAGCCACCGATTGCGCAGTTGTGTGAGCGTGGGGGGTGGCGTAAGGGGAGCAGCCGATGGCAACAGGCGGTAGTCGTAATCGGCCTGACCACCTATCGCAGCCACAAAGCGCACATGGCATTGCTTTCTTCCGTCAGGCAACACGCGCACATCCGTCAGCGATGCTGGGACAGGCGCGCCGCTTGCGCGCTCCAGCCGAACCGTCGCGATGTCGCTGGGCAACACGATGGGCAAGGACACGGCGACATGCCCCTCTGGGATCGGCTGATGGCGTCGCGGTGGCGCAGGCACCAACTCGAAGGCATAGAGCGCGGTCGTCTTAGGGAGGGGGGATGTGGCTTTTCGGGCGTGGGCCGCGCGACGCTCAGCAGCTTCGGCGCGCGCCGCAGCGTTATTGAGTAACGCCAAGGCGCGCGCTTGGCGTTCCTCGTTGATGATGGGTGTGGACATGCCGAAATGGGTGGTTGAGAGGCCGATGAGCCGCTGGAAGAAAACAGAATCGCTGCCTTCCCACAACATGTCGCTCAAGTCGAGGCCGCTGCGTTGGGCCAACACTTCGGCGCGCAATGAGGCAAGGCGTGAGCGTTCTAGGGCGGTCCAGGCGAGCAGGCTGGAGAATTTCTCCGCCCACGAGTAATTCCCGTCAAAGCCGCCATCGGCTAAATCTTGACGAACGAGCACTTCGCGCCGCGGCGGGTGATCGGCCAGGTAGGCTGAGGGGACTGTCAGTTCCGCCCACGGGTATTTGTGGACGACGCGCAGGTATTCCTCGATCCCGCCGGTGTTGGGGAACCAGCGCAAGAATCTGGGCAGGCGAACCGGAAGCCAGGTCTCTAGGTCGGCATCGGCGTTGAGATGCACCAGCACATCGGAACGAATCTCGCCGCGCTGCTGCCGCGCGTGCAGATCGAGCATCAGGTCTTCCAGGGAGACGAACTCGAACAAATCGGTCAACCCCAAGCAGGGAAAGAGCACGAGCGGCGGCTGGTCCTCTCGTGTGCGGAACCACAAGGGATTAAAGCGATCCTCCAGAGGTAGCGGTGGAAGGAAGGCGCCCAGCGTGTTGAACGGCGTCAGGCTGTAGTAGAGCAGCACCCCTTCGATCCCGCAGGCTTTGAGGAGCGCCTCGTGGCCGGTGGTGAACATGCACTCTTGCGGGCGATAGAACGGTGCGACGCGGCCAAACTGCTGTTTCAGCCCGCTCCCCCAGGGATTTTCAATGGCCCACGTCACCGCCGCCCTGAACTCGTCGGGCGTGGCGGCGTGGTTAGCGCCGTTGTTGAACGGCCCTAGGATGACCTCGTCCATGCCGGCCGATACCCGCGCGCGAATCCGCTCCAGAATGTCCGGGCAGTGTTCGGGGATGATCGTTTGGAGGGTCCAGTAGGCGTCTACATCCCAATAGACGCGCGCCGTCATGCCGGTGGCTTGAGCGCGGTCAAGAATGTCCAGTATTCCGCGGATCACGCGCATGTCCGTGCCGAAGCCGGCCTCGTCCGGCGTATCCCCACGCCACGAGTGATAAAAGTTGACATGCAATCCCAGCGTGACGTATACCTTAAAGTTGGTCTTCACTTCGTTCCCTCAAGATGGACCCGGTGCGTCCGTGTGTTGACCTGGATTGTATGGCTTGGCTATCACTATCGGGGCTTGCCCGCGCACGTCTGCTGCGCCTTCAGGTAAGCCGGGTCTTCGTCGCGGGATCGCGCGCGCTGCATCCATTCGATCAGCGTGCCCAGGCCGGCGTTCACACAGTAGCCGGCTTGGTGCTTGCCGTAAGCGGGACAACCTCTGAAGAAATGGATCGAGCAGCCCTTCATCTTGGATTCAGTAATGATGGATGTACACGCAAGAATAATGATCGCCCCCTCTCCCTAAACGAACGGCTAGCCCGAACTATACCTACGTGGAGTAGCTCCGGTGAATGCTGCGGATCTATGCTTGACGTCGCGCGATCTCTTGAATCCAACCGATGCTTAACAGATGAGAGGAGTATCAATGGATATCAGTATGCTTAGCGCGTTTTCTAACCAGATGGCCGACGCCGTCGAGCGCGTCGCCAAGTCGCTTGTTATGGTGAACGGGCGGGCGCGCCAGCCCGCAACTGGCATCGCCTACGCCGATGATATTGTGCTGACCGCCGATCATGTGCTGGAACGTGAAAACAATCTAACCGTGCAGACACATGACGATCGCGTGCTCGGCGCGCAGATTATCGGGCGCGATGCCTCGACCGATCTTGCTGTGTTGCGTGTGCAGGGACTGGGTGTGCCGCTGGCAACTGCGGCCGCCGGGGCGCGAGCGGGACAGCTTGCGCTGGCCGTCGGTCGCCCATCGCCCGATGGGGTGATGGCCAGCTTGGGAGTTGTGAGCAAGGTCGGCAGCTCACTGCGCATCGGTCGCAGCAGCGCGATCCTGGAGCGCTATATTCAGACCGACGCGATCCCCTATCCCGGCTTCAGCGGCGGCGCTTTAGTGGATGTGACCGGAGCGGTGTTCGGGTTGCTGACCACGGGTTTGGTGCGTGGCGCCGCGATGGTCATTCCGATGGACATTGCGCTGAAAGTGGCCAGCGCGTTGACTAAGCAAGGCTACGTTAAGCGCGGCTATCTTGGCATCGTGAGCCAGCAGGTGAGGCTGCCGCCGGCCCAGCGCAGCGATGCGCAGGAGTATGGCCTGCTCATCGTGCGCGTAGAAGAGAACAGCCCGGCGGAGAGGGGGGGGCTGCTGATCGGCGACATCTTGCTTGCCGTCGAAGGCCAGCCCATCAATGATGCCGACGATCTGATGGCGGTGCTGCATGGTGATCGGGTTGGCAAGCCGGTGGCTGTCCGCGTCAGTCGCGGCGGCATTGCTCAGACGCTCACCGTCGTTGTCGGTCAAAAGAGCTGAACAGAGCGATGAAGCGATCTCCGTTGGCGGTGGATCAAGCGTTTGCCGATATGGTCGAGGCTGCCCAGGCGAGCATCGTTCGGATTGATGGGGGCGGCCGGGGCGTAGGCACAGGCATCATCTGGCGCAGCGATGCTGCGCATAGCCAGGTCGTCACCAATGCGCACGTGGTAGCCGGAATAACGCACCACAACGGCACCGGCCTGTGCATAGTCACGGCGGACAATCGCCGCTTTGCCGCCCAACGCCTTGCCAGCGATTCGCAACTTGACCTGGCGCTGCTCGGTCTGGCTGTGGGCGGGTTGCCAACCGCGCGGATCGGCGATTCGGCTTCTCTGCGGGTAGGCGAGCTTGTTTTTGCCGTTGGCAACCCGTGGGGACAGGCCGGCGTCGTCACCGCTGGCGTCATCAGCGGCCTTGGCTGCATGGCGGTTCGCAGGAAGGGAGGGACCGCGCCCTATATCCGTTCGGACGTGCTGCTGGCGCCGGGCAACAGCGGCGGCCCGTTGCTGAATGCCGCCGGCGCAGTTATCGGTGTCAATGCCATGATCTTCGGCGGCGATCTGAGCGTGGCCATTCCCAGCCACGTCGTCGCCGAATGGATTGCGGACGGCGACTGGCGGTGAGGTAGACTGCGAAAGACCATTCGCCGACTGGCATGCCGCGCGTCTTCATCGTTGCCCCGACGCCCACGTTGCGGGCTGGCTTGCGTGCCTTGCTCGCGCAGGCCGAGCCGACTTGGGAGATCGTTGGCGAGGCGCCTGCGCTTGGACGAGCGCTAACGCCGGCGAACGCCGACCTTTTCTTGCTGACCGATCCCGATCAGCTCCTGCCGCTTGCCGGCGTGTTATCCGACGAACGCGAGCAGAGTGCGGTTGTGTTGACCAACGACGACGCGGCTGTGAATGTGTTGCGCGCGCTACCGCTGCGCGGGTGGAGTATTACCCCCGCTGACGCGTCCGCAGAGGAGCTGCGCGCTGCAGCGGCGGCTGCGCTACAAGGGATGGTGGCGTTGCCGACAGATATGGCCGGTCAATTGGCGACGACGCCGGCAGCCGCTCGGCAGATCGGCCCAGCAGAGGCGACCGAACCCAAGCCAACGCTCACCCCGCGCGAGATCGAGGTCCTAGAGCAGGTTAGCCGCGGCTTGCCGAGCAAGTTGATCGCGCACGAGCTGGGGGTGAGCGAATCCACGGTCAAATTTCATCTCTCCTCGATTTACGCCAAGCTCGGCGTCGCCAGCCGCACCGAAGCGATAAGTCGGGCTGCGAAGCTCGGGCTGATCACCCTCTGAATCAGAGGGCATCGCGGTAAAGGGCAGGGTAGGGGCAAGCGCTGCCCGAGCTTACCCGTGTCTGACTCCGTCGTCCGCCGAGCCGCGCGTTATCTGGAAGAGGTTGGGCGTTGTCCATCAACCCCGCCGAGTCGCTGCGCACATGGTCGCCGAGTCTAGGGACATTTGTCCGGCGTGTGCCGGCAGTGCGCGTAGTCCCCACCCGGGTCAGGGGATGACGGCCATGATGAATTCGCTTCGGGCCGTCCGAACTGCTCGCGCGTAAGCCTGCAACTCGGGGAAGAAGTCGTGGAAGTCGGCGCGCAACTCGGCGTAGTGCGCGGTCAGTTGGGGCGCGGTTTCACCCAGGTGGTTGGGCCGGCTCAGCCGGCGCGACATGCGGCGCAGCGTTGCTTCGATGCCGTCGAGCGTGGCGTATGATCCGAGCCAGTCATCGTCCGCCATGCGCTGCAAGCCAGCGCGTGCTTGTTCGGGAAGCCGGTGCCCATGTGTGGCGAACTGCGCATATACCGAAGCCGTCCATTCGCGCAGCGGCGTCTTACAGTAATGTTCCCAGTCCACGGCGAGGAAGTGGTCGTAGAACACATCCACCAAAATGGCCGCATAGCGTCTGAACGGCGATTCGATGCGCGCTTTGCTGCGCGCGACGACCGGATGGGCGTCGGTATAAAGGTCAATCAGGCGGTGGCTGGCGAATCCGCGCTGGATGCCCGGGCTGAACTGTGCGCGCGCTTCACCCTTCACCCAATCTGCGATGATGTTGCCGATGCGATGTTCGATGTCGTCATCGGACAGAAAGAGGTGAGCCAGCCAGTTCATCCGATGAGAGATAGCAAGATGGCCAAGACGGTTGCCAGCGCGCTGAATACAAACGACTCCAGGGTGATCCTCGCAGCGCGTTCGTTCAGCGCCTGTCTCTCAACTTCGTCCTCGATGGCCTCGATGCCGCTGTCCAGGTTGCGCACGCCGCGACGCGCAAACGCCACGCACGTCTTCTTGCGCCACTGGATCACGCCGGTGGCGCCGGCGAAGAAAATCGGCAGCAGGGCTAGGTTGGCCCACCATGGCGCGATAGCCGCGCGCATCAGCGCGAATGCAATCACACCGACAGTAATCCCGGCGATCCCGATGATGAGTCGCTTTTGCCGCTCCTTGGGGCCGATATTGAAGCAGGCTTCGCTCGAGGCGAAGGGGTTGCTGGCTTGGCTCATGCGAATGGGTTGCCTTGGGTATATTCAGGCCGTGAGTTTAGATGAATCGTCTGAGAGGCTGATGAGCGATGGATCGCCTCAAGCGCTGGTTCGAATTCAACCGCTGGTATCTGCGCCGCGAACCGCCGCCCTGGGATACAGGCGTCTCGCCGCCGGAGCTGCTTGCGTTCATCGAGGCGCATCCGCCAGGACGCGCGCTCGATCTAGGCTGCGGCACGGGCACGAATGTCATCACCCTGGCGCAGCATGGCTGGCAAGTGACCGGCGTTGATTTTGCCGTCAAGGACATCATGGAAGCCGGGCGCAAAGCGCGCGAAGCCAGCGTGCAGGCCGACCTGCGCCTGGGCGATGTGACACGGCTCAGCGCGCTGGCCGGACCATTCGATTTGATCCTGGACATCGGCTGCTTTCATGGCTTGCCGGCCGATGGCCGATCGGCCTATGCGCGCCATGTCAAGCGCCTGCTCGCGCCAGATGGGACGTTCCTGCTCTACGTCATGTTCAAAGCCGATGCGCAGTCGCCGCGCGGCGGCATCCCGGCAACGGACCTGGCGCGCTTCGCGCCAGAACTGGCGCTGGTTGCCCGTACGGATGGCGTGGATGCAGCGCGCGGTCGGCCATCGGCCTGGTTGGCGTATCGCTGCGCATCCAGCGTTGCTACAATAGCAAAGTCGCGCGCTTAGGGTGAATGTTCGAGCGCCGGGTGGGCGCTTATCGGAGGTCCAGGTGTTCATCCCGCTGCTTCTGTTTCTACTTTTGTCGCTGATTGCGATCGTGATTTTGCTCGGGCTGGCCGCCCCCTTCGTTGTGCTTGCCCGCCGCTGCCGATCCGAGCGCCTGCCGGCCAAGACGCCGGAGGGGCAATATGCCGCCGACGCCGTCCGACTGGTAGACGAAATCCAGGACGCGCTCAAGTCCTGTCCGATTTCCTACGAGCAGAAGACCGCGCTGCTGCGCCAGGTGCGCGACGTGCCCGGCAATGTGAATCGCGCAGTGTGCAAGCTCAATCGCCTGCGTCGCATCAAAAAGATCGCCAAGCGCTCAGAGGAGGCGGCTCACGTGCTTAGCGAGATCGAGGTGATGGAGCGCGGCATCGTCGGCGAATTGCGCCGCACCCACGAGACGCTGCTGGCCGTGCCGGTGACGCTGATGAAGGTGGATGTCGCTCGCGGCGAGCGCAACCTCGACCGCATCATTGCCGAGTTGGGCGAGACCAATTGCCGGCTGAACAACCTGGCCGAAAGTTACCGCGAAGTCCGCGCTGCACAACCCCCCAACTACTCATAGCTGAGCGCATCATTCTTCACCTCGACCTCGACGCCTTCTTCTGCGCCGTCGAGGAGCTGCGCAATCCCTCGCTGCGCGGCAAGCCGTTCGTCGTTGGCGGCCGCCCCGACCAACGCGGTGTGGTGTCATCGGCGTCGTATCCTGCGCGCCGTTTCGGCGTGCGCAGCGCGATGCCCACCTCACAGGCGATGCGCCTGTGCCCTGGCTTGATCGTCGTATCCGGCTCGCGCGCACATTACGCCGAATACTCGAGGCGCGTGATGGGCCTGCTGCGGGAGTATGGCGGCGCGTTGCAGCAAATCTCGATTGACGAAGCCTTCCTCGACGCGACCGGACTGACACAAGACCCGCGGGCGCTGGCGTTGGAGATTCAATCCCGCATCCGCGATGAAGCGGGCTTGCCGGCCTCGATCGGCGTCGCGACGAGCAAGCTGGTCGCGAAGATGGCCAGCGGGCGTGCCAAGCCGAGCGGCGTGCTGGTCGTCGCTCCCGGCCAAGAGGCCGAGTTCCTCGCGCCAATGCCCGTTGGCGAGTTGTGGGGCATCGGCCCGGCGACTGCAGCGCGTTTGGAACGGATCGGTATTGCGACGATCGGCGACCTGCAACGCGCCGCGCCGCAGTCGCTTCGCTCCATCTTTCGGGATCATGCCGCGTCTATGGTCGCACGTGCGCGTGGCCTGGACAGTTCGCCGGTGCATGCCGAACGCGAGGTCAAGTCCATCAGCGAGGAGCGCACCTTTGCCCGCGATGTGCGCGATCCGGAGGCTCTGCGCCAGATGCTGCTGGCGCTCAGCGATGAAGTGGCTGCGCGGTTGCGCGCACACCACCGCTTCGCCCACACCGTCCATCTCAAGCTGCGTTGGTACGATTTCTACACGGTCACCCGTCAGACGACGCTCCTGGTGCCGACGCAGCTCGGCGAGGAGATCTTCGCCGCAGCCGAGTCGTTGTGGTGGCAAGCGTGGCTGGGTCGGGGCGAAAGCCGCAACCGACAGCGCGGCGACCCGATTCGTCTGATTGGCGTTGGCGTGAGCGGCCTGAGCGAAGGATTGCCGATCACTTTGTTCGGCGATCCGCAACGCGAGGCCCGGCTGGCGCTGGCGCATGCGCTGGACGAGCTGCGGGCGCAATACGGCAAGCACATCGTGCGCCGCGCAGGCTTACTGCGGCTTGGCCGATGAGCCATTTGCTAAATCCAGCGCCTTGGCCAAAATACAGCCCGTATATGACGATTTGGAAATCCAGCAAATACAAACTCACCGATCCACTCTCGCTACGGAGCGAATAAACCCATGCCACTCCTGCCTTCCAACAGCGTTGCACTGGTCACCGGCTCAGGCCGCGGCCTTGGCCGAGCCATCGCCGAAAAGCTGGCCGACGCCGGCGCTGCCATCATCCTTCACGATCATCGGCCGGAGTCGCCGGCGGTCTTTGGCGAAGCGCCCAACCTCGACGCTGTGGTTGCCCAGTTTCGCGAGCGCGGCGCAAAGGTCGTCGGTGTGACGGCTGATGTGGCCGACTACGAGGCGATGAAGCGCGCAGTGCAGGCCGGCGAAGAAGCGCTCGGGCCGATCACGATTCTGGTCAACTGCGCCGGCGGCGACATCGGCGCAAGTGGCAAGGGGAAGCCGGATCCGAATGATGCGCTCGGCATCTCCCCTGAGGATTTGCAGGCCATCTTCAACCGCAACCTGATCGGCACGATCCAGGTATGCAAGCTGGTTGTGCCGGGCATGCTTACCCGCAAGCGCGGCGCGATCATCAACATTGCGTCGGTGGCGGCGTTGTTCGGGGTGGAGCGCGAGGTCGCGTATGCCGTGGCCAAGGCCGGAATCACCCACTACACGCGCTGCTTGGCCATCGAGTGCCGGCGCGCAGGGGTGCGCGCCAATGTGATTGCGCCTGGCCCGACCAAAACGGCGCGCTTCCTGGCTACGCGCGTCGTGGATCCGGCCAAGATGGACGAGACGCAGCCCTCGCTCGACCGCTACGCCAACCCGGCCGAGGTCGCCGACGCGACGTTGTTCCTGGCCAGCAACCTGGCGCGCTTCGTCACCGGTCAGGTGTTGGCCGTGGACGGCGGCATGACCCTGCATCCGTATTAGCGCGTCCTCGACCGCATCTCTTTTTTACTGTGCTACGCCAAGCGAACGGAGTGAACGACGCCGGCGTCTGCTCTGGACCGGGTTCAGCGCGGATTTTTGGATATCCATCGAATCCTCGTTGGCATATGCGCCCTGAAAAGTCACCCCGAAAATCTGCGCTAATCCCCTCCATGCGTGTTGGCTGCGTTGCAAGATCAGGCAACCCGGCATATACGCTATCGCGATGGTTGACGAGAAGCCCCTGCTTGTGATGCAGGACATCGTTAAGCAATACTCCGGCGTGCTGGCGGTCAACCACGCTAGCCTCTCGCTGCTGCCCGGCGAAGTCCACGGCTTGGTTGGGGGGAACGGCGCCGGCAAGTCCACCCTGATCAAGATCATGGCCGGCGTGGTGCGCCCGGATCATGGGCAAATCCTGCTGGACGGGGCGCGGCTCGATCTGCGCGACGGCAGCGGCGCCTATCGCCATGGCCTCTCCTTCATCCACCAGGAGCTAAATCTGGTGCCATATCTCAGTGGGGCGGAGAACATCTTCCTCGGGAGGCCATACCCTAAAACGCGCTTCGGCACGATTGACTGGCAGGTGCTCAACCGGCGCGCCGACGAGATCATGCGCGGTCTGGGCATGCGCATCCGGGTGGACGTGCCCGTCGGTCGTCTCTCCCGCGGCGAACAGGCGATGATCTCGCTGGGGCGGGCGTTCGTCGGCGATGCGCGCATCATCGTCATGGATGAGCCTACCGCCGCCCTCACCGATGAAGAGATTCGCAGCCTGTTCCGCGTCATTCGCGCGTTGAAGGCGCGTGGCCGCACGGTGTTGTATGTCTCTCATCGCCTGGGCGAGATCTTCGAGATCTGCGACCGGGTGACCGTGATGCGAGATGGCAGCGTGGTGGGCAGCTATCCGATCGGCGGGTTGAGCCAGAGCGAGATGATCCGCCTGATGATCGGTCGCAGCCTCGGCGAGGGTATGCCGTCGGCTCGGAACCGGAGTGGCCGCGTGTTCTTCCGCGCCGAGGCGCTGGCCGGCGGCCCGGTTCAAGGCGTGAGTTTCGACCTACGGGAGGGCGAAATTCTCGGCTTGGCCGGCTTGGTCGGCGCGGGCCGCAGCGAGGTGCTTCATCTTCTATACGGCTCGATCCGGCCGAAGGGCGGGCGGATGTGGATGGACGATAAGCTGTTTGCGCCGCGCAGCCCGGCCGAGGCGATTCGCGCCGGCCTGGCAATGGTTCCGGAGGAACGCCACCGGCAGGGCCTGGTCTTGAATCGCTCGGTGCTACACAACATCACCCTGCCGGCGCTCGACCGCTTCACGCGCCGTACCTGCTTCGTCAACCGCGCTGCCGAGCACGTCGCCGGACAAAAGCTCGCCCAACGCGTGCAGTTGAAAGCTGCCTCGCTCGATCAGCGGGTCAATCAACTGTCCGGCGGCAACCAACAAAAAGTGGTGTTCGCGCGTTGGCTGCACGCTCCCCCGCGCATGTTGTTGCTGGACGAACCGACCCGCGGCGTGGACGTGGCCGCGCGCTTTGAGATTTATCGCATCATCCGTGAGCTGGCGGCGACGGGCGTCGGCATCGTGCTGGTGTCATCCGACCTGCCAGAGCTCCTTAGCCTGGCCGACCGGTTAATCGTGCTGCGCGAGGGACGGCAGTTGGCAGAATTGCCCACCGCAGGCATGAGTCAGGAAACGCTCTTGCATTATTGCTACGGAGAGGTGCCGCGTGCGTGAAGGAAGACTGCTTCGAGCGATCGCTGCGCCTTGGACAAGGCTGACCCGGGTGCAAAGCCTGCTCTGGGCACGCAAATGGGGGACGCTGGTCGGCTTTGCGGCGCTGGTGATCTTCTTCTCTCTGCTGAGACCCAGCGTCTTTCCCACCGTTCAGAACTGGAGCAACATCATCGAGCAGGTGGCCACGCTGGCCATCGTCTCGGTGATGGTGACCGCGGTGATGGTCACCGGCGACTTTGACCTTTCGGTTGGCGCGCTGGCCAGCCTGGCCGGCGTGGTCGCCGTTGATCTGATGGCTAACCACGGTGTGCCGGTCGTGCCGGCGATCTTGATTGCCTTGTTGGTGGGTGTCGTCGGCGGGGCGATGAACGGGTTATTGGTGGCTTACGGTGGCTTGTCGGCGTTCGTGGCCACGCTGGCCACGATGACCGCCTATGGTGGGGCGGCGCTGCTGTACACCGATGGCGCCACCCTCTTCTCCGGCATACCGGAAGGCTTTCGGTGGCTAGGGCAGGGGGACGTCGCCGGCATTCCCACACCGGTGATCGTGATGCTGGTGGTGGTCTTCCTGGCCTGGCTGCTGATGGAACACACGGTGTTCGGGCGGCGCCTGTATGCGATCGGCGGTAACGCCGAAGCCTCTTATCTGGCAGGCATCGCCGTTCAGCGCCTGCGCTTGGCCGCCTTCGTGCTTTCCGGGTTAGGCGCGGCGCTCTCGGGGGTGATTCTCGCCAGCCGGCTCTTCTCCGCGCACCCTCAGGCCGGCAACCCGTTCATGCTCGGCGCAGCGGCGGCGGTATTTCTGGGCGCAACTGCCTTTCGCGAGGGCGAGCCCCACGTCCTCGGGACGGTTCTAGGCGTGCTGATTATGGGCGTTCTGGGCAACGGCCTAAACATTCTGGGCATCAACTCATATATCCAGTCCATCCTGACGGGCGTGATCATCGTGCTGGCGGTGCTAATTTCCAGCCTCTCGCGGAGGCGTTAGTCCTTCATTGAAGGCATCGCGAAAAGAGATAGGCGTATGGAAGCCATCATCGCATTGGACATCGGCACGACGGCGGCCAAGGCGGTCTGCGTAGATCGCAACGGGGGCGTCTTAGCCCGCGCACAGGCCGGCTATGGGTCGGTTTTGCGCGGCCCCGAAGTCGAGCAAAACGCAACCGACTGGTGGGAGGCTGCTCGGTTGTGCCTGAAGTCCATCATGCATCAAATGCCTGACGGCGTTTGGGCGGCGGCGCTGGCGCTGAGCGGTCAGATGCAAGATATGATCCTCATGGACGAGCAGGAGGCGCTTGCGCCGGTCATTTTGTACTCGGATGCGCGTGCCCAAGCTGAAGCCGACGAAGTGCTGCGCGCCATCGGCGAAGATCGGCTGATCGCGGCGACCGGCAATCTGCAAGATGCTTCCGGCCTGTTGGCCAAGCTGTTGTGGGTCAAACGCCACAAGGCGGAATGGTATCAAAATACTCGGACGCTGCTGATCGGCGCGCACGACTACATCGCCGCAAGGCTGTGCGGCGAGCGCGTCACCGACGTTACCACCGCTTCGACGACCGGCCTGTTCCACCTGCAGGAGAATCGTTGGGCGACCGAGTTGCTGGAGGCGCTAAACCTGCGCACGGATTGGTTGCCCCGGCTCGACTTGGCGAACAAGCCGATTGGCCGGGTCAGCCGAACCGCTGCCAAGCTCACCGATCTGCCGGAAGGGCTTCCCGTCTTCCATGGGGTAGGGGATGCCGCGGCGACGACGCTGGGCGCGGGCGCCGGCGAAGAAGGCCGCTGGTATGTCTATCTGGGCACGAGCGGCTGGCTGGCCGCCACGGTGGACGCCCCGCCGGTGGATCCGCGCACCGGCATCTTCAATCTGCGCCATCCCGATGCGCGGCGCCTCATCCTGATCGGCCCAATGCTCACGGCAGCAGGTAATTTCGAGTGGCTCGTCCGCCAGTTCGGGCCGCTGGAGCGGAGACGATCCGCCGACGAGGACGCGCACACGCTGCTGAACCGGGCGGCGGAATTGGCTTCGCCCGGCTGTGGCGGCGTGCTCTACTTGCCCTATCTGAGCGGGGAGCGCGCGCCGTTCCGCGATGGGCGGGCACGCGGCGTGTTCTTTGGCTTGTCACCTGCGACCGGCCGGGTTGATCTGTATCGCGCGGTGCTGGAGGGGGTGGCGTTCGCCATGCGCACGATCCGTGATGCGATGCCGTCGGCCGATCAGATCAGGCACATCAGCTTGGTGGGAGGAGGCGCGCGTTCTGTGCTCTGGCCGCAGATCTTCGCCGATGTCTTCGGCCGGCCGGTGCACGTGTTAGCCCAGCCAGATGACGTAGGGGGCCGGGGCGCAGTGCTGCTGGCTGCCAAAGCCCTTGGCTGGCACAGCAACCTTAATCCTCCGGAGTACTTCCCCGTCGAAAGGATCTACCGGCCGATGGTGCAGAATCAGCGGTGTTACGATAATCTCTACCGTGTTTTCTGTGGCTTGTATCCTGCATTGAAGGATAGCTTTAGCCTGCTTGCTTCAACAAAGTGTGATTGAACCGGCGCAGGGCTTTGCCCGCCGGAGATGACCATTGCTCAATTTTGAATTTCCATAGAGGAGGATGTAATGCGTATCGGACTTCGATTGCCCTTTTCGACGCTTGCGGCTGCGGCCGCGCTTCTGGCGGCTTGCGCTGCTCCGCCCCCGGCTGCCGCCCCCGGCGCGCCGAAGAAAACCATCGCGGTGGTCACGCCTTATATGGCGAATGAAACCACCAAATACGTGATTGACCGGTTCAAGAAAGAAGCTGAAGCCAAAGGCTGGCAAGTAACCGTCACCGATACGGCCGGCGACTTTAACCTGCTGGTCAGCCGCATCAAGGATGCCGTGACCCAGAAGGTGGACGCGATTGTGCTCGGCATGGGCGATCCGGCGCAGATGACGCAGGGCCTCGAGGCGGCCCGTCAAGCCAATATCCCCGTATTCGGCATTGACGCCGGCAACGCGCCGGGCGTCCTGGTCAATGTCACTTCGGACAACGCCAGCTTGGGCAAGCTCTCTGCCGAAACTTTGGCCAAGGCGATCGGCGAGCGGGGTAGCGTGATTATGTTCACGCACGACCCACATCCCGGCGTGCGCGCCCGCGCTGTTGCAGCAGCCGAGACCTTCGCCGCTTACCCGAACATCAAGGTCATCGAGAAGAAGCACATCGAAGTGCCGGGCCCGGTGGACAACGCCCGCAAGATTACCGAAGACCTGTTGACCGCCTATCCAGATAATGGCGCGATCGCCGGCATTTGGGCCGGCTGGGACGAGCCGGCGCTGGGCGCCGTGCAGGCAGCCCTGGCAGCCGGCCGAGCTGAGATCAGGGTGGTCGGGGTTGACGGCACCGACTTCGCTAAAGCCGAGATCGCCAAGAAAGGCCCGTTCATCGCCAGCGTCGCCCAGGACTTCGACGCCATGGCCGCGAAGACGGCTGAGTTGATCGAGGCCTATTTCAACGGCAAGAAGCCCGAGAGCGAGGCGATCCTAATCCCCGGCAAGCTGGTGACGGCCGAGAACGCCAAGTGATTGGCTGTTCGAGGCGGCGCGACCCGCGGCCCGCACCGGTAGCGCATTTTCGCCGGCCCGGGCCGTTGGCGATAGGTCAAAGTGTGACGGTATGCAGAACTTCGCGCGACGTATTGGCCGTTGAGCCACATCTCGGCCTACCGCGCACGCGTCCTAAGTCGAGGACGATTTTCTCCGGTCGTTTAGCCAGATGTGGGAACAGTAGGCGTAGACCGTCCTCCGAACAGCGATGTAATCGCGCACAAAATATAATTCGGACGATTGGGCCAATGGGTTAGACGTAAAGCCCTACCTGCTTACTTATGTTGGCCCTTTAAGACACTCTCCGAGCAGTGAGTTAACGAGGGATCATGATGAAAACGACCAAACACAATACGCTACTGATCGGTTTGACCGTTGCCTTGGGACTGACGTTGGCAGCGTGCGCGCAGCCAGTGGCGCCAGCTCAGCCAACTGCGCCGGTGACGCCCACCGAGGCGCCGTCGGCGCCTGCCGAAGCAAAAGTGCTTGTGGTCGGTTTGCCCAAAGCCGATACACGCACGCTCGACCCACACCGGCAGTACGAGATTACGCCGCCGCAGATCATGCGCGCCGCCTACGAGACGCTCGTCACGTTGCCCGACAAGGGGGCAACGATTGACCGTGTTGAGCCGCTGCTGGCCGAGTCTTATACGATCTCTGACGATGCGCTGGTGTATACCTTCAAGCTGCGCAGCGACGTGAAGTTCGCCAGCGGCAACCCCATGACTGCTGAGGATGTCGTGTTCTCGTTCAAGCGCATGGGCGCGCTGCAGGACAACCCGGCCTGGCTGTATAACGACCATGTTGCGAGCATTGAAGCCCCCGACGCCTCAACGGTGAAGATCACGCTGAAAGAGCCAAATGCGGCGTTTCTGTCCATGTTAGTGTCGCCCAACTTCGCTGTGGTGGATTCCAAGGTGGTCAAGGAGCAAGGCGGCACGGATGCCGATGACGCCAAAGACACCGACAAAGCGACCGACTGGCTGGACAACAACTCCGCTGGCACCGGCCCTTACACGATTAAAGAGTGGAAGCGCGGCGAGCAGGTGGTGATCGAGCGCAACCCGAACTACTGGCGCGGGCCGGTTCCATTCGACCGCATCATCTTCCGCGAAATCCCCGACGATGCGGCGCGCCAGCAAGCGCTGGAGCGCGGCGATATTGACATCGCCGTCGGCCTCGACGTGGATGCCATCAAGCGCCTGGAGGGCAACCCTGATCTACAACTCATCGTCGGCAACACGCTGGACATGACTTATCTGGCGCTGACGATGAATGCGGAGCTATCCCAGCCGTTGGCTGATAAGCGCGTGCGCCAGGCGATCAAGCTGGCGATTGACTATGACGGCATCATCAACGGCCTGCTTGGCGGCGCGGCCTTGCATCTGCCTACCATCATTCCGTTGGGGTTGTTGGGCACCGACCCGGCCTTGGCGCCGAAGCGGGATGTGGCGCAAGCCAAGGCGCTGCTCAAAGAAGCCGGTTACGAGAACGGCTTTGAGCTGACGATGGTCTATCCCGGCGAGCGCAAGATGAGCAACATCATCCTGGCCGACACCCTGGTGGCGAAACTGCAAGAGGACTTTGCCGAGGTGGGCATCAAGCTCAACGTCGAGCCGCGCGACGCCAGCACTTGGCGCGCCGACTACCGCGCCGGCAAACTGGCCGCCACCATCGCCGACTGGACGCCGGACTTTCTCGACCCGCACGGCTGGGCGCCGGCCTTTGCCGTGGAAGGCGCGTCGGCTGCTAAGCGCGTGTACTACGTGAACAAAGAGGCCGAAGCGCTTGCCTTGGATGCCGCCAAGATCACCGACTCGACCAAGCGCGCCGAAATGTACCGCAAGCTGCAGGAAATCATGCTCGACGATGCGGCATTCATCGGCCTGATCCAGCCCAAAGTGCAGATCGTCGCCTCGGCGAAGCTGAAGGACGTGATCTACAACCCGGTGTACTTCCTGGACTATTACTTCATATCGCAGTAAGTCTGATTGGGGAAGAGAGAGGGGAGCCCTCGGCAGTGAGTGGCTCCTCTCTCGAAGCCGCATCCGGCTCGCTGCAGCCTGGCGTGCGCCGATGCGCGCTAAATGGATATCGCCTCAACCCCCGCATGTCACTGCTCGCTTATCTCATCCGCCGATTCCTGATCACTTTTCCCCTTCTGCTCCTGGTGACGTTACTCGGCTTTGTCATCACCTACTTGATCCCTGCCGACCCGCTGGCGATGGTGCTTTCCGAGCGCGCCATGGCCAATCCGCAGATCGTACAAGCCTACCGTGAGCGCTGGGGGCTGGATAAGCCGCCGCACGAGCGCTACCTGACCTACGTCGGCAACCTCATCCGTGGCGACCTGGGCGAATCCATCGTCACGCAGCAATCGGTTTCGGCGGACATTGCGCGCTACTTCCCCGCCACAGTGGAGCTGGCGGTCGCCGCGACGCTCATCGCCGTGGCGCTAGGTGTGCCGCTGGGCGTGATCGCCGCCGTGAAGCGCGAGACGCTAATTGATCATTTGGCACGGGTCGCCTCGTTGATCGGCGTATGCGTGCCGGTGTTCTGGCTGGGGTTGTTGGCCTTGTCGCTGTTCTACTATCGTTTGCAGTGGATGCCGGGTCCAGGGCGCGTCAATGCACGCTTGGATCTTCCACCGGTCGTCACCGGTTTGCTAACGGTGGACAGCATCCTGGCCGGGCGGGGCGATGTGCTTGCCAGCGCGCTCCATCACTTGATGCTACCCGCGCTGGTGCTCGGCGCATACAGCATGAGCCTGATCACGCGCATCGTGCGCTCGGCCATGATCGAAGTGCTGCAACAGGACTATATCCGCACGGCGCGGGCCAAAGGGCTGGTCGAGCGCGTCGTTGTGATGCGCCACGCACTGCGCAACGCGGCGCTGCCGGCGGTGACGGCCATTGGCCTGGCCTTCGGCAACCTGATGGCCGGCGCAGTGATGACCGAGACGGTGTTCGCCTGGCCCGGCATCGGGCGCTACGCCGTCGAATCGGCCGCCAAACTCGACTTCGCACCGATCATGGGGGTGACGCTGCTGGTCGCGGTGATCTACATCGGGATCAACTTCGTGGTGGACGTCTCGTACGCGCTGCTCAACCCGCGCGTGCGATTGTCGTGACATGACCGGTGCTTCCGCGTATCCCGCCGCGCCGGCGATGATCACCGACCGCATGGCTGTGCTCAGGCGCAACTGGCGTCGTGTGCTGCACAACCGCGCTGCGACGATCGGCGGCGCAATTGTGCTGTTCTGGCTCTGCATGGCGCTGATGGCGCCATTCCTTGCGCCATACTCGCCCACGGCGCAGCGCGTGGCCAACCGTCTGAAGCCGCCCAACGCGCAGCACGTGTTCGGCACCGACGAGCTGGGACGCGACATTTTCAGCCGTGTGCTGTATGGCGCGCGCGTCTCGCTGCCGGTAGCACTGGCTGTCGTGGCCATGAGCGGCGCGCTGGGGGTGCTGCTGGGCGCTATCGCCGGCTACACCGGCGGATTGCTCGATGAGATCGTCATGCGTATCGCCGACGCCGTGTTGGCCTTCCCATCGCTGATCCTGGCCATTGCGATCACCGCTGCGCTCGGGCCAGGGTTGCAGAATGCGGCGCTGGCCATTGCGCTGGTGTTGTGGCCGGAGTACGCGCGGCTGATCCGCAGCCAGGTGATCGCCCTCCGCGAGATGGAATTCGTCAGCGCGGCGACGGCGCTCGGGGCGACGCGTCGCCGCGCACTCTTCAAACACATTCTGCCGAACGCCCTTCCGCTCATGCTGGTTAAGGCGAGCCTCGACATGGGGAACGCGATTTTGCTGACCGCTTCGCTCTCCTTTGTGGGGCTGGGCGCCGTGCCGCCGACACCTGAATGGGGGGCGATGGTCGCTGCTGGCCGGCACAAGTTCTTCGAATGGTGGTTGGCTGCCTTCCCTGGCCTGGCTATCTTCTCCGCGGTCGTCGGGTTCAACTTCCTAGGCGACGGCCTGCGCGACCTGCTCGACCCGCGCATGAGCCGGCGTGGGTAGGGCGCGGCGCAGGCTTGCCGAGGGCAGCGAACAGGCGGTCACTTGCCGGCAATGGCAGCCAGTGTCTGCAACGTGACCAGGATCTTGCGGTCTAGGCCGGCGTAGCTTAAGTGGAAGTCCTTGTCGCCTTCGTCAATCAAGCCGTTGTTCGGTAGATCGCGCGTGGCAGCCCAAAAATCGAGCAGTGGCACGTCGTACTCACCCGCCAGCCGGCGGATGACGTTGTTGATGTAGCCGGATGGCGCGCCGGCGAGGGTCTCGATGTCGTCGGCCTTGGTCATCAGCACCGGCAAGACCCCTTCGCTCAGGGCATGCTCGATGATCGGCCGGTAGTGCTTCTCAAAGTCCCGCCAGGTATATTGCTCTTGCGTGCCGAGCGAGATAAATACGATGCTGGCGCGCGACACCCACAGCTCGCACTCGAACGGGCCCATCGTTGTGCCGCACAGCGCGCCGTCGGCCCAGGTCGGATCCATCATCGCGTGTGAGCCAAATCCGCCTTGCGCCGCCAGGCTGACCCGACCGAACGATGGCGCGAAGCGTTGCGTGATTGCCTGCAGTCGTGGCTCGAGTGTGCTGGCGTCGAATTGGCCGCTGGCCAGGCGCCGCAGATACACCGATGGCTGTGAGTTGCAGTCGCCTGCTACGGTGAACAGGTTCAAGCCCTTACCGGCGCGCACGCTATTTTGCCAAATTGCGCGCTGCTTCGGCGTGATGCGCGGGATCCAGGCTGGGAAGGGCGCGCTGCGCCGAGCCGTCGTCGCGGTTGGGGACGGCTTGAGGGGCGCGCTGACCACCGGGGCAGCTTTCAAATCGCCCGAATAAAGTGCGCCGAGGTCGGCCAACAGCCAGGTGCCTGTGGATTTGCCGGCGTCCGGCACGGCCAGTTGCCACCAGGTGCTGTCCGCTGTGCGTCCGATCACATCGTAGAACTGCCCCTTAAACACCGGCAAGGTGTTGCCGGCGACTAAGCTGGGAGTGCGACGCAGCCAAGCCTGCTCTGCCGTGATGGTGATCTTGGGCGGCAGTGGCGCTTGTGATTGGGCAGGATGTAAATTGACCAGTGCCGCCAGTTTGCACGCAAGCAACGCCGCTAAGATGCGGCGATGATAACGTGGTGTATTACTCATGTCATCACTCCTTTAGGTGTTGTTTTGGCGCGGGCGGGGTCGGCGGTGGCGTGGCGGGTGCCCGCGCTGTCGCCTGAGGCCGCTTGGTGGAGGCTGGGCTTAGCGGCTTCCTCGGTTGCGGGGTTGCCTGCGGCGTTGGGCTTAAACGAGGGAACTGGGCCAGCGCCTGTAAGGTCAGGAGAATGCGAGCGTCCATGCCTACTTCGTTGACATGAAAAGGCTCAATAAGTTGCAGACTGGCGTTTCGCTCGGCGGCCAGGCCGCCATTGGGAAGCTGTCGGGCAGCCAGCGCAAAGTCAATGACGGGCAAGCCATACTCTGCGCCGAGCTTGCGCACCACCCCGTTGATGTAGTCGGCCGGCGCGCCGCCCTGTTGCGACTCAAGCGCGTCAGCTTTGGTCATGAGCAGCGGCAGCACCTTCAAGCCCAACGCATACTCAATGATGGCGCGATAGTGCCGCTCAAAGTCGCGCCAGGTGAATGTATCTCCTGTGCCGAGCGCGATCAGCAGGAGGCTGGCGTTGGAGAGTCGCAACTCACAGGCCAGTGGCCCTTCATCGCTCTGGCACTGCTTAGGATCGGCCCACATCGGGTCAAAGGCCATCGTCGCGTTAAAACTGCCGCTGGTCGCAACGCTCACGCGATTAAATGCTGCAGCAAAGGCGCGCGCGGTGGTTTTGAGCTCCGGATAGGGGGTCAGGTCAAATGCGCCGGAAGCGAGGCGACCGAAGAACACCGGATGCTCGGCGTTGCAGTCGCCGAGCACAGCGACCATACCGGGCGTGCGGCCGGCTTGGACCGCGTCACGGTAACGGCGCTGTGCCGCGCTGCTGATCGTCGGCACGCCGGGCAAGCGTAGACGCGGCGGCGGCGGCGGCGGAGGGATCTCTTGGCTCAGCGGTAGCTGGGTAATGTCCATGCCATCGGCAAAGCGCACCGCGCTGCGGCTGACCCATGCACGGGTGTAGCCATAGTTCACCAGCACCCAGGCGTTTGCCTCGTCGCGGGCGATCGCCGCGAAGCACTGGAACTTCAACATGCGTCCCACGGCAGGCGATTGCCAACTGTTTTCACGACGCGCAAACGCGCCGTCTATGTCAATCATCACCTGGGGTGTTTGTGCGTCGCCACACACGAAATCAATCGCATGTGCCGGGCCGACGCTCCCAGCGACGCTGAGCGCAATCAGCGCGATGACTGCGACGACACGGTTTGTAATGCCAGGTCTCATCTCAGGTGTTCCACTCCTGTGCAACAAGTAGAATCGCGCCTATGCTGCGCCTGTTGATTGTAAGCGTTCTTGCGCTCATCCTCGCGTCATGTTCCCCCGCGCCGGCTGCGATGCCGGCCGCAACAGATACGCCTGAGCCCACCGCAACCCCCGCCCCAACGCCAACCCCCTCGGCTACCGCTGCGGAAACGCGAGACGCGTCGCCCAGCCGGCGCTCGGTGTGGGACACCCAGGTTAGCCCGGGCGAGGCGCTTGGCCAATGCGCTGGCAGCGCGCCATTGCCGGTATATGGGCTCGTGCAGATCACCCCGTTTGAGGATGGGCTTGAATGGCGCAACCAAGAGCCGCAACCGTATCGTATGAAGCGGGTCGCTCCCGGAGTTTATCGTTTTGCCGGACCGAGCGCCATCAACGATGGTGTGGTGACGATGACCGTGACTTTTTGGGGGGAGAACTCGCTGTCTATGGTGCGCGAGTTCACACCCAATGCGGCGCCGGGCTGCACTTATCGCCACGAATATACCGGCGAGTTCAAGTGGTTCCGTTGACGGGACAATGCTTTGTTTGGCTCGCCTGGGGCGAGTTTCCGACCACCTAATCGCGCGTAGCGGCGTGCTACGGTTTCCGCCGCTGTGCGCGCACAGGCGTAAAGGCCGGCGCGATGCCTACAGGATTAGCATGGCGTCGCCGAACGAATAGAACCGATAGCGCTCGCGAATCGCCCGCGCATAGGTGCGGCGCATGAAGTCCATCCCCATGAATGCGCCGATCATGGCCAGCAGGGTGCTGCGGGGGAGGTGGAAGTTCGTGATCAGCGCGTCTACGACTTTCCATTTGTAGCCGGGGGTGATGTAGAGCGAGGTAAACCCGCTGAACGGTTGAACGAGGCGGGAATGGCTCGCTTGCGCGAGCGTCTGGCTGCCGCTCTCCAACACACGCGCGCTCGTTGTTCCCACAGCGATGATCCGCCTGCCCCGCGCGCGTGTGTCGTTGATGGCCTCAGCCGTGGCCGGCGGCAACTCGCACCACTCGGTGTGAATCTTGTGCGCTTCCACCGTCTCTTCTTCGATCGGCTTGAACGTGTCCAGGCCGACGTGTAGGGTAACGAAGGCAATCTGCACACCCATCGCCTGTATGCGTTCGAGCAATTGCGGCGTGAAATGCAAGCCGGCCGTCGGCGCAGCCGCCGAGCCGGCCACGCGCGCGTAGACGGTTTGGTAGCGTGCCGGGTCGCGGAGTTGCTCGCGGATGTAGGGCGGCAGCGGCGTCTCGCCCAAAGCGTCGAGGTGTGGCTCGATCGGCGCGCTGAAGCGCACGACGAAAGCGGCCTCGCCGGATCGCGCGACGACCTCGGCGCTGAGTTGTTGCCCATCTTCGCCTGCTGGAAAGGTGATCTGTCGCACGTTGCGCCCGCCGACCAGCGCCTCCCACGTCACATCGTCCAGTTTGCGCAGGAGCAACACTTCTACTTGGCCGCCGGTTGGCTTGCGGCCGTGCAACCGGGCATTGATCACACTCGTGTCGTTGGCGACGAGCAGGTCGCCGGGGCGCAGAAATTCCGGCAGGTCATAGAAATGCCGGTGCTGGTGCGTCTGCGTTGCGCGGTCGCACACCAACAGGCGCGATGCATCCCGCGGCTCGACTGGGTGTTGTGCGATCAGCTCCGGCGGCAGTTCGTAGTCGAGTTCTGAGATGTGCATGGTCGCTTTGTAGCGCAAGTGTAAAGGTGCATTGACTACGGGCTGCGCAGCGATGAGCTGCGTCGCCCGTGCTTTAGCTCTGGCGTTCACGCCGGGGCGTCTTGTCGTACCCCACCGGTGTATAGTTCCTGCGTTGGGCGAGATTATGGCGCATCACGTTCACCTCATCGGCGTGCCGATGGACCTCGGCCAACGCCGGCGCGGTGTGGACATCGGGCCGAGCGTCATTCGTTACGCCGGCTTGCATCAACAGTTGCGCGCGCTCGGCCATACCATTACCGACAGCGGCAACATTGCCGTGCCCATCCTGCTGGGCGCGTTCGGCGATCAGGGCGGGTTCAGCGCAAACTCGCCTGCTCGCGGATGCGCGCCGGACGTTCCAGGATCACCCCGGCTACATGTGGACGACGCCCGCAGAGGGCGATGAAGCTGACGGCCCATGGTGTTGGCCGGTGGCATTGGCGATGACTTCGGCCAGCCGCCACGGCCGGCCTTCGACCAGGTTTGTCTTCTGGGAAATCATCCGGTTGGCGCAGGCCGCCGGGTAGGCTGTCGCCAGCGTCAGGCCGGGGCGCTCGGCGCGGGTAACGAGCGGCGTGTTGATGTTGCCGTCAAACGGACGGGCCTTCCATTCCGTCCACAAGGTGAAGTCCGGGCTGGCGGCGAAGATTGCGCTGCCGCCGGCGTGGGTGCGGCGCGAGGCGACCACCAGGTTCAGCCGATTCTCCGCGGCGCGCTCCGGCAGGCCCAGCGTCATCTCCCACGCTTCAAGGGGATGCGTCGGCACGGCGACGATCTCGGCGTCTTGCAGCGCCGCCAACCGGAAGGTCTCCGGGTAGATTGCGTCTGGACCGAGCACAAGCGCGATTCGACCGAACGGCGCGTCGAAGGTGTGCAGGTTGTCGCCCAGTTCAGTGCACCAGCCATGTCGCCGGCATGGATGCAACTGCGGCTGCGTCATGACGATCCCATCTCGTCCGATGAGTACGCCGAGGTGGCGCGCCCCTTGCGCGACGCTTGTGGCAACCAGGGCGTCGCTCCTGCCGATGGCCGATTGCATCGCCGCGACGACCCGTTGTCCGGTCGCCTGCGCTTGCGTCGGATCGACCACTCGTCCATCGGCGAGGCCGAACAACTCAGGCAAAACAATCAACTTCGCGCTGGCGGCGATGGCCTGGCCGACTGCGCGCGCAGCAGCCTCAAGCGATTCGTCGGCCGGTTCATACGCGGCGACGCGCGCCTCATGCACCGGCGTGAGGCGCGCGCGGGGACGGGGTGGCTCGGCGATGGGCGCATAAAGCGCCGGCCGGCGCGCGGCGAAGATGTGTGTGCCATCGGGCCGCAGCTTGTCGTCGGCCCGAACGGGATCCACCTCAGCGATCACGACGGCCTCGCCACGACGCGGCCCCTTAGCCAACACGCTGCCGTCCGGAGCGACGATCTGCGATTCGCCCGCGCCTTGCAGCATCTCCGCCGGTAGCTTGATGCGCTGCGCAATCGCCGGCGCGAGCGCTTCGGGCACCAGCCAGCCGACTTTGTTGGCGGCGACGACGAAGCATTTGTTTTCGGCGGCGCGCACCGGAACGTGCAACGACGCCTCGTCAAGCGCGAATGAGTTCAGGCTGTTGAGCAGGATTTGCGCGCCGCGCAATACCAGCCCGCGCGCGACCTCCGGAATCACACCGTCCATGCAGCAATACATCCCCAGCCGGCCAATCGGCGTCTGAACGACCGGCGTGCACGCGCGGGCCGGCGTCAGGAAGTTGTTTTCGTTGCCCATCAGCACCTGTTTGTCGCCGATGGCGATCGGTTCGCCATTGGGCGCGAAGAGGATGTTGGTGCCGGTGACGCCGTCGCCGGCGCGCCGGACGGTGCAGTTGATTTTGACGAAGCAATGATGGCGTCGGGCGCGCTCGCCGATAGCGGCCAGGAAGTCGCTGTCGAGCGCCACGGCGACGCGCCAGGCGTGTTCCTGGTCGGCATACCACGCCATGTGGTTGCAGAATTCCGGCAGCACCATCAGGTGGGGCTTGTGCGCGGCGGCGGTGTCAATCATGCGTAGGCAGGTGGCCAGGTTGCGCGCGACATCTTCGCCCGTGGCGAACTGGAGCGCAGCGATGCGGCAGGTGGCAGCCATGTGATAATGTTATAACATTACGATGAATTGAGAACTGGCCGTTCGCCGGCTGCGCTGCGCTGAGAGAGAATGAATCACGCTATGGCAGCTCAATCTTTCACATTCAACCCCGATCTGTCGCGTGCGCAAACTATTCCGGCGCACTGGTACACCGATCCCGCCCGGCTAGAACTCGAACACCGACGCATTTTCCGGCGGACATGGCAGTTTGCCGCATCGCTCGACCAGTTGCGCTTCCCCGGCAACTACGTCGCTGTGGACGTGGTTGGCGTTCCGGTGGTCGTCGTGCGTGATCTGCAAGGCGATTTGCGCGCGTATTACAACGTGTGCCGGCATCGCGCCGGCGTGGTGGCGCAAGGCGCCGGCAACCGCAAAACGTTGCAATGCCGCTACCACGGCTGGCTGTATGACCTGGATGGCTCGTTGCGCGCGGCCCCTGAATTCGAGGGCGTGCGGGACTTCGACAAGTGCGACTATGGCCTGATCCCTATCCGCATCGAGACGTGGGGGCCGTTCGCCTTTGTCAACATGAGCAATGACGGCCCGAGCCTGCTGGAGACGCTGGGCAACATCCCCGCCGAAACGGCGCGATTCAACTTCGAGGGCATGCGCCGCGTGGAACGCCGCGACTACTACGTGAACGCCAATTGGAAAGTTTATATTGACAACTATCTTGAGGGCTATCACGTTCCGGTGGCGCATCCCGGCCTATATCGGGAGCTGGACTACGCACAGTATCGCGTAGACACCTTCCGTTATTACTCTTCGCAATATGCGCCCATCCGCCCAGTGCGCGCCGAGGACGCCGCCGGCCGCGTCTATACCGCGCTGCAAGGGGACGACAAAGCCTTCTACTACTGGATCTTCCCCAACTTCATGCTGAACATCTATCTCGGCATGTTGCAGATCAACATCATCGTGCCGCTGAGCTACGACCGCACATTGACCATCTTCGAGTGGTATTTCTCCGACCCCGGCACGCCGGAGACGTGGAATACCCTTCAAGATTCGATGGCCTTCAGCGATGAAATCCAGCGCGAAGACATTGAGATCTGCGAGTATGTGTGGCGCAACTTGCTGGTTGGGGTGTATGACGCCGGCCGCTATTGCGTGAAGCGCGAAAACGGCGTGCATCACTTCCACGGCTTGCTGTATGAGTTTTTGAATGATGGCGGATGAAGTCTTGATTGTCGGCGCGGGCCCGGTAGGGCTTTCGCTGGCGCTTGCCCTGGCGCGGCGAGGCGTGTCGGTGCGCGTCTTCGAAGCGCAGCCTGAGCTGAGCAGCGAGGCGCGCGCCAGCACCTTCCACCCCCCGACGCTGGAGATGCTCGACGAGTGGGGGGTGGCGCGCGCCTTCATCGAACGCGGCCTGCGTGTAGTTGTCTTGCAATACTGGGAGCGCGCCTCGCGCGAGCGGGTGGCGCAGTTCGACTATGCGCACATCGCCGGCGATACCCCTTTCCCATTTCGCCTGCAGTGTCCGCAATCGCTCTTGACGCGGACGTTGCTGCCGGCGCTGCTGGCCACCGGCTGCGCCGCGGTGCACTTCAGCCATCGCGTGACGGCCTTCGCCGATTGCGGCGACCATGTGAGGGTCATCGTTGAATCCCCGGCCGGCGCGCGCACCTTTTGCGGCGCCTATCTGTGCGCTGCGGATGGCGCGCATAGCACTGTGCGCCGGCAGCTTGCCCTGCGCTTCGACGGCATGACCTATGCCGACCGCTTCCTGCTCATCACCGCCGATTACGATTTCGGGCGCGTCTTCCCCGGCATCGGGCCGGTGGCTTACCTCTTCGACCCAGTGGAGTGGGTGATCCTCATGCAGCAGCGCGAGGGGGTGCGGGTGATCTTCCGCGTGTCTGAAGATGAGCGCGAGGAGGATGCGCTACACCCCGGGGCGATTCGCGAGCGGCTGGCGCGTTTGCTCGATCCATGGCCGGCCGATGACGTGCCGGTGTGGGGCGCTTCGCTCTACAGCGTGCATCGTCGCATCGCCGAGTCCTTCCGCGTGGGTCGGGTGCTGTTGTTGGGCGATGCGGCGCACATCAACAATCCGACCGGCGGCATGGGCATGAACAGCGGCATCCACGATGCGCACAAGCTGGCCGATAAGCTGACGCAGGTGATGCGCGGCGCATCAGAATCGCTGCTGACACAGTATGCCGAGGAGCGGCGCGCGGCAGCGCTGGCGTTGGTGCAGATGCGCTCCGACCAGAACTCGCGCGACATGAACGCGCGCGATCCGGCCTATCGCGCCGAGCGCAACCGGCGCTTGCGCGCCGCAGCCGCCGACCCGGCCCAGGCGCGCGCCTTTTTGCTGCGCGCCTCGATGATGGACGAGCGGATAGGAGCCAACCAATGACCCATGAACCACTCAGGCCGAAAGGCCCGCTGTGGGCGGCGCTGGCGGCCGAGCAGCCGCTGCAAATCGTCGGCGCAAGCACCGCCTACCATGCGTTGCTGGCCCGGCGCGCCGGCTTTCGCGCCTTGCACCTCTCCGGCGCCGGTGTGAGCATGAGTTCGCTCGGCGCGCCCGACCTGGGCATCATCGCCCTGGAAGATGTGCTGATTGATGCGCGTCGCATCACCGACGCCTGCGACTTGCCGTTGCTGGTGGATGTGGACACCGGCTTTGGCAGCGCCTTCAACATCGCGCGCACGGTCAAAGCGCTGATCAAGGCCGGCGCCGCCGGCTTGCACATCGAAGATCAGGTGCAAGCCAAGCGCTGCGGCCATCGGCCCGGCAAAGCGATTGTGTCCAAGGCCGAGATGGTGGACCGCATCAAGGCCGCCGTGGATGCGCGGACGGACGCCGGCTTCGTCATCATGGCGCGCACCGATGCGCTGGCCATCGAGGGGCTGGAGGCGGCCATCGAGCGCGCCGTGACTTACATCGAAGCCGGCGCCGATATGATCTTCCCCGAAGCGATGACCGAGCCGGTCATGTATCGGCGCTTCAAGGAAGCCGCTGCCGTGCCGGTGCTGGCCAACGCGAACGAATTCGGCCTGACGCCATTGTTCACCGCGCAGCAGTTTGCGGCGCATGGCGTGGACATGGTGCTGTATCCGATCAGCGCCTTTCGCGCGGCCAGCCGCGCGGCGCTGGCGGTGTACGAGACAATTCGCCGGGATGGTGTGCAAACCGCCGTCCTGTCGCTGATGCAGCCGCAGGACGAACTCTACGCGATCCTCGACTACGAGGCTTACGAGCGCAAATTGGACACGCTATTTGCCGCCGGTCGTGCGTAGCGGTGTTGTGCCCTGCGTCGGATGAGCGCGGCGCGCGTCAAAACTCCCTCAGCAATCGGCCGGCGCCCCACACTTTGTCCTCGATGCCGTTTTGACGCAGGGCGAACCACCACGTCGCCGCGTTGATGGCGATGACCGGCTTACCCAGCCAGCGCTCGGCTTCGTCGGCCAGCCTCACCATGCTGAGGTTCGTCCCCACTTGCACCAGCGCGTCCACGTCGTCGCCGTTTACCTCGATCAACGCGCGGCGCAGCTCGTCTTCGGTGATGTGGGCGATGGCTACAGCCGTGGGGCAGCGCAGCCCCTTGATGCGCACGACCTCGAAGCCGATGTCGTTGAAGAAGCGCACCACATTCTGATCGCCAATGGGTTGATAAGGCGTGACGACGCCGATGCGCCGGACGCCGAACAATTGCAGCGCCTTCTCACATGCTTCGGCGCCGGTCGCCACGCCAAGGCCGCCGGCGCGCTCGCTCACACGCCGCTTGAAAGCGCGATTGCCCTCCACGCCGTCCCAGAAGGTCTCGGCGCTCATCCCCATCACAATGTAGTCCGGCTCACACGTCATCACCCGGTCAATGGCGTAGTTGATCTCGACGCGGATTTGTGCGAGCAGATTCTCGAAAGCCGCGTCGCTGCTCAGGTTCTGATCGCGGATGTGGATGCGGGAGAAGTGCGCCGTGACGCCGGGCACGCGCATCGCGTAGAAGTCAGGCTCGACGATGGTGTTCGTGCTAGGTGCCAGCACGCCGAATTTCTTTCGCCAACCAAGAGCATCGGTCATAGTTTCCTCGCTGTGTGAATTGGTGATCGGGCACCGCAACTGCGATTTTCTCGCTTTGACTTGCCCTGATTGGTCACAATGATACAATGTCATGACATTTAGCCAAGCCGATGAACGCGCGCATTCGCAAGGGCTACGCCGATACCCGCTTCGGCCAGGTGCACTACCGCATCACCGCAGGGCCTGACGCAGGGCAGCCTTCGTCGTTGCCGCTCGTGCTCTTGCACCAGACGGCCAGCACGTCGGTGATGTTCGAGCCGTTAATGACAGCGCTGGCGGGCGACTATGTGTGCGTGGCGCCCGATACGCCAGGCTTTGGCGAATCCTTCACCCCCGCCACGACGCCCTCGATTGCGCTCTATGCGGAGGCGCTCTATGAAGCGTTGCAGGCCCTCGGCGTGCGGGAGTGCTGGTTGTTCGGCCATCACACCGGCGCCAGCATCGCCGTGCAGATGGCGCACGACCACCCCGACTTCGCGCGCAAGCTCATGCTCTCCGGACCGCCCTATCTCACGCCCGAGCAGCGCGCCGCCTTCGCCGCCAAGATTTCTCCTGTCGCGCCGGCGTTGGACGGTTCGCACTTGTTGCCGCTGTGGCAGCGCATCCTGGACAAAGAGCCGGATGTCCCACTCGACCTGGCGCATCGCGAGTTCACGCTCACGTTGCGAGCAGGCGACCAATACGCCGCTGCCTACCACGCCGTGTTCAGTCACGACTTCGCCGCGCAGTTGCCGCGCATCACCTGCCCGATACATCTGATGGCCGGTGAGTTCGATGCGCTCCTGAGCTGTCTGGATCCGGCTGCGGCCGCGGCTCGCCAGGCCAGCAAGCAATTCGTCCCAGGCGCCGGCACGTATGTTTGCGAGCGTCAGACGGCGCTCGTTGCAGATGCCATCCGGAGGTTCTTTCGATGAATGAATATACGGTTCCCCTTGCCCTTCAAGACTTCATGCCCGTCATGCTGTCATCGGCCGGCTTGTTCTTCCTCGCCGAGATGATCGCGCGGACGAATCGGGCCACCGGTCGCGTCGCGTTGCTGGGCACATGGTTAATCATGCTCGGCGGTGGGCTGAAAGCGGCCTGGAAGCTGAACATGGCGATCAGCGGCAATGACATCGCATGGATGTCGAATGCGTTGTTCGTCCTGCTCGCGCCTGGCTTCACGCTGATGGCGTGCGCGCTGTGGGCTGCTCAGGCGCAGATGCGTGGTCGTCCGCTGGGTTTCAACATGCCGGCTATGGCGCTGGGGATCAGCGGCGTATTCCTAGCCGTTGCCGCTGTGCTGGGCATAGCCGCGCCGGCCGGCAGCGCGTGGAAGTTCGTGCTGCTAGGTGTGACGACGGCGGCCAACTTTGCCCTGAGCGCATTGTGCATCGTTCAAGCCTTTCGCATGGGCAAGCGCGAGGTCGCCATCCTATTCATCATCAACGTCGTCGCCATCATCATCTTGCAGGGCCTCGCGCGCATTCCAGAACAAACCATCCCATTGCAATGGACGGAGCAGATCATCAATACGCTGAGCAGCGCCGCCTTCGCCTATGCCGCATGGAAGCTGAGCCGCGAAACGCAAGCTCGGCTGGTCGCCGGCCGGCTGCAATTTGCGTAGTATCGCAATACTGATGCCCAATCCTGTCTTGCCATGCCCGACACCGTTCAACATCTCGCCGATGTGCTCGACGCGCACAAGCCGGTAGACAACACCGCGAAGTTCGAATATCTCCTCGAGGTGCGTGAGCGCGCCTGGGCGATCATCCGCGCCGGCCTGCGTTTGCGTGAGGACCATGCCTGCGCCGATGTGCGCGCGATCCGCGACTTGCAGGGGAACGTCGCCGGCGAGATGACCACGTTCACCGGCGATGGCAGCCCCGTGGACTGGATCGTGCGCTCGTGGATCGGCAAGCCGGAGACCGGCTTCACCAACATCCATCTCACCTGCTGGCTCGACCCTTCAGTAGATGTGCCTCACCTCGGCTTCGCCCTGGGCACGGCGCCCGACGTGTTTTGCTATTGCGACTTTCTGCCACGCGTGGAAGCCTGCACGGACTACGACTATTGCGAGCGCTATCTGCAGCCGATGAATGAGGCTTGGATTGCGCTGCGGCGCGATCCGCGCTACAAGACGTTCAACCCGGTGCACCTCTATACGCGCAGCACGCTTTCGCCCATCGCGATCTGCGGGTTGCTGCCATTCGACGACTTTCGCCGCGTCGTCGAGCCGGTGATGATGAACTATGTGCGCGCCTGGGTAAAGCTGGTTCAGGAGGCGCAGCCGATCGCCGCAACGCGCCGGCCGGCCATCGCCCAACGCGACCACGTGTTGCGCAAGACGATCGTTGAGAAAGACCCGGCCAATGTGTTAGCCGACCGAATGCTGGGCGCGCCCATGCGCGAGCGGCTGGTGCGGATTCTGTGGGGCGCAGAGCGGGAACGCTGAGCGGCTCGCTTGATTTTGGCCGCGAAGGGAGCGGAAACGCGCGGGCGTTGTTCGGTGGGCGCGAAAGTGCATGCTGATGATTTTCAGGAGGCAGTGCGATGAACGAGAGCCTTCAACAAAACTACAAAGGCGTGTTCGATGGACGGTTGGGCTTCGGCAAAAAGCCGGCGGTGCTCGTTGTGGATTTCATCCGCGCCTATACCACTCCGGGCAGCCCTTTGTTTGCCGGGCCGGTGTGCGACGCCGTGATGCAGACGGTGGAGGTGCTGGCTGCCGCGCGCGCCAAGGGCGTTCTGGTGGTCTATACCCAAGTGCTATACAACCCGAACGGGCTGGACGGCGGGATCTTCGTGCAAAAAGTGCCGGTGTTGCGCAGGATGGTGGCCGGCGAACCGCTGGCCGAGATCGTGCCGGAACTCGCCCCGCATCCGCAGGATGTGGTGATCGTCAAGCAGTATGCCAGCGCCTTCTTCGGCACATCGCTGGCGTCGCTGCTGACTGCCCAAGGCGTGGATACGGTCATCCTGACCGGCTGCAGCACTAGCGGCTGCGTGCGCGCCACGGCGGTGGATGGTATGCAGTATGGCTTTCGCGTGATGGTGCCGCGCGAGTGCGTGGGCGACCGCCGGCCTGAGCCGCACGAAGCCAACCTGTTCGACATCAACTCAAAATATGGCGACGTGGTGAGCAAAGAGGAAGTGCTTACCTACCTGGCCGGCCTGCCGTAAAGCGCAAGGCGCCCCGCCCGCGCTTGCCGCTACAATGTGTCCTGCAGTGGCGCAACCGATCGTCGCCCTCGAATCCACATTGATCACGCATGGCTTCGCCTACCCGCGCAACTTTCAGGTGGCACAGGAGATCGAGCAAGCCGTGCGCGACGCCGGCGCGCAGCCGGCCACCATCGCTGTGCTCAACGGCCAGGTCAAGATCGGCCTCAGCGACGACGAACTCGAGGCGTTAGCGAAGTCGAGGGATGCGCGCAAATGCAGCGTGCGCGACCTCGGCATCGTCATTGGCCTGGGGCTGGATGGCTCGACCACGGTCGCCGCGACGATGTTCCTCGCGGCCAGGCATGGCATCGGGGTATTTGCCACCGGCGGCATCGGCGGCGTGCATCGCGGCCACCCTTTCGATGTCAGCGCCGACCTGATTGAGCTGAGCCGCACGCCGGTGACGGTGGTGTGCGCCGGCGCGAAGGCGTTGCTCGACTTGCCGCTCACCTTCGAGCACCTGGAGACGCTGGGTGTGCCCGTGATCGGCTACCAAACGGACGAGATCCCGGCCTTCTACTCGCGTCGCAGTGGGCTGCGCGCCGATATTTGCGCCGAGACGCCCCAGGACGTTGCCCGCATCGTGCGGGCGCGCCGCGCGCTCGGCCTGCCCGGCGGCGAGTTGGTGTGTGCGCCGGTGCCCCGTGAGGCCGAGCTGCCGCGCGAGGTCGCCGAGGAAGCCATCATCGAAGCGCAGCGCCGCGCCGATGCAGCCGGCATCCACGGGCCGGCTGCTACGCCGTTCATGCTCGATCAAATTGCCAAGCTGACCGGCGGCGCCAGTGTGCGCGCTAATGTCGCGCTGCTGATCAACAATGCCCGCATCGCAGCCCACATCGCAAGAGCGATGATAGACGAGTAACGATTGATGAACGACGCCCAGACCGTCCCACCGAAATTCAAAATCCTTTTTGACACCGATCCCGGCATTGACGATGCGATGGCGCTGCTGCTGGCGCTCGTGTCGCCGGAGATCGAAGTGGTGGGCGTAACGACCGTCTTCGGCAATTCGCACGTCGAGGCGACCACGCGCAATGCGCTCAACCTGCTCAACCTGGCCGGCCGCCCCGACATCCCCGTCGCCAAAGGCGCCGATCGCCCCATGGTGCGGCCGCGCGGCCAGACCGGCGAATTCGTGCATGGTGACGACGCCATGGGCAACATCGGCTGGACGGCTGTGCACAACCCCGACCAAAAGCCGCTCGATATACCGGCGGCTCAGTTCATCGTCGAGACGGTGATGGCTCGGCCGGGCGAGATCACCCTCGTCGCCGTCGGCCCGCTGACCAACGTCGGGTTGGCCCTACAGTTGGAGCCGCGCATTGCGCAGGCAGCGCGCAACGTCGTCATCATGGGCGGGAGCGTGGCGACGCCCGGCAACGTCTCCCCCGTGGCTGAGGCCAACATTCACAACGACCCCCATGCGGCGGCGCTGGTCTTCGGCGCCGGCTGGGATGTGACCATGGCCGGTTTGGACGTGACGATGGCGGTGCGCATGGATGAAGCGTTCTTTGCTGCGCTCCGCCGCTCCGGCAACCGGCTGGCCCAGTTCATCGGCCGGATCGCGCCGTTCTATCAGCAATTCCACCGCGAGCGATATGGCTACCCCGACGGCGGCGTGGACACGCATGATCCAACAGCCATTGCTTACTTGATTGCCCCGACCCTCTTCCGGGCCGAACGCTGGAGCGTGGCCGTGCCGCTGGATGGGCCGGCGATGGGCGCAACGATCGCCGATCGGCGTGGTCTTTTCTGGCCGGGGCCGAAGGTGAACTGCTTGATGGGGGCAGACGCCCCGCGCGTTCTGGAGATGTTCCGAGTGCGTCTGACGGCTTAGGGTCGGCTTGCTTGTCTAAAAACCGGCCACTTAGGCAGGTGCAAACTCCGCCGAGTATCTGGTGACGGCTGCCAGCAACCCGTTATGCTATCTCATACCGAGTTCGCGTTTTGATTCGCCGCATGGCGGCAAAAACGGAGGTGCAGCATGGAGAAGCGTCTTGTGGGTGACTGGATGACGCGCAATCCGGTGATTGTCCTTCCTTCAACGCCGCTGCCGGATGCCTACGCCTTGATGCAAGAGCGCCGGGTGCGTCGCTTGCCGGTGATGAATGCCGGTAAGCTCGTTGGGATCATCACACTGGGCGACCTGCGTCAAGCTCATGCAACCGTAGACGATGCTGAGGCGGCGAAGATGCGCGTCGAGCTGATCATGACCGAGAACGTCGTGACGGTGACGCCGCAGACTCCGCTGCGCGACGCAGCCAAGCTGATGATCAAACACAAGGTCAGCGGACTGCCGGTGATGGATGGCGCCGAGCTGGTCGGCATTATTACCGAATCCGATATCTTCCGCGCGATCATGGCTGAAGATCAGCCGGTCGAAGTCGGGCGCAGCGAGCAGCAGGCGCCGCTCTTGACCGCGAAGGGTTAAGCTGAAGGGGTGACCAATGTTCAAGAAGATACTTGTGCCTTTGGATGGGTCTTCGTTTTCAGAAGAGGCCCTGCCGCACGCGCGCGAGCTGGCCCTATGCGGCGATGCTGAAATCATCCTCGCCCGCGTGGATGAACCTTATGAGCCGCCGCCCGGCGCCTTTGTGGTGGCGACTGCAATACCGGAGGCGGTGCAACTGACTGCGGGGGAGTACCTGGAGCAGATCGTCTCTCGCTTACAGTTGGCCGGTCTGAAGGCGAGCAGCGCCGTGCTCGATGGCAAGGTGCCCGATGCTTTGCTCAAGTTCGCCAAGAGCGAGGGCGTGGATCTGATCGTCATGTCAACGCATGGCCGGACGGGGCTCAGCCGGTTGCTGATGGGCAGCGTTGCAGAGCAGGTCGTGCATGGGGCGCACTGCCCGGTGTTGTTGGTGCGGCCTCAAATGCAGTGACGCGGCTAGGTCAAGGCGCTGCGCTGGCCCGTGGCTGCGGTGTGGTGAAGCCGGCCTCGGCGCGAGCCAAGGCTTACCCCGCTGAGCGGGACGCCGCAAGGGTAGGCGAAGGCGTCGTCTTGCCTACCCTTGTGGCTTACTTTTTCTTCCTGGCTTTAGGCTTGGCCGGGCTTTTGCGCTTAGCCTTCATCGGCATCGTGCGGCGCTTTTCGGTGGCTTTGCGATCCTTTTCTTCGGCTTCCTTTTCGGCTTTGGCGGTTGGGTCTTCTGGCGGTGCGCCATAATCGTCATCGTCAACCGGCCCGCCCATGTCGTCGCCGAACAGGTCGCCCATGCTTTTCTCGATCTGCTCGGGGTCTTCGCCGCGTTCCAGGCGAGTGACGACCTCATCGAACTCTGGCCCCATGTCCTCGCCGCTCTCTTGCGCCATCTTTCGCATAAAGCGGCCGAGCGCGCGAGGGTCGTTCTCGTCCAGGCCGGCCATCTCGTCCAGCAAGGCGTCGTCTCCACCTCCGGCGTCGAAGTCGCTCGAACCCGCGCCGCGCACGACGCGCACGCGCGACGCCAGCCGCATCAACCGGCGGCTGCCGCACCGCTCGCAACGCGCCCCCTTTTCGTCCACAGCCGACAACGAACGCCAGAAGATGGAGAATTTACGGCCGCAGTCCCGACAGCGGTATTCGTATATCGGCATATCCGACATTCTAGCGCAGCCGTTGCGCGCGGAGGGTTGGGGGCAGATGCGTCGTTGCTGCTGGCCCAAGCCAATCCGGGGGCCGGCGGGGTAGAGGCGCTGCGCGAACTGCATACGCTACAATACTCGGCACATCCTATGAAATGCGAGTGCAGGGCATCGGCGCCGGCGCCGGCGTCCGCGTCGGATCTGTATCAGTATTCCAGCCCGCCGATGTTGGTCGTGTTGTCCGGGCCATCCGGCGTGGGCAAAGATACGCTGTTGCACCGTCTGAAGGAGCGTGGCTACGACTTCGCCTTCGTCGTTACGATGACCACGCGTCCCAAGCGCGAAGACGAAGTGGACGGCGTGGATTACATCTTCGTCAGCAAATCCACCTTCGCCGACATGATGCAGGCCGACGAGCTGCTGGAGCACAGCCTGGTCTACGGCGATTACAAAGGCATCCCCAAGCAGCAGGTGCGCGATGCCATCGCCAGCGGCAAAGATGTGTTGATGCGCATTGATGTGCAGGGCGCAGCCAAGATCCGCCAGATTGTGCCCAATGCAGTGACCATCTTTCTGGCGCCGGAAAGTGAGGCGGAGCTGGTGCGCCGGCTGACGGAGCGCAAGACCGAAACCCCCGATGGGCTGAAGCTGCGCATCGCCACGGCGCGCGAGGAGATGAAGCGCATCCACGAGTTCGACTATGTAGTGGTCAACCGCGCCGGCCAACAAGATGAGGCGGTGGATCAGATCGTCGCCATCGTCACCGCCGAGCGTTGCCGCGTCGGCCGCAAGCCGATCTGCCTGTGATGAAATTCTCGGCCATCGCCTTCGCTGAGTGAGCCGCACATGACCATCCCCATCCCCATTCCCACGGCGAAGCCTTTCTGGACCTACGTGTTGATGGGGGTGGACATCTTCCTCTTCGCCGTCATGACGTTGGCGGGCGGCACGCAGAATCCGGCCGTGCTCGATCGCTTCGGCGCCAACACCGCTTGGCTGATCGCGACGCATCAGGAGTACTGGCGACTCTTCACGGCCAACTTCATCCACATCGGCATCGCGCATCTGCTGTTCAACATGTTCGCCCTGTTCCAGTTGGGCCGGCAAATCGAATCGCTGTACGGCCGTCCGCGCTTTCTGGCCATCTACTTGTTGTCTGGGTTGTCCGGCGCGATCTTCAGCTATATGCTCACCCAAGGCCGATCGGCCGGCGCATCCACGGCGCTGTTTGGCTTGTTCGGCGCGCTGCTGGTGTATTTCTACAGGCATCGGGAGATGTTCGGTCGGCTGGGTCAGCAGCAATTGATCAACCTCGGCACGATTCTGCTGATCAACGTCATAATCGGCCTCTCGCCCGGCAGCAACATTGACAATTGGGGGCACTTCGGCGGCTTCACAGGCGGGTTAATCCTGAGCTCCTTCCTGTGCCCGCGCTATGCGCCGATGGATCCGTTCGCGCGCGCCTTTGAGCCGGTCGTCTCCGAGCGCCGCCGGCCGGAGCTGTCGAACGGCATGGTGATGGACACCAACTCGCTGTCTCGGCAGGCGTTGCCGTTGGCTGCCTTCTGCCTCGGCCTGGTCGCGCTGACGTTCATCGCGACGTCGGTGCAGTCATCCCGCTTCCCTTAGCCAATCCGCCTCATGGTGCGTTTGCCCCGCTACGCGGGTCGTCACTACTTCGCCGACCCCGGTCGCTTACGCGCCTCCGTGGAGTCGTTTGTCGAAGACGCGGCCGGGGTGAACGTTCCCGGCGCGTTGTGCGCGGTGATCGTGCCGCACGGGGCGCACCCTGAATTTGGCCCGGTCGCCGGCCACGCATACAAGCTGCTCCTCAGCGCACCGCTTGCTTCGTCGTTGACGGTGTTGCTGGCGCCGGCGGCCAGTGCGCCAGATGACATCGGCGCTGTGCTGTGCGACCTGGCCGATGCCTATGCCACACCGCTCGACTCGATGGCCATCGCGACGCCTGCCCTGGATGCGCTGGATCAGGCCGGTGTGGCGGTCCTGCGTGCGCCCGACGATGAGCCGGTGCTCGAAAATCATCTGCCGTTTATCCAAGTGGTGACGGGCGACACTCAGTGCCTGCCGCTGCGCATCCCGGCCGGCGCTGACCTTGCCGCGCCGGGCTGGGATCGCGTGGTGGGAGAATTCGGCCTGATCGTCGCCGTGGCGAATCTGCCGCAGTCGCATGAACAGGCTGCCTGCGACGCGATTGAGCGGCTGGACGGCCGATTCTTTACCGGTGAAGCGCCTGCGCCCCGTTCCGGCAGGTTCAAAAGCTTGTTCGGTTCAAGCGGTCACAGACCGATGGCGCGATCGGCCGATGCAGCGGTGGTGGCGCTGGCCATCCGATTGGCTAAAGCGAAAGGGGCTCAGCATGGGCGGTTGCTCGCGCGCCAGGGCAGCCGAGCCGCCTTTGCGCTCTACCGTTAGGGCTGCCTCGCGACCGGGTCGCAGATGAGGTGATGCGGATGTGCGCTACGGCGTGGGGGACGATGCTTTGGCCAGCTCTTCCTCGATCATCGCCTTAAACGCTTCGTAGGGCTGCGCGCCGACGAGCGGCCGGCCGTTGATCAGAAAGGAAGGCGTGCCGGAGACGCCCAACCGTCGTCCCTCTTCGGCGTCGGCCTGCACGCGCTGCCGCGCGTTGCCGGCCTTCAGGCAGTCGGCGAACGCCTCGCTGTTGAGTTGAATGCCCGAAGCAGCGGTCGTCAGCGCTTGTTTCATAGTCGCTTCGTCCTGGCCGACGATGTCCTGCGTGAACAGCAAAGCGTGGTAGTCCCAGAATCGCCCCTGTTCCGCAGCGCATTCGGCAGCTTCGGCCTTCCAGATGGATGATTCGGCCAGGAAGGGATAGTGCTTGTAGCTGAAGCGCGCCTTGTTGGTCTTGACGTACTCGTCGAGGATGCGCTGGAGCGTCTCGGCATAGAAGCGACGACAGAAGCCGCAATTGAAATCGCTGTATTCCACGATGGTGACAGGCGCATCGGCGCTGCCCTGGGTGTTCGGCCCGCGCACGGCCACCTTCGGCAGGAAGGGCTGGGCGTCGGGCAGCGTCATGCCGACCTCGGTAGGCTTCGGCGTTGCGGCGCTCGGCGTGCGCGCTGCGGTGAAGATCACCATGGCGCCCACGGCGACGATGGCGCCGAACGCTGCGCCCAATGCGAACCACTTGAGCGCAGCGCGGTCGGATGTGATGAGGGTAGATTCTTGGAGCGGTTCCATCATGGTTGGAGATTCTTTTCAAAAGCTTGTCTCTTGTGCTTTACGCCCTGTTTGGTTGCGACGCGCACGCTCGAATCAACGCCTGGTAGAGCATCTCGTACTCGCTCACGGTCCGCGCGGTGCTGTAGTGTTGCAGGATGAAGTCGCGCGGTTTGACATAGGCAGCGCGATTGTCGCACACCCGCAGGATGGCCTCGGCTAACGCCGATGCATCGCCAACCGGCGTCACCTCGCCCATCCCGGTGGTCTGCACGGGCACGCGCACGCCGGGCAGGTCGCTGCAAATGGATGGCGTGCCGCACAACATAGACTCGACTTGCACTAGGCCGAACGACTCGGTGGAGTTCAGGCTGGGAAGCACCGTCACATCGCACGAGGCGAAGAAGGCCGAAAGCGCGCGGCCCTGCAGTGATCCGACGAACGTCCACGCGTCGCCCAGCGCGTCGAAGTGCGGCTGCAACCGACGCGCATATGCCTCTTCGCCGATGACGTTCCGATGTGGCCCGGCGAAGATCACGCGCGCGTTCGGTCGCGTCTCCCGAATGATCGCCAACGCGCGCACCAGCACCTCCACGCCCTTCTCGGTGGCCAGCCGGGCGCACATTCCAATCAGCGGATGCTGCTCATGGGACACGCGCCACTTTTGACGAAAGTCCGCGATGTCGCTGGGGCTGGGCAACTCCATTTCTACCGGCGGCGGGATGACCGCCAGCTTGTGCGCGTAGCGGGAGAGGTAGCGCGAGTGCCGCGCAAAGTCCTCGGTGTATGAGACGATGCGATCCACGTTGTATCCCGCAATGTCATTCATCAGGTTAATGACGGGTTGAACGATGCGATTGAACCAGGTCCCGGGCAGACGGATGTCGCCGTGGATGGTCAGCAACGATGGCTTGCCGAACAGGCGGGCGTTGATGGCGATGCCGGCGCCATCGAACTGGGGCAGATGCAGATGAACCAGGTCGAACTGTGGCAAAAGCTGGCGCAGTATCACACCGAAAGTCGGCATGATCACCCCTTTGCTGATCCGCGCCAGCACCGGCGCGCGCACCACTGAAACGCCGTCCAGAACTTCGCTGCGTGCGAGGTGAGGGTCATACTGAGACGTGAGCACCGTCACCTGGTGGCCGGCACGCGCCAGTCCACGCGAGAGGCGTTCGACGTAGATGGTGAGTCCACTGATGTGAGGGCGATAGTAGGTGAGGACTTGGAGTATGCGCACGCTCGACCCCGGAGGCTATCGGCTTCGAGCAGAATATACACTAGCTTGCGCGACTCTCAGGGCGCCGGCACCCTGTGACGCCTGATGGTCGCTAGGTCCTGGCCGGACGTAGTTGGCCGAATGACAGGCCGATCCGCGCCATCCCGATCACGCCCAGCACGATCAGCGCCAGTTGCTGCGAGAGCGACCACACGAAGACGAACGCCGTGGCCTGCGTCGGGTCAATATTGAACGGCGCGACCAACGCCGTTCGGGCGAAGAACTGCACCGTCCCCAGGCCGCCGGGTGCCGATGGCGCCGCGCCGCCCAGGTTAGCGGCGACGAGCGTGAGGCCGGCTTGATCCATGCGCGGCGGCAGAAAGGCAGCCATCGTGAAGTATGCGACAAAGAGCTGCGCTAACCAGATGCCTGTCGTCGTCAGGAGCACGATGATCAAGCGCTTAGCGGAGTTGATCAGCTTGAAGCCGGCGCAGAAGTCGCGGTAACGCCGTAACCAGATTTGCGCGTTGAAGCGTGGAAGGCGCGCCAGCAGCCGATGGAGCACTCCCTCGAAGCGCGCCGATTGCCCAATCGCCGCGCCGACGGCGGCGATCAACAGGATGACCAGGCCGGCGCCGAGCGCCGCGGCGCGCGCGAGCGTTGGATCCATTGGAATGAACTGTGCGAAGCTGAAGGCCAGCAGGACGACGGCGGCCAGGTCGAGCAGACGCTCGACCACGACGGACGAGAGCGCCGTCGCTGTGCTCACCTCGGTGCGCTGGCCGATGACAACGGCGCGACCGATCTCGCCCACACGAAACGGCAGCACCATGTTGAGCATGTAGCCGATGTTCATGGCGTGGAAGGCGACGCCAAAATGCGACTCGCCCATCAGCGTCGCCCAGCGCAGCGCGCGGACGGCTAAACCGGCCATAAAGGCGACGAAAGCCGGGAGCAACCAAGCCGTCTGCGCCGTAGCCACCGCCCGGGCGAACGCTGCAAAGTCCACATCGCGCAGCGTGAGGTAGAGCGCGAAGGCGCTGATCGCCATGCCGAGCCAGAATTTCCAGTTTTTGAGCATGATGTCGTCCTGCCCAGGAGTGGAGGTTCGCGCATGGGCCGCATTGGCGCCTGCGGCGCTCCCACCGGCGTGCGGCCAAGCTTATCACCCTCCCAGCCGCGCCAGTAGCGCTTCAACATGCTCTGGCGGAAGATGAACGCTGCCCAGGGATTGCTCTGCATCGCCGCGCGGGCCGTGGAAATCACTGCCGCCGGTGAGCAGCAGATGATGCCGGCGCGAGAGTTCGGCGAAGCGCGCTGTTTGCTCTGGGGTGTGCAGGGGGTAGAAGACCTCTATCCCGTCCAGCCCGGCCGGAATGATCTCATCGAGCAAAGCGGACAGGTCGCCGGCATATAGGCCGGGGTGGGCGAGCACAGCGAGGCCGCCGGCGTCGTGGATGAGTTGCACGGCTTGCGCGGGCGTCAATCCCTCATGCGGGGTGAACGCCGGCTTGCCTTCTGCCAGATACAGGGCGAACGCTTCCTGCTCAGTCTGGACGACGCCGGCCATGACCATGGCGCGGGCGATATGCGGCCGCCCGATCATCGCGTCGCCTGCCAGCGCCCTCACCTGCTCGAAGGGGATGTGGATGCCGAAGCGCGTGAGCTTACCGAGGATGCTGCGCGCGCGCGATTCACGCACCCCGCGCAGCGTCGCAATCCGGGCGAGCGTCGCTGCGTCGCTGGGCCGGACGCCGTAACCCAGCACGTGGGTCTCCGCATGACGCGAGAGCGCGCTCACCTCGATGCCCGGGATCACGCACACGCCGTGCGCGCTGCCTGCGGTTGCGGCTTCGTCGTTGCCGGCGATGGTGTCGTGATCGGTGATGGCGATGAGCGTGACGCCGCTCCGGCTCGCCAGGCGCACGATTTCTGCGGGCGTGTATAGCCCGTCCGATGCTGTGGTGTGACAGTGAAGCTCCGTTCGCATCTACCTGAAGATAACGGATGCGGCCTAAAAACGGAAGAGGGCAATCACACCACAGCGTGACAGGCGCTTCTACCTTGGCTCGATCGAGAGTCGCACTGCGGTGCGTTCGGCGCCTTCGATCACCACATCGGAGAACGACGGGATGACCACGATGTTGATTCCGTCAAGAAGGAGATACCCGCGCGCAATCGCCGCCGCCTTCATGGCCTGGTTGACCGCGCCGGCGCCGATGGCCTGCACATCCACGCGCCCACGCTCGCGGATAATGCCAGCGATTGCGCCGGCAACTGCTGTGGATCGCGATTGAGCTGAGACCTTGATGATCTCTGTCTTCCCTCGGGCTGGAACCGCCTCTGCACCTGGCGCCGTGTGATCGGTCATGTTCGACGCTCCCATATAATGCATTGTGCGTGTGCAATTGAGATGGATATGAGACGCAGCTTAAGCGGGGATATGCATCTGCGAAAAAACGACGGTGACGATGTTGCTCCCCTGCGCTGCGGCAAGCTGGCTTATCGTCAAGCTGGACCGTCGTCGCTTCCACCGCTGTTGTTCATTCATGGCTGGGGCGGCGCGTCGCGCTATTGGTTGCCCGTGATGCGCGCGTTGGCGGATGCGTTTTGTTGCTATGCGCCCGATCTGCCCGGCTTTGGATTCTCGCCGCCTTTGCTCGCTGCAGATAGCCCGGACGGGCCAGACACCCATTCCCATCGTGGGTTGGCATCCGTCGTCCTGGAGTTCATGGATGAAATGGGTCTCGCGCAGTGCGACTTAGTCGGGCACAGCTATGGCTCTGGCGTGGCGATCGCGCTGGCGGCCATGCAGCCGGCCCGTGTGCGAAGGCTGATCATCAGCAATTTCAGCACGTTCCGCGATGAGCGCGAGCGTCGCATGATCGCGTTCATGCACAGCGTGACCGGCCTGCTCGTCAAAGTGCGTAAGCTCCCATTCGCCGCGAGCGATGGATTTGCGAAGCTGTTGGGCAGTCGCTACTTCCATCGCTTGCCCGATGATATCACCGTGCTGCGCGATGGCCTGAACGACTTTTTGCAGATGGATGAGCGGACGGCCAACCTGACGGTGAAGGCGTCATTGAACTGGGAGACGCCGCACGATTTTGCGCGGTTGCTGATGCCGGTCTTGCTGATCCACTGTCGCAACGATCAAATCATGCCGCCGCGCAACGCAGAATACACCGCCGGCCTCGCCCTGCGCGGCAAGCTGGTTTGGATTGACGCATGCGGCCACCTGCCGATGGTCGAAAAGACGGATGAATTCGCGCGAATAGTCAAAAACTTCCTCCGTGATGACAGCCATTGATCTGCTCTCCCCGGCTGGACCGAATCCCCTGCCTTTCGACGATGTCGCCGTTCAGTTGCATCCCGACGACGACGTGGCGATTGCGAAGGTGAATCTGGCCGCCGGCACAACCATCCTAGGCACGCGCCACGGCGCGTCGCTGCGACTCCCCGCGTTAATCCCTTCCGGCCATAAGTTCGCCATCCGCGAGGTGAAGCAAGGCCGGCCGGTGCGGCGCTATGGCCAGGTGATCGGCTTTGCGACCTGCGATATTGCGCTGGGCGACCACGTGCACGTGCACAACCTGGCCGTAGGCGTCGAAACGCGCGATCGTGTATCTCTGCAAACGCGATTCGATCAAGATTACGCCTTCGGGGCCGACGTCAGGCCGGTGGCGTTGGTGCCGGAAGCGGAGCGCCGACGGTTCATGGGCTATCGCCGCGCCGACGGCCGCGTGGGCACGCGCAACTACATCGCAGTGATTGGCACGGTGAACTGCTCCGCACATACGGTGCGACGCATCGCCCACCATTTCACCGCAGAGCGGCTGTCCGACTTCCCGAACGTAGATGGTGTCATTGCCATTGCCCATGGCTTCGGCTGCGCCACGCGCGTCGGCGGCGAGGACTACATCCTGCTGCAGCGTACGCTGGCCGGCATCGCCGCGCATCCTAACATCGGCGGCTATGTGCTTGTGGGTTTGGGGTGCGAGGTCAACCAGATCGGCGCGCTGGTTGAGAACTATCACCTCGCCATCAAAGAAGCGCCGGCCATGCGCTCCGTGAATCCTCAACCCGCTATGGCTGGCGCGCCACGCCTCGCGCCGCCCTCGCTCACGATCCAGGATACCGGCGGCGTGCGCAAGACCATCGAGGCCGGCATTGCGATGGTGGAGGCGTTGTTGCCGGTCGTCAATCAGTATCGGCGCGAGCCGACGCCGATCAGCGAGCTGACCGTCGCGTTGCAGTGCGGCGGCAGCGACGGCTGGAGCGGCGTGACGGCGAACCCGGTGTTGGGCATGGTCTCTGATGAGATCGTCCGGCAGGGCGGCAGCGTGGTGTTGGCCGAGACCCCCGAGATCTACGGCGCCGAGCACTTGCTCACGCGCCGCGCCGTGAGCCGCGAAGTGGGCGAGAAGCTGATCCGCAAGATTCGCTGGTGGGAGCAGCACGCCGCCAAGCACGGCGTCGAGATAGACAACAATCCATCGCATGGCAACAAAGCCGGCGGCTTAACTACGATCTACGAGAAGTCGCTCGGCGCGGTGGCCAAAGCGGGCACGACGCCGCTGGTGGACGTGGTGGACTACGCCGAGCCGATCACGCACCAGGGGTTCACGTTCATGGATACGCCGGGGTACGATCCGGTCGGTGCCACGGGGCAGGTGGCCGGCGGTTGCAACCTGATCGTGTTCACCACCGGCCGCGGCTCGTGCTTCGGCTTCAAGCCGGCGCCCAGCATCAAAGTGGTCAGCAACAGCGCGACCTACCGGCGCATGGAAGAGGATATGGACATCAACGCCGGCAAGGTGCTAGAGGGTGTGCCGATGCAAGTGGTGGCCGATGAGCTGCTGGACTATGTGATCGCAGTGGCATCCGGCAAGCCCTCCAAGAGCGAAGCGCAAGGCATCGGCGAAGAAGAGTTCCAGCCGTGGAACTTGGGGGGGATTCTTTAAGGTCAGTCCACCGCACCGGCTATGTCTCAGCCATGGCGACATTTGTATGGAATTTGAATCTGAGGCGCGCGAGGAGCGCGCGTATTACGACGGCCTGAGCATTGCGGACTTGCATGCGCTGATTCACGAGCGCCGATTTGGCCGAACCGGCGCGTTCTGGCAGTCGCTGCGTGAGCGCACAACGCTGCTTGTGTCGGGCTGGACGCTGCTGGAGCTGCTGGAGCGGCGCAGCGTGAATCGGGAGACGCGGGCGCAGGCTGCCGGTGTGCTGTTGCACCTGGCCGATTGCCATGATTGGTCGCCGGAGGCGCTGGCCGACGATGGCGACCCAGAGTTTGAATCTCGCCTGCGTGAATTGCGCCGCGTCGTCCATGCGCGCATTCGGACGATGATGGGCTAGGCGAAAGCGTCGCGGTTGCCATTGGCGTGCGCGCTCGTGCCCGGATATTGGCCGTTGGTTTGCCCAACGCGTGAATCGCGCTTGCGTCTCGGGGCGACCCTAGATGATGGATAATTGAGCTGCGCAAGGATTCGTTTTGGCTCGGCCCTGCATCGGCATCGCTTTCGCCGATCGCAGGGCTGCGACGGCAGTCCTGCGACGATGCGCGTTTGCGCATCACGCTTCACACTTCACATCCTGGTCCTGTAGAGCCATGTCTATCTTCAAAAACTACATTGCCGGCGAATGGGTCGGCGCATCCGACGGTAAAACGATTGAGAACATCAACCCGGCGACCGGCGAGGTGATCGGGTATTTCGCTTCGGCGACTGCCGAGGACACGAAACGCGCTATTGCAGCGGCCAAAGAAGCGCTGCCGAAGTGGGCCGCGCTGCCAGGGCCGAGCCGCGCGGCCGTCCTCGACAAAGCCGGCCAGCTCATCGCCGCACGCGCCGATGAGCTGGCCGAGACGCTCACCCGCGAGGAAGGCAAGACGCTGGCCGAAGCCAAAGCCGAGGTGATGCGCGCGCGCGACATCTTCAAGTATTACGCCGGCGAGGGCTTTCGCGCCGGGGGCGATGTCATCCCGGCCAATACGCCGGACACGCTGCTGTTCACCAAGCGTGAGGCGCTGGGCGTCATCGCCGTCATCACCCCGTGGAACTTCCCGATTGCCATTCCGGCGTGGAAGATTGCGCCGGCCCTGGCCTACGGCAATACGGTGGTGTTCAAGCCTGCTTCGCTTGTGCCCCACACGGCGCTCAAACTGGTTGAGATTTTGATTGAGGCCGGGCTGCCGCCGGGTGTGATTAACCTTGTCGTCGGCAGCGGCAGCGCAGTGGGCAATACATTGGCTGAAAGCAAAGAGATCGCCGGCCTCAGCTTCACCGGCTCGTATGCTGTCGGCGTCAAGATCTACGAGAAGACGGCGCGCAACCTGGTGCGAACTCAGTTGGAGATGGGCGGCAAGAACCCCACCATCGTGCTCAACGACGCCAACATCCCGTTGGCCGTGGACATCGCCGTGCGCGGCGGCTTCGGACTTACGGGGCAGGCGTGCACCGCCACCAGCCGCGTCATCGTGGAAGAGAAGGTGGCCGATGCATTCACCCAGGCGCTGGTTGAAGCCGCGCGCAACCTCAAAGTAGGCAATGGGCTGGAGAGCGGCGTGCAGATGGGGCCGGCAGTGAGCGCCGAGCAGTTGCAAACCGACCTGGAGTATGTTGGCATCGGCAAGGGCGAGGGCGCGAAGCTGCTGGTCGGTGGCGAGCCGATCCCGGCCGGCGCCGGCTTTTTCATCCGGCCCACCGTGTTCGAGGATGTCGAACCCGGGATGCGCATCGCGCAAGAGGAGATCTTTGGGCCGGTGATCGGCGTCATCCGGGCTAAAGACTTCGATGATGCGGTGGCCAAAGCGAACGGCATCGGCTTCGGCCTATCGGCCAGCATCGTCACGAACGACCTCAACAAGGCGATGCGCTTCGCTGATCGCATCGAGGCCGGCGTGGTGAAGGTGAACGAGCCGACGACCGGCGTCGCTTTGCAGGCGCCATTTGGGGGGTTCAAGGGCAGCAGCGCCAATACATTTAAGGAGCAAGGGCGCGCAGCGATGGAGTTCTATACGCGGACGAAGACCGTATATGTGAAATACGGTTGACGCGCCAGCGCTTAGCAACGCCTTATCTGTGCCGGCTATAGTCTCTTGCGCGGAAGACCGGTTTGGAGATATGGCACGAGAGCGTGGGTTGACGTTGGTATCGCCGCTGGTGTTGCTGGCGCTGTGGGAAGCGCTGGCGCGCCTGGGCGCGCTCGATGCGCGCTTCTTCTCGATGCCCAGCGAGATCTTCGCGCGGCTGATGGCGTTGCTGCAAGATGGCACGCTGCTCACTCACACGGCGATCACCCTGCGCCGCGTGGCGGTGGGCTTCGTGCTGGCGACCGCCCCGGCCATCCTGCTCGGCGTGGTGATGGGTGTGAGCGGCATCGCCCGCGCGCTCTTCACACCGCTGGTCGCAGCCCTCTATTCTGTTCCCAAGATCGCGCTGGTGCCCATGGTCGTGCTGCTGCTGGGCATCGGCGAGCCGGCCAAGTACGCCATCGTGGTGGTGTCGGTGTTCTTCCTGGTCGTGCTCAACACGGTGGCCGGTGTGCGGAACGTAGATGCGCGCTACTTCGACATCGCTCGCAACAACGGCGCGAACAAATGGGACCTGATCTGGACGGTGGCGCTGCCCGGTGCGCTGCCGAGCATCCTCACCGGCGTCAACCTCGGCCTGGGTTTTGCGCTCACCGTCATCGTCGGCACCGAGCTGTTGCTGCCGCAGGGCGGCCTGGGCGCAATGATCTGGGCAGCCTATCAGGTGTATGACATCCCGACCATCTTCGCGGCGCTCATCGTGGTGGCGCTGCTCGGCTTCGGCGCAAACTGGCTGATGGGCGAGGTGGAGCGGCAACTGGTGCCGTGGCGCCTTGCCGACGCCCATCGGGCTACAGCGCAGGCGCCGGCGGTGCAAAGTGAACCGCGCATCCGCCGCTTCGTGCGGGTGTGGTGGATGGCGACGCGGCCGTTCAGCTTCACAGCCAGCCTGGTGCCGGTGACGCTCGGCGCAGTGCTGGCGGCCTACGACGGCTACTTCGACCTGTGGCTGTTCGCGCTCACGCTGGTCGGCTCGGTGCTCATCCATGCCGGCACGAACCTCGCCAACGACTACTTCGACTGGAAGAAGGGCGCGGATACGCCAGAGTCGCTCGGCCCGAACCGGGCGCTGCAAGAAGGCATGCTCACGCCGCAACAGGTGTTCGTCGGCGCGCTGGTCTGCTTCGGCGTGGGCTCGCTCATCGGCCTGTATCTGGTCGCAGTGCGCGGCGTGTTCATCCTGATGCTGGGCATCTTGAGCGTCCTTGCCGGTTGGTTTTATACCGCCGGCCCCAAAGCCTTCGCCTACATCGGCCTAGGCGAGATCGTGGTGTTCGTCTTCATGGGGCCGGTGATGGTCATCGGCAGCTACTACGTCCAAGCGCAGGCTGCGCCGCTGCATGGGGTGCTGCTCTCGCTGCCCATCGGCCTCCTCGTTGCAGCGATCCTACATGCCAACAACATGCGTGATCTGGAAGGCGACCTGGCCAAGAATAAGCGCACCCTGGCAAACATCTTGGGTCGTCAGGCCAGCAAATGGGAGTATCTGGTGCTGGTGAGCGGGAGCTTCGTCGTCCTGGTGGTGTTAGTGGTGATCGGCTATGCGCCGCTGTTGGCGTTGTTGCCGCTGTTGGTCATGCCGATGGGCATCTCGCTCGTTCAACGCGCATACGCCACCGATGAGCCGCGCACGCTGAATCGGGTGCTGCGCGCCACCGCTCGCTTACACGGCTGGTTCGGCTGGCTGTTGATCCTCGGCTTCGTCGGCGCGATGGTGGGCCGGCTTGTATACTAACCAACAGTTGACGGGTAGGCGAATAACCGATGACTCAATCTGACTTCGCCAAATGGCTGGAGAACGTGCTGGGGGACACCCCCCTTGAAGAGCTGGTGGATCCCGAAATCATGGAGCACGTGGATCGCCTCCAACTCCAGGGCGAGGAACGCGCCTGGAACTTTGCCAAGGAAGATGCCCGCGAAGCGTTCGAGATCACCATTCGCGCGCTGTGTAAGACCATGTTCGCCGTTGGATACGACGCCGGGCGTGAGCAAGCGCGCATTGATGCCTGGCTCGAGGGTGGCGGTTTCGACGACGAAAACCCCGACACGCGCGGCTCGGCCGATGAAGGCCCACGTGGCCTGCTGCCGTCGTAAGCGCGCACGCCTGCACAACGCGCCGCTCACCTCGTCCGCGCCATCGGCGCGATAGCGCGCAGAAAGTCCTCCGGCTTCTCCTGATGCGGCAGGTGACCTGCGGCTTCGATGCGAATCCAGCGTGAGGCGCGCTGGATCGCGGTCCGCGCAATTCCATTGCTCATCGGCAGAATGCGGTCTTCTGCGCCCCAGATCACCGTTGTCGGCACTGCGCTGGCCGGGATGCGCCTGATCAGCGCGCGCCCTTGAAACGCCAAAAAGATCGGCAGGTTCATCTGCACCGACAGCGACGCCAAGCGCTGTGCTTCGTCCCACACCCGCTCGTTGACGCGTTGGAACAGAAAATCGCGATCCGTTTGCGGCAGATCGTCCAAGTTGGCATAGTAGGGGCGTAGGGAGTCATAAGCGGCCTGTGGCGATCGCCGCAGCGCCTCGAAGTAGCGTCGGTCGTTTGCCGCCAGGCGCAGGAGTTGGACGAGATTGCGCGGAGCCGCGGCCGGTCGCTCGACGATGTGAATCGTGCCGCCGATCAACACCAGCCCGGAGGCGCGCGCCGGCTGCGTGAGGGCGATCGTTTCGGCAATCATCGCGCCGAGCGAGCTGCCGATCAACGTGGCATAGCCGATTTTCAGCGCATCCATCAATCCCAGCACGACGCGAGTGTAGAACGGCACGCTGTAGCGGCGGCGCGCTTTGTCGCTGCGCCCGAATCCCGGCAGGTCGAGCGCGATGACGTGATGCGTCTGCGCCAGGCGCTCGAAGACGTGTCGCCAGGTGTCGGCCTCGTCCTGCAGGCCGTGAATCAGGACGATCGCCGGCGCATGAGGCGCGCCGGCCTCGAAGTACTGCACAGCGCCATCAGGCCATTGGAGCCGGAGCGTGCGCGCGTGTGGCGCAAGTTGCGGCGCCGGCTGCATCGGACCAGGATACGGATGACTCATGGCTCGGTGGTCGTTTCGAGGGTGAATCGCTGCCTCGCGCACGGCTTCCTCACGCATGGCGCGGCTGACCTATAATCGAACCGCACGTTGGGTTGTGATGACAGGTATTGTAACGAACGCCGTTCCAGCTTCGCCCCCTCCCGCGCTCAGCCGCATCCGCAACTTCTGCATCATTGCACATGTGGATCATGGCAAGAGCACGCTGGCCGATCGTCTGTTGGAATTTACCGGCACGATCAGCAAGCGCGAGATGCAGGAGCAAGTGCTCGATTCGATGGACATCGAGCGCGAGAAGGGGGTGACGATCAAGGCGTCGGCCGTGCGCATGACGTACCGGGCGGATGACGGACACACCTACGAGATCAATCTGATTGACACGCCGGGCCACGTGGACTTCACCTACGAGGTCAGCCGTGCCCTCAACGCTTGTGAGGGCGCGTTGCTCGTCGTGGATGCCTCGCAGGGCATCGAGGCGCAAACCCTGGCTAACCTCTATCTGGCTCTGGAAGCCAACTTGCACGTCATTCCCGTCATCAACAAGATTGACCTGCCGCACGCCCGGCCGGATGAGGTGGCGCAGGAAGTGGGCAACTTGTTGGGCGATGACCCGGCGCACATTTTGCGCATTTCTGCAAAGGAAGGCATCGGCATCAAAGCGGTGTTGGAGCGCGTGGTGCGCGAGGTGCCGCCGCCGTCGGGCGACCCCGATGCGCCTTTGCAAGCGCTGATCTTCGACTCGCACTACGATCCGTATAAGGGCGTGATTGCCTACGTGCGTATCGTCAACGGTCGGGTGAACATGAAAACCAAGCTGCGCATGGCTGCCACGGGCGCGGCCTGCGAAGCGATTGAGATTGGCACGTTCTCCCCGCGCATGACCGTGGTCGGCGAATTGAGCGCCGGCGAGGTGGGTTACATCGCCACCGGCTTCAAGAGCGTGCGCGAGTGTCGCGTGGGGGACACGATGTTGGATGCAGCGCGGCCGGCGGAGCCGCTGCAAGGCTACAAACCGGCCAAGCCCATGGTGTTTGCCGGTATCTTCCCCACCTATACCGACGATTACCCGCTGCTGCGCGATGCGTTAGAGAAGCTTCAACTGAATGACGCCTCGCTGACCTTCGAACCGGAGAACAGCGCCGCGCTCGGCTTCGGCTTTCGGGTCGGCTTCCTCGGCCTGTTCCACATGGAGATCATTCAGGAGCGGCTGGAACGCGAATACAACCTGGATGTGGTGGTGACGGCGCCGAGCGTGGAGTATGAGGCCGTGCTCACCAACGGCGAGGTGATCAAGGTGGATCGCCCGGCCGACATGCCCGATCCATCTCGGCTGGCCGAGATGCGCGAGCCGTGGATGAAGATTGAAATCTTCACGCCGAAGGAATATATCGGCCCGATCATGGAACTGGTGACCAAGCGCCGTGGGGTGAGTGAGGCGATGGAATATCTCGATGCTAACCGCGTGATGTTGAAATACCGCATGCCGCTGGCCGAGATGATCGTGGACTTCTACGACAAGCTCAAGAGCATCACCCGCGGCTATGCCTCGCTCGACTATCACTTTGACGGCTATCGCAGCGGCGATCTGGTCAAGATGGACATTCTCATCAACGGCGAGCCGCTCGACAGCATGGCCATGATCGTCCATCGCGACCAGGCGCAGCAGCGCGGCAGCGCGCTGACTAAGAAGATCAAAGAAGTCATCCCCCGCCAGATGTTTGAGGTGCCGATCCAGGCGGCCATTGGCGCGAAGATCATCGCGCGCGAGACCAAGCCAGCGTTGCGCAAAGACGTGTTGGCCAAGTGCTACGGCGGCGACATCACGCGCAAGCGTAAGCTGCTCGAAAAGCAGAAGGAAGGCAAGAAGCGCATGAAGATGTTTGGCTCGGTCGAGATTCCGCAAGAAGCCTTTATGGCCATGCTCAAGCTGGAAGAGTGAACTGCTTCCATGGACCTCGCTGAACTGCGCGCCAAGCTGGACCGGCTGAACGAGCAGATCGTCGGCCGCTTCAAAGACCGCTCGTGGTTTGTCTTGAACGAGGCGGTCTACATGCCCGGCGCGATCCCCATCGAAGGTCGGCCGGGCATCTCGCTGATGGAATGGTCGCTGGAAGGGTTGGAGCGATACCATGCCTCGCTGGGCCGCTTCGATGTGCCCGACCAACATCCGTTGGTGCCTGAGGTCGTGGCCCCATCGCCGGTGCGCCGCAAGCTCAACCTGCCGCGCCTGCCGACGATCGCCTCTCCGCCGCGCGACCAACTCATCCGCTTCTACGTCTCTATCTTGCCTCGCCTGTGCCGGCCCGGCGACGATCCGCACTACTACGGCGAAACGGCATATGCCGATGCCGATCTGTTGGCGCGCATCAACGAACGCATCTACCTCGGCGCGTTTGTCGCCTATTCCAAGCTGGAATGCAATTCGTCGGTGCTACAACTGACCGATCGGCCCGATGTGCTGCGCGCGGCCCTGCGGGATCCGCAGCGCGAGAGCGACGTGATTGCGCAGGCGCGCGACGCTGCACAGCGCTACGCGCTGCGCGCCGACCTGATGACCGAGGTCTTCCGCTGGATGATCGAGCAGACGCTCGATCTGGAGGTGCGCTTTCTTCAACAGGTGGCTGCGCTGCGCGACCACCCCCAAGTATCATGATTGAGATCATCCCTGGCGTCTACCAACTCAAAAGCCGATTCGTCAATCTGTACCTCATCGCTGAACCGGAGGAGTTGACGCTGGTGGATGCCGGCGTTGCCGGCAGCGGCGCCAATCTCGTGTTGCGCACGATTGCGCAGTTGAACAGACGGCCGGAGGAACTGCGCCGCATTCTCATCACCCACGCCGATCCGGACCATTACGGCGACGCTAATGCGCTGCGTCAGGCGACCGGCGCGCGCGTCTGCGCCAGCGCCGGCGAGGCTGCGGCGATGGCGCGAGGCACCATGTCGCGCGAGATACGAGGCAGTGTCCTGGTTCGTGGAACGTTCAGCGTGTTAAGCCGCTTAATCATGCCGACGGCCCCGACGCCCGTAGATGAGATCCTCGTTCCGGGGCAGAAGCTGCCTGTGCTGGGCGGGCTAATAGTCATTGCCTCACCCGGGCACACGCCGGATCATCTTTCGTTCTATGCCCCGGCTTTCAAGTTGTTGTTCGCCGGCGACTCACTGGATGCGCTGAGCGGCAAGCCGCGCTTTGTGGACAGGCCGGTAAATTGGGACTACGCCCGCGGCCTGCAGAGCGTGCGGGAGCAAGTCGCGCTGTGCTTGGAGATCGTCGCCGTCGGTCATGGTCCGGTGACTCGCGGCAAGGCTGCCCTCGACGCATTGGGCACCGCGCAAGCGTCCTAAGTTCGCGCCGAGTGCGGAATCAGTTCTGCGTTGCGGCTTGATAAGCCCTTTCCCAGCCCTCGTCGGCGCCATCGCGCATCAAAGCCACGTTTAACGTCTCTGCCAGCGACCTGGCTTGGGGAATGATGCGCGCTCCTACGGCTACAGGCACGGCGCGCAGCCCGGCTCGCCGTAGCAATGCAGCGCGCTGTTGCGCTCGACTCACGTCGTTTGCGTCTACCACCGACGATACTTCGACCGCCAGCCACACTTCATCGGCGCCAAGTGCCAGACGCGGCCGGCCGTGCACCAGGATATCGGTCAGGGACAACTCGACGAGTTCGTCGTCGGTAAGTTTGCTCTCCAGTTGCTCCTCCAACTCGATGAAGGGAACGACGCGGGCGCGGCGCAGCCAGCGGCCGAAGTAAGCATGTGCTTTGTCGCGGAATTTGATCTCGAGCGTGTCGCCGCGCACCTCAGCCATCTGATTGACCAGGCGACGCACGGTTTCTTCGGTGCGGCGTTGGGCTTCGGCCAGTTCTTCGAGGCGCTGCTCGGTGCGGCGTTGGGCTTCGGCCAGTTCTTCGAGGCGCTGCTCGGTTCGGCGTTGGGCTTCGGCCAAGCTGCGCACGATATCCGGCAGCGAGAGCAACTCCTCGGTTAGCACAAGGCGGCGTACCTCGCTGAGCCATTCCGGCCGGGTAGCCAGTAGGCGCGTTAAATCCTGCAGATCGTTGATGGTAAACGCCATCTGCACAAATTATAGGTCGGCGGAGGGTTGATCCGTGGTCGAATCTGGGGCTTGTTCCACCGTCTGTTCTTGGCCCTCGGCATGCTGTGCGGCGCGTTCGCGGTCACACCGGATCATCAAGCTGTGGATGCCATATGTGGCTGCACCTCCGACGATGTAAGTCAGCAGCAGGGCAAGCCAGATCGCGGGTAATGTGCCCTGGGCAGCGCTTGGGGCTGTAGCTGCAGCCTCCTGAGCAGCCGGCGTTGCCCCGGCTGTAGGTGTGGGGGGTGTCGCCTCCGCCACTGCTGTAGCTTCACTCACAGTGCCTGTAGCCGGAGCGATCGCACCGGGCGTTGTGATGATCGTGGTTGCGCTCGCCTCTGTCGCCGTTGACGGCGCTACGGCGACGATGTCGGCTGTCCCCGTAGCGGTCAGCGTCGTCGTGGCCGGGCTGACGGTTGTCGCGGTGATTACCGCGCCGGCCTCTGTGGTGGATGTCACGATGCTGGAAGAGACGAACGGTGTGGGCGCCGGCGTCATCGCCTCAGCGGTCGGGGATGGCTCGGCTACCGGCGTGCCGGGGACCGTTACGATCGCCGCCTCTGGTGTGGTCGGGGGCGTCGGTGTAGCCGTTGCCAATCCAGGGGGGGGCACGATCGTCGGCGTTGCCGCGAACCGATCCGCTCCTGTTTCGCGGGCGATTCGGTCGAGTTGTTCGAGCTGCTCTTTGGCCGTCTCGGCCTCTGCGCCAGAGGACTGAGCAAGCTGTGTCAACCAATCCCGCATATCCGATAACACCTTCTGCGCCAGGGGATTGCTCGGGTCACGCTCGAAAGCCGCCTTGAGCGCAGCGAGGATCTTCTCAGCGATTGCCGGATCGAGGTTGAACAGAGGCGGATATAGGTTGAGCAAAACCTGTGCCCATTCCGCGTGAAGTTGTGCTGAGGTCGGGGCGTTCTCTTGCGCGCGCCGGTAAGCCTCTTCGATCAGCGGGATGAAGTTCTCCCCGATCTCCGGGCGATATTTGCCGAAGATCGCACTGAGATAGGCTTGAGCCAATTCGCGCCAGGCTGCGGCGCTCTTTGGCATTGCTTCCGTTCGCCGGCGAGCCTCCAGAATGCGCTCCCAGACGATTGGCGCCAATACTGTCACGTAGAAGTTGTCCTGTTCGTCAGGCTCGATGTCCTTGAACGTCCATCGCACTTCATCTCCGACGAAAGTCCCACCCGGCGTAGATTGCCCAAGCACGACGTTCTCCGCGTTGGCTTCATAGGGGAGTTTTAACACCAACGACGCCAGGCCGATCGGGCCATACCAGCCAGCGCCGGTTTCCAAGATGTACTTGAACCGACCGTAGGGTGGATAGCCTGTGGACCGCAGTGTGTATTGGACGCTAATTGCAACTTCCCCGTCGGCTGGGAAAGTCACATCGAACGCCGCCCAACGAATCGGCGGCTCCGACTCGCCCCTCGGGTTCGGGGTAGTGATGACCCGAGTCGGCGCACGTTTGCCATTGACCGTGACGGTCACCTGCTCGATCTCCGGATGGCCCCCCAAGCCGTCTCCCTGGCCGCTGGGATCGCTCAACGGGAAGCGCACGGTCATTTTTTCGGGGGCGTTGCCGGTGTTGCGCATGGTGAACATGGCGACGACGTTGGCAACCGGCAACCCGGTGTTGCGCGTGCCTTTGACGCGCAACACTTCGATGGTGACGCGCTCCGCGGCCATTTGTACCCGCGTTGTTCCTTCGGGTTGGATATTGCTGCCCGGCGCCTGTTCCGGTGGCGCGATGTCGGCGCGGATGAGCGCCGCCGGCGCGATCAGGCTCGTTAATGCAGCAAGGATCACGATGCAATGGCGAACCAAGGTGCGTTCCATGTCGAATGGCTCCAACATCAAGCTTATTCCATCAGCCGAGAAAAGGGAAGTCGGGGGGGGGACGAGGCCTCATCCCAGTGCTTATTGGCGCGTGCGAAGGATGACGCCGCTGGCGTGCCGGACTTCGCCGATTTCCTTCGTCGAGGCGTCGGTCAGGTTCTGCGCCACGGCGTTTCGGAACTGCTCAGGCACTTGCAGGGAGCGCAGGCCGAACTCTTCTTGCGCGATGTGGATGAGCAAGCCGGCGGGCGAGGCCCCGGGGGCGATGTTGTAGATGCGGTTTTTGAACTCCGCGGAGATCGCTTTGGCCGTCGCTTCGTCAATCTCGAAACCGCAAATCTCTTTAAGGAAGTAATGGATGATATTCCATCCGCTGAGTGGGCCGAGCAGGATCTCCGACTCGGTCACGCCGAACTGGTCGAGCGGGTGCGCTTCGTATGTCTGGCTGCTGTTGAGCATTCCCTTTTGGTGGACGCCGGCGGCGTGTGTGCGATTGGTCAAGCTCACCGGCTCCTTTGAGGGCACGAGCTTGCGCAGCTTGTCGGCCATCATGACATTGATCGGATACGAGCCGCGCAAGTGATAGCCTTCTAGCCGATCGTATTCGCGGTCAATGAAGAGGTTGAACAGCAGGGCGGTCATACTGGTAATGCCGCTGCGCTCGCCGATCCCCAGCAGCGTGGTCTGAATGTATTGCATTCCGGCTCGCACGGCTTCGAGCGCGTTGATCAGCGCGAATCCGCGATCGTCGTGAAAGTGGCCTTCCAGGGCGACCTTGGGGTAGCGCGCGCGCAGCGCTTGCACGCGTTGCGCGACGGTGGTCGGCGTCGCGACGCCGACTGTGTCCGGCGTGCCCAGGCGATCCACGCACTCGACCACCTGGTCATAGACGCGGAACAAGTCGGCCTCGCGCGTGCGAAAGGCGTCCTCGCCACTGAAGCGCAGCACCAGGTGCGGGTGATGGCGCCGCACGTCTTCGATGAGCGTGCGCGCGCGTCGGGCGACCTCCTCCAAGCCGTGGCCGTGGTTGAAGTTGCGCGAGGCGTCCGAGGTGCCGATGTACATGTTGAGTCCGTCGGCGCCGGCGCGGATGGCGGCCTCCACATCGGCCGGATGGCAGCGCACATGCGCTAGCAGGAAGGTGTAGCCCTTCTGCGTGATCAGTTCATCGCGCACGGCTTTGATCGCCTGCCAATCCTCGGCTTCTTGCGGGCTGACGTTTGGCGCGAACAATTCGATGAACTTCACGCCGTAGAGGATCAAGCTGCGCGTGATCTCCTGCTTATCGGTGGTGCTGAAGAAATATTTGTAGTGGTCGTGTAGCAGCGATGACTGTTGTCCCTCGCGCAGCGTCGTGTCTATGATTTCGAGCGCGCGTGGTCGGTAGTGATGAAACGAAAAATCTGCGGCCATGGTTTCGGTGTGAAGTTGTGTGCGTCATGACTTGGCGGCGACGAAAGATCGCAGCGCAGCAATCAGTACTCTAACCGCCTTCTCGAACTCGTCAATAGCTATATGCTCGTGCGGCGTGTGATCGAGCGATGAATCGCCCGGGCCATAGGCGATGATCGGGCAGTTCCAAACCGGCCCAACCACGTTGAAGTCGGCCGTGCCTGTTTTGAGCTTGAAAGCCGGTCGCATCTTTTCTGCGCGAATGGCATCTACAAACGCGCGCGCCAGAGGCGTATCTTTGGGGGCGCGCCAGGCCGGCTCGGCCCCGCTGAAGCTCAACGCGAAGCGATGCCCATCGGGTCTGCTTGCTTGCCAGGCTTCGATCTCGCGCTGCAGCGCATCCGGCCCAAACGCGATCGGCAATCGCATGCCGATGACCATGTCGCACCATTCGCGCAGCCCGTCGTCGCCGGACTGGATCCGGCGCAGCGATGGCAATAACTGGTCGAAGGCTTTGGGCTTGTCTGCGTTCCATGCGTCGGCCAGCGCCTTGACGTGGTTCCACAGCATGACGGCCGATTCGCTGACGCTCGGTTCGGGGATTGCCGTATGTTGCGACGGGCGCTCGACATGCGCCTGAATGAGCAGGCGCCCTTTGTAGCCCAGCGTAATGCCGTCGGCGCCGCTTGGCTCGCCGATGATGCACATCTCCGGCCGGTACTGTGTCGCGACGAAACGCGCCCCCTTAGAGGTTGCCGCTTCTTCTTCCACCGCGCCGGCGACGATGATCTGCCATTCCGGCGCAATCGCCGGGGCCAGCGCCTCGGCCGCGAGGATGAAAGCGCATAGCGGCCCCTTGGCATCCACCGTGCCTCGCCCGTAGAGTTTGCCGTCTTCGTAGCGCACCGGCACGTGGCCGCCCACCGTGTCTATGTGACCCAGCAGCACGATTTGGCGTGCGCCATGGCCGACCACGCCGATGGCATTGCCGGCCTCGTCAATGAAGGCGCGGTCGAAGCGACGTCGGCGCATCTCCCTGCACAGAAAATCCGCCGCGGCGCGCTCCTGCCCGCTGAGCGAGGGGATGCGCACGCATTGTTCGAGCAGCGCGATCATGCGTAATGGCGAATCGTCAACCACGCCTTGCCCCCCTGTCCAGCTTCTCCAGCCATGCGTCCAGGTCGCTCAGCGGCGTCTCTCGCTCGACCTCGTTGAAGATTTCATGGTAGAAGCCGGCATATTCGTGAAGTTCGCCGGTGTTGGCCGGCAACCGCGCGAAGAACTCGTGCGCGCCGCGCTTATCCACGTAGGTATCCTCGCCGGCCACCAGCAGCAACACCGGGATGCCCAGCGTATGGGCTTGGGCGCGCGCTTCTTCGCCGGCGTCCACGATGAATCGGGCAGTGCGAAAGGTCAGCCGGTTGTGTCGGAGCGCATCGCTCGCTTTCCATGCTTCCCAGGCCTGGTTGTGCGTCGCAGGCTGCGAAAGCCCGCTGGGCATTGGCGCAGCCGGGATGATGTCGCTGACGATGCGCCCGATGGCGATGACACAGTCCGAAGCGTGGATGCGCAGCGCCGGCGACGATAACACCAGCGCGCGCAGCGTCTCTTGCTGCCGGATGGCATACAGCGCAGCGATTGTGCCACCCATGCTGTGCCCCAGCAAGATCGGCTTGCATCCGGTTGCCATCGTCGCCAGTTCGACGACGAGTCTGAGGTCGTCTATGAAATGATTCGGATGCTGGATGTATCCGCGCGGGCCGGCAGAGCGGCCATGCCCGTAGTGGTCGGGCGCCCAGACCTGATATCCGCGTCGCGTGAAGCGCTCGGCGACGTGGTGATAACGCCCGCTGTGCTCGAAGACGCCATGCGCAAGCACCGCCGAGCCGCGCGTTTCGCCTTCCGGCTGCCAATGGCGGATGAACATCGTCTCTCCTATCGAGGAGGGGCGTTCTATTTCCTCGTGGGCCGGGATGGCGTCGGTCAGTGGAAATGTGTTCATACTACGCAGCGAGGACTTTGGCGGTCTTCTCCACGACGAAGTCAATCTGTTCGTAGGTAATGACAGCCGGGGGCAGAAAGCGCAGCACATTGAGGCCGGCTGGCAGCGCCAGCACCCCTTCGGCTTGCAGCGCGCGCAAGTAGGGCGCGACTTTCGTCTTCAACTCGACACCGATCAACAATCCGGCGCCGCGCACTTCGCGGATGACCGGGGCGTTCACTTCTTCCAATCGCTCTTTGAAATAAGCCCCTTTCTCGGCGGCCTGGCGGGGCAGGTCGAGTCGCTTCATCTCATGGATCGAGGCGATGCCGGCTGCGCAGGCCAGCGGGTTGCCGCCGAAGGTGCTGCCGTGCACGCCGGGGGCCAAGTTCTTCACGGTGGGGCGGATCCCTACGCCGCCCATCGGCACGCCCCCGGCGATGGCTTTGCCCATCGGCATCAGGTCGGGAGCGATGCCGCTGTGTTCGACCGCAAACCACCGACCGGTGCGGGCAAAGCCGGTCTGCACTTCGTCCACGATCAGCAGCGCGCCGTGTTGTTCGGTGATCTCACGCGCGGCGCGCAGGTACTCGGGCGTGCCGGGATGGACGCCGCCTTCGCCCTGAACGGCTTCGATGAGGACGGCAGCGGTCTGATCGTTCACAGCCGCGGCCAGCGCCTCGATGTTGTTGTAGGGTACGTGGCTGAATCCGGGCACGAGCGGTTGAAATGGTTCGCGGTATTTCGGCTCGTAGGTAGCGCTCAGCGCGCCCAAGGTGCGCCCGTGGAAGGCGCGCACGGTTGCCACGATGTTTGGCCGCCCCGTGCTCAGGCGCGCAAACTTGATGGCCGCCTCGACGGCTTCGGCGCCGCTGTTGCACAGATAAACCCGCTCCAACCCAGCCGGCAGGATGGATATCAGCAGCGCCTCGAACTGCGCGCGCGTGTCGTTGTAGAAAATCTCAGGGCATGAGATCAGCTTCAGCGCTTGCTCGGCAATCGCGCGGGCTACAGCTTCGTTGGCGTGCCCCAAAGTGCTTACGCCTTGCCCGCCCACGCAGTCCACATAGGCGCGCCCCTCATCATCCCATACGGTCGCGTCCTTGCCGCGCACGAGGGTCAGGTCGCGCTTCGGATACACACCCGAGGTAAAGCGCTGCTCGATTTCCCGGATGGAGTGCGTCATAGCCAGGCATTGTACGACCGAATCGGTCTCCCCTGGATTCATCGGGGCACCGTGCGGCAGGGGCAAGACACAGCGCATGGCCTGCACCCATCCTCACTCCAGCACGCTCAACCGAATGTATCACCACTTCCGAGCCCACTGAGGGCGTCCTCGGAGCGGTGGGGTTTCGGCTGAGCAGGTTGTATAGTCGCAATCGAAAATTTTTCGCCCCCCTCTTGATTTTGAATCGAAACTGTGCATAATAGGCGCGTGATCCTGGAGGGATACGCGCGTGCGATACGATCACACCAACCTCGTCGTTCACCCACAGCCATTCGGCGATCCCGGGCTGATCACGCGCGTGACGCCCGCGCTGGCCGGCTGGGAGTTCATCACCTTCGAGGTGCGTCGTCTGACGCAGGGCGAAAGCTACACCCACACGACTGGAGAAAACGAGCTGGGGCTGGTCGTGCTCAGTGGGGTCATCAGCCTGGAAGCCGACGTCGGTCGCTGGTGCGACATCGGCCAACGCGCATCGGTCTTCGGGGGCTTGCCGTACGCGGTTTACCTGCCTCGTCGGATGACGTTCAGCGTTGCGGCGCAGAAGGATGCTGAAATCGCGCTGGCTTTCGCGCCGACCGATCAGGATCACCCGGCCCGGCTGATTCAGCCTGCGGACATCACGGTTGAAATCCGCGGCGGCGACAATGCCACGCGCCAGATCAACAACATCATCCCGCCGGGGTTCGACTGCCACCGGCTGGTGATGGTCGAGGTCTATACGCCGGGCGGCAATTGGAGCAGCTACCCGCCCCATAAACACGACGTTCACAAGACCGATGAGCAGGGCCGCATCGTCGAGGCTGACTTGGAGGAGGTGTACTTCTACAAGTTCGATCGTCCCGAAGGGTATGCCTATCAACGCATCTACACCGATCTTGAATCGCCGCTGCACCGCGCCGGCGCGCCGATTGACGCTGTGGTGACGGCGTGCCAAAATGACGTTGTGCTGGTGCCGGAGGGCTATCACCCGGTCGCCAGCCCGCCGGGGTACACAACGTACTACTTGAACGTGTTGGCCGGCAGCGCACAATCGCTGGCCAACAGCGAGGATCCGCGCTATGCGTGGGTGAAGGCCACGTATCGCAGCCGAGATCCGCGCGTGCCGCTGTATCGAATCGGGAGTGGTGAGTCAGAAGTCGGGAATTGTGATTGACGATGGAGAAGCCGACCGGCTACGACACCTTCCACATGGGGCGCTCGTCCATTGACCTGTATAGCGCCGACATCGGCGCGCCCTTCGTGGAGATCACGCGCTTTGCCGCGTTCGTCGGCGGCTCGCCCACCAACGTCAGCGTGGGCGCGCGCCGGCTGGGGCTGCGCAGCGTGCTACTCACTGCTGTCGGCGAAGACCTGGTGGGCGATTTCATCTTGAACTTCCTCAAGCGAGAAGGGGTGGAGACGCAGTTCATCCCGCGCAAACCCGGCCATCGCACCAGCGCCGTGCTGCTGGGCATCGAGCCGCCAGATCGCTTCCCGTTGGTCTATTACCGCGACAACTGCGCCGACATGGAACTGACGATAGATGATGTGCTGGCCGCGCCCATCGCGGCTGCAAAGGTCTTTCAATTCGCCGGCACCAACCTCTACAAGGACCCTTGCCGCAGCGCGACGCTCTTCGCCGCCGAGCTGGCGCGACGCAGCGGTGTGCGCGTGGTGCTCGACGTGGACTTCCGGCCCGACCAATGGCACGACCCGCGCGCGTTCGGCGTGGCGATCCGCTCGGCGTTGCACACGGTGGATATCGTGATCGCCACCGACGACGAGCTCAACGCCGCCATGCTCACCGATCCGGCGCAGATGTCGTTGATGCACTCGCAGGTGAGCGATGCGCGCGTGCGAGGCGATGTCGAATCGGCGATTCGCGCGATGATGGCGATGGGCGTGCAGGCGGTAGTGCGCAAACGCGGGCTACAGGGGTCGCGCGTATACCTGCGCGACGGCTCAACGATAGACGCCGACGCCTTCCCGGTCGAAGTAGTGAACATCCTCGGCGCCGGCGACGCATTCGCCGCCGGTTTCCTGTATGGCTACGTCCACGGCTGGGGCTGGCACAGGAGCGCCCGGCTGGCCAACGCCTGCGGCGCCATCTTGGTCACCAAGCATGGATGCGCCAACTTCATGCCGACGCTGGAGGAGGCCATGGCATTTGCGAATAGCAGGGGAGGGCTATAGGCGCTGGTTACCTTCGCGGGAGTCGAGAGGTCGGGGGGCGAAGGTCGGGAGTCGGGAGTGAGGAGGTTGATGATGAACTACGACGAATGGATGAAGTCTGTGCCACTCACGACAACTCTTCTTTAGGAGCGCCGCGATGAGTTCAATTCGTCTGACCACTGCCCAGGCCGTCATCAAGTTTCTGAAGGCCCAACATACCGAGCGCGACGGCCACACCCAGCCGTTATTTGCCGGCTGCTTCGGCATCTTTGGCCACGGCAACATCGCCGGCATTGCCCAGGCCCTGCAGCAAAACCGCGACTTTCGCTACTACCTGTGCCGTAACGAGCAGGCGATGGTGCATACCGCTGCTGCCTATGCGCGCATGAAGAACCGGCTGCAGACGCTCGTCTGCACCAGCTCGATCGGCCCCGGCGCGACGAACATGATCACCGGCGCGGCCGCCGCCACGATCAACCGGCTGCCGGTGCTGCTGCTGCCCGGCGATATCTTCGCCCGCCGCAATGTGGCGCCGGTGCTCCAGCAATTGGAGAGCGAACACTCTCAGGATGTCTCGGTCAACGACTGCTTTAAGCCGGTGAGCCGCTACTGGGATCGCATCAACCGACCCGATCAAATTCTCACGGCGCTGCCCGAAGCGATGCGCGTGCTCACCAGCCCGGCCGAGACCGGCGCAGTGACGCTGGCGCTGCCGCAAGATGTGCAGGCCGAGGCGTTTGACTATCCGGCACACTTCTTCCGCGAGCGCGTGTGGCACGTGCCCCGGCCGCGCCCTGACGTGGGCGCGCTCCGTCGCGCCGCCGAGGTCATTCGCCGCAGCAAGCAGCCGCTCATCATCGCCGGCGGCGGCGTGATCTACGCCGAAGCCACCGAAGCGCTTCGGCGGTTCGTAGACGCCACCGGCATCCCCGTTGCTGAGACGATGGCCGGCAAGGGCAGCTTGCGCTACGACCACCCGCTCAACTTGGGCGCCATCGGCGTGACCGGGACTTTTGCCGCCAACCGCATCGCCCGCGATGCCGACGTGGTGATCGGCATCGGCACACGCTACAGCGACTTCACCACGGCCAGCAAGACCGCCTTCCAGCATCCCAACGTCACCTTCGTCAACGTCAACATCGCGGAGTTTGACGCCCACAAGCACGCGGCCATCGCCGTCACGGGGGATGCGCGCGCGGCGCTGGAAGAGCTGCTGCCGGCGCTGGCCGGCTGGCGCGCACCGGCGGACTACGAGGCGCGCGCGCGCCAACTGCACGACGAATGGGACCGCGAGGTGCAGCGCATCTACGACATCCGCCACAGCCCACTGCCCAGCCAAGGCGAGATCATCGGCGCGGTCAATGCGCTGAGCGACCCGGACGGCGTGATCGTCAACGCCGCCGGCAGCATGCCGGGCGACCTGCACAAACTCTGGCGCGCGCATCACCCCAAGCACTATCACCTCGAATATGGCTATAGCACCATGGGCTACGAGATCGCGGGCGGGCTCGGCGTGAAGATGGCCGCGCCCGAACGCGAAGTGACCGTGTTGGTGGGCGATGGCAGTTACCTGATGATGGCACAGGAGATCGTCACTTCGGTGCAAGAGGGCTACAAACTCATCATCGTGCTGGTGGACAACCAGGGCTTCAAGAGCATCGGCGGGCTCAGCCGGTCGCTGGGCCAGGGCGGCTTCGGCACGCGCTACGTCTATCCGGTCAACGGCTACCTGCCGGGCGACGAGCTGAAGGACGATGTGGAAGAACTTCCGGTGGACCTGGCCGAGAACGCGCGTAGCCTGGGCGCCGCCGTGTTCAAGGCGCACACCTACGATGAGTTCGTGCAGGCTTACCAGGCGGCCAAGCATACCGAGGTCACTACCGTCGTCTACGTGCAAGTTGACCGCTACGAAAGCGTGCCGAGCTACGAGAGCTGGTGGGATGTACCGGTCGCGGAAGTCAGCGAAATGCCCGCGGTGCGAGAAGCACGCCGCGAATGGGAGAGGAAGCGCGCTGAGGAGCGGTTGTTCTAAACCGAATCCTACCGCGGGTGATCGAAAGTTCAACGACGAACGATTGACCATGATCCATGTCGGCAACGCCCCCTGTTCCTGGGGCACACTGGAGTTTGAAGGTGCACAGGTCGGTCGCATTGGCTACGCCCAGATGCTTGACGAAGTCGTTGAGACCGGCTATACCGGGGTCGAGCTAGGCGATTGGGGCTTCATGCCGACCGATCCGGCGACGCTGCGCGACGAACTCGAGCGGCGCGGGTTGACGATGACCGGGGCGTTCGTGCCGGTGCGCTTCGCCGACCGCGCTGCTCATGCGGAGGGCGCAGCGCGCGCGCTGCGCACGGCGCAATTGCTGGCGGCCGTCGCCAACCCGGAATATCCTCCCTTCCTCGTCCTGAGCGATGACAACGCCAGCGATCCGGTGCGGGCCCGCCATGCCGGCCGCGTCACGCCGGCGATGTCGTTGAGCGAAGCCCAATGGCGCATCTTCGCCGAAGGCGTGAACCAGGTCGCCCGCGCCGTGACCGAAGCGACCGGCCTGCGCGTCGTCTTCCATCACCACTGCGCCGGCTTCGTCGAGACGCCCGATGAGATCGCCCGCCTGCTGGCGCTGACCGATCCGCAGCGCGTCGGGCTGGTCTTCGACACCGGCCACTATGCCTGGGGCAGCGGACGCCCTACCGCCGATGAGGTGATGCGAGGGCTGGAGCGATTTGGGGCGCGCATAGCGTATGTCCATCTCAAAGATTGTGCGCCCGATACGGCCCGACGCGCCGCCGACGAGGGCTGGGACTATCACGCCGCCGTGCGCCGCGGGGTGTTCTGTGAATTAGGACGCGGATGTGTGCCGTTCGACCGCGTGGTTGCGTGGCTGAAGCAACACGGCTACCGGGGCTATGTGACCGTCGAACAAGATGTATTGCCGGGGATGGGCACGCCCAAAGAAAGCGCCCGGCGCAATCGCGCTTACCTGAGAGACTTAGGCATATAAAGGGCGAGGATGACCGTCCAAGGCGCCCACGAGTTGAGAACAGGAGGAGGCTATGACGCAAGCGACAAGTCCATCGGAAGCGGAACGCACGCCGGTTATCGAAGCGCGCGGCATTTGCAAGTACTTCGGCGCAGTGACGGCTCTGGAGGACGTGTACCTGAAGCTCTATCGCGGAGAGGTGCTGGGTGTGGTCGGCGATAACGGCGCCGGCAAATCCACGCTCATGAAGATCCTCGCCGGACTCTATCCACCCAGCGCAGGCCAGTTGTATGTGGATGGCCAAGCGGCGCACTTTGCCAGCCCGAAAGAGGCACGCGACCGAGGCATCGAGATGGTGTATCAAGACCTGGCGCTGGCCGGCAACCTGCGCATTGATGAAAACATCTTCCTCGGTCGTGAGCGCGTGCGCCGTTTCGGCCCATTCAAGCTGGTGGACAACGCCGAAAGCATGCGCCTGGCCAAGGAGCATCTGGAGAAGCTCAAGATTGAGGTGAAGAGCGTCCGGCAGCGCGTCGAAGAGCTATCCGGTGGCCAACGCCAGGCAGTCGCGATTGCGCGCGCCACCGCCTTCGATGCCAAGGTCGTCATCATGGACGAGCCAACGGCTGCACTGGCCATCAAAGAAGTGCGCAAAGTGCTCGACCTGATCAAAGATTTGAGGAACCATGGCATCGGCGTGATCCTCATCAGCCACCGCCTGGACGACATCTTCTACGTCTGCGACCGAGTGATGGCGCTGTTTCACGGGCGCAACTTTGCCGAAGCGCCGCTGGCCGAGACCAGCCGCAACGAGGTGATCGGCTGGATCATGGGCAACAAATCGCCGGTCGCGCAGGCGGCCAAGATTTTTGACCTGAATTGACATGGCCACGACGACATCCGACGCCCAACTCTCCACCCGCGAGCGCAGCCTGCGCGTGCGGCTGATCCCCTACATTGATCGCTTTGGCATCCTGTTCCTGGTGCTGCTGATGGTCTTGATCGGCGCAATCACACAGCCGGGCATCTTTCTCACCTGGCGCAACCTATCGAACCTGCCGGGGCAAAACGCCGCCAACGCCGTCCTGGCCATCGGCATGTTCGTAGTGATCTTAACCGCCGGCATTGACCTGTCGGTCGGCTCGGTGCTGGCGCTGGCGATGATGACGACGGCAGTGCTGGCGCGCGACGGCTTTCCGCCGGCGTTGCTCGTGCCGTTGCCGATCCTGATCGGCATGGGGGTAGGCTTGGTCAACGGCTTTGGGCTGACCAAGATGCGCCTGCCGCACCCCTTCATCGTCACGCTGGGCACGCTTAACATCGCGCGCGGCCTGGCCAACTTGGTGTCGGGCGGTGTGCCGGTGAGCGGTCTGCCGGAGGTCGTGCGCTTCTGGGGCGCCGGCAACATCGCGCTGGGCAACGTACAACTGCCGGTCAGCCTCATCATCGTCGCCGTGTTGTATGTCGGCTTCTTGGTCTTCCTACAATACACGCGCACCGGCCGGCACATCTACGCTATCGGTGGTAACCCGCAAGCAGCGCGGGTGAGCGGCATCAACGTGGATCGCACGCTCATGCTGGTCTACATCTTGTGCGGGGCGATGGCCGGCTTGGCCGGGCTGCTGGTCGCCGGCCGCACCAATTCTGGCTTCCCCAACGCCGGCATCGGCGCCGAGCTCGACGCTATCTCTGCTGTGATCATCGGCGGGGCGAGTTTCTTCGGCGGACGCGGCTCCGTGCTGGGTGTGTTGGCCGGCGTGCTCGTCATCGGCCTGATGCGCAACATCCTGAACCTAAACAACGTGCAGGTGTTCTGGCAGCAAGTGCTGATCGGCGTCGTCATCATCTTTGCTGTGTTCCTGGATGTGCTGCGCCGTCGCGCTGGCAGCGCGAGTGAGTAGCCCGTCAGGTCTATCGGGTCGCGAGGTTGTCAAGTCGGTGTTTACCGGAGCAGAGTGCTCCGGACACGTAAAACTAACCACATCCCAAGAAGGAGGAAGGACATGTATCGAAAAACGAAATTGCTCGTTGGATTGTCGGCCGCTGTGGCTATGGTGATGTCGGCGTGCGCTATGCCGGCACAACCCCCCGCCCAGCCCCCGGCTGCGCAAGCGCCGGCTGCGCCGGCTGCGCCAGAGGCAAAGGACGTGCGCATCCTGGTCTCGATGAAGGGGCCGGGCGGCGGCAATCCATTCTGGGCTGCGGTCGAGAAGGGCGCGGTCGAGAAGGGCAAGGAACTCGGCGTTGAGGTCATCGTCCTCGCCCCGCCTGCCGAGAGCGACGTTCAGGCCCAAATCGCCCAGGTGGAAGACCAGCTTGCCAAGGGCGTCAGCGCCATCGCCATCGCTCCCACCGACCCCGCTGCCCTTCGCCCCGTGCTCGAGAAGGCGCAGGCTCAAGGCGTCAAGGTGCTCTTCATTGACACCAAGGGCGATCTTCCCGGCGCGACCTTCATCGGCACCAACAACGAACTCGGCGCCAAGCTCGGCGTGGACTACCTCTGCAAGAACCTACCCAAGGGCAGCAAGGTCGCCATTCTCCAGGGCATCATCACCCAGTCCACCGGCAAAGCCCGCGCCGACGGTGCGAAGGCCGGCCTCACCGAGTGCGGCATGAACATCGTCGCCGAACTCTCCGCCGAGTGGGACCGCGCCAAAGCCACCTCGGTCATGGAGGACATCCTCACCAGAAACCCTGACCTCCAGGGCCTCTTTGCTTCCAACGACAACATGGCCCTTGGCGCCGTCGAGGCGCTTAAGAACGCCGGCGTCAACGACAAGGTTGTCGTCGTCGGCTTCGACGCCAACCCGGATGCTGCGGCGGCCATCCTCGCCGGCGAGATGGAAGCGACGGTCGCCCAGAACCCCTACAACATGGGCGCGCTTGGCGTCGAGAACGCCCTCAAGCTGGTCAAGGGCGAATCCATCCCGGAGAACATTGACACCGGCACCGAACTCGTCACCAAGGAGAACGCGGACCGGTACAAGTAGGGGCAATTCCCCATCGGGTAGTCGGTATCGCATGTCGCGTGATACTGCGCGCGATATGCGATACCCGACGCAGACGCCACAAACCACACCATGCCCGCTCCTTTGCGCATCGGTCTCATCGGCGCCGGACGCATCGGCCAGGTGCACGCTGAAACTATCACACGCCGTGTCAAAGATGCAACGCTGGTTGCCGTAGCCGATGTGAACGAATTTGCCGTGCGCGCCTGCGCAACTCAGAACGGCATCCCCCACGCAACGTGCGACCCGAGCGCGCTGATCAACGATCCGTCTATCCATGCCGTGCTGATCTGCTCATCCACCGATACACACGCGGTGTTGATCGAGGCGGCTGCGCAAGCCGGCAAGCACATCTTCTGCGAGAAGCCAATTGCGCTCGATCTAGCAGCAATTGACCGCGCGCTGTGCGCCGTCGAGAAAGCCGGCGTTAAGCTACAGATCGGTTTCAACCGGCGCTTCGATGCTAACTTTCAGCGCATTCGCCGCGCCGTGGAGAGCGGCGAGATCGGCGAACCCCACACGCTGCACATCGTCAGCCGCGATCCGGCGCCGCCGCCGATCGAATACGTGAAGGTCTCCGGTGGTTTATTCCTGGACATGGCCATCCACGATTTCGACATGGCGCGCTTCCTGATCGGCAGTGAGATCGAGGAGGTGTGTGCCCTGGGCGCGGTGCGCGTGGACCCTGCGATTGGCGCTGCCGGCGACGTGGACACGGCGGTGACGCTGCTGCGCTTCGCCAACGGCGCGCTGGGCACAATACACAACAGCCGGCGCGCTGTCTATGGCTACGACCAGCGCGCCGAGGTGTTCGGCAGCCGCGGCGCAGTCGTTGCCGATAACAATTATCCGAACAACGTCATCATCAGCGATGCATGCGCCGTGCGCCGCGACTTGCTGCTGAACTTCTTCATGCAGCGCTATATCGAGAGCTACCAGCGCGAGATCGAAGCCTTTGTGCAGGCGATCGTTAAGGACAAGCCGACCGCAGTGGACGGTTCAGATGGACGCATCGCCGTCGTCATCGGGCTGGCCGCCAAGCGTTCGCTGATTGAGGGGCGACCCGTGAAAGTCAAGGAGATTGCATGATCGGCGTTGCATTCATCGGCGTCGGCCGGATGGGGCTGACGCACCTGTGCAACTTGAGCGCCATACCGGACGTGCGCGTCGTGGTCGTGGCCGACGCCAGGCGCGAAGCCGCCGAACAAGGCAAGGCCATCGCCCGCGCCGAACGGGCCACCGATGACATCGAAAGTGCAATCACCGACCCAGCAGTAGATGCCGTGTTGATCGCCACGCCCACGGCAACCCATGCGCATTTGATCGAAGTGGCTGCCAACGCCGGCAAGGCCATCTGGTGCGAGAAACCGATCGCGCTCGATCTGGACGAGACCCAGCGCATCGTCGCGCTGGTGAACGCGAAATGTGTGCCGCTACAGATCGGATTCATGCGCCGGTTCGATCCAGGCTATCAAGCCGCCAAACGCAAGATCGAGGCCGGCGAGCTGGGACGCATCGAGACCTTTCGCGCGCTCGGCCGAGACACCTACCCGCCGCCGCTCAAGTTCTTACAGGGCAGCGGCGGTATCTTCCTCGACATGGCAGTGCACGACTTCGACCTGGCGCGCTACCTCGTCGGCGAGGTCGAGGAAGTGCACGCCTGGGGCGCGACGCTGATTGATGAGCGCTTTCAGGAGGCCGGCGACGCCGACACGGCGATCACGCTGCTGCGCTTCGCCAACGGCGCCCTGGGCGTGGTGGAGACCGCGCGCCGGTCGGCCTGGGGCTACGACATCCGCACCGAAGTCGCCGGATCGGACGGCAAGGTCGTAGTTGAAGCGGTGCAAAAGACGCCGATGACTTTTTCGCGCCGTTTTGGCTACGAGGGTGACCATTTCGAGAACTTCCCGGACCGCTTCGCGGCGGCCTACCGGCTGGAGATAGAAGCGTTCCTCGCGGCGCTGCGCGCCGGACTTCCGCCCAGCCCAGGCCCGGCAGACGCGCTGGAGACACAGCGCCTGGCGCTGGCGGCGACGCGCAGTTGGCGCGAAGGCCGGCCGGTACGTGTGGCGGAGGTTCAACCGACGCATTGACGCCCAACCCAACCCCATGTCCGAAGAGCGTCGCCGTGCAATCATCGAGCTGCTCGAAAGCGAGCGGCGCGTGCGCGTAGAGGACCTGGCGCGACGTTTCGACGTCAGCGCGGTTACCATCCGCAAAGACCTGACCGAGCTTGAGGCGCGCGGCCTGTTGCAGCGCACCCATGGCGGCGCAGTGCCGGCGCATAAAAGCCGCTTCAACCCCTCCTTCCTCGAAAAGCTCGAGCTGCACGCAGCGGAGAAACGCGCCATCGCTCATGCTGCGCTCGAATACATTCGCGAGGGCGACGCCCTGATCCTTGACGCCGGCAGCACCACGCTGGCGCTGGCCCGAGCGATGCTCGGGCGCTTCCGGCACCTGACGGTGATCACGAGTTCGGTGCCCATCGCGCTGGAGTTGGCGCAAGCCGGCTGGGACCTGATCCTGACCGGTGGGCACGTGCGTGGGCATAGCCTGGCGCTCATCGGACCAACGGCCGTGAGCGCCCTGACCGGCTTTCACGTGGACAAAGCCTTTCTGGGCGCCACGGGCGTCACGCTGTACGAGGGCTACAGCACTCCCAACCCACTGGATGCACAACTGAAGCAGGCCATGATGCGCGCCGCCGATGAAAGCTACGTGCTCACCGATTCATCCAAACTCGGGCGCGGGGTGTTGGCCAATTACGCCCGGCTGGAAGACATCAAGTTGCTGATTACCGATGCGCACGCGCCGGCGGACTTCATCGCCGGCCTGCAGCAGCGCGGCATTGCCTACAAGCTGGCGCAGCCCGCTACCGTTTCGAGCGATGAATCGGGACGCCGGGTTACTCAGCTCTAAGCTTCGCTCAAGGATTTGAAAATGCCGGTCTAGTACAATTTTTTTAGATCAGACACGTGTTGAGGATAATTCCAGAAAGATCAGGGTAAAACCCCAAGGAGGTTGACGAGTGTTCTACTTCGATCCGCTCTATTTCGTGTTCGCGGTCCCGCCGTTGCTGTTGGCGATGTGGGCGCAGTGGAAGGTTCAAAGCACCTTCGCCAAATATGCACGTGTGCCGACCCGCTCCGGCGTGAATGGCATTCAGACGGCCCAGGTGCTCATCAACCGGAATGGGCTGAGCGTCGGTGTGACGAGCGTCCCCGGCCATCTTACCGACCACTACGATCCACGCAGCAAGACGGTGGCGTTGTCGCAGAGTTCGCAGCAAAACTCCATCGCGTCTGTCGCCGTCGTCGCTCACGAGTTGGGCCACGCTCTGCAAGACAAAGAAAACTACGGCCCGCTCAAGCTGCGCGGGGCGATCGTGCCCGCCGTGCAACTCGGCGGGTGGGTCGGTCCGATCCTGTTCATCCTCGGCCTGATGCTGGCGTCCGAGCCGCTGATGTGGGTCGGTGTCATCGGCTTTGGCCTGGCTGCGCTGTTCGCCATTGTCACCTTGCCGGTGGAGTTCGATGCAAGCCGCCGGGCGCTGGCCATGCTGCAAACTAACTATCTGCTCACCGATCAGGAGTTGCGAGGCGCGAAGCAGGTGCTCGATGCCGCTGCGCTGACCTATGTCGCTGCGGCCGCGCAGGCGCTCACCACGTTGCTCTACTACATCACGCTCATGGGTCGCCAGCGCGATTGAGGAGATCGGGGTTGAAGCCGGAATGCAACAGGGCGGATGTGAATCATCCGCCCTGTCTGTTTTTAGCGTGGCGCGCTTCCAGCCGCGTGGCTGGGGAACATCAGTCGGCGCATCTCATCGGGCTTGAACCAGAAGTTCTCGAACATCTCGATCACATAGGCGATATGATGCGCCGGCAGCGCCACGAACAGCTCGCCGCTGGCGACGTGATTGAAGCCCCGCCCGCCGCCCTCGCCCAGGGCGAACACCGTGTTCTGCGTGTGCCACGGCGCGGCGAACAGCGACGAACACGATGATGGCCCCAACTCGCCGTGAGGCAACGTCCCTTCGCGCACGCTGGCCGCGCCGGCGATCTGCATGGCGCGCTGCGCGTCGGTGATGATGCACAGTAAGTCCATCGGCACGTCCGCGTCGAGGTCGCGCAACGGCGCAGCGGCGATGGCAGCAATTGCTCCAACCGGCAGCGTGTAGCTCTGCTGCTTGTTGCGCTTGGCGGCGACCGGCGTGAAGAAGCCTTGGGCCATCGTCAGGTATTCGCCATCGCAGATCAGGCTGCCGGCCTCCTCGTGCGGCAAAAAGCCGAGGTGATACTGGCCGACGTAGCAATCGTGCTGCTGCGCATCCACGTAGATCTTCTTGCCCCGCTCGGCGTGATGCAGAATGCTGCACACGGGCACGCGCGCGGGCTGGTAGCCGGGCGGCGGCGCGGCATCACAGTACGTCACGGCGACCGGCTCGCGCTTGAGTCGCACTTGGTTCATCAGGATGTCATACAGCCGGGCACGGTCTACCGGCCGGCCGGCGGAGAGGGAACGCCATTCGCGCAGGTTCATAGTCTGTGTCTGTCCAGAAACAAAAGCGCGATCATTGCGGCTGCCCCGTCGAACTCAAAACACGAACGGCACAAAACGCTTGGTGCGCGCCATGTAATCGCGATAGGCCTCGCCCAATGCGCGCGCGAGCAGCGCTTCTTCGCGTGGCACGCGCACGGCATACGCCCAAATGAGCATGACCGCGCTGATGAGCGCTCCGAGCCATGTGCTCAGCATCAGGGCAAAACCGACGCTGCTCAAAAAGCCGCCTGTGTAGGCCGGATGGCGCACCCAGCGATATGGGCCATCGCGCACCACCACATGACCCGGCTGCACGGCCACCTCGCCCACAAAGTAGCCTCCCAGCGCGCGCTGCGCCCACAGGCGCGTCCCCCATCCCAGCGCCACCATGAGCACGCCGGCCCACACGATGCCATCGCGCATCTCGCCACGGACGACGCCGATCTTCAAAAAGCCGCACGTCAAACGCGCAGTCAGTCCGATCAGCAGCGCCAACCCCAAAGGCGGAAATAGGCCCTGCGCGCGCGCCGTCGCAGCGCCGGCCGTCCGCTTGCGCCGCGATTCGGTGGCCATAAAGCCGAACTGCATCAGCGCAAACAGGGCGGCCAGCCCCACAGACGGGAAGACCCCATCCGGGCCGATGAAATAGGCGTAGAGAGGATCATCCGCCATGGCTGCGCTCACCGCTGCGCGGCCGTTGCCGCCAGTGCTTGCTCTACGGTATCCGGCGTCACTTCGCGCAGGTTGTGCTTGATGGCATAGACCTCGACCTGCGCGCGCAGCTCGCGGCTGGCGCTGATGCGGCTGATCCACGGGATGCCTTCGAGATGTCGGTCGAGCTGCGCCCGTGCTGCTTCGCTCCACACCAGCCGGCTCGCTGCCGTCAGCGGGTTGGCCGCCTCTTTGGGCTGGCCGGCGGCTGCCACGTTGTCGAAAGGCAGGAAGTTGAACACCAGGTCGTAATAGCGGTTCACCATCTCTTGCACGATGTAGACGACGCCGCTATAGCCCATGAACGGGGTGCCCAGCGCGCGGCGCACCACTGCGCCGGGGAACGCGGCAGGGATGAAGTGCGTCGCCTTGGCCTGCGCCTCGGTCAAGTAGATCTTCTCGTTCAAGCTGCCGAACAAAAAGGCCGGCTGCTTTTTGTGCAGCGTCTCGCGGATTTGGATGTTGTCCATCTCGCCGGGGCGACGCGGCCGACCGCTGGCGAAGTGCAGTTTCATGCCAAGCTCGTCGGCTAACAAGCGCACCAGGCCCTCGGTGTAGCTGCGGCCGGCCACAACAGCAAACTCGGTCGTGGCGAACCAGTCGCCCTGGGGGCCGCGCCAGAGGTCCCACAGCGGCGCGAGCGTGGTCTGCTTCTCGCGGGCGATGAACGCATCGGCCTGTGCGCGCGTGCCGAGCAGGTCGCCGAGCTGCTGGATGAACTCCGTCGTCTCACGGATGCCCATTGGCGCGAACAGATAGGGTCTGCCCAGCTCCTTGGCCAGCGCCTCGCCAAACTCGCGGTACATCACCACGTTCACTGCGCCGCGCGATAGGCGCGGCGTATCCTCCAAGGTCGCCTCGAACGGATAGACCAAGTTCACCTTGCCGCCGGCGCCCTCGATCAACCGCTTGATCTCGTGCAGGTCGGCGGGTGAATTGAAGCAACCGTAGGTCGGGCCGATGATGTTCACCATTTGCGCGTCGTTCGCCGATAGCGGCGCAGCGCGCTCGCGCCCGAAGCGATTCCACAGCCAAAGCAGCGCGCGGTCGCGGCCTTCCCACTCATCGCCCTCTAGTGACTGGCTCCAGAAGAACGGCACAGGTGGATCGAGCTTGCTCAGCCAATCGCTGTGATCCGACGAGATCATCTCGCTCTCGGCGGTGCTGACCACGATGAGCGTTTTATCGGGGTGAAGTGATCGCAGCGCCTCAACCGCTCGGCGCACGGCGCCGGCTGTGCCGAGCAGGGTTACCTCTTGCTCGCGCATCACGCTGGGCGTGATGTTGTGAATATGCGGGATGGCATCGGTGTAATCGGGCACAGCCGTGGCGACGAGGTTGAAGCAGCCGATGGGCGCATCGCAAATGAGATGCACGTCGGGCAGGGTGCACATCGTCCACACGGCGGCCCAGTAGCCGCTGGTGCTCTCCAGGTCGCGGATGAGTTCGATGGGCGCGCGCGACTGATCGGCGGCCGGCGCGCGATTGGGCAGGTCATTCAGGTCGGTCATAGCAGGGGCAGTCTATACGCCGGAAGGCCGGGGCTAGTCCATCGTGTTGATCGGCGCCGGCCCAGCAGGCGCTGTTGGGCGCGGGCCTTCAAAGAACTCGCGCATCCACGCATAGCGCGGGGCGCGTTCGAGCGCGTCGCGAATGAGTTGGATGGTGCCGGCCAGGCCCGCGCTGAGGAAGAGCGGTCGCACGCTCAACATGTTGGTGTAGTACATGCCGGGAATGCCGCGTTGCTTCGCTTCGGCGCTGAGCGGCGTGGTGCCGAGCACCAGATCGGGTTGGTATCGGTCGAGCGCGCGCACGTCTTGCTCCAGTGTTTTTTGGTAGACGATCTCGCGCGTGCCGCGCGCTTTCAGCCATGCCTCGTCGGCGGCGGTGTAGAGCGATTTTTGAATGCTGGTGCTGATGTAAGGCACTTCGGCGCCGGCTTCCACCAGCAAGCGCGCGTAGAGCAACTCATTGCCCTCGTAGCCACACACCATCACTCTGCCTCGCAGCGGGAATTGGCTGATGATGGCCTTGCACTTGTCGCGCTCTTCGGCGGCCACTTGCTCCGCCAGTTCGCCATCCAGTTTGAGCGCGGCGGCGACGGCCTTGATCCAGTTGTAAGTCGCCTCGGGGCCAACGGGTGCGCCGCTGATGATCGGCACGCCGGCCGCGCGCAAGGTCGCCACGCTGCCGCCGTAGAACGGATGCACGGCCGCGATCGCGCCCACCCGCCGCGCCAGCTTGTAGTCATCCAGGTTGCGCGAAGGTAACGTGGCTGCCAGGCCGCCCCCCAGCCGTTTGAGCACCGCATCCACGGAGATCGGATCGGCCGGGAAGACTTCGCCGAGCATGATGACCTTCCGGCGCAGCGCCTCTTCCTCCTCGTTGCTGCCATCGTAAGTCAGCGGCCGCTCCACGCCATCTTCCGTGGTTTCTGTTTGGGCCGGCGCGTATCGCTTGAGGAGGGCATTGATGGCGACATCTTTTGCTTCGGGATGTGAGTGAATCGCGTAGGCGGGCACCCGTACGAGGATCACGTCCACGCCGTTGATCTGCCGGGGCAACATCTCTTCGGTCAGGCCGGCGGTCTCGGCCACGCACAGCGAGATGGCCGCCACCAGCTTGGTGCCGGGCATCTTGCTCGCCTCGATGCACGCCGCGATGGCCGCCTCGGCAACGTTGCCGGCCACCAATTCTTTCGTGCCGAAGGCGGGCGCAGCGATGCTCTTGCGTGCGGCGTAGAAGTGCGTGACGAAAGTCAACCCGTACAGACAGCCGGTATCGGTCACCATCGCCGTCTGCACGCCATCAATGCGGGTGAGCACGCGCAGGCTGCCGAAGGCCGGACACATCGTCTGTGGGGTGAGGTTGTGGTCGGGCGAGACCGAGTGGCCCGTTTGAGATTGGAGATCGGAGACCGAAGATTTGCTCCGCGTCTCGATAATCTCAGGGGTGATCAAATTGCCTTCTGGAACGGTCAGGCTTGCCATGAAGTGTCTCCTCTTGTTGAGCGGTCACTAGGGTATCGAGCATCGGTGATTAGGTCGGGCGGGGTTGAAGCGCGGCAGTTTGGGAATGCGCGAGCATCCAGGCCGCCCAGGCAAAGCCGGCGTTGGAGGTTGGAGATGGTGCTGATGATCTGCTCGCCCCAGTGCGCCTCCAGCGGCTTGTTCGGCATACCGGCAATGCCGCTGAGGGCAAATGTGATGATCAAGTTGAGGGCGAATAGACCGGCGGCCAGGCGATTGCGTCGCTCGAGCGCGCTGTGGATCAGCAACGCCGCCGGGGCCACGTTGGCCATGGTTGAGATGCCGATCGGCACGAAGACCCAGGTGCGATCCGGCCGGGGGAGCGCCAGCGCGAGCGCGAACGCGGCGATGCCGCCCAGCGCCGGCGGAAGCCATGCCAAGGTGCCGTGGTCATCCTGAGCGCGCATGCGTTTGCGCACAAGGAGCGTCCAGGCGACAAACGTGAACCCCGGCGTGATGAGCGGGAAGAGCAATTGGCTGAGCAGAGGCACATCCACGCGGCTGATGGACATGGCCGACTTCCAGGTTGCTTTCAGCGTCCCCTCTCTTCTGACTTCTCATTCATAGAACGGCGCGGCCGTATAGCGCAGGTCGGCCAGGCGGAACTTTTCGCCGCTGTGGCCGAGCGCAGACAGGATGGCGATTTTGGCGTCTATGTCTTTGCACGGGTCGCCGAAGACTGCTTCCCAGCCGGCTTCGGTTGTCACCACCACGCCGCGCTCCGGCTCTTCGACCAGCCGGGTGACCTTCAACCCCATCTCCTGCATGATGCGCCGCACCAGGACTTTGCTGTCCTGGCTGTAGTCCGGGCTGTTCAGGTCAATGCCGACCACCGATTGGCTGTCGCGTCCCATCAGCTCATCGAGCGTGGCGCCTTGGGGCAAGTCCGGCGGCTCGCTTGCGCCGAACACGGCCAGGAACTCGTCGTATTCCAGAGGCGTGATCTTCGTCGGCGCCGTGTATTCGCGACGGTGAATCTTATTGACGAAGGCGTCGAAGATGGCATCCATCTCCGGCAACTCGAAGAGCAACTTGCAGCGATCGCTGAGCGCGCGGGCCGCCGGGCTGAAAGGAATCTTGGCTAAGATGGGCAAGCCGATGCGCTCGGCGAAGCGCTCGGCCACGCCGCTGCCGTCGTCGCGGTTGAGCACCATGCCGATCAGGCGCGTGCTGCCGCCCATGGCCTGGAAGTAGTTGACGGCGCGGGCGATGTTGTTCGCCGCATACAAGCTCATGCGGTCATGGCTGGCGACGATGATGATCTCCTCGGCCAGGCTCTTAGCGATGGGCGTCGCAAAGCCGCCGCACACCACATCGCCGAGGAAGTCCATGATGATGTAATCCAATGCCCAGTTGGCCATGCCGCGTTCTTCGAGCAGGCCGAAGCCGAAGGAGATGCCGCGCCCGCCGCAGCCACGGCCAACCTCCGGCCCGCCTAACTCCGCGCCGAAGAGCTGCGCGCCGCGCCCCAGGTCGGCTTTGAAGATCAAGTGACGCACGTCCAGCTCTTTCTCGCGGCCGGCGTCTTTGAAAAGCCGCCACTGATCGCCGATGGTCGGCAAGCTACGCCCCTCGAATAGCGCGTTGCAACTGTCATGCTTTGGGTCACAACCAAGCTGCAACACGCGCAGACCTTTGAGCGCCATCTTGGCGCTGAGATTGGCGGTGAAGAAGCTCTTGCCAATGCCGCCTTTGCCGTAGATTGCGAGCATCCGTGGGGTCATAGTTCTCCGTTACACGTTGACACGTTTATCTGAGGTTTGGACATGAGTTTGGACACGCGCCAAAGGGAACTCCCGAAATCAGGCAAAGCTCAAAACAACACCGTCGGGAGATTCGCATGAGCAAGTCTATCAGAATGCCCCGTTTTTGCAGACGCGCCTCGACGATGGCGCAACTGCTAGGCAGGCCGTCGGAATCGGGGCGGCGCTGCTGCGCTTCCCCGGCGCTGGATGGACCTTGCGGCCCGCCGGTTAGGTCAACCAGGGGGGCCGACATCGCGACACACCAGCCCGGCGGCAGCGATACCGCTTACAGACATGTCCAACAGTTTATCCGGCCAGCCGCTCCTCGGCAAGCCTGTTGGCGGTTGTTTCCAGAACAGGCAGCGCGAGGAGCGCCTCCGCATCCTCGTCCCATCCGCGCCCGCTGTGCGGGCCTTGGCCGCGATCTCGCCGGATCTCGTCCGTGCGCTCGCCCGCTATCCTCAATTGACGCATCGGCGGTGCATGGGGTATGATTCGGGCTACAGCGGATGCGCTACCTTAGCTCAATCGGCAGAGCAATCGCTTCGTAAGCGATAGGTTTCGGGTTCGACTCCCGAAGGTAGCTTCTGAGTGAGAACTCGGCTGCTGAGCGAAGCCGAGTTCCGTTTTTTATCGCGCCACTTCCCAGGCCAAGTGCTGGATCTCCGGCATGATTAACTTGTCCATGGCGACCTGCACGGCGTTGGGCGAGCCGGGCATAGAGATCACCACACGCCCGCGATATACGCCGGCTGTCGCGCGCGAGAGCATGGCGGCTGCGCCCACCTCTTGGTAGCTGAGCATGCGGAACAGCTCGCCGAAGCCCGGCATCACTTTCTCCAGCTTGCGCGAGATCACGTCGTAGGTCGTGTCGCGCGGGGCGATGCCGGTGCCGCCGGTGAACAGGATCACGCGCGCATCGGTCTCGGCGACGATGCGCTCCAGCAACGCGCCGATTTGCTCCGGCTCATCCTTGACGATCGCGCGAAAGACCACGCGGTGCCCGGCGGATGTCACGCGCGCCTCGATGAAGTCACCGCCGGTGTCGTTTTCGCGCGTGCGCGTGTCGCTCACGGTGACGATTGCGACGGAGATGGCGCCTTGCCGGGCGGCGATGTCGCGGTGTTGTTGGGTGGATGCGCTGCTCATCGTTTCCTCAGCCTCACATTGTAGCCTGCATCACCGCACCCGATTGTCCTGGCGCGGGTCGCGCTATCGAGGGAGTTCATCATGAATCAACGCGTTTTCACACTAGTGACGGCTGCACTGTTGGCGGCGTGCGCTGCGCCACCGGCGGCGCGTCCGGTTGCGCCAGCTCAACCCGCCGCCGAGCTGCGGACGGTGAGGTTCGGCTTCGTGCCGGTGGCCATCAACGGGCCGGTCTATGTCGCCGCCGAGAAGGGCTACTTCGCTGAGGAAGGGTTGAAGGTGGAGTTCTTGCCGATCGAGGGTGGTTCCGATGCCGTGGTACAGGTCGCTTCCGGCAATTTCGATGTGGCCGGCGGCGGCATCTCGGCCAGCATGCTCAACGCGGTAGCGCGCGGCATCGAATTTGAGATTGCTGCATCGCTGCACACCGAGCGACCGCCTCTGGCTAGCCCGTTCGTAGTCAGCAAGAAACGCTACGAAAGCGGCGAGCTGACTAAAATGAGCGACTTGAAGGGCAAGAAGGTCGCCACGAACAACCGCGGCACTGCGACCGAATGGTGGCTCGCGGAGGCGCTGCGACAGGGTGGGGTGGACATCACCGAAGTAGAGGTGCTCGGTTTGCCCTTTCCGCAGGTCGCGCCGGCGCTGGAGAGCGGCACGTTGGACGGCGCGATCCTCACCGAGCCGTTCGCCACGGCCGCCGAGGACAAAGGGCTGATCGTGCGCTTGACAGAGGATTTCGTGGATGGCTTCAAGCCGACCTATATCTACTTCAATAAGGGCTGGGTGACGGCCAACCCCGACCTGGCGACGCGATTCATCAAGGCGTATCTGCGCGGCGCGCGCGACTTGCAGGGCGACGCCTACTTCGACGACGCCAACGTCGCTGCCATCTCCAAATACACCAAAGTCGAGCCGGATGTGATTCGGCGCGCCCGGCGGCCGCATTTTGACCCGAACGGGACAGTATCGCTTGAAGACATCCAGACGCTACAGCAGTTCTATCGCAAGCAGGGCCTGCTCAACTACGCGCAAGACCTGGACATGTCCAAATTCGTGAACACGAAGTATTTGGACGACGCGCTGAGGGCACTAGGCGGCTCGGTGGAATTCAAGTGATTGTTGCACAGCAGCTTACGAAAGACTTTCCCGGACCCGAGGGTGTGACCATCCGCGCCCTCGGCCCGCTTGACCTGCGCATTGAGTCCGGCGAATTCGTGTGCATCGTTGGGCCAAGCGGCTGCGGTAAGAGCACGCTGCTGCGCTTGATCGCCGGACTGGATCAGCCGACCGGGGGTGCGTTGCGCGTCGGCAGCCAGACGCCCACGCTCGTTTTTCAGGGCGACTCCACCTTCCCCTGGCTTACCGTTTACGGCAACGTTGAGTATCCGCTGCGGCTGCGCGGCGTGCCCGAAAGGGAACGCGAGGTTGCGGTGATGCACCAGCTCGGCCTGGTGGGCCTTTCCGGGTTCGCCGAGGCGTATCCCTATCAACTCTCCGGCGGCATGAAGCAGCGCGTCGCGCTGGCGCGGGCGTGGGCTACCGATCCGGAGATCCTGTTGATGGATGAGCCGTTCGGCGCGCTCGACGAGCAGACGCGCATGGCGCTGCAACAGGAGCTGCTGCGGCTGTGGGAAGGCCCGCCGGGAGCGCCTCGCACGCGCAGAACGGTGCTGTTCGTCACCCACGCCATTGACGAGGCGTTGACATTGGGCGACCGCGTGTTGGTGATGTCGGCGCCGCCCGGCCGCATCATCAAGGAAGTGCGCGTGCCCTTCGCACGCCCGCGCGATGCGATCCAGCTCAAGCGCGACCCGCAATTCGGCGAGCTGGCCTATGAACTCTGGCAGTCCCTGAAGTAGAGTGGGGCGCGCTGCGGGGTTGCCCTCAATCTTGCTCGAACGGCCGGCCCAGCGCCGCCGGCGGTGCCGTGTGAATAGCGCGCGCGAGCGAGCGCCGCACATTCACCGGCAAGTAGCTCAGCAGGCGGTCCAGCCAGTCGCTCGAGGTGAGCACCAGCGCCAGGATCATCAGCACGAACGGCGCAACGGTGAACGCTTGCGTCGGCACATCCGGGATAGCGCTCTGTGCGACGCCGGCCAGCGATTGCAGCACGCCGAACAGATACGCGCCCAGCGCGGCGCGCAGCGGATTCCATCCACCGAAGATGACGATGGCCAGCGCGATCCATCCATAGCCGGCGGTGTGGCGATAGCTCCAGCCGGCCTTGAAGTCCAGCGAGAATGCCGCGCCGGCGATGCCCATCAAGACGCCGCCGATCACCGTGTAGGCGTAGCGCAGGGCAATCACGTTGTGCCCGCGTGCAAATGCGGCCGCCGGCTGTTCGCCGATCGCCCTCAACGTCAGCCCACCGCGCGTTCGGTAGAAGTAGAGCCATGTCACGCCGACCAGGGCATAGCCGGCGTATACCAGCACGTCGCCTTCGTGGAAGAACAGCGGGCCGATGAAGGGGATGTCCTGTAAAAGCGGGATGGCAAAACGCGGTGGCACGGTCGGGCCGGGGATGCGCACGTAGGGATTGCCCAGATAGGCGGAGAGGTCGCTGCACAACAGCGCCAGAACGAAGCCGATGGCGATTTGCGACTGCTTGAGCGTGATCGCGCCGTAGGCCACCACCAGGGCGATGAGCGCGCCGACGATGGCCGCGGCCAGGAAGCCGAGCCATACGTTATCGGCGGTCTTGGCAGCCACAAACCCGACCATGGCGCACAGCATGATCGTGCCCTCGGCGGAGAGGTTGATCACCCCGGCGCGTTCGGTGATCGTCTCGCCGATGCACGCGAACACCAGCGGCGTCGCCGAAGCGATTGCCGTGGCGAGGATGATGAGCAGTTGGCCGGACTCCATGGCGTTTATCCTTCGGGCTTGCGGCCGTATTTCTGCGCCAGGCCTCGGCCGAGCAGCGCGAAGAGCACCAGCAATCCCTGAATCACGCCGGAGAGTGACGACTCCAGACCCAGCGAGAGCGGAAGCTGCAAGCTGCCGATGTTCAGCGCGCTGAAGAAGAACGCCACCGGCAGGATCCACAACGGGTCAAAGTTCACCAGCATCACCACCAGCAATCCCAAGAAGCCCAGATTGCTGGAGATGTTGGGGATGAGTCGGTGGAACACCCCCACCACCTGCAGCGCGCCGGCGACGCCGGCGAACAGCCCGCAGATGAGGAACGCGCTGAGCAACTGGCGGCGCGCCGGCACGCCCAACACGTACGCTGCGCGCAGGTTGCGACCCACTGCGCGCAGGCGCAGCCCGAAGTAGGTGTTGCGCATGACGCCGATGGTGATGATGAGCGCCATCAAGCCCAGTGCCAGCGCCACGGGCGTGGCCTCGGTTCTGCCGAAGGTGCCCAGCCACAGCGACTCATCAAACGGCTGGGTGCCGCTGAGCGAGGCGACGCCCGGCCGCTTCCACGGGCCGAAGATCAGGTAGATGGCGATGCCGGTGGCGGCGAAGTTCAGGCCGAGTCCGGCGAAGATTTCGCTGATGCGGCCGTACACGTGCAGCGCGCCGGCTAGCAGTCCCCAAGCAATGCCGCCGACGCCGCCGACGAGGATGGCGAGCGCAATCGCTGCCGGTGGCGGCAGCAGGCTGGCCGTCGCGCCTTCGGGATACAGCAGGCGGAGCGTCCAAGTCGCCGCAATGGCGCCGAAGGTGATCTGTCCCTCAACGCCCAGGTTGTACAAGCCGGCGTTGAACGTGTAGACCAGGCCGGCGGCGCAGAGCAGCAAAGGCGATAGCGTGGCGATGACGCGCCCGATCTGGTCGGCGGTGCCAAATGCGCCGCCGACCATGCGGCCGATTACCGTCGCGGGCGATGCGCCGGAGATGAAGATGACCAGCGCAACGAGGATAAGCGATATGACGAATGCGCCGATGCGGTAGACGGTCGGCGGTAGGCCGGCAATAGGCGCCGGCGGGTTCATCGTCTGGGGCGCTGCGGTGCCTTCCATCAGAGTTTTCACGGACGAATCAGAATCGGCCGCCGATCATCTGGCCCAGCGAGTCGGCGGTCAGCTCTGCGGCGGCGATCGGCGGCGAGATGCGTCCGCCGCTGAACACGATAACGCGGTCGCTGTATTGCACGATCTCGTCCAGGTCGGACGATGCGAACAAGATCGCCGTGCCTTGGTTGCAGCGTGCAATGAGCTGCTGCCACACCCACAGCGTGGATTCGATGTCCAGGCCGCGCGTGGGATGCTCCATGAGCAGCACGTTGAGCGGAGAGGGCATCAGCGCCAGTTGGGTGCGCTGCTGGTTGCCGCCGGAGAGCTGCTCGACGGCCGTATCCGGCCGGCCGCGGATGTTGAACGTGGCGATGGCGCGCTCGGCTTCCTGTGCCGCTGCTGCGCGATCAATGAAAAGGCCCTTGTTCGACATGCGCAGCGCGACGTGCTCTTGGATGCTCAGGCCGCTGATCAACCCGTCGCGCAGCCGGTCGGCGGGCAGATAACACACGCCGGCCTTCAAAAATGCGCTGTAGGGCTTGCGCGTCAAATCGCGTCCGTCAACGTGGATTGAACCGGCGGCCGGATGTTCCAGGCCGGCGCAGGTCAGCAAGAAAAGTTGCTGTCCGCTGCCCTCCAGGCCGGCGATGCCGATGACCTCGCCGCGTCGCACGGCCAAATGTTCGATGCGCATCTCCAACCGGTCGCTGCGCAAGAGGAGGCCATCCAACCGGAGGATGACGTCGTCCTGGTGCGTCGTCGGCTTGACGGGCAAGGCCAACTCTTTGCCGAACATCATCTCGACGATGCGCGCCGTGACTTCAAAATGCTGATCGGTTGGCCCGTGCGCGTCTTGACCGTTCGCGCGGTAAGGGCGCAGGTTCAGCTCGCCCACCACCCGCCCCCGGCGCATCACGGTGACGCAATCGCACAGCGCTTCCACGTCTTCGAGCTTGTGCGAGACGAAGATGATGGATTTGCCCTCCTGCGCCAGTTGGCGCAGCGCATTGAAGAGCAGCGTTTTTTGTGTTGCTGAGATGCCGGTGGTCGGCTCGTCGAGGATGAGGGTGCCGGCGCCGTTGGCCAATAGGCGCACGATTTCCAGTTGCTGGCGCTCGCCCACGGTCAGGTCGCTCACGCGCGCGTGTGGGTCGAGGTCGAAATGGAACTGACGACACAAGGCGCGGAAGTTTCGCTCGGCGGCGCGCGCGTTCAGCAGCGCCGGGGTCGCCGGCGAGCCGGCCATGAAATTCTCGATCACAGTGAGCGGCGGAAAGTCCAGGGGGTCCTGGTGCAACATGCCGATGCCATAGCGCAGCGCATCGGCCGGCGACTGAATGTGCGCCGGTTGCCCGCCGAGCACGATCTCACCGCTGTCGCGGGTGATGAAGCCGCTGAGGATTTTGACCAGCGTGCTCTTGCCGGCGCCGTTCTCGCCCAGCAGCCCGTGGATCGTCCCGGCCGCGACCGTGAGCGAGACATCGTCATTGGCGTGGACGCTGCCGAAGTGCTTGTGGATGTGGCGCAGTTCGACGTTCACTGCTGAGCGGTTGATCGCGCGTGCATGCTGGCCGATGCGCGCCTCATGGCGGACGCACCGGCCAGCAAAGTGATAGCCCTATCGGCTTGGCCCTTCCATGCCCTCCAACAGTTGTGGCAGATACCAGATCTGCTGGTCGGTGGCGCGCTCGCCGTCTTTCAGGAAGACGGTGCCATCCTGGAAGTTCAGCGGGCCTTTCCATAGGTCAATGCTGCCGTCGCCCAAGCCCTTGATGAACTCATCGAGGAGCTTTTCGTTCTCCGCGCCCAGCGCCTTGCCCTTGATGTAGCCGAACGCCGAAGTGTCGGGGTTGTTCAGGTCCTTCCAATCGGCTTCGGCCCAAGTCCACGTGCCCTTGTAGGTGCCGGCCATGGCCTCTTGGATGATCTTCAGGTAGCCCGGCCCCCAGTTGTAATAGTGCACGCCCAGGCAGATGTCCGGCGCAAGATCGCAGCCGCCCTTGTAGTCGTAGTGGTGATACTTCACCTTCTTGCCGGCTTCAGCAGCCTTTTTACCTTGCACGGCGACTTCCGGCGTGTCAATTGCGCTCATGACCACGTCGAAGCCGCCGTTGTAAAAGTCGTCGGCGACTTTCGTCGGGTCGAGCGTGACGCCGGGGATGTTGAACCAGAAGCCGATCCACGTAATCTTGAACTGAAGCTCCTTTGGATCGCGCTTCTTGTAATTCTCCCAGCAATACTTCGCGCCCAAGTAGGCGGCGCTGGCGTAGCGGCGCGTCTCCTCGTTAATCAGCGGACCGACCGTGCCGATCTTGCCGTTCTCGCTGCCCAGCGCCGAGGCGCAGCCGGCGATCATCCAGCCGGGCTCCATCTTCGACATGAGGTTACCGAGGTTGGGCTGATCCTTGTAGTTCTTGCCCTCCTTCCACGCATAGTCGCCGGAAGCGTGGATCACTACGATATTCGGATGCTTTTTGGCCGTCTCCAGGGCGTCGTCCTTGAAGTCGTCCGAGTTGAAGATGACGACCTTGGCGCCTTTGGCGATCAGATCATCGGCTACCTGCGAGCCCTTAACGTTGGGCCGGTCAGCAGGGTTGACCTTGTCCACATATTCGAACTTGACGTTGGGCATCTTCTCCATCACGTATTTGGTGCCCTCGACGTGCGCTTCGTTCCAGCCCTTGTCGTTCATCGGTCCGACGATGACCATGCCGACGGTGAAGGTTTGGTCGGCGGCCGGCGCGGCGGGTTGCGCTGGCGCAGCGGACGGGGGCGGCGTAGCGCATGCGCTTGCCAAAGCGCCAATCAGCAGCAATGCCGCCAGGCGTTTATAGTGGTTGGTCTTCATACTCGATCTTCCTCCTCCCTTGAAGTAGATAGTGGATAGTAGAAAGTGTATCGGCGCGGATAGCGCGAATTGTCCCGTACCTGTCGCATCTGCGCAACCCTCAACGGCGCCATCGGACGGTGCGCCGTAACGGGAGCGCTCAAACGCAGATGGCCATTCTTCTACGCGCCGTGCTTCTCTGGCAGCCGCAGATGGTGCTTTGATCGAAGTGCCAGAGCAACGATGCCGGGCTTGTTGGCGCCCGCCGCAGTCCCGCCCCGCGTGTTTACATGGCAACAGTTGTCCGCTGTTGCCACTCGCAAGGCCATCATCGCAAACTGCGCGCAGCGCCTGACGGTGCCATGCCGTCACGGCTGCCTGATCGGCCGCGCTGGGGCCGCCAGTCCGCTACAACGCCTATTGCCAGGCGAGCCTGGCCCGCTCACGGCGCAATCTGCATGCGCGTCACCAGTGAATCTAGCGCCTCCAGCGATGGGACAAACGAATTCGCGGGCTGGGCATTCAACATCGCAGCGATTTGATTGATGTAAGCGGGATAGTTGGCTTCGAACTGCTCCCAGGAGAGACCACCGGGAAGATTCTCGGCAGCGACATCGTCCGGCAAAAGTGGATGCTTGACGGGCAAAATCACTGCAACCCAGTACTTCCCATCTTGCGTGATCCCCTGGTAGGTATACAGCAACTGACTATTGCTTACAGGGAACACATCCTGAGCAAAAGCGGTCAGATAGCGAATGCCCTTCCCATTCTGAAAGGGCAATTTCTGATATTGGGCGTAAAAGACCTGGCCGGCGTTGTAAAGGGGCAGGAAAGGTAAGCTTTCCAGTGAAGCCCCAAACGCATACACGGGAACGCTTTCGCTTGCCAACAGGTTTTGCAACGTGTTCAAGCGCTCTGTCGCTGCTTCGGAGAGAGATTGATATGCGGCGAGCGGGAAAACGTGCACTACTGGCTGGTCGAGAGCATCGCTGCTCAGCGGGTATCCCTCCAAGGTTAGCAGGGTGTGTTCGGGGTGGACATCAGGCCCTTCGGATGCCGCTTCCGTATCGCACGAGAAGGCGCTGCCCAGCGAGGACTCCAGGTACAGGGCGATCTCGTTGCAGGTCACATTTGGTGTAGGCAATGCCGCCGAAGAAGGTGCCGCCGTCGGTTCAAGCGCAATCGTTGTAGTTGGCAAGGCCGCTGCGCCAGAAGACAGCGGCGTTGATTGGGCCGGCACAGGCGTCCCAGGGGGAAGCGCTGGCTCAGCAGGGGGAGGAGGGTTGATGGTAAAGCTGCAGGCCGACAAGAGAATTCCCGGCAGAACAATCAGGATGCTTCTGCTCATCTTGCTCCTTTTGCCATTACGACGCACACCGCTGTGTGCATCCTCGCATCGGCAGGTTTTCAACTGAGCAATTTCTGATGCGTAAACCCTGGCGCATCTCTTAACCATCGTCAGATGGCTTGTTCACGAAGTTCATGGCGTTGTCAATCCCATCGCGGAGCCAGCGCCGGATGCCTTCGACAGCGCGGTCGAAGGCGGGTTCGAGCGCGGCCAATTCGTCGCGCGTGAAGTCGTCTAGCAAAAAGTCTTTCGGGTCGCGGCGGCCGGGGGGCCGGCCTACGCCGATGCGCAGGCGGGGAAAGTCTTCACTGCCGAGACGGGCGATGATGGACTTCATACCGTTGTGGCCCCCCGCGCCGCCCTTGGGCCGCATGCGCAGTTGGCCTGCCGGCAGGTCGAGTTCGTCGTATACCACGAGCAACTCGCCCGGCTCGGACTTGTAGAACTTGACGATCGGCACGACCGACTCGCCGCTCAAGTTCATGAACGTCTGCGGCTTGACCAGCGCGACTTTGTGCCCTTCGATCTCACCCAGCGCGACAATGCCCTTGTGCATCATTCGCGTGAATTTCAAGCCGTGTTTGTCGGCCAGCCGGTCTACGACCATGAAGCCGGCATTGTGGCGGTTGTTGGCATACTGCTTGCCGGGGTTGCCCAGGCCGACGATGATGCGACGACGTTCGTCCATGATTGGCTTCGGCCGGAGCTATTTGCCGTAGTCCACCGGTTGGTGCGTCAGGCGTTGGAGGGCGAACAGCACGACTTTCTTCAGCGCCAAATAGGCGCCGAAGGCGAGGAAGCCGAGGATGGCCAGGCGCGCGCCGCGCGCGAAGGCATCCGGCAATTGTGCGGCGGTGGCGATAGCCACTTGCAACAGGTCGCGCGCAGTTTGCACTTCAGCAATGACGCCTGGCCCAGCCGCGTCGGTGATCACGGCCGAGGCCGCCGGCGTAGGTTCGGCAGTCGCATTCGCCAGGGTAAGGTTGCGCACGATCGCCTCGTTCAGGCTGCCATCTGCGCCGAAGACCTGCAGGCGCAGCGCGTATTTGCCGTCGGGCAGTGGACGGGTGTTCCATGCGCCCAGCATGCCCGATGGCACCGGCTGCACCCCGCCGCCGATCACGATCCAGTTGGCTAGGTCTGGCTCCTGAGCGTAAGCCAGCTCGTAGCGCAAGAAGACCGGCGAAGTGGCGCTGCCCTGGATGGTCACGCTGCCGCGCAACGTCTGGTCGCGCACCGGTGTGATGATGCGGGCAAGCGACTCGCCAGACTGCGCGACAGCGAGCGATCCCACCGCAAGCGTTAGCGCGAGTGCAGCCAGCGCTGTGACGCGCGGCAGTTGTTTGCGAAGAACGCTCATCCTTACCACTCGAAGCTCTGAAACACTTGCACGCCGCGCGCTTGCGCCTCTTGCAGGAAGGCCGGCCGCGCATAGTGCGTGATCAGCACCGGCATGATTTCCTGGCCCGGGTAAGCCTCGCGCACGGCTGCCACTTTGCGTTCGAGCTGTTCAAACACTTCCTGCCGCTCGGCAGAACGCATATCCAGCCGGAGCTTCGACTCGCCGACGATCAGCACGGTCTGGCCGTTCCGGCGCGCCCGGCCGAACAGATTGATCTCTTCGCCGTTGATCTCGGTGCGCACGAGCTTCTGCTCGATCTCAAGGCCGAAATTTCGCCTGAGCAAATCGGGCAACAGGCGATAGGCCTCGTTTTCGAGGGAATAACTCATGGTGCGCGAAAGGCTACCGACTTCAGTAGCCAGCCCTCGCACAACCCCGATCAAGTCGCGGAGCTGATCCGAAGTTTGTCGCTGCGCCTCGGCCAACTCGGCGACGCGCTGGTCGGTGTGCTTCTGCGCCTCGGCCAACTCGGCGACGCGCTGCTCGGTGCGCTTCTGCGCCTCGGCCAGCTCGGCGACGCGCTGGTCGGTGTGCTTCTGCGCCTCGGCCAGCTCGGCGACGCGCTGGTCGGTGTGCTTCTGCGCCTCGGCCAACTCGGCGACGCGCTGCTCGGTGCGCTTCTGCGCCTCGACCAGCTCGGTGACCGTCGCTTTCAACTCGCTGAAGTCGCTAGCCTTGACCAGCGCGTCATAGGCGTCATAAATCACCTCGGCCAGCACGCCGGCCTGCTCTGTTGGGAAGGCGCGCTCCAGGCGTTGGGTCATCTCGGCCTTGTTCATGTCGGCTTATTCACTGGGTATATTGTAAAGCAACCCTACGGTATAATCCTGGGCGCACACGGGGATGACAGGTTTCGACGGATTGTGTCGTGTCCGAGTGGCGAGCCGAGAAGCGACTCTCGTTAAACAGCGCGCAGCACAGTAAGTGCGAAGAAGATCAACTGGAATGCCGTCCCGATGGCTGCGTAAGCCAAAGGGCTGCATCCGCAGCATAGCGTCTGCGGCATCGTTCGTCTCCTCGCGCCGGTGGGGGGCGTAACGGTGTGATAAAGCCGGCGCGCGTTTCACCGAGGTTCGTAGGTGAGCTAACGCGGGCTGATCGCCGAATCAACGAACTGGCGTCTGGATAAACCCGTTGCCGGGGATGCCAGGCGCGAGATTCAAACGGCAACTACGCTCGTAGTCACTCGCGGCAGGCGCATTTCGGACCCGGGTTCGATTCCCGGCATCTCCACTACTCCACAGCGGCGCACCCCTCCCTCCACATGCATCTCAGTCTTCTCTCACTTCTCAGAATTATTCTCGCCTAGCTTGAGTTGTTTGAGATTGGAGATGTGAAAGGAGAGATGTGAAATATGAAAGTCAAACGCAGTGAAGGGATTGAGGCGATGTTCCGTGAGCCCTACTATGCCATTGGCGCCGATGGGGTGCGAATCGCATACTACGTATACGGCAATGGCCCCGAGGTGATGTTTTGGCAGCATGGTTTTAACTCTGATGCAGCGCACTGGGAACGCATGTTGTCGTTCTTTCCTGTAGATGAGTATCGCATCGTCGCGCCCGATTTGCGCGGCTGTGGGAACTCCGATAAGCCAGCCGATGAGGGCGCATACACCTTCGATCATCTGACTGAGGATGCGTTGGCCGTCATCCGCGCCGAAGCACTCCGCGATTTCACCGTGCTCGGCCACTCAACTGGCGGCGCCATTGCCCAATGGCTCGCCTCTGAGCTAGGGGAGGCGGTCAAAGCGCTGGTGCTGATCGGCCCGGTGCCGGCGACCGGCGTGCCGGTGAACGAGGCAGCGCGCAATCTATTCTTGCAAGGCGCAGACGGAGAGGGTAAGGCACAAGGGCGCGCGCGCATCCTGCAGTTGGGCTGGTATGGGGATATGCCCCAGGAAGTGCTCGATGAGCTTTTGCCCGGCGCGCTGACGTGGAGCAGGGAAGCGTTCGTCGGCGTTTTCAACACGTGGACGACCGGCGTCAACTTCCCAGAGCGCCTCGCGCGCATTACAGCGCCCACCATCGTGATCGGCGGTCAGCACGAGCCGTTTCTCGTCAAGGACTTCATGATGGCCGCCGTCGTCAATCGCATTCCGAACGCGCGCTACGTCACCGTGTCGGATTGCGCCCACTTCATCCACATTCAGCAAGCGGCCGTAACTGCGGGAATCGCGCGTGGGTTCGTGGCAGCGCAGGCGGCGTGCGCGTGATGCAAATGTCCATTGCGCCCATGATCGAAGTCTCATTTACACTGCCCGACGGCCGTTCGTTCGGTGGCTCGATGCCGCGCGAGAGGGTGGTTCATCAGGCGCTGCATGCCTTTCTCCCTGAGGACGTGATGCATCGGCATCGCTTGCGCATCACGCTGCCGACCGGCGAGTTGATCTTCCCGGACATGTGGCTGTACGAAATCCACGACTACTACGGCCATTGTCGCTTCTTGCTGGAGGCGACGCCGCTGAAGGAGCATAAGGCCGAGTTCGTCAACTTCGGCTTCGACCATCTCGCGCTGGCCACCACCGATCGCGAAGCGTGCCGACATTTCTTTCAGGATGGCCTGAAGATGAAGAACGTGCGCGACGACGAGCACTTGTTGGTGCTCACCACCGGTGTGAACGCGTTGTTCTTCTTCAAGGCCGAGCCGGGTCAGCCTTTGAGCGATGGGTTGCCGTCGCGCATTCACCACATCGGCTTTGTGGTGGACGATCTAGAAGCAGCGTATACGCACTTAAAGGCGACTTGCCCGGAATACGTTAGCGACTTCACACTGCTGGAGCGCGCCGAACGGCTGTCGCTCTACGGCACGATCGAGCTGGGTGGCATCCGCTTCATGATTCAGCTCAGCCAGATCAAGCCGGAATACAAGGGCCTCAAAGGCGAAAGCGCCGCGCCCCTGCGCGAGTTCTATGACTACGCCTCGCGCGACTATGGCATCCGGTTAGCGTGAGCGGCGGGCGCACCTTTCTGCAAGGGCAGGACATCGGGTGGGCGCAGGCAATACCTGCGCCTACCCCGCACGTTGCGCCCATCCCTTGCCGGCAATGCCCCCCTGAGTGACAAGCGATGGGGTTGCATGTATATTCACCTTCGTCATGCATAAGCCGGACTGGAAAGAATGGATGAAGCAACCGCTCATCTGGACGGAGCGGATCCGCTCGCGCGCGCTAGTGTGGACACCAGATGCGCATTGGTTTATCAACGACCCGCTCGGCCCGCTGCCGCATGCTCACGATGATGCGTCTGAGATCATCTACATCGCTGCCGGCCAGATGGACATTCAGGTTGGCGCAAGCAAGCAGCGCGTCGGCCCAGGCGAATTGCTGTTCATGCCGCCGGATCGCTATCACAATTACTGGCTGGTGGGCGATGAGACGGTGTGCCTCTACGTCCTGGTGGTGCCAAACCACAAACATGCGCGCTGGCGCTACAAGGACTTCAAGCCAGGCGCGTTTGAGGGTCATGCGTCGCTGAAGAGCGCCTTCGCGCCCGACGCGACCGAGTCCATGCCATCCGACGAGCGGATCGCGACGCATGTCCGCGTGCTGCCGGCCGGTGAAGCAACGGGCGTGATGGTGGAGAGCGTCAAAGAAAAGATGATCTACATCCTCGACGGCGAGGCGGGCATCGAGATCGAACGGCTGAGCGGCGCAATGCGACCGAACGATTACCAACATGTGCCGGCCACGCACCGTCACCGCATCATCAACACCGGCGCAACGCCACTGCGTTACTTCGAGTTCGTGTGCTTCGACCCGACTGCACCGGCCATCGTCCGTCCAGAGGACGCCCATCTCGTGAAAGCGTGACGCGCCATGAAAGCGATGTGCTTGGAAGGGCTGGCGCGACTGAAGGGGAACGAAGCGCCGTTGATGCGCGCCGATCTGCTCTGCGCGGTGGTGAGCGTCTGGGTCTAACCGGCTTCGGCGCATCGGGTCGTCGCGCGCTTCAGGCAGTCCGGCATCGCTCCTCGCCCATCAAGGCGCAGGCGGGATGCGCGCGCATGCGAGGGAAGCCATGCTATCGAACAAGAGCCCGTTCCGGTTGCGTCCATATGCTTGGGTGGTGGTTGCGGCAGCGGCTGCCTTCGCTATCGTGGCGATCGGCGTCATCGCTGCACTGGCCATCGCATCACGGCCGGCATCGCCGCCTACGCCCATGGCTGAGCGGCCCATTGTCGTGCAGACGGTCGAAAAGCTCATCATCATCACGGCTACGCCGACGCCGACCGAACCACCGACGCCGACAGCTCCACCCACTGCCACGCCGACGCCGGAGCCCACGCCGACACCAACCCCTACGCCGACTCCGCTGCCGCCGCCGAAGTGGAACGCGCTCAGCGACCTGAGCACCTTAGAATACACCGCCTCCACCGTGGTCGAACTGTCGCGGACACGTCAGGGGATTGGCGGCGTGCTGCTCGGCGCCGATCGCGTCGTACTCATGGCTGTGGGTCGGATCCGTGCCGGCGTGGATTTGAGCCGGATCAAGTCGTCCGACGTGCAGATCAACGGCCGGAGCATCAAGATCAAGGTGCCGCGGGCCCAGGTGCTCACCGTCGAGCTGTTGCCCGAGGCATCCCGTGTGTTCGACAGCCAACGGAGTTGGCTGTTCTCGGAATACGAGGGCCTGGAATTGGCGGCCATGGACGAAGCGCGGCGCAAACTGCGCGCGGAGGCCGAGCGCAACGCGGCAATGCTGGAGATCACCGAGACGTTGACCCGACTGCAACTGGCCGAGTTCCTACGCCAAGCTGGGTTCGAGCAGGTCGAGATCGAGTTTGAGCGCTAAGCCGTAACGCCCTTCGCAAGCTGAGCGCAACTTCGGAAAGAGCCTAAAATGCAGCCATGCATCAGCAACCCTCGCGGGTTCAGTCCGGCCAACCCAGCATCCGCCGGCGCATCATCCAAGAAGTGGATCCGCAGGAATACAAGCGCATCCGCAAGCTATGGATTGATCATTCGCGCGCCGAAGATGCGCGCGATATCCCCGGCCTAATCGCCACGTTGTCGGAGTCGTGCGTGTACGAGCTGATCCCTACCGGCCAGCGCTGGGAGGGGCATGACGGCGCACGCGATTTCTACCTCACCTTCCTCGGTGCGTTTCCCGACGTGCACTTCGAGGTCTACGACGTGGTCATCGGCCCACAGGGCGTCGCCGAGTTCGCCAATATGACCGGCACGCACCTTGGCCCGTGGGCCGGCCTGGAAGCCACCGGCCGGCCGGTCAACGTCAAGATCATCATCTACTTCCCGTGGAACCGCGCCGCCCAAAAGTTCGACGGCGAAAGGGTGTATTTCGACATGGCCGAGATGATGCGGCAATTGCAGTGACTTCATCGAGCATGGAATTCCATATCTCCCGCGCCGCCCGCGACCGCTACGACTTCGATCAGTCCCTCTATCAGTTCACCGGCAACGCCGTCTTCGCCGATCTGCGCGCCGTGCGCGAGTTCGCCCAACGCATGAACGACCGGCGTGACGCCGCGCACAATCCGGACCGCGCCGTCCGCGCCGGCGAGCTGAACGCGATGGGGCTGATTGACGAGCTATTGCACCTGGTCGTGCGCCTCTATGATGAAGCTTTGCGCCAACGCGGGCAAATGCCATCCCATCGGCGCAGCTTTAGCGATGCGCTGGACTATGCCAGCCAAAAGCTCGGTCCCGAGGCTGTGTATGCAACGTTAGCGCGCTTCACCGAGCACTTCCCTCCGCTCCCCGTGTATCGCCGCGAGATGAATCCGGCGACCTATCTGGTCGCATATAGCACGGACGCGCTTGAGGAGCTGATGATGCTGTGGCTGGAGAACGAGAATCCGGCCTTCCGGCCATTTGCCGAATTGTTCGACGACGCCCCGGTCGCCGACGGCACGGCTTACCACCAGTTGATCGCCGCGATTCGAGAATTCTTCGATCAGCAGCCGCGCTTCGGCCCAGACGATCAAACGTTGATCGAAATGCTCCAGGCGCCGGCGCGCGCTGCGCCGGATTCGTTGCAAGGACAGTTGGAGTTCATCCGGCAGCGCTGGGCGCCGTACTTCGGGGAGGCGTTCAGCCGCTTCCTCACCCGCTTGCTGACCAGCTTCGACTTGATCCGCGAAGATGAGAAGGCGGCGTTCGGGTTCGGCGGGCCAGGGCCTTCGCGGGCGCCGACCATCGAAGACTTGCGCGGCATCAACGCTGCGCCGTCGGGTGACATCACTGTGATCGAGCGCGAGGCGTTTACGCCCGATACGGACTGGATGCCGCGGTTGGTGTTGTTGGCCAAGAATACCTACGTGTGGCTCGATCAACTCTCGCGCAAATATCAACGCGCCATCACCCGGCTCGACCAGGTGCCGGACGAGGAGTTGGCGCAGATGGCGGAATGGGGCATCACCGGCCTGTGGTTGATCGGCCTGTGGGAGCGCAGCAAGGCGTCGCAGCGCATCAAGCAACTCATGGGCGCGCACGATGCCGTGGCCTCGGCCTATTCACTCTACGACTACACCATCGCCGAGGACCTGGGCGGCGAAGCTGCGCTGAACCACCTCAAGGCGCAGGCCTGGCGCTACGGCATCCGCCTCGCCAGCGACATGGTGCCCAACCACATGGGTATTGACTCGAAGTGGGTGATCGAGCGACCGGACTACTTCCTCTCGCTCGCTCACCCGCCTTTCCCGTCCTACACGTTCGATGGTCCCGACCTCTCCAGCGACCCGCGCGTCGGCATCTTCCTCGAAGATCATTACTACACGCGCACCGACGCCGCGGTAGTCTTCAAGCGCCTCGACCGCCAGACGGGTGACGTGCGCTATATCTATCACGGCAATGATGGCACCTCCTTCCCGTGGAACGACACGGCACAGATCAACTATCTCAACCCGGAAGCGCGGGAAGCCGTGATCCAGACCATTCTGCACGTAGCGCGACAGTTCCCCATCATCCGCTTCGACGCGGCTATGACGCTGGCCAAGCGGCACATCCGCCGGCTATGGTTTCCCGAGCCGGGGGCGGGTGGGGCGATCCCGTCGCGCGCCGGCCACGGTTTGACGGCCGCGGAGTTCGACGCGCTGATGCCGAACGAATTCTGGCGCGAGGTCGTGGATCGCGCGGCCGTCGAAGCGCCCGACACGCTTCTGTTGGCCGAGGCGTTTTGGATGCTGGAAGGCTACTTCGTCCGCACGCTGGGCATGCACCGCGTCTACAACAGCGCGTTCATGAATATGCTGCGCGACGAAAAGAACGGCGAGTATCGCCAGCTCATCAAGAACACCCTCGAGTTCGACCCCGAAATCCTGCGCCGCTACGTCAACTTCCAGAATAACCCGGACGAGAAGACGGCGGTCGAACAATTCGGCAAAGGCGACAAATACTTCGGCGTATGCGTGTTGATGTGCACCATGCCCGGTTTGCCGATGTTTGGGCACGGCCAGATCGAGGGCTACACCGAAAAGTATGGCATGGAGTTTCGCTATCCCAAGCTGTGGGAATGGCCCGATCAGGCGCTGGTCGCCCGGCATGAGCGCGAGATCTTCCCGCTGTTGAAGAAACGCTACTTGTTCGCCGGCGTAGATCGGTTTCGGCTGTTCGACTTCTACACAGCGGACGGCAGCGTGAACGAGGACGTGTTTGCCTACTCAAACGCCTACGGCGATGAGAAGACGTTGGTGATATACCACAACAAGTTCGCCGAAACGCGCGGGTGGATCCATACGTCGGCCGCCTACGCCGTCAAACCGGCCGACAAGAAGGTGCTTGTCCGGTCCACGTTGGGTGAGGCGCTGGGTTTGCACGACGATGCGGAGCACTTCGTCGTGTTCCACGACGCCATCAGCGGGCTAGAGTTTATTCGCAGCAGTCGCGAACTATGCGCGCGCGGCCTACACATGGCGTTGCGCGCCTATGAGTATCACGTCTTCGACCGCATCAATGAAGTTCGGGAGGACGCCGCGCATCCTTACGCCGAGCTGGACGCCCGGCTGCAAGGGCGCTGGGTCGCGAGCATCTCGGAAGAGTTGGAGATTGTGCGGTTGACGCCGGTCGCGCGCGCATACCGGCGGCTGGTAGATGCCGATCTGATGAAGCGTTTGATGGGCGCGGCGACGCTAGCCGAGGCCGAACGTGAGCAGGCGCTCGACGACCTCGAAGCGCGCATGCAGGCCGTGCTCGAAGCGATTCAGCGTCACACGCGCGGCGAGGATGCCGTGGACGCCGAAGCCGGCCGCGCGGTCGCCCGCGCCGCCCGTAAGGATGCGCGCCGCTTCATGGCATTGCGCACACTGGGCCGTTTGCCGGATGATGAGGCCACGCTGGCGACGACGCTCGGCTGGCTGCTCTCGCGTCGAATGGGCGAAGCGGCGCAAACGCTGTTGGAAGCAACGCGCCCAGTCCAGGATGGAACGCCGCGATCTACGGCTGATCCCGCGCAGGCCAGCCGGATCTGGCTCACCCGCTGGCGCTTGGGCGAGGCACTGCACGACGCCCTGCGCGAACTCGGCATGGACGACCCGCAAGCCTACGTCGCCGTGGCGCAGGTCAAGCTGGTCCTGACGCACAGCGATCTGCTCATGCTGCCTGCGCAGGTTCGCCCCCCTGAATCGAGTGCTGCGGCCCTCGCGCCCAACTCCAGCCCACGCATCGCTGCGCTTCGCGCGCTGTTTGCCGATCCCGAAGCTCAGGCGTTGCTTCAGGTGAATGTGTACGACGGCATCACCTACTTCAGCAAGGAAGCGTTCGAGTCGCTTGTCGCGGTGCTGGAGGCGGCGGCGACGCTCAACGGCGCCGACGACGCGCGCGCCCGGGCGCAGGCGCTGATCGAAGCGGCAACAGCCGCCGGATACCGCGTGGCGCAACTGCTGTCCGAGTCGGCAGCGCCCGATGCTCAACCGGCGTCTCGACGAGGCACTGCAAGCCCGATGGCAAGCTGAACGTCTCGAGCATGAACCGGATTCCGGCCATTCAACTGCCGAAGCCGTGCAATCATCCGATGTGCCTACTGGGTATAACGCCTCGTTGGGGTGACTGTTACGCAGGCGAACGACCGCACTGCGTCCCCGTGGTTGGGTGATGCGTTGGCTCTGCCCAACTGACTAGTTGACATAGAGGCGACCTGTCATACAATGTAAATGCAATATCCATCTGCTCGCTCGAGGCGCGTGGCTGCAGCCAGGCGCCATCTCTGAAACAAAAGGAGGTGACAGAACAGATGAACGACAAGGTTCCAGAGCGATGGAGGCCACTGTTCACCAACGAGGAGTGGTTGCAGCACCAACTCGTCGTGTTGGGTTCGTGGATCTTCTTCTTCCTGGCCGGGCTGATTCACATCATCATCGCGATGTACAAGCCCTGGATCTCGCCGAATCCGTAATTGCACCCTATGCTCTCAATAACAGGAGGTGAGCCGACATGAGAGATCCGAAGTTCATAGACTTCAAGACTGCATTGGGGATCTACGTCGTAACGGCAGTGCTGACGACGCTGTTGATCCACTTTGTGCTACTGAGCTCAAGCTGGAACACGTTCTGGCTGAAGTGAAGCGTTAGTCATCATTCTCCGGTGGAGGGCTGCAGCGCTGAAGAGGCTGAACGAGCGAGATCAGTTGGATAGCGCGGCGATGCACCCTCCGCCGGTTTCTTAATCGAATAATCGAGTCTGGGCTGTCGGGGCGTCGAGGCGAGTGTAAAGTGCGGTGAGCCGTGTTCGAGTCAGCGACGTTGCGAGTGTTTTTATCATCTTTTTATTTCATCATTCGCCCCGCCTCTGCATGGACGACCGCATAAGCGACGACAAGCCTACGCACACCTCAAGCCCTGACTCTAAAAGGAGACAGGCTTATGTTGTCGTTCGAGGCGAAATATCGCCAAGAGGCGATGGCTGTTCCCCCGCGCGCCTCATTCGGCCTGCTGAAGATCTGGATCGGCCGCTTCTACCTCGGTTTCTGGGGCGTGGTGGCGCTGGTCTTCGGCATCCTTGGATCGGGCGTGTGGTTCTGGCAGGTGTTGTTCGTTGATCCCAACCGCACGAACAACCCGCTGCTGAACTTCATCCGCGGGCAAATTGCGCCGCCGCCACCAAGCGTCGGCCTGGCCATCACCTTTGACCCGAACAAGGGATTCTGGTGGCTCTTCGTAGTCTTCTGTGCGACGGTGACGTTCTTCGCATGGATGATGCGGCAGATAGACATCTCGCGCCTGCTCAAGATCGGGTATCAGGTGCCGATCGCCTTTGGAGCGGTGTTGTCCTCTTGGGTGACGATTCAGATCGTGCGCCCCATCCTGCTCGGCAGTTGGTCCGAGGGCTTCCCGCTGGGTGTGATTGCTCACCTGGACTGGCTCTCGGCCTTCGGCTATCGCTACTACAACTTCTTCTACAACCCATTCCACGCCATCGGCATCACGCTGCTGTTCGGCAGCGCGTTTGTGCTCTCGTTGCACGGCGCAACGATCTTGAGCGCCGCGCGCAAGAAGAGCGAGGGCGTCACCGAAGAGAACGTCAACCGCTTCTACTGGGACTTCTTCGGCTACAGCATCGGCGAAATCGGTATCCATCGCCTGGCCTTCTGGGCTGCGGTGATGTGCGTGCTGATGAGCAACCTGTGCTTCGTGCTGTCCGGCACGGTCGTCCAGGACTGGAGCGCTTTCTGGGATTTCTGGAACTACGCGCCGTTTTGGAAGAACTTCCCCTTCAACTAGCTCAGATGGCGGAATTCCGATCCGGATTCCAGCGCTGGTTTCTGGCCTCTGGCTTCTGGCTTCTGGACTCTGCCATCTGACCTTCTGGAGAAACTATGGCTACGGAAGTGTATCGCGAGAGTTTTGAGCGGCGCACCAAAACCGTGAGGTATCTCCGCTTCTTGGAGGGATTGGCCGATACGCAAGTCGGGCCGATCTACCTCGGGATGTGGGGTGCGCTGGCTTTCTTCTCCTACCTGCTGTGCGTGTTCATCACCGCCATCGGTTTCGGTGAGCAGGTGGGCTACAACCCGATCCGCTTCTTGCGCGAGCTGCCGGTGCTCACGCTCTATCCGCCGCCGCCATCGGCCGGCTTGCAGATGGCGCCGCTGCAGGAGGGCGGCTACTGGCAACTCGCCACGCTGTTCCTATCGCTGACGCTGGTGTTCTGGACGATCCGCATCTGGACGCGCGCCGTGGCCAACGGCCTGCGCCCGATGGTGCCGATCGCCTTCAGCGCGGCGCTGTTCCTTTACGCATCCATCTACATCATCCATCCGATCTGGGTGAACTCTTGGAACGAGGCGCCGCCGCACGGCCTGCGCGGCATCCTGCTGTGGACGAACCACTTCAGCGTCAAGTACGGCAACTTCTACTACAACCCGTTCCACATGGTCTCGATCTTCGCGTTGCTGGGCAGCACGCTGATCTTGGCCATGCACGGCGCCACCATCTTGGCCACGTTGTCCTACGGCGCACATCGCGAGATTGATGAGATCGAAAAGAGCGACGAAGGGACGCACCGCGCGCAGTTGTTGTGGCGCTGGGTGATGGGGTTCAACGCGACGGCCTACACCATCCACCAGTGGGCGCTGGGTTTCGCCACGCTCGTCGCAGTCGCCGGCGCTATCGGCGTGCTGCTCAGCGGGCCGGTCGTGCCCGACTGGTTCCAGTGGGGCTGCCGCGCAGACATCGTACCGGGCTTGCAGAAAGCCTGTGTGCCATAGGAGGCTGCCATGTCTTTCGAGAATGACCCTGCTCCTCCCGGTGCAGTTGCCGTTTACGATGAACGACAGCGCCAGATCTTGCGCGGCGAGCTGGTTGGCCTGGTTGCCATGACCGTGCTTGCCCTCGGCGGCGTGATCGCCCTGTCTATGGCGCTGGTGGACTGGCGCGCGTTCCAGGGTTGGCGCGCCGAGAGCACCTACAACTACGCCGGTGTGCAACAGATTGACTTCGTCGAGTATCTGAGTCGTCAAAAGCAGACCATTGCGCAGCCAAGCGCCGAAGCGCTCCAGGCTTATAACGCCTGGCAGCAGCAGAACCCGCAAACGGTCAACGTTCAGGTGCTGACCAAGTACCTCGGGCCGCAATACAACACCACTGCCAAGGTGTTCGAGTACATGAGCAAGTACTTCACGCCCGGCGTTGGCCAGAGCTGCGAGTACTGCCACAACTTGCAGAACTTCGCTGCCTACGACAAGCCGCAGAAGACCGTGGCCAAGGCGATGCTGATCATGCAGTTCGAGCTGCAGAACAAATGGATCAGCAGCATTCCGCGGCCGGCAGGTCAGCCGCTGTATCAACTGCAGTGCGCGACCTGTCACTATGGCAAGGCGCAGTTCTGGAACACCGACCAGAAGAACGTGCCCACAATCGAGAACCTGGCGATGTTCGGCATCGCCGGCGGCGGCAACCCGACGCAGTACGACATGAAGCACTACGGCATCACGCTGAACGGCAAGCCGCCCGCTAGCTACGAGATCGTGGACGATAAGCTGCTGGCTGCGCGGCCCGACGCGGAGGGCAACGTCAACTACTTCCAGGTGACCGCGAACAAGGATACGCCGGCCGGCCTGAACGACACCTACCGCAACCAGGCGGCGATGTACCACATGAACACGGCGTTGGCCGTCGGCTGCGACTTCTGCCACTACGGCGGCTACTTCAAGTCGTATGTGCTTGAAGACGGCACGTTCAAGTGGCCCAAGTCGCAGGCGCGCCACATGATCGGTATGATGCAGGACATCGCCATCAACTGGTTCCCGCAGATGCCGAAGGCTGACCCGACGCGCGGCAACCTGGCCCAGCCGAACTGCTGGATGTGCCACCGCGGCAACGTTGTGCCGCCCGGCGCCTACCTCCCTGGCGAGGGCGAAGTGCCACAGAAGGTGAGCGATCCGGAGATCAAGCCGTTGGTGGATCTGCCGGTGCCTGCGCCCAAGCTGCCGTCGCAGTAGTTCGAGAGATTGGAGATTGGCGATTGGCGATCGGCGATGGCCACCGACCTTCCCATTCACCAATCTCTCATCTCTCATTCAAAAGCATCGTGGTCAACAAACGCCTGCTGCGCCTCAGCCTCTTTCAGCTCGGTTTGGGGTTCAGCGTGGTCGTGTTCAACGGCGCGCTGAACCGCGTGCTGATTGCAGAAGAGGGCATTCCAGCCGGCATCGTCGGCTGGCTGCTCAGCCTCGGGCTGTTCGTGGCGCCTGTCCGCGCGCTGATGGGCTTCCGATCCGACAAGGAGAAGAAGACCTTCGGCTACCGACGCCTGCCTTACGCCTGGTACGGCACGATGCTCGTGTTCTGCGGCCTGTCTGCCGCCCCGTTCTCGTTGTTGCTGCTGAGCAAAGCGTCCCAGTTGAACAGCGACGTGCCCTTCCCCGTGGCCGTCTTCTTCTGCACGCTGATCTTCCTGCTGTACGCCGTCGGGACGCACGTCGGGCAAACCGGCTACCTGGCGCTGGTGACCGACCTCACTCCCAAGCACGAGCGCAGCCGCGCCATGGCGCTGCTGTGGATCGCGTTGATCACCGGCCAGATCATCAGCTCGTTTGTGATCGGCTTCTTCTTGCAGGACTTCCACCCGATGAAGCTGATCCAGGTGATGCAGTCGGCCTCGGTGATCTTCCTGGTGCTGGCTGTCGCGGCCATCTGGAAGCAGGATCGGCCTGTGGAGCTAGAGGATGATGCGGAGGACTTCTCCAGCCGAATCTGGACAGTGCTGGGGACGCACAAGATGCGTTTGTTCTTCGCCATCCTGTTCTTCGGCACGCTGGGGCTGGCGGCGCAGGACGTGTTGCTCGAACCGTACGGCGGACAGGTGCTCGGCATGAGCGTCGCAGAGACCACGCGGCTCACGGCCATGTGGGGCATCGGTATGCTGATCGCCATGCTGATCGCCTGGCAGGTCATTCCGCGTTTGGATTCGCCGATCCCGGTCACGTTTGCTGCCTGCCTGGTGGGCTTGACTGGCTTTGGCCTGATCACCATGGCCAGCGCGAACCACTCGGTGGCGATGTTCATCGGCGGGACCGGCGTGATCGGCCTCGCCGGCGGCTTATTCCTGATCTCCACGCTCTCGCTGGTCGTTTCTCTGGCAGACATCAAGACGGCCGGCATGTATGTCGGCATGTGGGGATTGGCGCAGACATCGGCGGCAGGGCTGGCTGCGCTGGCCGGCAGCAACCTGCGCGATGTCGTCTCGCGCATCACCGGCGATCTGGCGCGAGGCTATACGACCGTATACGCGGTCGAGATGGTGTTGATCGCCGTGACGCTGGCGCTGTTGATCGCGATGCCGCGCGAGGCGTTCGTCACCCGTGAGAAAGGCCGATCGGCGTTCGCTGGGTTGACGGACGTACCTGGCGCATAGGTGTATGACCCATGAACGGCGATTAGCGGCGGTTGACGCCTGACGACCCGCAACTAATCGCCGAAGCGGGAGGTTGAACATGCTCATCCCAAGTACCGAAGCGCTGTTGTGTGTGGTGCTGCTGCTGCTCGGCTCAGTCGGGCTGTTTGCGCTCTTCCTGGCAACCGATCGAAACGCCGTCGAGGAGAGCAAGTTGCCACAGCATGCCACCGAGAAGCGCGACGAGCAAGCCGGTCGTTAGCGCGCCGGACCGCGGAGACGCGCTGTGTTGCGTGACGGGATCGCCCCACAGCGCGTCTCCACGCCACGTCCTCCATCGCGTTTGGCTGCGCCCGAGGCCTGCTGGAGGCGGATGCCTCCATTCGAATCGTCTCGTGCTGCGCCGGTCGCCTCCGGTAGAATTGAGCCAATCAAAAATTTGAGGCGACAATTGTGACGACACAACTGCACATTTGCCACCATCCCCTCGCACAGCATAAGCTCGCCATCCTTCGAGACCAGAAGACTGAACCGAAGAAATTCCGCGAAGTCGTGCGCGAACTGGCGATGATGCTCGTCATCGAAGCGACGTCCGACTTGCCGTTGACACCGCTGCCGATCACGACGCCCATGGGCGCAACGACCGGCCACAAGCTGGCTGAGAACGTGGGCCTGATTCCGATCTTGCGCGCCGGCCTGGGCATGGTCGAGGGCGCGCTGACGATGCTGCCGTTCGCCGAGGTGTGGCATATCGGCCTCTATCGCGACGAGCGCACCTTGCGGCCGGTGGAGTATTACAACAAGCTGCCGGTCAGCCCGACGGTTCAAGTGTGTCTGGTGCTGGATCCGATGCTGGCGACCGGCGGCAGCGCTGTGGCGACCGTGGACATCCTGAAACGTTGGGGGGCGCAGCGCATCAAGTTCGTCGGCCTGATCGGCGCGCCGGAAGGGGTGAAGAAGCTCAGTGAAGCGCACCCAGACGTTCAGATTTACCTAGCGGCGCTGGATGATCACCTGAACGACATCGGCTACATCGTGCCCGGCCTAGGCGATGCCGGCGACCGGCAGTTCGGCACGGCTTGAGCAATAATCCTCCGCGTTCACACAATCCCACAAGGCCGACATCGTATGGAGTATCGCATCGAGAAAGATTCCCTGGGTGAAGTCCGCGTGCCCGCTCACGCCTATTACGGCGCCCAGACACAACGCGCGGTGAACAACTTCCCCGTCACAGGGCGTCAACCCTACTTCGCGTTCGTGTGGAGCATGGCGGCCATCAAGCGCGCCGCGGCCGAGGTAAATCGCGACCTGGGCTTACTGGAGCCGCGCATCGCCGACGCCATCATTCAGGCCGCCGAGGAAGTGATGGCCGGTAAGTTCAACGAACATTTTGTCGTCGATCCATTTCAAGCTGGCGCGGGCACCAGCCACAACATGAACACCAACGAGGTCATCGCCAACCGCGCCAGCGAGATCCTCGGCGTGCCGCTGAACAGCAGCGAAAAAAAGCCGGTCAGCCCCAACGACCACGTGAACATGGCGCAATCCACCAACGACACCACCCCCACGGCGATCCGCCTGGGCGTGTTGTGGCGTTTGCCGGAGTTGCAAGCTGCGGTGCAAGGGCTGATTGACGCGCTGTGGGCCAAGGCGAAGGAGTTCGATCCCATCGTGAAGTCCGGCCGCACCCACCTGCAAGACGCCGTGCCCATCCGGCTGGGCCAGGAATTCAGCGGCTATGCGCGCGCGGTGGAACGCGATCTGGAGCGCATCCATCGCGCCGCCAATGCGCTGCGGCGCATGCCGATCGGCGGCACGGCCGTCGGCACCGGCCTCAATGCGCATCCCGAATACCATCGGCGCATGGTCCAGACGCTCTCGCGCCTGCTCGGCCAGCCGCTTTACGAAAGCGACAATCTGTTCGAGGGCATGCAAAGCATGGCCGATCCGGCAGACTTCAGCGCCAGTATGCGCACGCTGGCGATCACGCTCACTCGGATCGCCAACGATCTACGCCTGCTCAGCTCCGGTCCCACCACCGGCCTGGATGAAATTCGGCTGCCTGCCGTGCAACCCGGCTCGTCCATCATGCCGGGCAAGGTCAACCCGGTGCTGGCCGAGATGTTGAACATGGCCATGTTCCACATCCAGGGCTGCGATCACACCGTGGCGTTAGCGGCGCAGGCTGGCCAGCTTGAGCTGAACGTCATGATGCCCATCATCGCCCACAACTTGAACGAGATGATGCAAGTGGCGATTGGCTCGATCAACGCCTTCGTCAAGTTCTGCGTTGTGGGCATTGTGGCGCAGCCGGAGAAGGCGACCGGCTGGTTGGCGAAGAACGCCATCGTGGTCACCGCGCTCAACCCCATCATCGGCTATCTGGCCGGCGCTGAGCTGGTGAAAGACGCCATGAAGCGCAACGTCACCATTCGCGAGGTGGCCGCGGAGCGCATCGCCAGCGGCGCGTTGACCAAGAAGGACGGCTCGCCGCTCACGCTTGAGGAAGTGGACGCGGTGCTATCCGACCTGCGCCGCTTGACGGAAGGCGGGTTAGGCGGGCCTGCCGGCGGCGGGTAAACAGCGCGGGCGCAAGCGCCATGCTCAGCGTTTGCGATGCCCGCGCCGGATAAAATCTTCGGCATGGCATCCCCTACGACGCCGCCGGAAGACCCCGATGATTGGGGTACGCCCGAGCGTGCCCCCGGGCGGTGGGAAGACGACGAGGACGCAAGCAGCGCGCGCAAGCGATGGTCCGGCGCGCTCAATGCGGTTTTCGGCCCGCTGTGGAATGACCCGCGCGGGCGTCCTCTGCTGTTGGTCAGCGGCCTAGCGTTGCTGGGCATCTGTGCGCTGTCGTGCTTCATCCTGAGCCTGGTGTTGCTCTCCGAGCGCCCAGGCCCCTTCCCCCCCGGCCCGGAAATTGCCGAAGCGACGCGGCCATCAGTGACAGATGAGCCTACCGCTCGCGCCTCCGACGCGCTCGTGATCCGCGTCAACGACGTGATCCAGCCGGCTCCCGCCCCGAGTCGCCTTACCATTGGCGTCAGCACGTATCGCCTTGTGCCGATGAACGTACAGGGCGCGCGATGGCAGTATGACCCAGGCGCGCAGAAGACTGCATTCTGGGTCCCCGGCACGCTTGTGAACTACGTGGTCGGCCTGCACGCCTCGCCGGAGAATCGTGAAGTCGTCGAATCGCTCAGCGTCGGCGATTTGATCCTGCTGGACACCAACCTGGGCACGCAGCGCTACCGCGTCGCGCAGAAGGAAACCATCCGCAGTGACGATGTTGAGACGCTGCTCGCGCAGAACAGCCCGCGGCTCACGCTAGTGCTGTTGGGCGAGGGCGGCGACCAACGCCGGATCGTGATTGCAACGTTCACCGACGAAAGCACCCCCAATCAGCTCACCGCGATCGGCACGCCGATCAACCTGGGGGATGTGCGCGTCCGCGTGATCAACCAACGGCTATTGCCGGGTTCGGCGGTCGGGTTGCCGGCGGGCAAGAGCTATGTGCAGGTGGACTTCGAGGTGACGAACGTGGTCACGCGAATCCTGGACGCCAGTCAGTTCTTCAGCGAGATTGCCGACGTCGCCGGCGTCGTCATCCCGTTCTCGCGCCAGGCCTCTGCCGCCGCCGGCGGTCGGGGCTTTCCTCAGGGGGCGTTGCAGCCCGGCCAGACGATCACGGCGACTGCCGGATTTGAAGTGCCGGACGCACTGTCCGGCCCCAACTTGGAGTGGCGCTTCTCGTTGGATAAGACAAGCCCCTACATCGCCAAGGTTGCCATCCCGTATCGCCCGATCGCCCTCCCGCCGACGCCGGCGCCCACCCGCGCCCCCGTGGCCGAAGTCACGATTCTCAACGCGCAAATCTCGCCCGAGGGCAATGAGCTGCGCATCGTCGGCAACGTGCGCAATCTGACCGGTCAGTTCCTTTCCGGCTCGTTGCGCGATGTATCGTTGAGCGGGCCGGATGGCCAGCTCTACCCGCTCAACTCCAGCCTGCCGGCCTTCCCCTGGAATATCACGCCGGGTGAGACGCTGGTGTTCCAGCTTTCCTTTGCCAGGCCGCAGACCTCACAACCGGTCGTTTTTACGTTGTTCGGGCAGAGCTATCGCATTTGCGAGCCGGCGCAGCCCTGCGATTAGCCGCGCATCACGCGGCGATGCATCCGCCTCCCGCCGATCGGCTCACAGGCCGTCGGCATGCGTTTGGCCTCAACGGCCGTGCAGCGATGGGTCCTTGGTCAGCTCGCTGATGCCCAAGTCTTCGAGTGGCTTCGATGGCCGTGACACATCGCGCGTGAACGAGGCAACGCGCGTCGGCGCAGCCCAGCGCACGCCGTTGGCGATGACCTGTCGGACCAGCGGGTTGAAGTAAGTGGGATAGGTTTCATGACCGGGGCGGAAGTAAAACACCTTGCCCATGCCCCGATGCCAACAGCAGCCGCTGCGGAACACCTCGCCGCCGGTGAACCAACTGATGAGCACCAGCTCGTCCGGCTGCGGGACGCCGAAGAACTCGCCGTACATCTCCTCGGCATCCAACTCGAAGTAATCCGGCAAGCCTTGGGCGATGGGATGCGCGGGGTTCACAACCCAGAGGCGCTCCTTGTCGTTCGCCTCGCGCCAGCGCAGCGCGCAATCGGTGCCCATCAGTCGCTTGAACGGCTTGGAGAAGTGGCCACTGTGCAGCACGATCAACCCCATGCCGTCCCACACGCGCCGGACGACCCGCTCGACCACTTCGTCACGCACTTCGCCGTGCGCTGCGTGGCCCCACCAGATCAACACATCGGTGGCGTCCAGCACAGCCGGCGGCAGGCCGTGCTCCGGCTCGTCCAGCGTGGCGATGCGGATGATGAATTCGCCGCCGCGATCATGCTGACGCAGCCCTTCGGCGATCGCCTGGTGCATCCCTTGGGGATATAGATCGGCGACGACCTTGTGCGTCCTTTCGTGGCGGTACTCGTGCCAAATCGTAACGTTGATCGCGTTTGAGGTAGACATGCAAGGATTCTAGAGCAGATTCCCAACTTGCGGTAAAGTGAGAGGCGCAGCTATCCCTTTCATTTCTTCATCCGATGGCAACTCAAGTCCCCGCCCAAACCCAACCTTATCTGTCCGATTCAGCCGCGTCGCCGGCGGCCGGCGCCAGAAAGCTCCCGCTGTTCTCCGTCTTTCTGGCCCACATCAGCGTGGACATGCAGACCAGCTCGTTGACCGTGCTGTTGCCGCTGTTGCTCGCCTCGTTCGGCCTCAACTACAGCCTGGCCGCGCTGATCGTCAGCGTGAACAACCTGGTGATCGCCGTAGCACAACCGCTGTTCGGCATCGTCGGCGATCGGAAGCCGATGCGCTGGTTGATGTTCGCCGGCGCGATGCTGTGCGGCGCGGCGATGGTGAGTGTGACGCTGCTGCCCAGTTACTGGCTGGTGCTCGTCGCGGTGGTGCTGAGTGGGCTGGGCTCGGCGGCCTTCCACCCCGAAGGGCTATCCGCCGTCCGCGCGGTGAGCGGGGATAAGTCGGCCAGCGGCACGTCGTTCTTCTTCTTCGGCGGCAACCTGGGTTTCGCGCTCGGCCCGTTTCTGGCCACGCTGCTGATCGCAGCCTACGGTACGCCTGGCGCGCTGGGCATGATCGTGCCGACCTTGCTGGCGACGGGCGCGCTGTTCTTGCAGCGGCGGGCGTTCGGCGCGCACGCCGGCGTGGCCGGCAGCCGGCTGCCCGGCGCAGCGACGCCGGCTAGCCGGCGCGCGTTTTGGCTGGTCGTCTTCCTGCTCGCGCTGATCGCCGTCCGCTCGTTGATCCTGAGCGGCCTGCAGACGTTCATCCCGCTCTACTTCACCGGCTACAGCGATCTGTCGAAGGAACGCATCGGTGCGATGGTATCGGCGCTGATCTTCAGCGGCGCGTTCGGCACGCTCCTCGGCGGCCCGCTCAGCGAACGCATCGGCCGGCGCAACACCCTGTGCCTGGCGATGTTGGTCGTGCTGGCCGCGCTGTTCATCTTCCTGCGCAGCGAGGGCCTGGCTCAACTGATTGCCATCAGCCTCGCCGGCGCGTTCATCACGATGCCGTGGCCGATCAGCGTGGTGATGGTGCAGGAGGCCATGCCCAACAATGTCGGCTTGGCCGGCGGTCTCACGCTCGGCCTGGCCTACGGCGCCAGTGGGTTGGGCGTCAGCTTGCTCGGTGGACTAGCCGACGTGGTCGGCTTGCCGGCGGTGATGACGCTGATCACCTTGCTACCCATCCTGGTTTTCTTCATGAGCTTGTTCGTGCCGGAACGGCCGGGGGCGCAGCGCCACATGAGCTGATCGCCGCCGGCGAGGAAGCAGCCATCCATGTCTCAGTCATCCCTGAAACAACCGCCGCCGATCAACGGCGACTTGTACGACATTGAATCGGAGCTGAGCGACGACGAACGCGCCATCCTGCTGCGCTGGCGCGCATTCATGCACGACGAGGTGGCGCCGATCATCAACGATTACTGGGAACGCGGCGAATTCCCTCTGCAACTCATCCCGAAGATCGGCGCGCTAACGATGGAGACCATCGGCAAAGGCCAGACGCACTATCCGCGCATGTCGCCGTTGCTGTCCGGCATGCTCACTGCGGAGATCGCGCGGGTGGACCCGTCGCTGTGCTCGTTTATCGGCGTGCACCGCCGGCTGTGTATGACTTCGATCTGGCTGTTTGGCTCGCAGGAACAGAAAGATCGCTGGCTGCCCCCGATGCTGCGCTTCGAGATCATCGGCTCGTGGGTGTTGACCGAGCCGTTGGTCGGCAGCGGGGCGGCGCGCGGCCTGCTCACCACCGCGCGCCGCGAGGGCGACTTCTGGGTGCTCGACGGCGCAAAGAAATGGAGCGGCAACGCCACATTTGCCGATGTCAACTGCATTTGGGCCAAGCACGCCGAGACCGGCGCCGTCAACGGCTTTTTGGTGGAGCGCGGCGCGCCGGGGTATCACGTCGAGAAAATCCACGACAAGATCAGCAAGCGCGTGGTGCAGAACGCGATGATCCGGCTGGAGGGCTGCCGCGTGCCAGAGGCCAACCGCCTGCCCGGCGCGCGCGCCTTCGACGATGTGGCGCGCCAGTTGACGAACGCGCGCGCCGATGTGGCCTGGGAAGCCGTCGGCATCGCCCGCGGGGCGTATGAGCGCGCGCTGGCCTACGCGCTGCAGCGGGAGCAATTCGGGCGCGCGATCGCCGCCTTCCAAATTCAGCAGCTTAACCTGGCCAAGATGCTCGGCAACGTCACGGCCATGCAAAGCATGATGGCGCAGTTGGCCAAGTTGATGCAGCGCGAAGGGAGCATCTCGCCGGAGCGATCCTCGCTGGCCAAGGCCTGGTGCACCGAGAAGATGCGGGAGACGGTCGCCATCGCCCGCGCCATGCTGGGCGGCAACGGCATCTTGCTGGAGCATGACGTTGCGCGCCTGTTCGCCGACGCCGAGGCGGTGTATTCCTACGAAGGTTCGTACGAGATCAACAGCCTGATCGTGGGCAAGGCCATCACCGGCTATTCGGCATTTGTCTGAGCGCGCCATGCGCCGGCCTGGACTTCGGCGGCCATGCGGTTGAGCATGGCCTGCGCGCGTTGGACCACCTCGCCGAGCGGCGCGATCTCGCGCACGTCGGCATCGCGGCGCTTGAGCTCGGCGCCGCCGGCGGCCAACGACTTCGGCGCGACGGTGACGCGCAGCGGCAGGCCGATCAGGTCGGCATCGGCGAACTTCACGCCGGGCGATTCGGCGCGGTCGTCGAAGAGCGTCTCGACCCCGGCGCGCTGCAGCGCCTGATAGAGCGCCTCCGCTTGGGCCAGGGCGTCGCCATCGCGGCCGGCCAACGCGACGAGATGCACCGAATACGGCGCGACGCTCGGCGGCCAGATCAGCCCGCGGTCGTCGTGATGCTGCTCGGCGATACACGCCATCCATCGGCTGATGTTGACGCCGGCGCTCAGCATCAGGATTGGCCGCGATCTGCCGTCGCCCGCCAGGTAGGTCGGGTGCGTTTCTGCGCGCTGCGCGCCGAGCCGGCGCATATGGCCAACCGCGACGCCGTGGGTGAGATGCAGCGGCGCGCTGCAACGCGGGCAGGCGTCGCCCGCGCCGGGGGCGGCGATGTCGGCCACGATGTCCGCAACATAGTCTCGGCCGTAGTTGGTATTGAGCAGGTGATAGCCGACTTCGTTCGCGCCGGCGACCAGGTTCGGCGAAGCCGGCACGCTATCGTCCACGACGACGACTGCCGGCCACGGCGCGCGTCTGATGCGCTCCGCCAGGCCGATCGGCGAAGCGTATCCCGGCGCTGCGCCGATGGCGCGGATCTCGTCCTCGGTCGCCGGTCGCAGCTCGGACGCGCCCAGCGCAGCGGCCAGCTTGGCCGCGCTCACTTCTAAGTCGCCGCGAATGACGACGAAGACGAATCGGGCTTGTCGGCCCTCGGCTGCCCGGTGTGCCGCCACGAGGAAGACCGCCTTGGCCGTCCTGCGCTTGGGGATGTTGAGGCAGCGCGCCAGCGCCTCGATCGTCTTGGCGTCGGGCGTGGCGACTTTCTCCATCGGTCGGAGCGGCTCGGCCTCCGCCGGCGGTTTGCGAAAGGTCGCCGTGCGGCGGTCGGCGGCGTAACCGCATCCGTCGCACACGACGATCTCGTCTTCGCCCTCCGGCGTGAGATAGACGAACCGATGCGCGATTGCGCCGTCCGCGCCCGCCTCGACGAGGCGTACCGGCAGCGCGCAACGTCGGAAGGCGCGCTGCCACGCCTCGCGTAGCGCCTCTGCTTGCGCTTGCGCGCTGGCTGCGTCTGCGCAAACTCCCAACGCCTCCAGCGCGGTGAACTCGCGCGCGTCGAGCAGGCCGGCGCGCGGGCGCGGCGCATCGCGAAATTGCGGCTGGATGTGGAATAGCAATTGCGGCAGTTGGCGGTGCGCGCGAATCTCCTTCCTGACTATCTCGGCGATGGCGGCTTCCCAGGATGTCCCCAGCGCGAGGTCGCGCGCCTTGCGGTCTGAGAAGCGCGCCGCCTCGCCGTCCGTGGTGTTGATCATCTCGGCCGGCAGCACCGCCGACAGGCGCATCTCTTGTCCGCCGATGGCGGCCAACTCTTCCCGCAGCACGCCTTCGATCCGGGTCAGCGTGCGGTGGGCGAGCGGCAGGTAGGCGAACAAGCCTGCGCCGAGCGGACGGATGAAGCCGGCGCGCAACAGCAACCGTTGGCCGGCCGGTTCTGCGCCCGCGGGCGCTTCGCGCAACGTGGCGCCGAGCAGTGAGGATAGACGCATCTCAGGGCAACTCGCGCTCCAGCCACGCGAGGGGATTGACGGTCACGCCGCCGACGGCCAGCTCGAAGTGCAGATGTGGGCCCAGGCTGCGGCCGGTGTTGCCGGTATAGCCGATCACATCGCCGGCGTTGACGATCTGGTTGACTTCGACCTCGAACTTCGACAGGTGACAATACACGGTGAACACGCCGCGCCCGTGATCCAGGATGATGACGTTGCCGCGAATCGGGAAAGTCTGCGCGGCGGCGACCCGCCCAGGCGCAGCAGCTTTGACCGGAGTGCCGATGCGCGCCGAAAGGTCTATGCCGCTGTGGAAGGTGTTCAGCATGCCGCGATTGAAATTGCGCCGCGTGCCGTAGTACGACACAATTTTGCTTTGGATCGGCCACTGGAGCGGTCCTTGCCACCATTGCGTGCCCGAGAAGTTGCTGAGGATCGCGTCGAGTTCGGCGCGCTCTTCCTGGTTGACTTGGGGTTCGAGCAGCGGCGTCAACTTGGCGCTGAGGTTGAGGGTCTCGTAGCCGAATCGGCCGGCCCCCACTTGCAGTCTTCCCTGCGCGACGCTGGCCAAGCCGTCTTGTGTGATGGCGCGAATGACGATCGGGTAGATCCCCGGTTCTTGCAACGCCGCCACGCCGCTCAGCGCGATGTATTCGCCGTCCTTCTGGGCGAAGCGTATGGGTTGGTCGGCCAACATGCCGGTGATCTGTTGCAGCGGCGCGCGCGCGGCGACGCGCACGGCGACGACTTCGCCTTGGCGCGGCACAATCGGCGCGACCTCGATCCGCTCGAACGGCTCCGGCAGGTTGCTTGCCGCGCCGGCCTGCGGCACGCGAAGCGTTTGGCCGAACACCAGGCACACGCTGCACGGCAGATCGTTGACGCGGCGCAGTGCATAGGGCGAGACGCCATACTGCGCTGCGATGCTCGTCAAGGTGTCGCCGGCCGACGCGCGGTACAACCGGATGTTGTTCGATGGCGGCGCCGGCAGGCGGATCTGCTGCCCGGCCAGCAAAAGATAGGGGCTGGTGAGCCGGTTGCGCTGAGCGAGGTCGCCGACCGAGAAGCCGGACTGCGCCGCCAGGCTGTGCAGCGTCTCTCCCACTTGGACGAAGTGCACCCGTGGGTCGTTGCTGCGTGGCAGCGTGATGGGGGGCTCCGTAGGCTCCGGCGTCGCTATCACCTCGATCACCGCCGTGGGCAGCTCGACGGGTTGAGCTTCGGCCGGCGGCTGAGATGGCGCCTTGGGATCGGCGGTGGGCGACGCAGACGGGTCCTCGGCCGGCGCAGGCGGCGGCTGATCTTGCGCGTAGGAGGCCGACAAAGGCAGCGACGGCAGCGTGAGCGCTGCGGACAGGAGCGCCGCCATGGCGCAGTGGACGAGGTCGTTCAACGAAGATTGGACGTTGGACACGATGACGCGCGGATTGTACCCACGATGAGCGCACGGGCCGATGCGCATCGCCCTCACTCGTCGAACAGCACCGTCGGCTCGGTGTAAGTTCGCACACGGCGATTCATCAGGCATTCGTGAAGCCACTCGCTCAGGTGGCCTTGCTTCTGCGCCAACGACATGTCGCTGCGCAGGATGGCCATGGGGTAGTTCACGCGCAGGGCGCGCAGCGGCAACACGTGGCGCGTGATGCCGGCGGGCAGCATCACGCCGATGCGCGCCAGCTCGATGATCTCTGCCGGCTCGTAACGCGGGAAGACCACCACTGCGCTGGCGTCGGAGAACGACTGCCGCACCTCGCGCAGGTTGTCGCTGATGGTGCGCTGCACTTTGGCGCAGCCCTCATACATGTCCACCAACTGGTTGAGCAGCGCGGTGCGTTCGCGCACATCGCCGCCGCCGCACAAGATATCGGTCTTGTGCGTGTGATCGCATGAGATGAAGGCCAGCGCTTCGCGCCGCGCCAGCATCGCGCGCGCGTGGGTAAGATCGCCTTCGTAGATACGCAGCCCCGGGATGCCCCGGATTTGGGCCAGCAGTGCCTCCACGCTGCACTGAGTGATGGCATGATGCCACACGAACAACTGCACCTGGCTATAGTCCACGACCTGGACGAGCGCATGCGGCACCCCGAGTGTGCGCATGGCGGTGATGCGATTGGCGCCGTCGAGCACGACGAATTGCTTGTCGCCGTTGCCGAACGGCGCGACGATGGGTGGGTTGCGCAGGACGGCTTCGTCGCGGATGCGCGCGAGCAGCGGGTTGACGCGGCGCGGGTCGGTGCGCTCGTGCGGGATGAGCAAATCGAGCGGCAAAATGCGCAGGTCGGGAAGTTGCATAGACTGCCGATTGTAAGCAGCCATGAACATCGCGTCATTCGAGCAGCTTTGGCCCTATGTCGCCGGCGCGCTGCAGGTGCTGGTGTCGTTTCGCGCGCTGGCGGCCATCGGCCTCGGCGCGATTGTTTACTGGCTCATCCCGCATGCCTACCGGCCCGGAGCGCTCATCCCCATCAGCATCGCGATCGTGCTGTTGGGCTACCAACGGCCGATGATGCTGGTTGTGGCCGCTGCGGCGATCTGCGCGCTGATCTATCTCGCCGTTCGCCGGGGCGCGCCTCGGGCGTGGATCGTCGCCGGCCTCGTCGCGCTCTATGTCGCGCTGCACGGTTTGTTCGGTTTGCTCACGTTCACGCCCTGGCTGGCCTGGTCGGGTCTGACGCCGGAATCTGTGCTGCCCACAATCGGCCTCACGACGGCGTTCACCTTCCTGCGGTTGGTGCACTTCAGCGTGGACTACGGCGCCGGCCCATGGCCTTATGAAGCAACGCCGCGCGCGCCGATTCCGCCACCTCCGCTCGCCTATGCCGCGTGGTGTCTGTTCTTCCCGACCTTCGTGCATCTGCCGCTCATCCGCTACCAGGACTGGTCGGCGCAGTTCACGAAGCTGCCGGGGCGATTGGCGGTCGCCCACTTGCGCAAGGGCATCTGGCGCATCGGCCAGGCGCTGTTCAAGGGCGCCTGCCTAGCGCTTGTCTTCACGGCGTTCAATCCGAACGCGATCTTGCTCCGCCCCGTCGGACGGCCGTTCCTCGAACTCTTCGTTGCAGCGATCGTTTCGGCCATCGCCTACTACCTCGGTTTTTCGGCGTTCATGGACCTGGGCATCGGCGCAGCGAGCCTGTATGGCATCACGCTGCCGGAGAACTTTTCGCCCGTGCTCAAAATGGTGCGCATCAGCCGCATGCGCGACTTCTGGCGCAATTGGAACATCACCACGACGCGCTGGTTGCACGATTACGTGTATCAACCGCTCGGCGGCCACCGGCGCCATCCGCTGCGCAACGTGCTGCTGACCATGACGGCGTGTGGGCTGTGGCACTCGGTGAGTGTATTCGGCGCCGCGTGGGGCTTTGGATTTGGGGCGATCTTGCTGGCCGAGCACGGATGGAATCGTCTGCGCATCCGGCGCGGCTGGCCGGATGCGCCGCCGTTGCTGCGCAGCGTGCTGTTGCTGTGCGCCGTCGCGTTCGTCAACCTCGCGCTCACGCCTTATGGCTACGCTGCGCAGTCCGCCAAATATCTCTACCCGCTGTACTGGTTAGGGCTGGTTTAGAGGGGATGTAGACTCGGTCCAACGCCGGCGCGCGCGGCGCGGGAAGCTGTGCCGCCGGCGACGAACGGGACATCCACATCGGCCGGCCTGAGCGGCGTTCCGGGCTGCGGGCTTGCCTGTTGTAGGACAGCCTTCCAGGCTGTCTAGGACGCCCTGCCACAGGTGGGTGCAGGAGCTTGTCCTAATTCATGCGGTTGGAAGGCAGGCCGCGCCTGCCGGCGGGTGTTGCAGTGGAACGATACCGATGCCGGCGAATACCGCGCGCGTGCGCACGGTGTCGGGCCTGTGGACATTGCGACGCATCGGGCATATGCGCCGATCGTCGCGATGAACCCGTAGCGGCGTGTTCCCAAGGTTGCTTAGAAATTACTTAGCCCATTCTGATGATTGCCCTACGCTTGACCTACTTAACACGTATTTTGTGAAAAGTCCTGGGCTAATACCAACTGCCACATCAAGGCGTGCTAAATAAGGACAGGGCCTGGACGTTGTCTTTGATCCAACGCCAATCAACCAGCCTGCGAAGTGCGTCGGCGTCGTCAGCTAACGCATGCAATATCTGCTCG
>NZ_JAAFGM010000039.1 GCF_012931985.1 Candidatus Roseilinea sp. NK_OTU-006
TCGGAAGTCATCCTGGCGCTGCCGCGCGACGCCCAAGCCCGCCTGTTGACGCTGATCGCGCAGATGGAGGCATTGCCCATCCAGGTCAGCCTGACGCCGGATGTGCTAGACCTGGCCTGGTTCATGATGCGGGTGGAAGACCTCAACGGCATCCCGCTGTTGCGGCTGCGCGAGTCACCGTTGGACGGGCCGGCGCGGGCGGTCAAGCGCGTGATGGACATTGCGCTTGCGGCCCTGGGGCTGGCATTGGCCGGCCCGCTCATGGCGCTGATCGCGTTGCTGATTAAGCTCGACTCGCCCGGCCCGGCACTCATCCGCCAGCAGCGCGTGGGCGAAAACGGCCGGCTGTTCGAGATGCTGAAGTTCCGCACCATGCGCGCCGGCGAAGAGCAACGCACAGAGACTAACGCGGCTGGCACCGGTGCACCATTGCCCCACAAACGGCGAGATGACCCGCGCGTGACCCGGCTGGGGCGCTTGCTGCGCCGCTATAGCCTGGACGAATTACCGCAGTTGATCAATGTGCTGAAGGGCGAGATGAGCCTGGTCGGGCCGCGCCCAGAGCTGCCCTGGCTGGTGGATCGTTACGAAAGCTGGCAGCGCCGGCGCTTTGCCGTCCCGCCCGGCATGACCGGCTGGTGGCAGGTCAACGGACGGAGCGACCGGCCCATGCACCTGCACGTCGAGGATGACCTGTATTACATCCGCCACTACTCGCTATGGTTGGATGTGCTGATTCTGCTAAAGACCGTGCCGGCGGTGCTGAGCGGACGAGGGGCGTTTTAATGTCGCGCCAAAGGATCGTCAGTGGCATACTGGCTGCAATGCTAAGCCACATGAAGAATTGGTCTGCTTTATTGCAACAGAAACGCGTGGAAGAGTTGCTGGGCTGGTTGGCCTTCATAGGCACGCTCGCATGGTTTTACCGGAACCCGCCCTGGATGTGGGCAACCCATTTACCGGCACCAGGCGATTTCCTGGAGGCACTATGGCAGACTGAGTTCTGGCGCAACGCGGCGCTGAGCGGCTCATTCCAACTTATAAGTCTGGAGGTAATGTACCCGCTTGGAATGCATCAAATGGTTTTAGCGCATGCGGGTGTTGGTTTGCTGTTGCTGCCGATTGCGTTGATGACTAATAGCGCTGTGGCGATCAATCTAGGATTTATCCTAGGAACAGTTTTGACTTTCGTCGGCGGGAAATCGCTTTTGAAATACTTCACATCCTCGCCCCTGTTAGCTTCAATAGGAGCCATAGTATTCACCTTTGGGCTGGGACGCACTTTTCATATTCACTTCCACTTAAATGTAGCACTGGCTTCAACAGCTAGCGTATGGATGGCAGCCATGTTGATGGGACTGCGCCAACACATGGGTAAAGAGCATGTCTGGAAATGGGCCGTTGGGAGCGGGATATGCTGGGGAATATCCGCCATTGCCCAGCCATATTTTGCCTTTTTGAACGCCGTGCTCATGCTCCTGCTCGGAACACAGCGCACGGCCTGGAAATACGCGCCACTTGTCTTGTTTGTCGCGCTGGCAACATGTGGTCCGTTCTTGCTGCTGGTAGCACAAGGTTCTGCATACATGGGCTCATTGCCGCCTAGTCTCAAGACATTACACGCCTTTAGCGCCACACCCGGCAGCTATCTAGGCTGGGGAAGACTGACTGCCTGGAGGAGCTTGGCTGATCTAAGTATTGGATGGCGGCGAATGCTGTCCGAGGCAGACGTGCAGAATTGGGGCGTCATAACTCCTGCCCTTGCAATTGCTGGCGCTATTCAAGCCTGGCGCACAAAGTCAAGGCGCGCAATTATTGTTGTGTTGGCAACCGCAGGCGTGCTCTCGATGGGGCCACTCGTGTTGATTGACTCTCCCAATGATTTTGTTAAGCACATCAATAAAGTGGTATGGCTGCTGGGAGACAGGCTAAAGCCAGCCATGTTCAATGATTCAACGCTGAGCCTTAGGGAGAACTCTCTGCCTCTGCCTGGGATGCTGCCGATCTTACTATTACCTGGCTATGAATTTGCGCGTGTGGCTGGTCGTTACTCTATTCTAGTTAGCCTGGCAGCAATCATCCTGGTAATAGCAGCTCTGAACTGCTTACCGAGAAGATGGGCAGTCGTTCTAGTTTGCCTGTTGGCGCTCGAAATGCTGCCAAAGCCACGTCAGCCTGCACCTTTCCCCCAAACACCACATCCTGCACATGCCTGGGCAGCGCAGCAAATCGCAGGACAGGATCGCTCTGTTTACAGCCCGCCTGGTATGCTATCGATCTACTCGCATCATCTTGCTAATAATTTGGCAGGGGCAAACGTGAACGGGCCGTTTGCGTCAGCCTACACATTGTCAGGCTACCCGTGGATCACTTTTGAAAATCACTCAATTGATCCTCCGGAGATAGCTTTGACTGACCCAGCTTATGCCTCGATCCTACGACGGGCCCAGGTAGCAATCGTTTTATTACGGCCCGCAGCGGCTGAAGTAGCGCAAAAAAACAGGGCTCTGCGTTTCGTACAGTGTTTCGAGCCGGCACCTTCTCAGCCGTACTACGAGGACACATTGTGCGCTTTCGATGTGCTGCCAGATCCGGATGATTTCTTCGCTGTCCAGCCTCTGACTGGCTTCTCGTTTTTCGAGCCGGCGTCGGTATGGGTCGAAGGCAAACGCGCTCGGTCAGCCTGGCGAATCAGCTACCCCAGACCACACATGATCGAAATCTCTATGCGGGCCTACTGCCCCGCTACGAAGAAACAATCAGTGGTAGTGAAGATCAACGGCCAGCCTGTTGCCTCGCATGATTGGTCGAAAAATTGCTGGGACGCTTGGGGCACCACGCTCAGCGTTTCTCCTGAACTGTTAAAGCCGGGGTTGAACTTCATTGAGATTGAGGCAGACTCAGCGGCACAGCCTTACTTGCACGATCCAAACAATCCTGACCGCCGTATATTGTCAGTGATGATCGAGCGGCTACGGTTAATACCAGTGAACACGAACCAATCTGCATCGCGATGAACTGCAGAGCAAAAATGAATTGGCCGCGAAAGCAGATCGCCTACAATCGCACACAACTTTTCCAAGCTACAGCCACAGTCGTAAAGAACTCATGCTGCCGCAGCTCAAGGGGACAGACGCGGCAACCGAAATCCTCAACAATTCATCTGCTCAGTCAAATAAGTTTGACGAACGAGTAGAACCGTTTGGGATTGTGCACATGAACTTACAACCCACTACACACGCACCCTCTCGATTGACCCGGCGGCAGTTGGTTGCGGCATTCCTACTGCTGTTCCTTTTCACCTTCATCCTGCTGCGCACTGCCTGGACCGGCGATGATGCCTTCATCACCCTGCGCGTCGTGGATAACTTCGTCAACGGCTTCGGCCTCACCTGGAATACCGACGAGCGCGTCCAGGTTTACACACATCCCCTCTGGCTCTTCGCCCTCACCCTGCCTTACGCCTTTACGCGCGAGCCTTACTTCACCACGCTCGCGCTGTGCCTGAGCATCTCCATCCTCACCTTCGTCATACTGCTGCGCATCACCGCCGGCCACTTCTGGCTCACGCTGCTCATCGGCGTCGCTGCCATCGGCTCCAAGGCCTTCGTGGATTACTCCTCCTCTGGCCTCGAAAACCCCCTCACCCACCTGCTGATCGTCCTCTTTGCCCTGGCCTACCTCCGCTCTCGCCAGAATCAACAGACCGTCTTGCCGCTCGGCATGTGCGCTGCCGCGCTCATGCTCAACCGCCTCGACCTTGGCCTGCTCGTACTCCCTGCCCTTGCCGAGCGCCTGCTGCGCCTCAACTCCTGGTCCGCCCGCCTCCGTCTGGCGCTCCTCGCTTTCGCCCCAGTCCTCGCCTGGCTGGCCTTCGCTACCTTCTACTACGGTTTCCCGTTCCCCAACACCTATTACGCTAAGCAAGCTGCCGGCATCCCGCGTATCGAGTTTATCGAGCGTGGCCTGGCCTACACCCTCAGCCTGCTGCTACACGACCCGCTCACAGCGGTGGTGATCCTGATGGGCTTCATCCTTGCCCTTTCGCGCCGCCAGACGAACACATCGGCACTGGCGCTTGGCGGGCTGGCATACACCGTTTACGTCGTCTGGATCGGCGGGGACTTCATGCAAGGGCGCATGTTCACGCCGGCGTTTGTCGTCGCGCTGTTCTGCCTGGCCGCCAGCCTGCGCGAGCACCAACTGCGCCTGGCGCCAGTCGGAGTCGCAGGTTTATTCGCGTTCAGCCTGCTTGGTCACCCCACCCCCACCTGGGCTTTCGTCAACCCACAAACGGAGAATCTCACACGCACATCTGTGTGGACAGGCGCGAGCAAGAGAACAATCGGTCTATATCAGACGCTCCAGTTCTCGTTCCCTCGATTGCAATCCTTGCGAGACATCATTGATGAGCGTCAGTCTTTCTTTCACGCTACCAGTCTTTGGAGGCACCTGATTGGAGCCACGACGCTCGATTCTCGCCCAGAGGTAAAGGAAGCTAAATGGCTGCGCAAGCATAACGGCAGAGTTAGCTACACCCTCGGGATAGGATTACACGGCTTCTATGGGGGCGCGCAGCTTCGCACGATAGACGCCTTCGCACTGGCCGATGCCCTGATAGCCAGACTACCCACCCTCGACACCCATAATTGGCGAGTTGGGCATATTACGCGCCCGATGCCAGACGGCTATCTCCTAACCCGCCTGTATAACCGCAACTACCTGAGCGACCAAAACCTTCGCTGGCTCTACGATGAGCTGGATCTCATCACACGTGGCCCGCTGTGGGATACAAAACGACTCGAATCAATCATCGGGATCAATCTGCGTCCACCCCAAATCAGTCTATCTTCTTTAAGCCCAACGCCGCGCGATCAAGACGTTAATAACCTTGCTGCAAAATGGCTTGAGGTTCCCTATCCCGAGGGGCTGACCATCGTGCGGCGCACCAACGACCGGCTTGATGGCATTCTGTTTTACACCGACGCAGCGACGAGTTACACCCTGAGCCTCGCAGGCTACGAGGATGAGTACAACCAGCTTACGTTTACTCTGCCTGCCGTCGAATCCTCCAGGAAAGCAGTGATCAGGTTCGTCGCAATACCCGAAAGCGCCAACGCACAACCCGGCATTCTGCGTCTCAAGCCCCAACACCTTGGCCCTGCTCCTACGGCTGGTTACATCCGACAGCTCGGACAATTCGCGCGCGAAGTTGTCGCCCCCCAACTGCTCGATTACCGCATCACGCTCTCGCAGACCATCGGCCTCGAGGGTCCACTTTGGGCAAAGTCACAAGACCAGCTCAAACTGATCACAAACATAATGGGTGGAGTATGGTGGGCAAGCGCGTCCACACGGTACACCCTTTCACTCGACGCGCTTCCGCTATGCGATGAGGGCAACCTGAAAGCCGAGGTGTATCTTAACTCTCGCAGGATCGCTTCTCACGCCTTCAATCAATCAGCGCACTGGACGCCAACCCTCTCCTTGCCCCCTGCACACATCAAGACAGGTTGGAATTTGTTAGAGATCCATCTCAGCAAGCATTCGCCCACCTGTACCATCGGGATCCGCAGGCTCAGCCTCCGCACAGAGGTGAATTGAATGAGAACCCGCTTCCGTCGGCATGACACGATCGCCTTGATCAAAGTAAAAGCGACATCGTTGAGTCAGATGCCACATTCAGAACACGCCGGTGCCTGTATGGCAGCCTACCGTTCTATGCCTGGCGAATCATCCAGGCGCGAGACCCGTAGACGCTTTACTTCGAAATAAGGCGGTTGAACCACATTGGCCTCGGCCGGGGAAGCAAGCACGGCCCGCAATTCAAGGGTATTCCAGCCGGCCTTCAGTTGCGCCGCATCAACCCCAAATGAAGCCGCCCAAGGCTCCCCGCAATTGTCCGCGGCGGGCCAGGTATGCGCACCCAGCAGACGACCGTTAAGATGGACTTGCACCGAGAGCTGCTTGTCCAATGGGCAGCGAGGGTGCAAGATCAGCTCAATGGTATGAGGTGCCGGCCAAGTTGTGCGCCAGCCGGCGCCGGCGTGGGTCTCCACTACCCACGTAGAGTTGGCATTGAATTCTCCAAAACCATTGACCGGCTGGATGTTGAAGAAGTCATCATCCCTAGGTAATACCTCGAAAGCGCACAAGGTATAGGGATAGTATGTCTCAACCTCGGGGCCGGGATCGAAACACTGCACGAAGCGCAGCGCCGTATTTTGTTTTGCCAGCGCTGCCGCCTCGGGTCTGAGCAATACCAGGCCGATCTGAGCGCGGCGCAGGATAGCTGCGTTCGACGGGTCGGCGAGTGCTTCGACGGGCGGGTCAACCGGGATGTGCGCGAATGTAATCCACGGTCGGGTATATCGCAGATGAGCCGCGACAAACGAACCAAAGGTGATGGCGCCAGGCAGATCGCCTGACAGATAGTGCGAGTAGGTAGAAATGATTCCCGGCGGGCTGTACACCCCCAAATCAGTGCGCGGTTGTGCCCGCAGCCACTCGGCTGCCCACGCATGCGCAGGATGTGGGCGTGTCGGCACAGGATGGGCGGCCTGCGGCAGAGGCAGCAGCTCCAGCATCCACAGACAGCCGATGGCAATGCCCCACCGTCCGGGCAAACGACCCAGCACGGCGACGGCCAGCGCCACAACGGCCAGACCCAGCCATATCGCGTAGCGCCCTGGCACCCTGGCAAACTCGTAACGCGGCACGAAGACAAGCAATGCCATGGAAGGCAGCGGCATAGTATCGGCCTTCAGGCTTTCTGAACGGGGACTGAACAGGCGTGGCTTGAGCTGACGCCCTACCTGCCAGATTGACTCGTTGATCGAAGCGAAGGTTCCTCGTCCCACCAATGGGGGACTTTCCCACAAAGGCCCAAAAGAAAGCACCGCACTCACCAGGAGCAGAATGACCAGCGAACGCGCCCATCTGGCTCGCCAGCTTATGACGCCACCGATCACAGCCAGCGCAGGCGCAACCACACCCCAATTCTGGGCATGTTGCTCCGCGAGCACCTGTCTCCAGGCAGCAGTCCAATCGGCCAGCAGACGCCAATTGCTGAACGGCCCCCAGCCCACAAAACTTGCCGGCGCGGACTGGAAGTAAACGATCGACGCCAGTGACGGCCCAATGAATGACATGTAGGCGCTGCCCTGGAACAGGGCATAGAGGAACGGCCCGCTCACCACCAACGCGGTCGTGCCAATCAGGGGCAGATACTTCCAGGCGCGCCATCGTCGTCCCAGTAACACGAACAGGGGGAGATTGTGAAAGAGCGCATACGCCTGCGATAGAATAGCCAATCCCCACAACACCCCGCAGGCAACCGCCACGCCACGCGCACGGCGGGCGTGCTCTTGGCGGCCCAAGCGCAGCAACAATGCCGCCATCCACACGCTCAACGCAGAGCCAAGCAGCATATTGAGATGAATGCGGGTATGAACGGTGCGTCCCAAAGCGAAGGTAAAAACGATTGCACCGATGTAAGTGAGGCTTGTAGAAGCAACGAGTTGCTTGAGAAAGTATCGCGCACCCACGAAGCACAGGATTTGCCCGCCGACAAAACCTACATTCAGCGCAACCGCGCTGCCGGCAAGCAACGCAATGGGCAGTAGCAGCAGACCGGTGCCGCCGTGGGCGATAGTCATCTGATGCAAGCCCAGCGGGTACACCCCCGTGACGGACACCAGATCAAAATCTGCCGTCAGCACAGCATGACGCCAAAATTCAATCTGCCACAGCGCCTCCAGCGGGTCCGGAGGAGCCGGCATATGCGTCGCCCACATCCACGGCGGGATGCGATAGAACCACACCAGGACCGCGATAAACGCAACCCACCCGGCCAAGTGCGCAGGGCTGGCCACGCGCAGGCGCCGCGCAAGCCCCGCCGACATGCCTCTGAGCCAATTGCCAGCAAAAACCATTTGTCTCCACATGATGTTCAACGATCCAGGCTCCCACACCGACATGCGCGCTCATGCATGCATTCGGCCTATCCGGAGAGAGAGGCGTTGGCCCGATGCGCAGACTCCCGCTTGCGCGCCAACCGCGCAGCCATCCCATCCATCACACGGCGCGCCGCCGCTGCAGTGCCTACTGCAGCCAGCAGTGTGCCGAAGAACACCGTCAGGAGGTGATAGCGATCCCAGTCCAGCGGGATAAGCAGCACGGTGAACGCTACATTGGCACCGCCAAAGACCAACAACGCCCTCGCCGAGGGGTCTACACGGCCGGCGCGCCACAGCCGCCACCCACCCAGCACAATGAGAATGACATGAATCGCACCCAGCGGGGTCAACCATCCTAGCAGTGAGGCGCACAGCGGTGTGCCAACCAGCGGACTAGGCATACCACTGGCCGATGCCCGATACGCCCTGGCACTGGGGTCCCAGAACAGTTGCTGGCCGGGATTGAGCGCGCAATTGGCCGGCAGATAATGATTCAGCACGCGCCGAAAGCTGACCGTCAGACGCTGCTCTACACTGACCAGACGGAACCGGTCATTTGCAGCCTGCTGGCGTGCCAGCAGGTGCTGGCGCTCGGCGACCATCATCATTAGACGCTCCGCAGGCGCGGCATGCAAGATGGGAGTTAGCACGACGAATGTCGCCAGGCCGGCCACGATAGCAGCACCGGCAAGCAAAATAGCCGCCGCGGCTTGGGCGCGCGCAGCTTGCCGGTCAGACCATACGCGCGCCCAAGCGATCCATCCCCCCAGCACGGCCAGGTTGATGGCTGCGTTGTGCTTGCTGGCCACCCCCAAGCCGGCCAACCCACCCAACCCGGCTGCCAGCAACAGCGCGCGCTTCCAGCCTGCGCGACGCAGCACATCCCACTCTCTGCCGGCTGCCCAGATCAGGGCCACCAAGAGCAGCAACATTGGCGCCTCGGTCATCGCACGGCGCGTGTGCAACAGCAGGTACGCTGACCCCGCCAAGGCCAACAGTCCCACAAATGCGCCGCCGAAACCCGCCACGCGCCGCAGCACCCCGGCGCTCAGCGCAGCGCTCAGGACGAATAGCAGCGCCATCGGAAAGCGAATCAGCCACAACTGCGACGCTTCGGGCAGGTACGCCCCAACCACCTCTCCGCTCGAGGATACATTGCCCGGTGCATAAGCCGGAGCACTGGTATATCCACCAGCGCGCAACGACAGCCCAATCAACAACGGCGTCATCAGCGGGTCGCGCAGGGTGTCGCCGCTCACCTGATACACCGCTGCGTCTGCCTGACCCAGCTCGTTCAACCAGTTGCTGTGGTGGATATAAACGAACTCATCTACGTGCAAGGGCACGCTAGCCAGGCCGGTCATCGCCTGGTAAAACACCACCAGCAGCGCTACATAGATCGCCAGCCGGCGCATTCGCCGGCGTTTAACGCCGCGCAAACACCACAAAGTGTTCATTGCCCGTCACCCCGGCCTCCGGCCATGCCACGATGAATCCTGCCTCGCGCAACACAAGCAGCAGTTCTGGTTCGACATATGCGGCCTGCAATGCTACTAAGGCCAGCCCGTCCGCGCGCAGCGCCTCACGCAATGTGGGGGCGGCATCCTGTGCGTTGGGCAGGCTGTGCCACGCAGGCGGGGGATAGCCTCGCCGTTCCAGGTAATAATTGATGGTGAGTTGATCATAGGCTGGGGCAATCCAGAGATGCTGCGGTTTCCATTCCGCAATCAACGCGGCGACCTGGCCGGCGTTGGACTTGTCGCGCCAGTTTGAGTAGTACGCAAGCAGCGAGGGGATTGAGAGGACGAGCACGACGCTGGCCAAAATCAAACCCGCCGGCCTGCCCAATCGGCGCTGCGCCAACTCGGCCAACTGGCGCAACACCCACCCGCCGAACATCGCGCGCAGCAGTAGCAAGTTCAGAATCTGGCGTGGCGCAAAGAAGTAGCCCACGCGCATGTCATTGACTACGACCATCAGCGTCGCCAGCCCATAGATGACAAGCGTGCCCAACCAGAGCGACGTTGTACGCACCCGCCTTACCGCCCCAAGCAGCGCGGCAAGGTGCAAACCGCCGATCAGATAAGGCAGCGGTTGGTCAGCAGTATTCCTTGGCGCCACGGGCGAAAAGTTCGGCATCTCCCAGCCGGCCAGAACCCGACGCGCCGTTTCAAGGTTGAAGCCGGCAGCATCTGCGAAAATCGGTAGGCGCTCTGTCAGCAACTCGCCAAACAGCCAAGGCGAAAAGCACAGCAGGGCAAACGCTGCGGCAAGGATGAACTGCGCCAGCACCCGACGACGCGCACCCTCTGCTAACACGATCAACACCCAGCCAACAAATGGCCACACCAGGGCAGTGTAGGCATGAGCATACAGACCCAGCGTCATGCACGCGGCCATAGCCACGCTCCACCCTCTTCCCCATGCTTGCCAGCGCACCCCGATCCACAGGACAAGCGCGCATAGCATGAGCGATAGGGCATAGAAGCGCACCTCCTGCGCGTAACGCGTTGCCAACGGCGATAGCGCTGCCAGCAAAGCAGCCCAGGCCCCAATACCGCGTTGAATGCGCTCGCCGGTTGCATACATCAGCGCCAGGGTGAGCGTGGCCCAACACACGGTGATCCAGCGCAACCCGAACTCGCTCTCACCCAGGATGCGGACGCCGGCCCAGGTCACCAGATAGTCCAACGGCGCAGCACCCAAATGCGCTGCGGCTACCTGAATCGCCTCCACCGGCGACGACGACCGACCGGCCAACACCTGCCCGACCTCATCGAACCAGAAGTCAAAGGCGCCCAGGTTGACGGTGCGCAAGGCAAAGCCAAGCAGGATCACCGCCAATGGCTTCAGCAGAGGATGGCGTGCGGCAGAGGAACGCGGGATCAATGCCTATCTCCCGCTCCATTTTTGTCTGAGCACAATCCAGACAAAGCGCGGCAGGCCCAGCACATAACGCCGCCACAACCGGCGCGGCTCGGTGAGCAGCCGGCACAGCCATTCAAAGCCGTGGTCGGTTAACCAGCGCGGGCCGCGCGGCTTGGTGCCGCCCAGGTAGTCGAACATGCCGCCCACCGCCAGGATGAGCGTGGCGTTCAGCCGCGCGCGGTGCGCTGTGATCCACAGCTCCTGCGCCGGCATGCCAAACCCCACCAGCAACACACCGGGCTGCGCAGCGTTAATCGCAGCAATGACTCGCTCGTTCTCCGGGCCACTTTTATCGAAGTAACCATGATGAACATGCACCTCAAGCTCCGGCACACACTTGCGCAGGGCTGCCGCAGCGCGCGACACGGCGTCGTAGGTTCCACCCAGCATAAACACCGACCGGCCATGCGCCGCGCAGAGCCGCCCCAGCCGATCCACCCAATCGGGCGGGGTGAAGCGCTCGGGCAACGGCGTGCCCAGCCAACGGGCCGCCAGCCACACCCCCACACCGTCACAAAACACCACCTCGGCTGCCGCCAGCGCGCGGCGGAAATCGGCTTCCGTCTCGGCCAGCACCACCGCATGTGCATTCACATTCAGCACAGCACATTGCTGATGCAATGCCAGCCGTTCGGCCAGCCAGGTGAGCAACTCGTCCAAGCGCAGCGGCGTGACCGCCGTGGCGCCCACACACACCCGCTCGGGCAGCAATGTCGGCCCAAGATCAAACGCCATAAGGATATGCCGGTTCAAGCGCCGGGGCCGGGCGTCCCTCCCGCGCCGCCTGGTAAATCGCCATCAGCGCCTCGTAGTGGCGCTGTGGATCGTGCGCGCGGGCCACGTAATCGCGCGCGGCGCGCCCCATCGCCGCGCAACGCGCCGGATTGAATAGAGCGCAGCGATTGCCTCGGTCAGGGCCGTCACATCGTTGGGCGGGACGAGCAGGCCCGTCTCGCCGTGGCGCACGATCTCCGGGATGCCCCCCACCGCCGAGGCCACGACTGGCTTGCCGCTGGCAAATGCCTCCAATAACACCAACGGCGCAACATCGTGACACGTTGAGGGTAACACCACCAGGCGCGCTGTTTGCAAGGCCTGACGCGCGGCCTCGGGAGCGAGCTGACCCATAAAGCGCACATTGCCCAGGTCGGCCGCGCGCCGACGCAGCATCGGCTCTAGGCGCCCTGCGCCGGCGATCTGAAAGGGGACTTCCGACAGCGCGCGGGCGCTCTCGATCAGCACAGCAGGGCCTTTCTCCACCTCCAGGCGGCCCAAATAGAGCACATCTTGGCCCTCAAAGGTCGGCGAGTACTGCGCTGCAGCAATGAAATAGGGCAGTCGCAGGGCGCGCTCGGCGGAGACGCCCGCCTCGATCAGCCTTTGACGCAGGAATTCGGACGGCGCGACGAACAGGCTCACGCGTCGCTGATAAATGCGCGTCCAGCGCGCCAGATAAGCCTCCAGCGCGGCCAGGGCGCTGGCCAACCAGCCATACTGGACGCAACGGTGGCGGGCCGCGTTATAGAACTTTCCGCCTTTGCAGCGATAGCACATCTCCTGGCGAGAATAGAGGTAGAGCTGCCGGCTCGGGCAGACCATCCAGTAGTCATGCACCGTCTGCACGATCGGCACACCGCGCGCAGCCAGCGCATCGAGCACCGACGGCGAAAGTTGGCGGTAAATATGGTGCAGGTGGGCCACATCGGGCCGAAATTCGGCCAGCAGTGCGCCCAGCTTGCGGCGCGCCTCGAATGAATACAGGGCGCGCGCCGCCGCGCGCAGCCGCGCCGACGGGCGCGGATCGGCATAATCCACCTGGCTGACGAAGAAGCGCGCCCAGGGCGAGGGCTCGTTGCGCAGATGCTGCATCGCAAACGCCGCCACGCGATGTCCGCGTTGCTCCAATAGGTCTATCAGGCCCAAATGATAGGTCTCTACCCCGCCGAGGCGGTAATGGAACTTATTGACGGCCAGCACGGCCGGCAGCGATGGCATGCTCATAAATGCTCAGCAGGCGCTCCAGGTGACGCTCGGGGCTCCACTCGGCGGCGCGCGCCCGCGCGCCCGCGCTCAGCCGCGCGTGCAGCCCCGCTTCATTAGCCAGGCGGTGTAAACAAGCGCGCAGCCCTGCGGCGTCGCCGCGCGCGAACAACAGGCCGTTCTCGCCGTCGCGCACCAGCTCCGGGATGCCGCCCACTTGAGCAGCGATCACCGGCAGCCCCAGCGCACAGGCTTCGTAGATCACCATCGGCGAATTGTCCGGCCACAGCGAGGGCACGATCAGGGCGGTCGCGCGGCGCATCCAGCCCCGCACCGCCTCGGGCGCGGCCCATCCGACGCAGCGCACATTGAGGAACTGCCCCGCCAATGCCTCGATGGCCGCACGCTGCGGGCCGTCGCCCACCATCACCAACTGCCAGGTGCTGCCCGCCAGCGCCTGCGCCAGCCACAGCCCGCCCTTCTCCGGCACCAGCCGACCGACGAAAAGCAACAAGTGGGGTTCTCTGGTCAAGCCTGTGTCTTCTTTAGTGGCTGGCGCCACCAAGTAGGGCAACTGGCATACTCGATGCTCGGCCAGACCATAAGTCATTAGCTGATCGCGCATGGCTTTGCTGGGGCAGATGAAGCAGGCCACATTGTTGTAGGCGCCCGTCCAGCGCGCCCAGTATGCCTCGAGCGCAAGCAGCACGCCTTTCAAAAAGCTGCCTGGGCCGCGGCCAGTGCAGCCGCGCAGCGCGGCATGGTAAAAGCGCCGTCCGCTGCAACGCCGACAGATGACATCTTCATCGGCCACATACTGCCAATAAGTGGGACACACCAGCTTGTAGTCGTGGACGGTCATCACCACCGGCACGCCACGCCGGCGCAGCAGGGCAAACGCCGCCGGCGGCATCACCTGATGAAAGGTGGTGTGGACGTGCGCCACATCCACCGGAGTGGCCTCGAGCAATCGGCCCAGCGCGCGCACCGCCGGGCCGCCGCTCAGCGCGCGGCCCAGCGCGCGCAGTTTATCGCGCGCGCCATAATGGCTGAACCCCAGGTCGGGCGGAAAGTAACGCGCCCAGGGCGTGGGGCGGTTGGCCGGATGCTGCGCCGCAAACGGGATGACCGTATGCCCGCGCGCCTCCAGCGCGGCCTGCAAGGCCAGGGCATAGCTGTCGGCCCCGCCGGTGACGCGGTACGTGCGCGTGATGGCCAGGATGCGCATACCGCCCGATTGTGCCACAAAACGCGCGCCGGACGCCGATCTGCAGTTCAGCGGGCGCCGCAGCGCGCGCCGCAGCAGGCGCCTGCGCCGCCCGCCCCCACCACGATCATGCCGCCAAAAACACACGGCGGCGTTGTTGTAACGCCGCCGTGTGATCCCAACGGTGTATCAGGCGGATCGGCCCGCGCCATCAGCCGGATCAGTTCAGCTCGGTGATGTTCGAGTCGGTCATCGGGTTGCCGCCGCTGCTGCAGTTCTGCCAGCTTTCGGACACTGCCACGATCGGCTGCGTCGAGACCAGGCGCAGCGTGCCGTCGAAGTTAGCCCCCAAGGCACTAATTACTGCACTATCTGTTCCATACCCCGATCCAGCATTGAAGCGCGTGTTGTAGCCGCGCGGGGTGAGCGGAGGCAACGGGTTGGGATCATTCCACGTGTTGAGCAAGGTGCCCGCGCTGTTGTAGGCATACACCGTCACATTGGCGTTGCTGGCGCCGGCGTTCTGCACGATCAGGCCGCTGTAGCGCCAGAAGGCGCACGACGGCTGCGCGTTGATGCGCCAGGCCACCGGCAGGAAGATCTCGGTCTTGGCGTCGCTCAGGTTAATGCCGTTGTAACCCAGCGACTGGCGCGACACGCTGTCCGGATCGCCGGCGCCGGTGTTAATCGCTGCACTGTCTTTGTCATAGATCTGCTTGGCGATGCAGATCAAGGGCTGATTGGATGTGACCTGCGCCGAGCCAATGAAAGCAGGTGTGGCCGGAGTGCCGCCCAAATCCAGACCGCGAATGAGGTCGCGTTTGGCAGCCGGCAAATTGGCACCAAAGCGCGTGTTGTACCCGCGGGAGGAGAGCGGGGCAATGGTGTCGGTGTGCACCGATTCCACCGTGCCGGCGCGGTTGGTGAAGGTGATGGTGACGCTGGCCGAGAGCGTCTCGGAGGTGTTGGCGCACACCACGCCGGTCGAGTCGGTGAAGTTCGGCTCGGTGCTGGAGCCAGCGTCTACGCAACCCTGGGCGGACAGGCAGCGCCGCACCACCTTGGGGAAGAGCACGTTGGTGCTGGCCGAGCTGCGCGGTTTGGCGGTGTAGCCGAACGAGCCGTAGAACCAGGTGTGGATGGCTGCGCCGGCGATCGGTTGGGTGGCCGTCACATACACCGAGCCGAGGAAATCGTTGAAGAACGGGACAGTCAGCTCGGGCGCGGTGAACATATCAAGGGTCACCTGTGCGCCGGCCGGGATGGTGCGGACGACCGGGTTGCCGGGGAAGGCATTGCCGAAGCGGTCGTAGAAGTTGAAGTAAGCCGTCGCCGACGCACCGCCTGGAGCATTGGTGTTTTGCACATACAGCTTGCCCGCTTCTTGATCACGCCGCGCGACTGAGGGGAAGAACAGGTTGTCGCTGGGGGAAGTGGTGGCGTTGTAGTCGGCACTGTGCTTATCGTCGCCGCACAGGCCGGTGGCAGTCTGGCAGAAGCCTGCACCGCCCCCGCCGCCGGTCCAGTTAATATAGGTCAAGCCAACCAGGGGCTGATCCGAGGAGGCAATCACCGAGCCGGACCAGTTAGAGGGCAGGGCCGGGGTGACATCGCCGGCTCCTGGTGCGATCGTGGTGGCACCATAAGCCGCCAGGCTGCTCACGCTGCGTGAGGCGGCCACATTGCCGGCGCTGTCAATGTACTGAACAACAACCGCAGCACTGCTGGCGCTGGTGTTCATCACCCGGCCGAAAGACGTGCCGGTGCCGGGGCTGGGGGGAGCCGCTGCCGCAATACCTGTGCTGGCCAACAGCGCAACCATAGTGCCCATCGAGATGAGTAGCTTACGCTTCATGGAAGATCTGCTCCTTTGTTGAAAATTTAAACATAAAACACAGTCCTGTTGATTCAGGCGATGACCGATGACCCGCCTGTCGTGCAACAGAGTATGGTGATGAACCGACTCAGAGGCAATAGCCCGTTTGGAGTAAACGTAGGCGGCCTGCGTCCGGGCAGCCAGCGCACCTGACACTAAGCTTCTGCACCGGCCAGGCAGGGTTAGGGGTTGCTGCGATAGGCACGCAGCCCCTGGGCGTTTGGAATGCGCTGCACGATCTGGCCGGTGCGGGCGTCAATAACCACCCCTTCGTATTGTGTGTTCACCACGATCTCCTGCGTGGCAAGCACATAGCGTCCGTCGGGCGTCCAGTGTGGGAAGCGCACCGGCAACGGCTCGCGCGTCAGCGGCCTGGAGCGCCGGCTGTTCAGATCATACAGATGGATGTTCATCACCCCCTGCTCGTAAGAGTGATAGGCGAGCATGGCGCCATCGGGGGACCAGCTTGGCGCGGCATCGTCAAGGTCATTGTCGGTCAGTTGCTGCACCTGGCTGCCATCGCCGTTCATTACAAAAATCTCGTTGTCACCCGATCCGCTCCGGTCTGACGTGAACGCAATGCGTTTACCATCGGGTGACCACCTTGCGAAGAAGCTATTTGTGTTAGGCTCGGTCAACGCGCGAGGCGTTGTGCCATCCAGATCAACCACATAAAGCTGAGCCAGGCCCTCCACGTTTGACGAGAAGAGAATTTGGGTGCCGTCGGGCGACCAGTCGGCTGCCCAAGTGTAGCCAAACGCGCGCTTCAGCAATGGCACATCCTGATTGCCGTTGCGATCCACGATAAAAATCTCGTAATTTCCTGACTGTCGGCCAGAGGTATAAGCAATGCGTTGACCGTCAGGCGACCAGGCCGGCTCGGCAACGCTGCCCGATTGAGATAGAACGCGCGTGGTGCCGTCTTGCAAGCGCAATACCAGCCGGGAACCGCTTGGCATGGCTTCGGCGTAAACAAGGTCGTAGCCGGCCAGTGGATCAGCCGGTTCATTAGACTGAACCGAGCTGGCCAGCGGAGACATCAGTGGTGTCGGCACAGGCTCAAACGATGTTGGGCCACAGCCGGCCATGGTCAAACCAACGATACATAGCGCCAGGGTGGCAGAAAGAAAGGGGGGTCGCAAGATCTTCTTCATATTTTTACTCATCGCACCCACTGCGGATGGAGACTCTGCAAGGTGTCGGGGACATCCACGAAGGTGACCGTAGCCCGAGCCAGGTCAAAGAGGAACAGATCGCGCTGGTCTAAGGTCTGGCTCACCAGAGCACATCCATTGGGTGACCAGCTTAACCCGGCAGAAACAAGCGCCTCGGCCGGCGTCCAGGGCTGATCGCCGGGAGACTCAATCACGCCAGGGCGCAGGTAAGGCGGGTCACCGCTGACCCAAAGGGCCGCAATCAAACCAGAGACCGGCGACTGCCGGGGCATAGTTGCGTTTGAACCCACCAACTTGGGCGGAACATAGCCCTCGCCAGAGCGAGCAAGGTAGGCGTTGGTGCGCCAGGGGCACTGTGAGCTTAGGAAAGTGCAACCTGCCGAGTACAACCAGCGCGTTTGGAGCGGTGGTCCGGGGAAGCTCAGGGAAGAGATGTTCAAAATACGAATGTCGGGTTGAACGTCAAGCACCTGAAAGGGGGGGCGAACTTCTGCTATGCGGGCAGTACCGGAGACGAAATCAACGTAAGCAATACGCGCGCCATCGGGCGACCACTGGATGTTGTCGCTGAGGCGCAGGAGAGAGGTGTCAATCGTCTGAGGATTGCTGCCATCGGCATCGGCAACGATCACGCCGGTCATATCAAAGTAGGCGATACGTTTGCCGTCGGGCGACAAGCTACCGCCGACGCGCCCTGGAATCAGCAGCCCTTGCGCAGTGTTGCCGGCCGCCGGCAGACGGTCGGGGGTAGGGAAGTCAAGCGCGCGGCGCAAGGCGCGCGTCTGCAAGTTTAAATAGAAGAGATCGTACTTTAATTGCTGGTCTGTATCTGTGAACGCGCCGGTAAACAGGATGCGGCCCTGTTCGAGTGGCTCACGCGCGCAGCGCGCGCGCGTGGCTTCCAGGCTCTCTGCGCTCGTGTCAGCAGGTGACTGCGGTTGAGCGGGTGAGGTCGAGACAGCCGTTGGCGCAGCGGATTGCTGGCTCGATGCGCAGCCAACTAGAGTCAAGCCAATCACAACGAGCGTTATCGCCAGAACCAGACGAATACGCGGTGTCATATTCATATGGCTATGATAAACCAGCCCCCCAGCAAACGACTGCCAAGGGCAAAATCGCCTATCGCCACCAACCCGCTGGGCGCGCCAGAGCTGCTCATAGATATCCAAAGCGCCAGAGCAAAGGCCAGGTCAACAGGGTCACCAGCCAGCGATCCGAACGTCGCATAGCGGCGCGCCACTCTTCGTCGGGACGTAGAGCGATCCGACCGGTGTGAAAGCGATTTTGATTGCCGGCAATGAGATGGGCGGTGGACAGACACGCCTGATCCGGGCCGCATAGAGGGAGAGCGCGCTCATCCAGGCCGGCTAAGCGCGCAATCTGCGCCAGGCTGCGTTGCGGCTGGCGCATCAGGTCTTCGTAACGCAGGCGCAGGCAACGATCGCGTGACAAGCCGGCGGCCAACCGATCGGCTGCCCAGTTTGTGATCAACCATTCCCTGGCGCTGGCCGGCAAGCCATATTGTGCTGTGGTGAACGTACGCCCACGCACGGCCATGCTTTTGCGCCGACGCCAGGAAAAGGCTGTTGCCCGCGCATCCCGCACCAGGAACACCACACGCACATCCAGCGTGGTTGAGTCCAGCAGCACGCTCGCGTAAGCAGGTAATTTGGACGCATCCACCACGACCCGGCAACCGGTAATTTTGTGGATGGCAGAGTAAACTGCTTCGAGCGCGTCGAGATAGTGGCGACGGTGAACGCGCAACGCCGGCGAGAGACGCTGAAACAGAGCCGGCATGTGACGCACCCGGGTACAGGCATCACGATGACGTTGAATTTCGGCAAAGATCGGCCGCAGCACGGACGGCTCGGCACTGCCGTAGCACGCTTCCAGTATAGGACGCCAAACGGAGCATTGCGACACTAATTCTCCGCAACTACACATACGATTTGCAAATGCATCAGCATCCCACAAACGATGCAGTTCTCCCACGCCGAAACCGCCGGTTGACTGGCCAAGCAAATTGCATAAAACCGTGCTGCCACTGCGCGAAGCGCTCATGACCAGCAAAACAGTCGGTGCGCGTGCATTGATGCTTCCAGAAGACCAGTTAGAATCACACATAGACCAATGCAAGCTGCCCCGGCGACAGCATCGGGTGCGCGAGATCATCACGAAGCCGGGGCCACAACAATACCATACTGCGATATTGCAGAGCGCAGCCACAACACGGGAACACGGGATCATTCCAGCGTGTGCTTCTCTCGCCGACCTGTCTTCACAGACACAGCAAACACAGACTTCATCTCAAGGTAGAACCAATGGGTATGTGCAACCAACGGGTCAACACAAAAATCTTGCTGATTGGATTAGATGGCGCCGATCAGAATGTGCTGGGCCGGTTCGCCGAGCAAGGCGATATGCCATTTCTGCGCGAGTCGTTCGCGCAGGCGCCGCTGCGCGCGCTTGAGTCCATCCCTCCCTATGCCACACCCGCCGCCTGGGCCTCTATCTACACTGGTCTCACGCCGGCCGAACATGGCGTGCTTGATTTCCTGGACTTAATAGCCGGTGAGAACCAACTGGTTAGTAGCGCATCGCTCAGGGCTGAACCAATTTGGCGCCGTCTATCCAGCCACGGCCGACGCGTCGCGATGATTGGCTTTCCACTGACTTATCCGGCTGTGCCGGTGAACGGCGTGATGGTGAGCGGACTGCCTGCGCCCCACCAGAAAGCCATTTGGAGTTGGCCCGCTGAATTCGACGCGCACCTGAAGGCCATCCCGCACTTCCTGCCAGACCCGGAGATGACTTCTCCGAGGGTAAAACCTGTGCGAAGCATGTTGGGGCTCCAACATCATGTGCGTGCCGTCGTAGAAGCTGCCCTGGCCGCGCATGAACACTATGGGGAGTCAGGCTGGGACTTGTTCGGTGTGCAGTTCCAGGCCCTAGACACATTTCAACACATGTTCTGGGCCTGGATTGATCCAACTGACCACCGTTTCCACACCTACCCAGAACACGAGCGACAGGGCGCTGCTGGCTTCTTTCGAGTGCTCGACGAGGCACTGCGCCGACTTGTCCAAAAGCTACAGCCGAATCACATCGTCATACTGTCGGATCACGGTTTTGGGCCAGCATACCAGGCGGTCTGCCCCAATCATCTGCTGCTCGAGCGAGGCTTGCTCACTCCCTCGGTCAGTCTGGCTCAGTTACATCGGTCGTTCCACATACAACGGCTGCTCAAACGCCTGGATGTGCTCAACCTGCGGGCGCGCGTTAAATTCTCTGCGCGGCCAGGCACAACCATCATGGGCTTGAACCGCTTGATGCGGGATAGTCTGATCGACCGGGAGAAGACGCCTGCGTATGTTTTCTCTGGAGGTTACTGTGGTCTGGTGAAGGTGCGGCCTGGCTTTGAGCGGGCCGTCCAGGACGCGCTACTGCAGGCAAGGCATCCCACACTCGGGAATCGCCTGATTAAATCAGTGCACTTCCTTGATACTCTCTGGAACGGACAATGGTCAGATGCTTGGCGACAGCTTGCCATCATTCAGGCCGAGGCGGGTTTCCTCATTGACAGCCATTTCCGAGAATATGGCGCTGTAGCCCCCGTGTCAGCCGGCCTGACTGGAACACACCGCCCCACGGGTATATTGTGGACGACGCTGAACACGCTGGATGCTGCGACAAGTGTTCTCGACATCGCTCCTGGTGTGCTTCGCGCGCTCAACCTACCCTTTCCAGAGGAGAGAGGGGATACTGCTCAGGCAAAAGTAGAGTCAACAGCCACTTTCTCAACTGAAGATCAGAGCGCTATCGAAGAGCGTCTACGTCAGCTAGGCTACTTGTAGCAATAAATCAGACGCTAAAAAAATTAGCACACCGAACCGCAAATATCACCGCCACAGCGAACATGCCGATAAACAGGCATGCAGACGCAATGGGGCCTGTCGCAGGATAACCCACCACCGGCGCGAGGACCGCCATTCCCCCGAACAAATACCGGCCTTGGGGCAGCCAGGTGCCCTCGGCGGCGAAGCTGAGCAGCGGCGCAAAGGTCTGCGCCACCAACAAGCCCAGCCCCACGCCCCACAGCGCCAACAGCGCCGCCGCGTCGGGATCTGGCCGGCGCTCGATCACGTCGCGCGCTGCCAACGCCAACGCTGCGCCAACGCCCATCGCCAGCAAGGTCACCCAACCCATGTGTATGGTGGGATTGGCCGCCCGCGCAAAGATGCCAAACTTGCCCCAGAAGCTCTGTTGCACAAACGCAATCGCCGTCGGCAGGCGCTCCGCTAAGGCCGCCAGGTTGGCTCGATAGTCATTGACGAAACGCACCATCTGGCCATACACCCCAAGCGGCTCGGCCACCGCGAGCAGCAACTCGGCCAGCAAAGGCCGCGCTGTCTCGGCAGACGGATTGGGCAGGGGCAACCGCACGTCACCGGCGCGCAGCGCCAAGCCGTCAAACAAGGCCACCTGCCCTGGCGCGCCCGCCATCAGCCACACCGTCAGGCGCGTCGCGCGCGGGTCCAGCGGCATAGTCGCGCGCAGCGGCTGCCAGCCGGCGGCCTCCAGGCTAACGCGCACCGTATTGCCCACGTCGTCATCCAGCCGCACTGCCGCCCGTCCCAGCGCCCAGCCCTCCAGCGTCAGCATAGCGCCATCGGCCAAGCCCACCGACCGCCGCACGGTAGTGCGCACCCAGGCAGCAGCAGCGTCTGCCCCGGCACGCACACGAAAGGCGCGCCCACCATCGTGCACCGCTTCACCCGTCCAGGCTGGCTCCCAGCGCGCCGCACTGCGCCAGTTGGCCGGGACTGGACCGGGGATGAAGTAAAGCACGCCGGCCAACGCCAGCACGCTTACCCCCAAGCCGCCGGCCGCCAGCAACACCCGCTGGCGCGTCACCGACGCTCGGCGGCGCAACCACCACGCCCCC
>NZ_JAAFGM010000078.1 GCF_012931985.1 Candidatus Roseilinea sp. NK_OTU-006
TGGGCACTATCGGGCGGGGGAGATTGCAGCCTGGGCAACGGCGACGTTCGGGCGAGGGTGAGGCGCGCTGGGCCTGGGCGTTACGTTATTTTGTCCTATTTGTGACCTTGCGCTGCGACGCCTGAAGGCATTAGAATTGTCGCGTGATGGCTGCTTGGGCGGGCCATCGCTCAAAGAAGTGCAGTGGTTGCGCTGCTGAAAGAGGCTAGATATGCCGAAGGAGGTAAAAGCAATGCAAACGCGACGACGATTGGGTTTAGTGTTGGCCAGCGGGGTGTTGCTGGCTAGCGTATGGGGCGCGATGCCGGCCCGGCCGGCCCAGGCTGCCCCGATCCCCCCGGCCGGGAGCTGGCCGTTCTTCCGCTACGACATGCAGCGCACCAACCGCGTGCCGCCGGCTGTGGCGAGCGCGAACATCAGCCAGCCGGCGATCAAGTGGTCGTATCCCGTAGGCGGCGCGCCGGGGGCCTGGGTGGAGGATATCACCGGCCCGGGCGGCCTGCCCGACGGCCAGCCGGAGGTGATCGTTGCGGCCGGCGGGCGCGTGCGCGCCTTCGATCCCCGCACCGCCCAACTGCTATGGATGAGCGATTTGCTCCCGGGCTTGAATTCCATTCTATTTGCCGGCGATGTGGATGCAGACGGCGACACCGAAGTGCTGGCCTGGGCAACCCAGGCCGCCCACTGGCGGATATATGCCCTGTCCGGCGCCGGCGGTCAAACCCTATCCGTGATCCAGGAACCACCCAGTGATGCTTATCTGCCCCTTGTTGCAGATATGAACGGCGACGGCAAGATGGAGGTGTTCGAATCGGGCTATGGTGCTGGTTTCACGCCTAGCGTCTTCACGTATGCGGCCGGCGCGACCTCCCCACAACTGGCGGCGACGCTGAGCTTTGGAGGATGGTCAGCGCGCAGGCCGGCCGTGGGCGATGTCAACGGCGACGGCCAGCGCGAGGCAGTGTATGCCCGTGAGGGCGGCAAGGCGCTGTTCGTGGTGAACACCGGCTGGACCTCCACGACGCAGCCGATCGCCATCGCGGAGGGCATTTATCCCACCACCCTTCTGGCCGACGTGCTGCCGGCCTCCCCTGGCGCCGAGATTGTGTCGCAGTGGGCACATCATTATTATTCAGATAGCGTCCTCCTGGCGTTGCACCAAGTCGGTCCGGCGCCTGGGTATGTCATCACCCCGGTGTGGGTGCTGACGCGCACCAATGTGGACAGTTTTGCCTCAGAGGCGGTGGTGGCCGACCTGGACGGCGGCGTGCGTGAGCTGGTCTGGTCGTATTATGACACCAGCTCAGCTCAGTGGAAGACTCAAATCATCAACGGCGCGACCGGCGCGGTGTCGCAGACGCTCACCGGCCGGGCCTTGTGCCGTTGGAGCCAGATAATGTTTTCAAGTTGGGTGGGCTATTTTTATGCTGTTGCAAATGTGGACGGGGATGGATATGACGAGCTGTTGCTGTGCGACCGCCCGGGGAAGGATATCGCAGCGGCCGCCGTGGTGCGGGCGTACGACTGGAGCGCAGGCAGCCTGAGCTTAAAGTGGAGCACGCCTGTCCCTGTAGTTTTGGCCGGGCAGGCATTATCCACCCCGCCGGATCGAACAATGCGTCAGCCGCGCTTCACGGCCGACTTTGACGGCAACGGGGTGCCTGATGTGCTGATGGAAGAATACGGGGAAATTGTGGCGCGGCGGGGCGACACCGGCGCCGAAGTGCGCCGCTTCACACCGCCGCCAAACACCGGCTGCAGCGTGGCCTATGTGGGAGGGGTGGGCAGCGCCGGGGCAGCCGAGCTGTTGCTGAGCTGCAACGATGGCTATGCCTATTACCTGGACGGCGCCTTTCAGGTGCAGCGCAGGATGTATGCAGCCAGCGGCGTGGTGCGGCCCTATGTGGTGGACACCAACGGGGATACCAAGAACGAGGTGGTGCTGGTGACGGCGCAGGGGCTGTTGCAAAACCTCGACCCCTACACCGCCACCCAGGCCGCCGCGCCCAAGGTGAACTGGTCGAGGGGCGGCAATGTGATCCGTTACTGGCATCCGCTCAACGTGGACGGCGCCGGCCTGTGGGAGTATCCACTGGTGGACGCGAGCGCGGCGCCGACCTACACGCTGGTCTTGCTGAGCAAAGACCCGATTGGGGGGGCGGAGACGGCGCTGGCCAGTGGGACGTTCCCAAACGCCCCTGACTTTCCGTCGTTGCAGGCAGTGGGCGACTTCTCCAACGACGCCGGCCTGGAGCTTTTTGTTTCGCTGGGATTGTATCCTGATCGCCCCACTGTGATGCTGCGCCGCGTCGGGGCGACGCTCAGCCCGCTGTGGGGCGTAAGCGTAACGCTGCAAGCCAATGCCACCAACCCAGGAGCGGTGGGAGATGCAGATGGCGACAGCCTGGATGACATTGCCTGGGGCGCAAACGGCTTCAGCAGCGCCATCGTCAAGGGCAATACCGGCGGGCTGATCGCCAGCAGCAGCATGAACTGGGTGCATCAGCCCATGCTGGGGGATGTGGACGGCGACGCAACGATCGAGGCGATCTACGCAGCAAGCAATGATGGCTTCTTCCGCGTGGCCGAATACACCCCGGCCTTTCCCATAGCCTTCACTCGCCAGATATTAGGTTCACACGGTGTCACTGCGCTGGCCGACGCCAGCCTGAGCGAAGGGGGGTTGGAGATCCTGTACCGCGTCGGCGGGGTGCTGGGAGCCATGTCGGGCGTGACCGGCAACGACATTTACACCCGCGCGCTGGGGATGGCGTTTAACACCGGCACGTGCCAGACCGACATCAACATCCCGGTGTCCTACCTCGGCACGCAGCTTGCCACGTTGGAGGCGTTGTGCCCTGGAGCGGGTCGCTTTGGCACGATCCACGACCTGGCCGTGGCGGACGTGGACGGCGACGGCAAGGACGAAATCCTGGCCGCTTCAGAGAACGGCTACCTGTATGCGCTGAACGCCGAGAACGGCTCGCTGCGCTGGGCGTACAACTTCTACTATCCGGTGGACCGGGTGATCGCCGCCAACGTGGACACCGATCCGCAACTCGAGGTGCTGGTGAGCGTGGCGGACGGCTTTTTGTATGCGCTGGA
>NZ_JAAFGM010000079.1 GCF_012931985.1 Candidatus Roseilinea sp. NK_OTU-006
TGCACTACGGATACGGGGAAGCGGTGGGTGTGCTCAATGGCTTCTCCGCTAGCGCGCGCCGCAACAACATGGTGGATGAATCGTTTGTTGCTGCGCGTGCTGAGGGGTACCAGGAACTGGAGGCCGCGCTGAAAGGCGTCCGGGTGCCGAAACAGGTGACTGAGGCCGCCGAAAGCCTGTTGGGGGCCGAGAATCTGGTCATCTTCGTGGGCGGCGAGGGGGTCACACTGGCGCAGCACGCCGACTTGATGCAAGCGGCAGCGAATCTGCTCATCCTCACTGGCCATGTCGGGCGTCCGAACAACGGGCTGATTCCTGTGTGGCCGGGCGCAAACATGCAGGGCGCACTGGACATGGGGTTCACGCCGGAGGCGACCGAGGCCAGGATCGTCGCGCAACCGGAGATGTGGGTGATCGCCGAAGCTGACCCGGTGGCGGAAGACGGGCGCATGGCCGCACTCCTGGCGGAAGCGCAGTTTGTGGTGGTGGCAACACAGTTCATGACTCCCACGGCGGAGCTGGCAGACATCGTGCTTCCAGTTCAGAGCTTCGCCGAGCGCGAGGGCACCTTCACCAATGGCATGCGCCGGGTGCAGCGCTTCTATATGGCGCAGTCTCCGCTTGAAGGCACGTTGCCGGGGTGGAAGGTCTTCGCACATGTCAGCGCGCGCATGCGAGGCGGGCCTAAGCCGCGCATCGCGCCCAGCCTGGTCATGCGCGATATCACGCAGCATGTGTTGCGCTACGCAGAGATGAGCTATCCACGGCTGGCGCAGGTCGAGCAGCAGTTCCCGCTGGTTGGCGGAGAGGACCTGTATTACGGCGGCACAGCGTACAGCAATCGCGGGGGATTGGGTTTGCAGTGGGCGACCAATGCGGAGAAGGGGCAGTACAAACTGAGGCTGCGGCCAGTTGACACGTCACGGCCCAAACGTGATGGCCTGGTGGCTGTGCCAATTCGCCTGCTCTACGACCGCGAGCCGCTGTTCATCCCCAGCACGTTGATGCACAGGCGTATCCCTGAACCTTATGTGCAACTGAACGACGAAGACGCTCAGAAATTGGGCATTGCTGAGGGAGAGCAGGTTGTGCTGAAGGCGGACGGCGTGGAACTGGTTGCCAGGGCGCGTGTCGATGGGAAAGCGCCAGCAGGGGTGGTGCTGGTACCGCGTCGGCTGGCCCCAACGCCTGTGCCAAAAGCGCTGGCGGCATGCGCTGTGCAAAAGAGGGAGGGATAGGTCTGGTATGTTTGGCCCAGGGGAATCCAGTATTGTTGTGGAATGTGCCAGCAGCAGCACCTGCACAGTGATCCACTCCATCCTGACCAGCCTGATCCTGTTTGTGGTGCTGCTGACTGGTTTCGCCTACACCACGGTGCTTGAGCGGCGTTTCCTGGCTTTCTTGCAAGCGCGCGTAGGCCCGAACCGGGCTGGCCCCTATGGATTGCTGCAGCCAGTAGCGGATGGCATCAAGCTGATTTTCAAAGAGGACATCACACCGGCGCACGCCCAGAAGGTGGTGTTCTGGATCGCACCAATGGTCAAGACGGTGCCCGCGTTGATCGTGCTCGCCGTTGTGCCGTTTGGCCCCAAGATCGCGGTGCCCTGGTTCGATGGCAAGTGGTATCGTCTGTCGCAGGGACTGGTAGATGTCAACGTGGGCGTGTTGTGGTTGATGGGCATCACCAGCATTGGCATCTACGGCATCGTGCTGGCTGGCTGGTCCAGCAACAACAAGTACGCCATGCTAGGCGGCCTGCGCTCGTCGGCGCAGATGGTGAGCTACGAGCTGCCCCTCGCCATGGCCATCGTCAGCCCGCTGCTGATGGCCAACACCCTGAACCTGCGCGAAATCGTGGAACTGCAGGGCGGCTTCTACTTCGGCTTCCTGCCGAAATGGAACCTCTTCGCTGCGCCGGTCCCTCAGGTGCTCGCCTTCATCATCTTCCTTATTGCCGCCTTCGCCGAAACCAACCGCGTCCCCTTCGACCTGCCGGAAGCCGAAAGCGAGCTCGTCGCAGGCTTCCACACCGAGTACTCCTCGATGATGTTCGCCTCCTTCTTCATGGCCGAGTACGCCAACATCATCACCATCTGCTGCGTGGCCACAGTTCTCTTCCTCGGCGGCTGGCATCCGCTGTGGCCCGCCGAATACGGCAGCGACCTTGTCCCCGTCGTGCTGCTCGCCGGCGCAGGCCTCATCCTTCTCTTTCACGCCGCGCAGGCGGCGCGCCGCCGCAAGTGGGACCGCTTCACGTTCCCCGTCTTCGGGGTCCTGCTGCTCGGCGCCTCGCCCGTGTTCCTCATTCCGATGCTGAAGCCCGTCCTGATCCCCTTCTTCTGGTTCGTCGCCAAGGCGGGCTTCCTCGTCTTCGTCTTCATCTGGATCCGCGGGACGCTGCCGCGCTACCGCTACGACCAGCTGATGCGGTTCGCCTGGACGTTCCTCTTCCCGCTGGCTGTGGCCAACCTGCTGATCACCGGACTCGTGGTCGCACTGGCCGGATGACCGAGGTGTTGCTCTTATGGACGTAGTGCTGTTCCTGATCTTCGCCGCCATCGCCGTGGGCTGCGCCCTCAACCTCGTGTTGCAGACGCACCCCATCTCCAGCGCGCTGTCGCTGATCGGCGTCATGGGCTCGCTCGCCGTACTGTACCTGCTGCTTGGCGGAGAGTTCCTTGCCGCCGTGCAGTTGATTGTCTACGCGGGCGCCATCATGGTGCTGTTCGTCTTCGTCATCATGCTGCTGAACGCCGAAGGCGAGCGCCGCCCCTCGAAGAAGGTGCTGCGCACCGCCGTCGCGCTGCCGCTCCTGTTCACGCTGGCTGGCGTCGCGGCTTACGTCATGGCGTCCCAGGTGCCGCGCACGGAGACCGTCCGCTTCGGCGCCTACGTCGCCGGTCCCTACGAAGTCGGCAAGGCTCTCTTCACTACGTGGCTGCTGCCTTTCGAGGTGACCTCCATCCTGATCCTCATCGCCATTCTTGGCGCCGTCGTCCTGGCAAGGAAGGAGATCTGACCCGTGCCTGAC
>NZ_JAAFGM010000080.1 GCF_012931985.1 Candidatus Roseilinea sp. NK_OTU-006
ATCATGATCACGCCCGGCAAAGATGGTGTTAGCGTGCTCATTACCGAGAAAAGAGGCGAATAGCTGCGTTTGTGACTAGAGTAACAGGCTGGACATGGCAAAAAGGCATGGCTGCGCCTATAGACTTAAGTCGGAGCGCAAGCCATGCCCAGCCTGATTATTCAACACTTGCCGCACGCCGACCACTTCGCACTGGAGGACTTCTTTCCGGCAGAGCGGGTGGTGTCCTGTAGCAGATGGAGAGCGGCACGCTGTTCAAGATGGGCGGCGTGTATGGCTTCGCCGCGGGTTGCGTGTGCGGCGTGATCGCCCAGCGCACCGAGGACGAGCGCGTTGTGCTGGAGGCCAAAGCGATCGCCGTCGAGAACGCGATCCGGGTTGCAGTGGAGGCGGCGAGGAGGTTAGAACTGATTAGTTGACCATCGAGCTGCACGAGCGGGATCCGGCCTTATGTCTCATCGAGGTCATCATGATGCGGTGGACACCAGCTCCGGGACAAACTAGGTAAGCACTCCGATCACGCATCGTTCACACTTGCAGGCCTACCTCTGCCATCAGCGGCGCAAGCTGCACTGGCCGGCCAGAGTGTGCCGAGCGCCGGATTGCTTCTAACACACAAATCGTCTCAATGCCTTCTTCAAGGTCAGGGGAGTAGGGGCGATTCTCGAGCAGCGCCTCGGCAAAATATTCGGCGTAGTTGGCGAATTCGCCGTAATGCATGCCATGCACTTCGTTGTTGAAGTAATAGGCGCGCTTGCCGTAGAGCGGATCCTCAACGATGTCGCCGTCGGGCGAGGTGTGGATGTAGCGCATGTCATGATACTGGGCCAGGCTGGTTCCCTCTGAGCCATATAGCATCAGCTCGATCGCATTGCGAGCGGATGGCAGATCATGGAGACCGTAATGACCCATCGCTCGGCCGATGCGTCCATCGCTGCTGCGCAAGTTGGCGGCGTAGATATCAAATCCAGCGCCATACTTCTGGGCCAGTGACGAGCGATATCCAAAAGCGTGCACCTCGATGATACGGCCGAGATACCAGCGCACTAGGTCCACTGGATGGCTCAGGCACAAGAAGGCCCAATCCGTAGTTGTGGCTGCCCAAGGACTCTTCTCGTAGAACCAATCCATGCGATGCACATAGTGCGCGTCAACGAGTTCTAGCGAGCCAATCTCACCCCGCTCAAACGCTCGCCGTTGTCGCTGGAAGGGTTCAAAGAAACGCGTGCTTTGTCCCACCATCAACTTGCGACCGGTGCGCCGGCCTGCTTCTAGCACACGTTTCGCGTCGTCGAGGGAGTTCACCAGTGGCTTCGTGCAGATCACATGTTTGCCTGCCTCGAAAGCCTGCACGACATGCTGGCCATGCAGGTGATCCGGCGTGTAAATACAAACAATGTCCACATCGCTGCGCGCTAGCATTTCCTCGTAACGCGTGGTGTAGAACAGATTGGGACAAATGGCACGTGTTGAAGCGATCTTTTCTTCGTTTAAGTCGCATCCTGCCACAGCGCGGACGTGGGTGGTGCGAAGCCGACCGATGTCCCTGGGGTCGGTCGCTGGATCGCGTGGCACAGGATGGGTCAGCGCCACGAGCATCGTGCGCCCTTCATGCAGACCAAGCACGCCGATTCCAAGCCGATGATTCATGACGTATAGAACCCACGAGAATCAGACACGGTGAACTGTTGCCCACACATCGCGATATGAGTCGAGATCGCGCGTGACTTTGCGTCCAAGCTCTAAGTCTAGGTAGAGCGTTGCAATCTCATATGGACGCATCTCAAAGGTAACAGCGCTCCAAGTGCTTAAAACCTCCAGCGGTGGCTCTGCGGGTGTTGGCGCCAGCCGGTTGATGGTTTCGCCGAGCAAATTAGTCTTGCGCGCGTCGGCGATGCGGCCTGGCAGGCGCAGTCGCACGCTTGTGGCTTGACCGTTGAACTCGACGAGACGCAGAACATACGGATATTGCACGTCCTCAAGTTGGGACTCTCGGTAAAACGCTGTGACGGCGACGTTGTCGGCGTCGCACCACACGCATCCGAAAGCTGGCGGGAGCACGTCGGACGCTTGCTTCGGGTGTGCTCCGTTTGTCTTCTGGAAAGAACAAAGCACCGGGCGCGCAAATTCCTGTGCCAGCTTCCAGCGCTCTGCGTGGTTGATGCGACCGTGGGATATAAAACGAACGCGCACGTCGAGCTGGTCGTAGAAGAAATCTTCATCCCATGGGTCATACATCGTTAGGACATGGAGTAAACGATCGCCATCGCGCAGAAATGCCTGACTTCCGTCGTGCAGCATAAGTACCCCGCGTTCACCGCTGGCCGGGTCGGCCTCAACCAAGTCAACGAGCTGTAGCGCTGTGAACGGGTTGTGCACTTCCTCAAACCACTGCTTCGAAGTCATCCAGTCCCCGATTGGATACTTTTTGAGGTATGTGCCGTGTGGATTGACCTGGCTTACGCCATAAGGGTGATCGTGAATGAGGGTATAGGGGAACCGAACAGCGATCGGCGTGCACAATGCAGCGTTCACACCACCATCTGGTCTGGGCAGGTTGCGGGCTGTGTAGTGCAAATCTACAGCATCCTGATCCAGGGCTAAAGTAATCGTAATGGTGACAAGCGCCCCGTCACGCCCGAATCGGTTGATGCGAATCGCGTCGCCTGTCAGGACCACATCGGCCCGCTCGAAACAGTCTGCTATCCCGTTGCGCACCATGGACAAATCAGCAAGTGGCCGTGTCGCATCCAACGCCCCATCGGGAAAGGCTTCACCGGTGATTTGTACGATCTTGCCGAGATTACAGTTGACGGTGACAGAGAGTGCGCCGCGCCTCAGGGTGATCATTCCATTGTCTTTGATCTGCTCGATAGACGGCAGATCATCGTCGCGCATGTGATCAGTGATGGCGCAGTAGCCGAATGGGGGAATGTTGCGAAGGTGAAATTTCTGACCCGTTTCCGGATCAACGATGACGGCGCTGCGCGGCCATCCAAGCGGGTTGTAGGCGACCGGACACCCTACAC
>NZ_JAAFGM010000040.1 GCF_012931985.1 Candidatus Roseilinea sp. NK_OTU-006
TGATAGGGAAGCGCTCGTCTATGGCGTCGAACTGGCGATCCGGCGGCAGGTCAAACAGGTTGGCCGTGGAAGAGAGGATAAAGCGCCTTACGCCGCGCGCGGTCGCCTCCTCCAGCAGGTTGGCGGCATTGACCAAGTTGTCGCGTAGGTATAGCAGCGGCTTCTCCATGCTCTCGCCCACCAGCGTATACGATGCAAAGTGCATGATGCCGTCAATGTCGGGGTGGTCGTCGAACAGCGCTTTGACGGCAGCTTTGTCAGCCAGATCGCCGCGCACAAAGGTGGCTTGGGGGGGGACGGCTTCGGCATGACCTTGGTACAGGTTGTCGAATACCACGACATCGTAGCCAGCGCTGATGAGTTCTTGCGTGGTGATGCTGCCGATGTAGCCGGCTCCGCCGGTGACGAGTATCTTGTTGAGCGATTTCATGGCGCGATGACTCAGCGCAGGCTCATTGGCCCAGTGCCACATCCAGCGCTTCGCCCAGGCTGCGCACCGGCAACAACTGAAGCGTCTCCGGTGGACGCTCAACTTGGCGCGCGGTTTTGGGCAAGATGCAGCGCGCGAAGCCAAGCCTTGCGGCTTCGTTCAGCCGCTGGTTCAACTGGCCGACGCTGCGGATTTCACCGCTCAATCCTACCTCGCCAACAACCGCGAGGTCCGGTGATGCCGGCACATTTCTATACGCGCTGGCGATAGCGATTGCGCCGGCTAAATCGGCGGCCGGCTCGTCAATCGTCAGCCCGCCTACTACGTTGACGAACACATCCTGGTCGTATAGGCGAATGCCGACGCGCTTGCCCAACACGGCGATCAGCAGAAAGAGCCGGTTGTAGTCGAAGCCGTTGGCGGTGCGGCGTGGCATGGGGTTCTGGGTAGCGCTGGTCAACGCCTGGACTTCTACCAACAGCGGGCGGGTGCCCTCCATTGTGACGGCAACCGTGCTGCCGGGGGCGTGCCGCATGCGTTCGGCCAGAAAGGCCTCGCTGGGGTTGAGCACTTCGCGCATGCCGTCGCCGGTCATCTCGAACACGCCCACTTCGCTGGTCGCGCCGAAGCGGTTTTTCATGCTGCGCAGCACGCGGAAAGATTGAAAGCGGTCGCCCTCCAGTTGCAGCACGGTGTCCACGATGTGCTCGAGCACCTTCGGTCCGGCGATGTTGCCTTCCTTGGTCACATGACCGACGATGAAGATGGCCACATTGTTGGCTTTGGCGATCGCCTGGAGTCGCTGTGCGCTCTCGCGCACCTGGGTGACTGTGCCGGGCGAGGATTGCAGGCCATCTACATACATCGTCTGAATCGAATCCACGATGCACAGCTTCGGCTTCATGGTCTCGATCGCGCTCACAACTGCGTCGAGGTTGGTCTCGGTGAGCAGGTAGAGTTCGCTGTCGCCCACGCCCAGCCGCTCGGCGCGCATCTTGATTTGTTGGGCGCTCTCTTCGCCGCTGACATACAAGGTGGGCCCGACGTGCCGGGCGACGAGTACCGCGCTCTGCAGCAGCAGTGTGCTTTTGCCGATGCCCGGGTCGCCGCCGATCAACACCAGGGAACCAGGCACGATGCCGCCGCCTAGCACGCGGCTGAATTCGCCTATGGGCAACGGCAGCCGTTGGATTGCGTCGGCGCGCACGTCGGCCAATTTCTGCGGCCGAGTGCCGAGCGCGAGGATGCGCCGGCCCGCTGCCGGCTGCTCCTCGACTACTTCCTCGACGAGGGTGTTCCACTCGTCGCATGTCGGGCACTTGCCCGACCAGCGCGCATGTACGCTGCCGCAGCTCGTGCAGACATATTGCGTCTTCAGCTTGGGTGCGGCTGTTTTAGGCATGGCCGCAGTGTAGCACAGATGTTCTGCGTTGAGAGGTTCGAGTGCATTCCCCGCGGGGTGAGGGCATAAGCGCAGGCGCGCCTTGTATACTGACGATGATGGTGCGACAAAAAGGGGCGCTGATTGCGCTCATGGGTCTGTTTGTGGCTTGCGCTTTCAATCCCCAGCCGGTGAACGACGTGCTGGTTGTGCCGAACGTCATCAGCCCGAATGCGGATGGTAAGGATGACCTGGCCCGGATCAGCTATCGGGTCAACGCGCCGGCGCGAATTTCGATCTATCTGACCGATCGCCAAGGGCGGCGCTATGACATTCGTCGCGATGTGGAGCGGCCGGCCATTCCCCGCCCATACGAATATTTGTTCAACGGCATCGTCGAGGATGGCCGCCTGCTGCCTGACGGCGAATACGTATGGACGTTGGAGGCGACGGCGCTCGATGGCCGGACCGCGATGCATACCGGCACGCTCACGATTACAGAGGCCGACTTGCCCTTTCCTAAGATCGAGGAGTTTACCGTTTCGACCAACGTCATCACGCCGAACCGCGACGCGATAGACGACCATGTGTATATCAACGTGTTTATTTCGCAGCCGGCTAAACTGCGCGTGTATGTCATCGGCCCGGATAACTTCCGCTACGACGTGCCGCGCCAGGAGGGACTGTTGCAGCGGCTGCCGGTGGACGAAGTACTGCCTGCCGGTCGTTACTTCTATGACTACGACGGCGGCATTGACCTGGGCGCCGACCCGCCGCCAGATGGACAATATGTCATCGTCGCTGAGGCCGAGGATCTCATCGGCCAGCGCGACGTCGTCACGGCGCCGCTGACGATTGCCGACAGCGGCCGGCCGATGGCCGAGATCGTGTTGCAGCCCAACGGCAACGGCATCGAGTGGTCGGGCGTAGGCGCGACGCCAGAATTGACGATGAAGCTGGGCGACACGCTCTACTTCACCACCACCATCCGCAACGTCAGCAGCACGCCCATCCGCACTGCCGGCCCATTCGACCCCAACGACTGCTACACCATGGAGACCAATCGCTACACCAAGGGCTTTCCGGAAGAGCCTGGGGTGTGGCGTGTGGGGGTGGACTTCGAGACCAACACCGGCGAAGATCATCCCTGGCGCTGGGGCGTAGGCACGCTGGATGATCTGGAAGTCGTCGCGCGCGACGGCGTGAAGTTGTATTACCTCCCGCCCGGCCGACAAGTCGTTGTGCGGGGATGCATCGTGCTCAACCGCGTGCCGGTGCGCAACCCGTTTCGCATCTGGGGCGCGTTGATCCAGGAACAAGTTGAGATCGCGCCTATCAACAGTCGGGTGACGCCAATCCTCGTCACGCTAGTCGAACCGTGATGCTGAAGACAAGTGATTATGCTGGCCGTCGTCATCGTCTCGTGGAACGTGCGCGACTTGTTGCGCGCGTGCCTCGCCTCGCTGATTGCGGATCTCGACGCTGCCGGCGCTCCGCACCGCATCCTCGTCGTGGATAGCGCCTCAACCGACGGCACGCCGGCGATGGTGCGCGCCGAGTTCCCATCGGTCGAACTGATCGCCTGCGAACAGAACATCGGCTACGTCAAGGGCAACAACGTCGCGCTAGCGAGATTAGAGATCGGAGATCGGAGATCGGTTCAATCTCCGATCACCAATCTCCAATCCCAATTCGCCTGGCTCTTAAACCCCGATACGGTTGTGCATCCCGGCGCGACGAAGGCGCTGATGGACTTCATGCAGGCGCATCCGCGCTGTGGGTTGTGTGGGCCGAGGCTGCTCAACCCGGACGGCAGCCTGCAACATGGCGCATTCGCATTGCCGGGTTTGGTGCAGCTCGCGCTCGAAACGCAGCCGGTCTTGTGGCGGTTCCGCAACACCTGGCTGGACGGTCGCTACAACACGGCGCAGTATGAAGGGACACCCTTCCGGATCGGCCACCCGCTTGGCGCAGCGATGTTCGTGCGCGTCGAAGCTATCCGGCAGGTGGGTCTCCTCGATGAGGGCTTCGAGATGTATGCCGAGGAGGTGGACTGGGCGATGCGCATGCGCAAAGCTGGCTGGGAGATCTGGTGCGTGCCGCAGGCGGTGGTGACGCACTACGGCGGAGCGAGCAGCAGCCAGGCCGGCGCACGTGCCGAGCGACTCAAGTGGCGCAGCCGGCAGCGCTACTATCGCAAGCATTACACGCCGCTCAAGCGTTGGTTGGCGATGCGATTGGTGCCGGCGCAATATCGCCAAGCCGGCGATGACGCGACGGATTGAACGCACACGCCTGAGCATCGCCACCGGCAACGCCGTATAGGGTGGGATGCTCGCCGGCGGCGTCGCGGCGCTTGCGTTGAGTATGAGCGAGGCATCAGCGCTGCTGCCGGGCGAGCCATGCGTAGAGCCGAGGGTCGGCATAAGCGCGCGTCCAGCAGTCGTGGCCGGCATCGGGGTAGATCGTCAGCCGGGCGCGCCCGCCGCAACGGCGCAGCTTGCGCACCAGGATGCGCGACTCGCTGGGCGGCACGACCTTGTCTTTTGCGCCGTGAAACGCCCACACCGGCGTATACCGCAAGCCGCACACGCGTTCCGGATAGCCCAACAACCCGTCGAACCCGCCGCAGACCGGGACGACCGCGGCGAAGCGCTCGGGGTGCTCGCTGCCCAGATACCAGGCGCCGTAGCCGCCCATGCTTAGGCCAGTGAGGTATACCCGCGCCGGGTCTACGGCGTGGCGGCGCATCACGTCGTCCAGGAGCAGCAACAACGCGTCGGCCTGCATGATCCAGGTCGTGTGTTCGGGACATTGAGGGGAGACGGTGATGAAAGGAAAGTCGGGCCACTGCTCGACGGCCTTAGGGATGCCGTGCTGCTTGACCGCCTCGATGTTCGAACCGCGTTCGCCTGAGCCGTGCAGGAAGAGGATGAGCGGGAACTTGCCTCGACGCGAATAGTTGGGTGGCAGGTGCAGCAGATAGTCGAGGCTGATGCGGCGCGTGATGCGCCTGGAGAACGTGTGCGGGATTTGGATCATGGTTGGTCCGGCAATTCGAGAACGCGATAGGGATGTACGTTCACGATGAGCGTCTGGCCGAGCTGGGTTTCGCGCGCTTGCATCGGCGCATAGTTGCGGTGTTGGTGGCCGTGCAGCCACAGGCGCGGCTTGAACGCCTTGACCAGCCAGTTGAACGCTTCGAAGCCGATGTGGGCCGGATCGCTCCCGTCGTGGATGCCGCGCAGCGGCGCATGGCTGATCACGATGTCCGCGCCGCGTCCCCAACGCGCCAGCCCCTGCGCCATCTTGCGCGCCAACCAGAACGCGCGGAGCCACTGATCGCTCTGCGTGTATTGGAAAGGCGCAGCAGGTTTGTAGCGCGGGCTGCCCTCTAGGCCCGCCAGCCGCAGCGCGCCCAGCCGGTAGCGCTGCAGGTCGAGGTTAATCCATCCCTCCGGCTCGCGCTGGTCTTTGCGGTCGTGGTTGCCATGCACATAGAAGCAGGGCTTGCCAAGCACCGTCGAGATGTACTCCAGATAGTCGTTGGGCAAATCGCCGCAGCTCAGCACAACGTCCACATCTTGGCAGCGCTCCGCAAGCTGTGGACTGTGGATCCATGCGACGACCTCATCGCTGACAGCTAGCAGTTTCATGAACGATGCACCCAGAATCGAGCATCGAGGAAGGTAGCCCGCGTCGCTTCGTCCTCAACTCGTGATCCTCGATTTCAAGTAGGCTTCCATGAAGGCGTCCAGGTCGCCGTCGAGGACCTCTTCGATCTGACTGGTTTCGTAGCCGGTGCGCGTGTCCTTCACGAGGCGGTAGGGATGCAGCACGTAGTTGCGGATCTGGTTGCCGAACTCGGCGTCCACGTGCTCGCCGCGCAACTGCCGCAACTCGGCCTCACGCCGGCGCTCCTCCAGCTCCTGTAGCCGCACCTTCAAAATGTGCATGGCGCGCTCGCGGTTTTGCATTTGGCTGCGTTGATCCTGGCAAGTGACGACGATGCCGGTGGGGATGTGCTTGATGCGCACGGCGCTCTCGTTTTTTTGGACGTTTTGCCCTCCGGCGCCCTGCGAGCGATACGTGTCTATCTCCAGGTCGTTCGGGTGGATCTCGATGTGGATGTCGTTGTCTTGGATGTCGGGATACACGTCCACGCGGGCGAACGAGGTCTCGCGGGTGTTACCGGCGTTGAACGGCGATAGACGCACCAGGCGATGCACACCGCGTTCGCTGCGCAAGTAACCGTAGGCGCAGTCGCCGGAGATTTGCAATGTGACGTTCTTGATGCCGGCCACTTCTGCGGGGGTGTAGTCAATTTCGCTGGTCTTGAAACCGTGTCGTTCAGCCCAGCGCAGGTACATCCGATACAACATCTCCGCCCAGTCCTGTGCATCCACGCCGCCGGCGCCGGGTTGGATCGTGAGGATCGCGTCGGCGTGGTCGTATTTGCCGGAGAACATTAACGCGCGCTCGGCGCGCTCGAGCGCGGCCTCTAGCACGCGGACTTCGTGTTCCGCGTCGCGCGCTGCCGTTTCGTCACCGCTCTCATCAGCCAGCTCGATCATCACCGCCGCATCCGAAGCGCGTTGCAAGAGCTGTTCGTGAGCGTCCACGCTGGCCTTGAGCGTCGCCATCTCGCGCATGAGCGCCTGCGCGCGGACGGGGTCGTTCCAGAAGTTCGCGTCCGATGTCAGCGCCTCAATCTCGCGAATGCGTCGCTCTTTCGCAGCGATCTCAAAGACGCTCCCGCAGGTCGGCGATGCGCGCCTGGGCGTCCGCCAGCCTGTCTTTCAGTGAGGTGAGCACTTCTAGCATAGCAAGCCCTGATGATAGCAGGAAAGCGGCTCGCCGATATCCTACAATTGCAGCGTTGTGCTTCAGCGTCTGCCTGCGCTCCAACATCGCGATTTTCGTTTGCTCTGGCTCGGCCAATTCGCTTCGTTCGTTGGCTCACAGATGCAACTGACGGCGGTCAACTGGGACATCTTCGCCTTGTTGCGCGGCCGAACGATCACCTGGGAGGTATTGGGCGCGTCGGTCACGCTGGCCGCCGATGCGCTTGGCCTGGGCGCGCTCGGCCTGGTGCGTGTGTTGCCGATCATCGCGTTTGCGTTGATCGGTGGTGCGCTGGCCGATGCGCGCAGCCGACGGGGGTTGATGCTGTCGGCGTCGGTTGCGTCACTATCGTGCGCCGCTGCGCTGACTGTGCTGGCCCTGTGTGGCAACACAGCGGTGTGGCCGATCTACCTCGCTACAGCAGGCATCGCAGCGGCGACAGCGTTTGGTAACCCCGCGCGTCAGGCGCTCTTGCCGAACATCGTCCCGCGTGAACACTTCACCAACGCCGTGAGCCTGAACACGCTGGGCATGCAAATCGCCAGCATCGTTGGCCCGGCCGTCGCCGGCGCGCTGATCGGCGTGACGAACGTGGGCGTGATCTATGCGCTGAATGCCCTCTCATTCCTGTGCGTCATCGTCGCGTTGCTGCTGATGACGTATCGCGATGATGCACGCCATGCGAGTGGCAACGCTGTGAGCCTGCAGGCCATCGGTGAAGGGCTGCGCTTTGTGTTCCGCTCGCCGATGATTGCCAGCACCATGCTGCTGGATTTCTTTGCCACGTTCTTCTCGTCGGCGCGCACCATGCTGCCGATCATCGCTGCGGAGATCTTGCGCACCGATGCCGCAGGGTACGGTTTGCTCTCCACTGCCTCGGCGCTGGGATCGGTGATCGCCGGCTTGGTCACCTCGCTGCGCCGGGAAATCCAACGCCAGGGCGCAGTGCTGATCGGCAGTGTGCTGATCTTCGGCGCAGCGACCGCGCTCTTCGGCATGGCGACGAACTTTGTGCTGTCCTATTTCTGCTTCGCCCTGACCGGCGCAGCGGATACCGTCTCGACGGTTGTTCGCAATATCATCCGCCAGATGCACACGCCCGATGCGCTGCGCGGCCGCATGGTGGGCGTGAACATGATCTTCTTCATCGGCGGGCCGCAGCTCGGCGAGTTGGAAGCCGGCCTGGTGGCGGCAGCGTTCGGCGTGTCCTTCAGCGTGGTGAGCGGCGGCATCATCACTGTGTTGCTCACGTTGTGGGTAGCGGCGCGGTTCCCAATGCTGCGCGGCTATCGGGCTGTCGCACAACCGGCAGGGGCCTGATTGGGCAAAGGCGCACCTCTGCGCATGTCACAAGCCGAGGGCGTATTTGTGGTGCGGAGGCAGGCGCAGGGAGCATCGGCACGGTAGGCGAGAGGGGCGCGGGCGGGTCGGCCAAGGCGTTCCCTTCGCGCCCATCCGAGCGAGGCGCTGGCCGAGCAGGCCCTGGGTAGAATTCGTAGAATGCAACGGTTTTGCCGCCGCGTCTTCTCGCGCGAGAACCTGATCGCGTTGTTGTTGTGCTTGCTCATCCTTGCTTTGGTCGTCGTCTCCGCCGATAGCGCTCCTCAGTGGATCTATCAGGGCTTCTGAATGCTTGCGACCGAGACCTCCCCGCCGGCGGCTACGGGTCGTTGGGTGCTCGACCAAGCGCAGGCGCGCAGCATCGGCTTGTGTGTGCTCAGCGTCCTGGCCGTATACGCCTTGCAACCGGCCATGCCCATCCGCCAGATGGATTTCTGGCTGCCGACGGCTTCGCTTGTGCTGACGGTCGTTGTTTGGGCGGCGACGTCGTCGGCCCTTGCGACACATCGGCGGCCGGATCGGGCGACGTTGACCGACGCGGCGCTCATCGGCGGCATCACGCTGGGGATTGCTGCTTTGCGCTTCGCTGAGCCGCTCAGTATGCTGATCACGCGTACCCCGCCGCCGGCCGTGCTGAGTGTATTGGCAGCGCTGGCGATCGCTGCGCTGCTGGCCGTCGCCGCTGGCTGCATCATCGGCCCACGGCCTGCGTGGACGACGGCGCTGGTTATCGCGCTGGTGGCGTTGTTGTTTGTGCTGAAATACGAGCCACTCACCCAGGCGTTCGCTGCGCTCCTGCGCGTTGCACAAGGTCAATCGGCGGCGCAGGCATCGGCGCTGGACGTGCGCTGGCTGGGGTTCTCTTACATTTGCTTCCGATGGATCGCAGCGCTGCGCGAGCGCGCGTTGGGTCGGCTGCCGGCCATGTCGCTGCGCGAGTTCGTCACCTATGCGGTCTTCGCGCCAGCGCTGATTGCCGGGCCGATTGACCGGCCGGAGCGCTTCCTTAGGGACCTGCGCGCGTCGTTCGCCTTCAACTGGCCCGACGCAACCGAGGGCGTGCGGCGCATTGCCGTCGGCGCGTTCAAGAAATTTGTCCTGGCCGACTGGCTGGCGCTTCTGGCGCTCAACGAGGTCAATGCGGCGCAGGCGCAAGGCGCCGGCTGGATGTGGTTGCTCGTCTACGCCTACGCCTGGCGCATTTACCTTGACTTCGGCGGCTATACCGATATGGCCATCGGCGTCGCGCGCATCTTCGGCGTCCGGCTGCCGGAGAACTTTCACCGGCCTTATCTCAAGCCCAACCTGACCCAGTTCTGGAGCAGTTGGCATATGTCGCTGGCGCAGTGGTTTCGCACCTACTATTTCAACCCGCTCACCCGCGCATTGCGGATGCGCGCATGGGCGGTGCCGACGATTATCTTCGTCGGCCAGGTCACAACCATGTTGCTCATAGGCGTGTGGCATGGCGTCACCTTGAACTTCGCCCTGTGGGGCCTGTGGCATGGGGTTGGGCTGTTTCTCCACAATCGCTGGGCCGACTTCGCCAAGGGGCGATTGACCGCCATGCAGGAGCGACCGCGCTTGCAAGTCGCGATAAGCGCGGCAGGCGTGCTGCTCACCTTTCACTTCGTGGCGCTGGGTTGGGTGTGGTTTGCGTTGCCGGATGCCGCGCTGTCGCTCGGCGTGTTCCGCAAGCTCTTCGGCCTATGACGCTCGACGCTCGCACTGCCCTTCGCATTGCCGTCAAGGCGCTGTCGCTGTTTGTCGCGCTCAACCTCGTCTTTGCGCTGACCGATCCCGTGCCTGCCTTAGGGCGGCTCTCGCTCTACAACGTGCTGTGGCCGGGGCGCGCGCGCTTGCCTTATGGCGATGATCCTGCGCGGGCCTATAACCTGAGTCTGTTCGATCTCAACGCCATGTTCGCTTCTCACGAGTTGGCGGGCGCGCCCAAGCGCGCGGATGAATTCCGCGTGTTGCTCATGGGCGATTCGGCCACTTGGGGCTGGTTGTTGCGCAACGAAAACACCCTGGCCGGTCAGCTCAACGCCATGCGCCTGAAGACTGCCGATGGGCGCATCGTGCGCGCCTATAACCTCGGCTATCCGATCATGTCGTTGACCAAAGATTTGCTCATGCTCAGTCGCGCCGTGGCATACCAGCCTGACCTCGTCGTGTGGCTGGTGACGCTCGAATCTTTCCCGGCCGATCAGCAACTCGCACATCCGATCGTGCAGCACAATGCCGAGGCGGTGCGCGCGCTGATCGCCGAACATCGTCTGCGCAGCCGCCCGGACGATCCGGCCCTCCTCGCCCCCACGTTCCTTCAGCGGACGCTCGTCGGGCAACGCCGCGCGCTTGCCGATTGGCTGCGCCTGCAGACCTATGGCGCGCTATGGGCGGCGACGCGCATTGACCAGCACATCCCGGAGACCTACGAGCCGGCGCAGCGCGATCTGGACGCCGACCGGTCGTTCAAGGGATTGCTGCCGCCGACGTTGCCAAAGGACGCGCTGGCGTTTGATGTGCTGGATGTTGGCATGCGCATCGCCGCCGGCGCCGGTGCGCGCGTGCTCGTCGTCAACGAGCCGATCTTGGTCAGCACAGGGCGCAACAGCGACGCACGTTACAACTTCCTCTACCCGCGTTGGGCCTACGACCAATATCGCGCGCTTCTGCGCGACCATCTGCAATTGCGCGGTGTGGACTATCTTGACGCCTGGAACCTGGTGCCGCAGACGGAATTCACTAACAGCGCGGTGCACCTCACGCCGGCGGGAGCGCGAATGCTGGCCGAGGCATTGGCCAAAGTGATTGTCGGCCGAGGATAATAGCCGTATGATGGATGAGGCAATTGCAGCGCCTATAGCGGAATACATCGCCGGCGCTATCCTGAAGAACCCGAAACGCGCGATCAAGCCGGATGAGCCGTTGATCTCCAGCGGCCTGATTGACTCGTTCCACCTGGTTGACCTGGGTCTGTTCGTCGAGGATAAATTCGGCGTGCGGATTGACGACAGCGAACTCAACGCCGACACGTTCGACACGCTCAATCAACTGGTCGCCCTGATCCGGTCACGGCAATGACGACCTTCGCGCAAGTCCTGGCGCGGGCTTATGCGGACGCGCCGGAGCGGCCGGCCGTTCATCTGCAATTCGCCCGACGAGATGACGTGACGCTCACCTATCGCGACCTGGCGGGCGGCTCGGCTGGCTTTGCCCAGATGTTGGCTCAGCACGGCGTCGGGCAGGCCGACGTGGTCGTGATCATCCTGCCGCATGGCGAGCCGTTGGTGTATGCGTTCTGGGGCGCGGTGTTGCACGGCGCAGTCCCTGCGATCCTGCCGCCGCTGACCGAGAAGCTGCTGCCGGAGCGCTATCGCAAGGACCTGGCTTCCCTCATCCGGGTGACGCGGCCGCGCGCGATCGTCACCTATCCCGATTTTGCCCGCGAGGTCGAATCGGCCATCGAGGCGTCGGGCGTAGCCGGCGTCGCGCCTATCGTGGTCGGTGAAGTCACAGCGGTTGTGCCCGATTTCGCCTCGCTGGGCGGCATGAAACGTAGCGAAACTGATATCGTGCTGCTACAGCACTCATCGGGGAGCACGGGCCTGCAGAAAGGCGTCGCCTTGTCGCATCGCGCCGTGTTCAATCAGCTTAACGCCTATGCCCCGGCCATCGGGCTGAATGAACGCGACGTGATTGTGAGTTGGCTGCCGCTGTATCACGACATGGGCTTGATCGCGTCGTTCGTGATGCCGGTGTTGCGGGGCGTGCCGCTGGTGCTGATGTCGCCGCTCGATTGGGTGCGCGCGCCGGTCAAACTGATGCAAGCCGTGGCCAAATATCACGGCACGCTCACCTGGTTGCCGAACTTCGCCTATAACTTCTGCGCCACGCGCATCCGCGAGCGCGATTTAGACGGCACTGACCTGTCCAGCCTGCGCGCGGTGATCAACTGCTCGGAGCCGGTGTATCACGCCAGCCATCAGGTCTTCTTGCAAAAGTTCAAGCCCTATGGACTGCGGGCCGAGGCGCTTGCCACATGCTACGCCATGGCCGAAAACACATTCGCCGTCACGCAGAGCGACATCGGCGCGCCTATTGCGCGCAATGCGGGCGGCGGCATCGGCAACGCCGGCCAGCTTTCCTCGGGCCGTCCGCTGCCCAACGTGCGCATTCGCATCTTGAGCGAAGATCGGCGAGACTTGCCTGAAGGTGCCATCGGCGAGATCGCCTTGCAGAGCGACTGCATGTTGAGCGAGTATTACCGCCGCCCGGATGCTACTGCTCAGGCGTTCTTCGAGGGCTTCTATCTCACCGGCGACCTGGGTTACATGCTGGATGGCGAGGTTTACGTCACCGGCCGCAAGAAAGACCTGATCATCGTCGGCGGCAAGAATGTGTATCCGCAGGACCTGGAGCAGTTAGCCGGCGAGGTGCCCGGCGTGCGCCCGGGACGCGTGGTGGCATTCGGGGTGTTCAACCCGGAGTCCGGCACCGAAGATGTGGTGATTGTCGCCGAAGCGGAAAGCGAAGATGCCGACGCGCGCGCGTGCGTGGCTGAAGCGGTCCGCCAGCATGTGACGCGCAATTCCGATGTGGCTGTGCGGCAGGTGGTGATGGTGGACGCGCGGTGGTTGATCAAAACCAGCAGCGGCAAGGTGGCGCGCAGCGCGAACAAGGAGAAGTATCTGGCCGAGCAGCAGGCGCGAAGCGCTCCTTCACTCCCATAGCGCAACCAGTTCACGCTTCAGCCGGTCGCGTTGGGCGCGATAGTCCGCTTCGGCGATTTGGCCCAGGGCGAACTTGTCGTCCAGGTCAGCGATTTCGCGCAAAAGGATCTTGCGGCGCAGGGGAGCAGCCGCCTCGGCTGCCCGTTGGGCGCGTGCGCGGTTTGCGACGAAATAGACAAAGCCGAGCGTCAAGCCAACAGCGATCAGGCCAAAGCCAATAGCGCGCGGATCGGAGCCGGGCGCCGGCGCCGCCAATGGCCGGCCACGTAGCTCGAACGAGAAGGTCTCGCCGGCTGCCAGCGCCTTCGGGCTGAGAAATACGCGCAGGTCGCCGCTAACCAATCGCTGCACCCCCTGGTCGGTCAGCCCACCTGTCACCGTGAACGGTGTGCCTGGTCCGTTCACCTCTGGCACGATCACATCGGCGCGCTGGACGGGGTAGAACACGCGCCGCTCGAAGGTGCGGCGATCGCGATAGGGTAGATCATAGAGCATTGCGATCTGCGCCGAGCGCAGGCCGGGCACCACGACGTCGCTATCGTAGATCACCTCGCCATCCTGGAAGAAACGGCTGCCTAGGCCCAGGCCGTCGAAGCGCAGGTTCTGCGCGTCCTTCGGCGCGCTGATCTTGAGCGTGCGCCGTTTGTTGTTTGGACCTGCCTCGCCAATGTAGGCGCGGTCGCTGATGTTGTCGAATAAGTAGTACTCGACAATCTTTACCGTGTTCTCCGTGATGTCTTGCACAAAGATGTGCAGCTCGTTGATTTGGATCGTGCTGGGATCGGTGGTCGTCTCGAACACCGGCAGGATGTCGCTGATCAACCGCGTGCCGGTAATCGGGAACTGCATCGGCGCGGCATAGAACCGGCCGTTGTTGTAGTCCAGCTCGGCTTGATAGAAGTAGTCGGTGCGCGTCGGCAAGCCGTCGAACGAGACCTGCCCGGCCTCGTCCAACGTCGCCGTGCGTGAGAAGACTTCGCCGGCTGTGTCATACACGCGCAGCGTCACCGGAAGCGCGCGAATGGGTGGACCGTTCGGCGTGCCGTTGACTGCCCGCAGGTTGATGACGCCGTCCCCGGTGATGGCTGCGGAGCGGATCGCCGCTGGGTCGGCGTAGCGATAGCCCAGGGTGCGCACGAAGTCGGCCACTTGGAAGCGTTGCGCTTCATCCAGGTCAATGCCGGTGTGTGCGTCGCCGCGCAGCATCAGATTGGCGATGTCCAGCAGCGAATGCTCGGCCAGGAAGCGCGGGGTGTTGAGCGCGCGACGGGCGTCGCCGACTGGCGTTTCGCCGGTGGCGCCGTGGCACGCGGCGCACTGGGCCTGATAGCGCTGCTCGCCGGCCTGGATGTTCTGCGGCGTTGTGCCCAGCGCCCAAAGGTAAGCTTGCACATCCCAGCGCTGCTGCGCGCTGAGCGAGCCTCGAAAGGGCGGCATCAGATTCTGGATGCGCCCGTTGGTGATCACGTTGTGCCAGTCGCGCGGACGCGCCGTGCGGAAGCGCGCCGGCTCCACAAGGCTGGCGACGACCTTGCCCTGTGCGCGAATCTGTGCGGCGCTGGGGCCATCGCCCTGGCCGGTGTTGCCGTGGCAAGCCGCGCATTTCTCCGCATAAATGGCCGCGCCGGCGGCGGCGTCAGGCGGCTGAAGCGGCGCTGTTTCGCCGTCGGCAGCGATAGTCGGCACCGCTGCCGGCGTCAGCAGCACTTCCACCGGCAAGGTCGGGCGGCTGGACATCGTGCAGCCGACCAGCGCCATCACAGCAACGTTGACGAGAAAACCTAAACTGCGCCTCATGGGTTAATCGCTCGGCCGAATTTGCTCACTCCGCACTCGCCACGGCTTCGGACTGCCGAGGCTGTAGGCGCCGTCCGCATTGCGAGCAGAACTTATCATCGGCGCCGACCACGCGGCTGCAACTCGGGCAGACGGCCCGGGCCGGCGCGCGGCCATCGGATGTGGCGACCTTGCGCAAGCGCGCGACTTGCGCCTCGATCTCTGCTTCCACATCTGTAGCGCCGTGCTCATCGGCCAGTTCGGCCAGCTCGCGCAAGATTTGCGCGCCTCGGGCCACGCGCGCCTCGCGCAGTCGTTTATAGTCTTCCGCGCTGATCTTGCCAGTGTGGTAGTCGAAGTCCAGCTCGCGGATGGCGCTGATGACGGCGCGGCGCTCTTGCGCCAGCGCCTCGCGCCGGCTGGGCAGCTCGATGGCCGGCGTTTTGCGATCGAACAGTGGCAGCGCCACGACCAGCGCCACGATGATCAACAGGGCCAGGCCAAGCAGAAGAGTTCCAAGGGACAACATTAAATCGAGTTGAGAATGTGAGTTGCGTCGCAGTCTGAGCGTTTAGCCCTTCATAGGTGCTACTCGGCCAGCAACGCCTCGATCTTAGCGATGAGCTGCGCTTCGGTCAGGGGTGCGATGATGACTTCGCGCACGACGCCGTTTCGGTCTATGAAGAATGTCTCCGGGACGCCGGTGATGCGATAGGCGCGGGCGATGCGCTGCTGCACATCCAGGCCGTTGGGGTAGGTAACATCGTACTGTTTCAGATACGCCAGCGCCGGCGCCTCGGTGTCCAGGTAATCTATGCCGAGGAAGATGACGCCGCGATCCTTATATTTGCGATAGACCGCTTCTAGGGCGTCAGCTTCTTTGTAGCACTCCACACACCACGAAGCCCAAAAATTCATCACCACCACCTGGCCGCGCAGGTCGCTCAGTCGGATTTGCTCCGGCAGGCCCGCGCGGTAACCCGGGTAAAGCGCCAGGGTGAAATCGGGCGCCGGCGAGCCGGGCTTGGGGCGCGCGCCTTGCTGAGACACCAGGTTCAGGGCGATCGCAAACACCCCGGCAATCGCCACGATACCCAGCAGGATGCCCGCGACGATCAACGGTTTGCCGCCTATCCCATGCACGCGCGATGTCTGGCGGGCGACCGAAGGCTCGTCAACCATTGCGCCTCACTTCTTCTTCGAGCGCTGACACGAACGGGTCCTCTGCAGGGTCGGCAGCGGCGACGTCGGTCAACGGGTTGTGGCGCGCCGCGCGCAACATCACTGCGCCGGCGGCGAGCAAGAACACCAGCGCCGCGCCAACCGGCGCCGCCCATAGTGGCGCAGTCACGCCAGTCTTAGGCGGCTCTTGCAGCACGGTGGGGCCAAAGCGCGCTTGGAAGTAGTCCAGCACTTCCTGGGCGCTCTTGCCCATGTCGAGCTGGGCTTTGATCTCCGCCTTCCACTGTGCGCAGGTCTCGGTGGGGCAATCGGCCAGGTTGCGTCCCGCGCATGTTGGGCAGTTCAACTGCTTAGCGATGCGATAAGTGGCTTCATCCGGCGCAGGAACCTGCGCGATGATGGGCCGCCCCACAAGACATACCACAACGAAGAGCAGGCTGATGAGGCGTAAAGTGTGAACGGCGAAACGTAGCATCGCATTTACCTCGCCGGCACGCCCGCACGGATTGCGCGCTGCGCCACAGCCGGCGATGTCACTGTCTCGCGTTCGGGCGCCTTCCAGAAGCACACCACGAACCCGAGGATCATGACAATCCCGCCGACCCAAATCCAGTTGATCAGGGGGTTGATGTAAACCTGGAACGAAGCCGTTGCGCCGCCGTCTTCCCACGCCGCCAGCAGCACATAGACTTCGGTGTTGAATGTGCCGCTGATGGCGGGGATCGTGGCGGTGTGTTGTTGCACCGGGTAGTGATCGCGGTGAGGGAAAACCGCGCCCAGGACGCGACCGTCTTTGGCCGACGTGACCAGCAACATCGCCTGGATCGTCTGACAATCGTTGAATTCGCAGGGCACAGGGCGGATGCCGCGATAGGTGAACGTGTAGTCGCCCACTGTGAAGCTCTCGTTGAGTTTCACGGCCGGCGTGGTGATGGTGTCGTAGCCGTAGAACCCCTTGCCGATGACGCCAATGGCCAACAACACCACGCCGAGGTGCACCAGATAGCCACCGTAGCGTCGCTGATTTCTCTGTGCTAACCGCACCAGCGCCAGCGGCGCTGGCTCGTTCATGCTATGCATGCGCGCCCGCGCGCCGCGCACGTACTCCATCACCGTCTGCGCCAGGGTGTAGGCGCACAGGCCGAACAATAGCAACGGGACCGGCTGAGTCGCGCCGGCGGCGAGCAAGGCGACCATGACCGCGGCGGCGAAGGTCAGCGGCCCGAGCATCTGCCGGCCTACGGCAGCGCCGTTGGACTTGCCCCACGCCAACAGCGGCGCCACGCCCATCAGGGCGACGAGGGCAGCCAATTGTGGCCCAACGGTTTGGTCGAAGAACGGTGGGCCTACTGTAATCTTTGTGCCGCTAATGGCCTCGCTCAAGATCGGGAAGATTGTGCCGATGAACACGGTGAAAGCCGTGCTCAGGAAGAGCACGTTTTGGATCAGGAAGATGCCCTCGCGCGAGAAGGCCGAGTCGAGCTTATTCTCGCTGCGCAGCACGTCGAGGCGCGTGAGCCACAGCGCAGCGCAGGCAGTGAGGATGACGACCATGGCGCCCATGAAGAACGGCCCAATGTCGCTGGCGGCGAAGGCGTGCACGCTGGTCAGCAGACCGCTGCGGATGAAGGCCGTCCCGAAGAACATCGAGGCGAACGTCAGCATCATCAAGAACACATTCCAGTTCTTGAACATGCCGCGCTTTTCTTGGATCATGGCCGAGTGGAGGAACGGTGTAGCGATCAGCCAGGTGATCAGCGGCTTGTTCTCTGAGGGGTCCCAGCCCCAGTACCCGCCCCAGCCGAGCACATCGTGCGCCCAGCGGCCACCGAGCAGCAAGCCGGCGGTGAGGAATGCCCACCCCACCAGCGTCCAACGGCGCGATGAACGTAGCCACAGGTCGTCGCTGCGGCGGGTGATCAGCGAGGCGATGCAGAAGGCAAACGGCACCAACAGGCCGGTGTAGCCGGCGTAGAGCATCGGCGGATGGATGATCATGCCGGGATGGCGCAGCAGAGGGTTCAGCCCCCTGCCGTCCTGTGGGGGGAAGTCGGTGCGCACGAAGGCGTTGGCCAGGAACAGCTCCAGAAAGAGGAAGAAGCCCAGCACCAGCGCCATCGTCATCGTCACGTAAGGCAACAGGGACTTATCGCCGGCGTCTTCCCAATCGCGCACCATGGCGGCGGCGACGAAGGCCGACATGATCAGACACCAGAACAGCAAGGAGCCGTTCTGTGAGCCCCATAGCGCGGTGATGCGGAAGAACACCGGCGTGGCGCGGCTGGATACGCTGGCGACGTATTGCACGCCGAAATCGTGCGTGAGCAGCGCATGCCACAGCCCCAGGCATCCGATCAGCACCAGGGGGAAGGTCATCAACGCCGCGATGCGCCCGCTCTGTACCAGCCGGTCGTCGTTGCGTTGTGCGCCCAACGGGGCAACCACGGCAGCATACAGACAGGCGACGAAGGCGAAGATGACGGACAAATGGCCCAGATCAGCAAACATGAACTTTCAGGATTATATGCATCCTCGGCCGCGGATGATAGCGCTCAAGGCTGAGAGGTTGCCGAGAATGCGCGCAGGGGGGTGTAGATGGCGCCGCGCGGATCGAGCTGGCTTTTGTAGAGCGTGATCTGGGCGGGTCGGAGATGAACAGGGCGCTCCTCGGCCAACGGGTGCACGTTGTGGGGAAAGGTGTCGCGCATCCGGCCCAGGGTGATGTGCCCACGGAAAGGGCGTGTCTCCGGTGTCAGCCCGATGGCGGTTGCGCAAGCCTCAGCCAGTGCGGTCAGCGCATTGAGCGTCGTGTCGGTTTCGACCAAGCAGGCGATGAGGCGCGGATGCGCAGGATGGGGGAAGAAACGGGGCGAGGTCACGGCGAGGGTCCAAGGTGTGGGTCGGGGGATCTGTGCCAACCCCTGGCCAAAAGCATCGCCGTAGTGGTCTGCTTGCGCCGGCGTGATGTCGCCGAGGAAGCGAAGGGTGAGGTGCAGATTGTCTGCGCGCACCCAGCGCACGTGGCCCGCCCAGGGGGTATCGCGTAGCCGGCGAAGGTGTGCGGTGAGGAAGCGCCGCGCGTGATCGTCGAAATCCAGCGCGAGGAAGGCGCGCAGGGCGGGCTGGCTGATAGGTCGCATGACGGGATTTTAGTTTGGCTGAGCCATGCGCATTAGACGGACGAAATAGGCTGTCATTAGCCTGGGCCTTAACATCTCCTTGAGCTTTGCTCGCTATCATCGCAATTGCCATGAACTGTCCACGGCTCCTCAGGCCTGCTTTGGTTTGTTTGACGGTTACGGCCTTGTTTGCGGAGACCGCGTTCGCGCATGGGCTTTCTGCCTCTCGCGTGTCCAGACATTCATCTGTGCAGACATCGCTACAGTCTGTGCATCGATTAGCATCACTCGCATCGCGGACGGCCACACGGCCATTGGTGCTGCGTGCGCAGGCGTCCGATCCTGCGCTGGTTGATATAACCTCAGACCGTGAGGTGGCGGTTGCTGATAGTGATGGACCGGAAGGTCGAATTGTGCTGACAGCCACTGTTCGAGATGCCGCGGGGCAGCCGTTGGCCGGGATGCCTATAAGCTGGCGACTAGACAAGGCGCTGCGAGTTGATCCAGAGGAAGGGGACACCGATGCGTCAGGTGTGATCTCCGCCACGGTGACTGCAGCGGAGGCGTTGTCGTCGCCGGTGCGCCTGGTAGTGAGTGGGTCAGGTGGCGAGATTGAGTTCGACGGGGGCATCTGGATCGCATTTGTGCCGCCTGAGCCGGTGGAAGTGGTGGGCAATGTAATCTTAGAAAGTGATGCAGTGATCACTCGAAATTTGGATATTGATGGCGATTTGATCATTCGCCAAGGAGCCGTGGTTACACTGACAGGCCAACGGGTGATCACGGCAAGCAACATCGTGATCGAGAGTGGCGCCCATCTGAGCGGAGATGGCACCGGTCATGAAGCCGGGCGCGGTAGTGGAGCCGGAGCATCGCAGCAGGAATCGGCAACAGGTGGTGGCGGATACGGCGGCATTGGTGGCCAGGGCGATCCCTATCCTCCCGATGGCCCCCCTGCTTGGAATGGGATAGCTTACGGCAATATCGCTGCACCTGATCGGCTGGGCAGCAGCGGTGGAGTGCGAAGTGCTGATGTGACATGCCCAGGTCGTGGGGGGGGAGCTATCAAACTAGTCGCTCGGTATGTCATCACACATGAGGGTGTGATTTCTGCGAATGGTGGTGATGCGCGGGCGGACAGTGCATGTGGAGGTGGTTCAGGTGGAAGCGTGTGGCTAGTAGCCACACGCCTGTATGGACGAGGAGTCATCGAGGCGAAAGGCGGTGCAGGCGCGAGCATGTCCTACAACGGGGAACTGTTGCGCGGCGGCGGTGGCGGTGGTGGGCGAGTTGCGATCGCCGGCATCTACGGAGAAGATGTGATGCCGGAATACGAGATCGATGTGACAGGGGGAGCTAATGGCAAGTGGGTCTCTGAACCCGGCACTTGGCTACATGTGTTGCCCGTAGATGTTGAGACATCCCATCTGAGCGTAGATGGATTAGCGGTCAGCTACGCGGATGATTCACGCTCCCATCATGTGCGAGTGCGAGGACAATTGCGCAGGTCAGATGGGCGTCCTGTCTGGATGCGTCCCATGTGGGCACGCGTCACCGACGCATCAACCGACAACTGGCCGCTGGATGGTGTCTGGCTGAACGACAACGAGGTGGGGTGGTGGAACACAGGAGAGACGTACCTTGGCCAGACAGATCACGAGGGGAATTTTGAAGTTCACGTTGCATCTGCCCGGCCAGGTGTGTTTGCATTAGAGATGCGGACTGTGGACGGCGTGTCCTTGGTCCCTACGCTGTATGTCACTTTCACACATGGTCCGCCCGCGCAAATGGATCTGTGGCTGGTTGGCTGGGACACTGCCACGACAGCGGTCATCAGCGGCATGCTCACAGATGAGTTGGGGCGACCAGTAAGCAATCATCGCGTTGACTTCATCAGCACCCCAGAGCTCAGCGTTGAGCCGGAGAGCACCTGGTCTGGGGCAGATGGACGCTTCACAGCAACAATACTCCTCAATTCGGCGAGCAATCAAAGTGTGCATTACGTGACCGCGACGGCGGCGAGCCTCAACGGCGCGGAGTACGTGACGTCCTCGCTGTCCGTCGAAGTTGCGCACAACCTGCCTGCAGAAGTGTACTGGGATATTGTTTCTGAAGGCACTCACACTGCCACGGTCGTTGGCGAAATCCGGGATGCGGCAGGTCAGGTGGTGACTCGGCCGCACCGTGTTGACTTCAGCAGTAGCTTAGGTCTGAGAGTTGAGCCGGAAACAACCTGGTCTGGGGCAGATGGACGCTTCACGGTGACTGTGTCCACCGTCGATGACTCGAGCTATGCGAGCTACTATTACGTAACAGCGACGGTGATGAGCCCTAACGTCACATCCCAAGTCACTCTCCGCCTCGGCTATCCTTTGCCCGCGCAGGTGGATTGGTCGCTGATCCAGTCGTCGGAGATCTTCACAGCCTTCGCCGTGGAAGGTGTGCTTAAGGATCAGTTTGGCGGACCGATAAGTGGTCATCGGGTTGACC
>NZ_JAAFGM010000007.1 GCF_012931985.1 Candidatus Roseilinea sp. NK_OTU-006
ACAACGGTTCAATGCGCGCCCACAGACTATCAGACAGCTCCCAACTTGCAACGTCGGCGTATCGCGTCCCACTGGTATTATCCATATCCCTATTATGGCTCGTTCCGTAAGTTTAGAGATAGGTTCTTAGCGTCGTGCAAGCAGGAGGGCAATACCGATGAAGCAGGCTTATCTTTTGATCTCGACGATCGTCGTGACGCTCACTGGTGGCGTTTGGGCGCCGGCGCCGAGCGTCCTGGCTCAAAGCGGTGATGTCGTGACCCAGCGACACTCCCTATCTCCCCCACCCCCTTTCACCGATGAGATCATCGTGAAATATCGCACACCGGAGAAGTTCCGCCTGCTGGATGCCGACGCCAGCGCCATGGCGGCTCAGGCGGCCGGTCAGCCGGTGCCTCCGATGCACCGCTTGAGCGACGAAGCGATGCAGGCCCTCAGCGCGCAAGCCGGCATGGCACTGACCCACGTGCGCGAGATGTCGGGCGAAGCTCACGTGTTGCGCTTGCCCGAGCCCATGCCTTACGAAGCCGTGGCGCTTATCGCCAAGCAACTCGAACAGCTCGCCGAGGTCGAGTATGCCTCCCCGTCAGAGCGGATGTTCATCGCGCTCACGCCCAACGACCCGCTCTATTCCCAACAGTGGCATTACTCCGCCCCTGCGCCGGGCAACTATGGAGCCAATCTTCCCAACGCCTGGAACATCACCACCGGCTCGACCAGCATCGTGGTCGCCGTAGTGGACACCGGCATCCTCTTTGGGCATCCCGACTTGTCCGGGCGCACCGTGAGCGGCTATGATTTCGTCAGCGACGTCACCAAGGCTAACGACGGCGACGGGCGAGATGCCAATGCCAGCGATCCGGGGGATTGGGCGAGCGCGGACGAATGCTACCCTGGGTCTCCTGCTTTAAGCAGTAGCTGGCACGGCACGCATGTTGCCGGGACGATCGGAGCGGGCACAAACAACGCCACGGGCGTAGCAGGGATCAACTGGGTCTCGAAAATCCTGCCGGTGCGCGTGCTGGGCAAGTGCGGCGGGACCTCCTCTGACATCATTGATGGAGTACGCTGGGCGGCCGGCTTGTCCGTGCCCGGCGTGCCGGCCAACGCTAACCCGGCCCGCGTCATCAACCTCAGCCTGGGCGGCATCAGCGCCTGCTCGTCGGCGTGGCAAAACGCAATCAACCAAGTGGTAAGCAACGGCGCTGTCGTGGTGGTCGCTGCCGGCAATCTCAACGCGCCGGCCGGCAACTTCACACCGGCCGGTTGCGCCAACGTGATCACCGTGGCTGCGACACAACGCAACGGCAGCAAGGCATACTACAGCAATTACGGCCCTGCGGTTGAGATCAGCGCTCCCGGCGGTGAAACGTGCTCCAACACGAGTGACGGCGTGCTCTCGACATTGAACAACGGCGCCACCGCCCCCGGCGCACACAGCTACAAGTTCTACCAGGGCACGAGCATGGCTGCGCCGCACGTGGCGGGGATCGCCTCGCTCATGCTGTCGGTCAAACCCGCGCTCACGCCGGCGCAGGTGCTCGCCCTCTTGCAGAGCACTGCCACGCCCTTCCCCTCCGGCAGCACGTGCAACACCACCAATTGCGGCGCCGGCATCGTGAACGCTGCGGCAGCCGTCCAAGCAGCACAGAACAGCGCCCCCATGACGAAGCGCGCCTACCTGCCGATTGCGCGGCGGCAGGTGGCTTCGGTCGGCGGGATAGTAAACGGCAACTTCGAGCAGGGTCCGAATGTGGGCTGGACGACCAGCTCAAACTACACTTTCTGCCTGATCTGTGATCAGAGCGATCTCCCATCAATCGGCCCGCACGGCGGCAACTGGGCAGCGCGGTTCGGCGGCATCAACAACGAGAATGCCTCGCTAAAGCAGACTGTCACCGTCCCCGCCGGCGCGCCCTACCTCGGCTTTTGGCATGCCATTTCTTCATCCGATTGGTGCAACGATGCCTACGATGTTGCGCGCGTCAAGGTGAACGGCGCCGAAGTGAAGAAGTTCCAGTTGTGCACCCCCAACAACACCACCTGGACAGCGACCTCGGTGAACCTGAGCGCCTACGCCGGCCAGACCGTCATGCTCGAGCTGCACGTCAAGACCGACAGCTCGATTGTCAGCAGTTGGCTGGTGGATGACTTGGCGTTCCAGGCAGGGCCGTAATACCGCAGTGCCACATGCAGAACCCCGGCTTCTCGGAGAAACCGGGGTTCTCTTCTCACATGCCCGACTGCAAGCGCGCGATGGCGCGATCGAGACGGATCAAGCAGGTCTTGCGGCCGAGGATGGCCATGGTGGCGAACAGCGGTGGCGTGACAGATTTGCCAGTCACCGCGTTGCGCACCACCGTGAAGAGCTGCGTCGGCTTTAAGCCCAGGGCCTGGCACAGCGCGCGCAGGGCCTGTTCCAGCAGCGCATCCTCAAACGGCTCGACCTCGGCGACCACGCGACGCGTCTCGCGCAGCGCCTCCAGCGATTGCAGCCGATCCATCTTCGGGCCGACCAACATCTCTGCCGGCGGGGGGTGAATATCGCTGAAGAAGAAATCCACCAGCGGCGCGGCATCGGTGAGCTTTTTGATGCGCTCCTGGACGTGCGGCACGATGCGCAGCAGCCGGGCGCGCTGCTCCGGCGTGTCCACGAGGATGCCGGCGCGGGCCAGAAAGGGGACCAGGCGCGCCGCCAAATCCTCTGCCGGCAGGCGCCGGATGTGCACGCCGTTCAGCCAGTCGAGCTTGTTGTAGTCGAACACGGCCGGCGAGCTGCCGATGCCCTCCATCGAAAACTTGGCGATCAGCTCCTCGCGGGTGAAGACGTTCTGCTCGTCGCCGCCGCCCGGCGCCCAACCCAAGAGGGCCAAGAAGTTGATCAGCGCTTCGGGGATGTAGCCCTGGTCGCGGAACTCAAACACGCTCTGCGCCCCATGGCGCTTGCTCAGCTTTTTGCCGTCGGTGCCCAACACGTTAGGCACGTGCGCCCACTGCGGCTCCGGCCAGCCGAAGTAGCGATACAGCAGCACGTGCTTAGGCGCGCTGGGCAGCCAATCGTCGCCGCGCAGCACGTGGGTGACCCCCTGAAGATGGTCATCCACCACCACAGCCAGGTGATACGTTGGGAAGCCGTCCATCTTCAAGAGCACCTGATCGTCCACCTGGGCGTTATCAAAGCTCAGGCGGCCTTTGATTAAGTCGTCGAATTCGGTCCGCCCCGAGCGCGGCAGAACGCGCATGCGGATCACGTGCGGCTCATCGGCGCGCACATCGGTGCGCAGCCGCATCTCCTCGCGAAAGATGAAGGTCTGCTTGCGCGCCTGCGCCTCGGCGCGCATGCGCTGAAGCTCCTCGGGCGTTTCGTTGGCGCGATAGGCGTAGCCGTGCGCCACCAACCACTCGGCCCACTGCTTGTAAAGGTGCAGGCGATGCGATTGCACAAACGGGCCAGGGATGCCCTTGTATTCGCCATCGTCGAGCGCGCCGGGGTAGTCCTCATTGGTGCGCATGGCCCGTAGCTCATCGTGATCCGGGCCGCCATCGAGGGTCAGGCCCAGCCAATCGAACGCCTCCAGGATGCGCCGCGTCGCGCCGGGGACGTAGCGCTCCTGGTCGGTGTCCTCAACGCGCAGGTAAAACTCACCGCCGGTATGCCGGGCCAGCAACCAACTGAAGATCGCAGTGCGCACCCCGCCGATGTGCAAGTCGCCTGTTGGGGAGGGGGCAAAGCGTGTGCGCGCCCTGACACTCATTCCTTCAACCAGACGTCTCCGGCGCGCTGATAGCTGATCAACTCTTCCGGCTTGAAGTAGAGCGCGAGCTCGCGCGCGGCAGTCTCGGGGCCATCGCTACCGTGCACGATGTTGCGCGAGACATCCAGGCCGAAGTCGGCGCGGATGCTGCCGGGCGCTGCTTCGTGGGGACGGGTGGCGCCCATGGTCTGGCGTGCAGCAGCGATGGCGTTCGGCCCTTCCAGGCACATCACCACCACCGGCCCGGAGGTGATGAACTTCACCGTGCCCTCGAAGAACGGCTTGCCGCGATGCTCTGCATAGTGAGCCTCAGCCAGCTCGCGCGAAATCTGCATCAACTTCAAGCCGGCAATGCGCAAGCCGCGCGCTTCAAACCGTCGAATGACTTCGCCGACCAGCGCGCGCTGCACGCCGTCGGGCTTGATAATGATCAATGTGCGTTCCATGACGTTGAAATGTCCTATTGCTTTTAACAAGATGCTATGCTGAATTAAGCTTCTGTCGCCAGTATCATGGCACGGCGGTAGGCTTGTAGCGCAGCATTCATATCGCCCTTGCGAGCGTAGGCCATGCCGAGCAATTCGTGCGCCGCGCGCGCCAAGGGCTGCACGGTGCTCAGGGCTGCTAGGTCAGCGATGACCTCATCCAGCGCCTTCCCCCGCCCCAGCGCAATGGCTTTCTCGTAGAGGCTCATCGCCTCCTGCCAGCGGCCCCGATTGATCGCCTCGCGCGCGGCCGCCGCTCGGCTCGTTGCCATCAGGCCGGCCAATGACGCACGCGATGCGCCTCGCCTGGGCGTGTGCGGCTTCGGCTGGGCGATCCACGTAGGCATCGTCGCTTCGTTCGCCACCCATTCCGGCGACGCCCCACCCGCGGATACATTCGGCCTCGTGGGTTGCGGCGGCATCGGGACGGAGCCGCCTGGCTCAGCGTCCACTGCATCGGTCAGCCATACCGAGGCCGCTGCGCCGCTTTCGCCGGACACGTCGTCAGATTCTTCCCACTCTAGTGGGATGAGCGATTCGACAGGCATCCCATCGTCGTCGGCGCCCGCGGCGTCGTGGAGGTGCACAACGTCGCCAGCGACCGCCGCTGCGACCTCATCACCCGAGGCGGCGGCGATCAGCGCGTCGTCGCGCTCCAACGGATACGTCGCGTCGTTAGCCGAAAACGGCTGCGCGATGCGCTCCAACGGCTTCGGCGCAGATGAAGCCGCGGCCACCAAATCGCTCACCCACGCCGCACGATCCAACGCCTCGGCTTCCTCGGCAGCCGACTGGGCAGAGGGTTGACGAACCGCCGGGACGCTCACCACTTCAAGCGGCGAATCATCGCCGAGCAGCGCCTTGACGTGGCGGTGATCGGGATCGAGGCGCTCGATGGCATTCAGGTGCGCCTGCTCCAGGCCGGGCGGGCCGATCCGCCGCCAGAGCGCCAAAAGCAGCGCATGCGCGTTTAGGCAATCCGGCTGGATGTCCAGGATGAACTGACACGCTTCGGCGGCCGCAACGCGCAACCCGGCCTCCCAGAGCGCATGGGCCAGCGCCACCAGCGCGTCGGCGCGGTCCGGGCATTGCGCGACGACGCTATGCAGCCGCGTGATGCCTCGGTCAAACAGGCCAGCGCGCACGTCGTTCAAGCCTTCTCGCAGCGCCGCGCCCACCTCCGGCCACTCGGCGTCTTCGGCGTCGCGAGCTGCGACGATGCGCAGAAGCGCCTCATCCTCCGGCGCGTAGTCGAGCGCTTGCCGAGCGACGAGTTTCGCCTCAGCGCCTTGGCCGGCGTGGCTCAGCGCCAGCGCCAGGCGCCGCATCGCGTTGACATCGGCCGGCGCGATGTCGAGCACGCGCCGGTATGCCTCCGACGCCTGGAATGGCCGTCCCGACGCGTCGAACGCTTCGGCCCGCGCGCGCCAAACGCCGATCGCATCCGGGTAAGACTGCAGCAAATCATCGGTGAGCGCGATCGCGCGGTCGTGATCGCCAGCCGCAATTGCAGCTTCGACCTCCGACAGTACGTCGCCGAGCGTAGGCTCGCTGGTCATGGCCACGATTTTAACCGCGGGAAAAGCAAGAGACAGCCCGCAGGCTGCCCCTTACACATCGTTCATGCGATGCGCCTAGAAGTCGTCGTAGACGTCTCGCCGCCAATCGCGATTGCGTTCGCGGTCGCGCCCGCGCGCTGCGTCGCGGCGATCGCGATTGCCGCGATTCCCGCTGCTGCTGCCGAGACGACTCGTCCGCTCCGGCGCATTGCTGCTCACATTGCGCGGTCGTTCTTCTTTGGGTCGAGCAAAATCGATGCGAATCGGACGCTGGTCAAGCAGCTTCCCGTTGAGCGTGTTGATGGCGTTCTGCGCGCCCTCGTCGGTAGCCATCTCAACAAAGCCGAAGCCCTTGGAACGCCTGCTGACGCGCTCAAGCACAATCTCCGCAGATTTCACCTCGCCGGCTGCCGCAAAGAAGTTGCGCAGCCCCTCGTCGGTCGTGGAGTATGCAAGGTTACCCACATACAGTCTGCTGGTCATAGCGTGTATGCCTTTTTCTCCTGTTCAAACGTGCTGATCTCTCACTCAAACTCAACGAACAACGGAACGCTCCGGACCGGAGCCGAAAAGTAGATGGGATGGCGGATAATTGGGTTGAATGTTCTTCCTTCTTTCGCGTAGCTCTCTCCTACAAGCGCGGCGAACGCGCACACTGGGGTGTGGCTCGTTTGTCACCGATGAGTCCTCGACGCGCAATGCACCGCAAAGGTCAGAGACTGAGGGGCGAATAGCAAAGGGCAAAAGCGGACAGGACGAGAGGAGACTCGTGAGCGAAGGGGATCATGCGATGAAACGATGCCTGCACCTGATCTAAACCTCGCCCGGCTTCAGCGCCGGACAGCAGAAATATAGCACGTCGCCGGAAGTTTGCAAATTGCCGTCATGTCCGACCCGGCCGCCGGCCGGCACCGCGCCCCCACGCACGTCTTGCGCTTCGGGCTTCTCCGGCAGCGCCAAACACTTGGAGCAGTTCCGAGACGACGCGCTCACGCTCGCGTGGGTCGTCGCTGCGGATCGCGGTGGCGACGCAGGTGTTCAAATGCTCCGAGAGCAGCACCGCGTTAAAGCGCTCCAACGCCTGCTGGATGGCTTTCACCTGGTGGATGACGTCAATGCAATATGCGTCGTCCTCAACCATGCGCTGGATGCCGCGCACGTGTCCCTCGATCGTCCTCAGACGGGCGAGCAAGTCTTTCTTCGTCGTCTGGCTGGGCATGGTGTATAATCCTTTACGCCTACCCCGTCCCCTGGGGGATGGGGTAGGCGCAAAGTATATCACCGACGGACCGCGGAACCATGAACACCAAGACCTTTCGCATCCCCAACATCGGGTGCGATGGCTGCGCCCGCACCATCCAGAATGAACTGAAGGACCTGCCCGGCGTGACCTCGGTTCAAGCCGACCCAGCGACCAAGATGGTCACCGTGACGTGGGACGAACCGGCGCGCTGGGACGCCATTCGCGAGAAGCTGATCGCGATTCACTACCCGCCTGAGTAGCGGATCGCGCTTTATATTCGATGAGCGCGATCGAACTGCCCATCACGGGCATGACCTGCGCCAACTGCGCCAACACCATCGAGCGCGTTCTGCGCAAAACGCCCGGCGTAACCGACGCGTCGGTGAACTTAGCTGGCGAACGCGCCTCGGTGACGTTCGACCCGGCACAGACCTCAGCAGCCCAGCTCATCGAGCGCGTGCGCGCTGCAGGCTATGATGTGCCGCTGGCGCGCGTCGAGCTGCCGGTCGTGGGCATGACCTGCGCCAACTGCGCCCATACGATTGAGCGCATCGTGAAGCAATTGCCCGGCGTCGCCGAAGCCAGCGTCAACCTCGCCAGCGAGCGACTATCCGTGGGCTATCTGCCCGGCGCAGCGAGCATCGCCGAGGTTGTCGCCGCGATCCGCCGGGCCGGCTATGACGTGCCAACGCAAGCTACCACGGCCGATCGCGCATCGCCATCGGAGGTGGTGCGCACCGCGCACCGCGCCGAGATCGCCGACCGCCGGCGGCGCATGGTCGTGGGCTTGATCTTCGCCCTGCCGGCCTTCACGCTCAGCATGAGCCGCGACCTGGGGCTGCTGGCAGCGCTGTTCGGGCCGCACTTCGCCCCGATGGCCGGGCATCGGATGCCGGAGCATATCGCAGTCGATTGGATCCTATTCGCGCTCACCCTACCGGTGCAGGTCTATACGGGCTGGCCGTATTATCGGCACGGCTATCGGGCGCTGCGCAACGGCGCGCCCAACATGGATGTGCTGATCGCGCTCGGCTCCAGCGTCGCGTTCGGATACTCCGCCCTCGTCCTGCTCGGCGGGGGCGATGGGCACGTCTATTTCGAGACTGCGGCCATGATCCTGGCGCTGATCAGCGTGGGCAAGTATCTGGAAGCGCGCGCCAAGGGGCGCGCCGGCGCCGCCATCGAGCGTCTGATCGGCCTGACGCCGAAGACGGCGCGCGTGCTGCGCCGCCGGGATTCCGCCCAGAACGATACCTACGAAGAGATCGAAACGCCGATCGAGCACATCGCCATCGGCGACGTGATCGTCGCCCGGCCCGGCGAGCGCATCGCGGCGGACGGCGTGGTGGTCGCCGGCCGTTCTGCAGTGGACGAGAGCCCGATCACGGGCGAGAGCGTGCCGCGCGACAAACAGCCGGGCGACCCGGTGACCGCCGGCACGCTGAACAAAGAAGGGGTATTACGCTACGAAGCAGCGCGCGTCGGCAAGGACACCACCCTGGCGCAGGTCATCCGGCTGGTCGAACAGGCGCAAGGCAGCAAAGCACCCATCCAAACACTGGCCGACCGCATCTCGGCCGTCTTCGTGCCGACGGTGTTGGCGATCGCCGTCCTTACCCTCGCAGCATGGCTGTTGCTGAGCAGCGACTTCGAGCGCGCCGTGATCAACGCGGTGGCCGTGCTGGTCATCGCCTGCCCCTGCGCGCTCGGCCTAGCGACGCCCACCGCAATCATGGTCGGCATGGGCAAGGGCGCCGAACTCGGCATCTTGTTCAGGAACAGCGCGGCGCTGGAGCAAGCCGCGCGGGTCGGCGTCGTCGCGTTCGATAAAACCGGCACACTCACCCAGGGCAAGCCCGCAGTAACCGAGGTGCTCTCCTTCGGCGATGTGAAGGCCGAATCCGTGCTCGCGCTCGCCGCGAGCGCCGAGTGGAACAGCGAGCACCCGTTAGCGCGGACCGTGGTCGAGACTGCCGAGGCGCGCCGGCTCCCTATCGCGCCGGTGGGTCGCTTCCAGGCGTTGCCCGGCCGCGGCGTCACGGCGACCACGACGAATGGTTCGGCATCGGGCGCAGCGCAGCATCTCGTCGCCGCGGGCAACCTCAAGTTGATGCAGACGCAGGGCGTCGCCGTGGATGCGCAAGCCAGCCAGGGCATCGCGCAGTTGCAGGCGAAGGGGCGAACAGTGATGCTGGTGGCGATGGACGGCAGGCTGATTGGCGCGATCGGGCTGATGGATACACTTCGGCCGGAAGCCCAGGCGTGCATCGCCGAACTCAAGCGGCGCGGCATCTTCACCGCTATGCTGACCGGCGACAACGCGCGGGCGGCTCAGGCAGTGGCGCACGACCTCGGCGTGGATGAAGTCGTCGCCGAAGTGCTGCCGGCCGACAAAGCCACGCAGGTTGCCGCGCTGCAAACGTCCGGGCGCGGCGCGGTCGCCATGGTCGGCGATGGGATCAACGACGCCCCGGCGCTGGCGCAAGCCGACATCGGCATCGCCATCGGCGCCGGTGCCGACGTGGCGATCGAGGCCGCCGACATCACCCTTATGCGCAGCGACCTGCGCGGCGTAGTCCAAGCCATTGACCTGGCCCGACTGACCGCGCGCGGCATCCGCCAAAATCTGTTCTGGGCGTTCTTCTACAACGCCTTGCTCATCCCAGCGGCGGCGCTTGGCATCTTTCAGCAATATGGGCCGATCCTGGCCGCGGGGGCCATGGCCTTCAGCTCGCTCTTCGTCATCGGCAACAGCCTGCGCCTGCGCCGGGCGCGGGTATAACTGGCGCGCGCCCACGCAAGCAGTACACTTTTCACCCAGCCGTGACAGTTAGACCTGCTTCTCTCCTCGAAAAGCTGGGGCTGCGCGAGGTGAACTGCGGCGCGTGCGGCAACGGCCATTGGATCAACGACCGCGACGGCAGCGAGCTGATCTCTGACGACCCGACCACCCACGAGCCGCTCGCCCGCGTGATCCAGGCCACGCCGGCCAGCTACGACGTGATCGTCCGTCAGGCACAAAACGCCTTCATGGAATGGCGGCTGCGCCCGGCCCCCAAACGCGGCGAGCTCATCCGCGACCTGGGCAACGCGCTGCGCGAGCTGAAGGAGCCGTTGGGCGATCTGGTCTCGCGAGAGATGGGCAAGATCCGCGTCGAAGGGCACGGTGAGGTGCAAGAGATGATTGATATCTGCGACTTCGCCGTCGGACTCTCGCGCCAGCTCTACGGCCTGACGATGCACTCGGAGCGGCCGGCGCACCGCATGTACGAGCAGTGGCATCCGCTTGGGCCGGTCGGCGTGATCACCGCGTTCAATTTTCCTGTGGCGGTGTGGTCGTGGAACGCCGCTATCGCCGCGGTCTGCGGCGACCCGGTGGTGTGGAAGCCATCGTTGCTCACGCCGCTATGCGCCATCGCCGTGCAACACATCTGCAACCGCGTGGCCGCCGATCACCACGCACACGGCGTCTTCAACCTGGTCATCGGGCCAAACGAAACAATCGGCGAGGCGATGCTCAACGATGCGCGGCTGCCGCTGATCTCCTTCACCGGCTCCACCGAGGTCGGCCGGCACGTGGCGGTGGCCGTGGCGCGCCGCCTGGGGCGCACCATCCTAGAGCTGGGCGGCAACAACGCCGTCATCGTGACCGAGGACGCCGACCTGGACCTGGCCGTGCGAGCGATCGTGTTCGGCGCAATCGGCACCGCCGGCCAGCGCTGCACGACTACCCGCCGATTGATCGTCCACAAGGCCATCGCGCCGGAGCTGATCCGCCGACTGCAACGCGCCTACGCGCAAGCGGCCCAGCGCCTCGGCGACCCGCTCGCGCCGGGCACGCTGGTCGGCCCACTGGTCACACCGCAGGCCGTGCAGCGTTACTGCGAGGCGCTACAAGAGGCAATAGCCCAAGGGGGTGAGATTCTCGCCGGCGGGCGCGCGCGACCCGACATCGGCCCCCACTTTGTCGAGCCCACCCTCATCAAGATGCCCTGGCAGACACCGGTCGTGCAGCGCGAAACCTTTGCGCCTATCCTATACCTGATCGAGTACGAGACGCTCGATCACGCGATTTACCTGAACAACGAAGTGCCGCAGGGGTTATCGTCGGCCATCTTCACCGACAACCTGCGCGCCGCCGAGCAATTCCTCTCGGCTGCCGGATCGGACTGCGGCATCGCCAACGTCAACATCGGCACATCCGGCGCCGAGATCGGCGGAGCGTTCGGCGGCGAGAAGGACACCGGCGGCGGGCGCGAATCCGGATCGGACGCTTGGAAGGCCTACATGCGTCGGCAGACCAACACCATCAACTACTCGCGCGACCTGCCGCTGGCGCAGGGCATCCAGTTCGAGGCATGAGGGTTTTATCCAACGCCCTACTCCCGATTCCCGATGAATCAGCAGCCGGGGGAGACTGGGCCGATAATCGCAACATGGAATACCGTAAACTCGGCCGAACCGGCCTCAAAGTGAGCGAACTATGCCTGGGCACGATGACCTTCCTATGGACTTCGGACGAGCGCACCTCGTTCGATGTGCTCTCGGCCTTTCGCGACGCCGGCGGCAACTTCCTCGACACCGCCGACATTTACTCGCGCTGGGCCCCCGGCAACCCCGGCGGCACAGCCGAAATGGTGATCGGCAAGTGGCTTAAGTCCAACAACATCCCGCGCGACCAGGTCATCATTGCCACAAAGGGTCGCTCGCCCACGGGCAACGCGCCGAACGACCAGGGCGCATCGCGCGCGCACTTGACCAAGGCGCTCGAAGATAGCCTGATCCGCCTACAGACGGACTATGTGGACCTGTATCAGATTCACTGGCCGGACTACGACACGCCGCACGAAGAGACGCTGCGCGCGCTGGACGACTTCGTGTCGGCGGGCAAGGTGCGCTACATCGGCGCCAGCAACTATCCGGCCTGGTGGCTGATGAAGTCGCTGTGGGTCAGCGACGTGCGCAACCTGGTGCGCTTCGAGTCGCTCCAACCCCATTACAACCTGATGCACCGCGCCGAGTTCGAGCGCGAGTTGATGCCGCTGTGCAAGGACCAGCAGATCGGCGTGATCCCATACAGCCCGCTGGCCGGCGGCTTCCTCACCGGCAAGTATCGCAAGGGGCAGCCCATCCCCGCCGGCTCGCGCGGCGAGGGCAGCGAGCGCATCCGACAATACGCCGAGAGCGAGAGGGGACAGCGCGCGCTTGAAAAATTAGAGGCGATCAGCCGAGCGCGCGGCAAGACCATCGCGCAGACTGCGCTGGCTTGGCTGCTGAGCAACCCGGTCATCACCGCGCCCATCATCGGCGCGAATACCGTGCAGCAACTACAAGAGAGTTTGGGCGCAGCCGGCTATCGCCTGAACGCCGAAGAGATGCACGCGCTGAACGACGCGACGGCGTGGGAATAAGCACGGCGCTGCCGCCGGGTCACTCACCAGGCTGGCCGGAGAGACCCTCGATGATGCGCCAGCCGCGCTTGACCGCCTCGGCGCGCAACGTCGCATCGGGAAATACCGCGACCGGCTGCTGGGCCAGGCGCAGCATCGGGATATCGCCTTCGGTGTCGCCATAGGCGGCCAGCAGCACATCGTCGCCCAGCCACGCGCGCACGCGCGCCGCCTTCACTTCGCCGGTAGAGACGACGCCATCCAGTCGGCCGGTGGCGCGGCCTGCGTCGTCGAACTGGATCGGCGTGGCTATGGCCTGCGCACCGATGCGGCCGGCGAAGGCTTCGGCAGCCTGGCTATACGTGCCCGATGCGATGAGCAGGCGCGCGCCGGCGGCGCGGTATTCCTCCAGTTCGGCGATGACATCCGCGCGCCGCGCGCGCCAAAGTTCATCGGCGATCGCGCGCGCCAGGTCTTCGATCTGCGCGCGGGAGAGGCCGGCCAGCAGCCTCGTCATATCCTCAAACCAGCGCTCGCGATAGCGCTGCGCGTTGATTAATCCGGCGCGCGCAGCCAGCACGCCCGGCAAATGCAAATAAAAGAACAGGCGGTAGCGCCCACCACGCCCATGCGTCTTGAGATACTCGCCCACGATGCGCCAGGTCTCCCCTGTCGTCAGCGTGCCTTCCAGGTCCGATACCACAACACCCATCGTTAATCCCCTTTCATGATGTGATGGCGCACTTCAGGCAGGATCGGGAGGAGGTCGCCGGCCAGCATGCCCGTGTCGCCGTGCGCCTTGCGCCAACGCTCACCCGCTGCGCCATGCAAGTAAGCGCCGCACACCGCGGCGTCGAACGGCGCCAAGCCCTGCGCCAGCAAGCCGGCGATGCAGCCGGCCAACACGTCGCCCGTCCCGGCCGTCGCCATGGCCGAGTTGGCAAACGGCAAGACAATGCCGCGGCAACCCGGCGCAGCGATCACGGTGTATGCCCCCTTCAGCACAAGGATATGCCCCCAGGCATCGGCATATTTCAGCGCGTTGCCGATCCGATCGGACTGAATTGCGTCAACCGTTGCCCCGGCCAGGCGCGCCATCTCGCCGGCGTGCGGCGTGAGGATGGCCGGCGCCGGCAGGCGCGCCGGCCAATCGGGCAGCCGCGCCAGCAGATTGAGGGCATCGGCGTCGCACACTAACCCTTTCAATTCGACGGGGCGCGACGCCAACACCTCAAGCAGATCGGCGACGAAAGCCGCCGTCTCCGGCGCCTGCCCCAGGCCCGGCCCGAGCGCCACCGCCGCGCCGTCTTTGACCGCAGCAAGCCATGCGACGAGATGAGGCAACGCCGCCGGCGTATGCCGATCTTGCGTTTCGGGCAACGAGATGAAAGTCGCCTCGCTGCACGCGACGGCCAGGCTCGGCTTGATCGCTTCCGGCGCGGCCAGCGCGACCAGCCCCGCGCCGGCGCGGTAGGCGGCGCGCGCGGTCAACCCCGGCGCGCCGATGTAATCGCTACAGCCGCCGATGACGGCCACGCGCCCAAATGTGCCTTTGTGAGCATCGGGGCGCCGGACGGGCAACAGCGCGCGAATCAGCGCATCATCGGCGAGTTGAAGATGGGGTATCGGAGGTTGAAGCTGGCTCGTCAATCTCCAATCTTGCATCGCCAATTGCTCGATGCCAATCGGCGCAACTTCCAACTCGCCGCATGCGCCTGCTGCCGGGAAGCAATAGTGCCCGCGCTTCGGCGCGTGGAAGGTGATCGTGAGATCAACGGGCACGGTCACCGGGTCCAGCGCGCCGGTATCGTAGTTCATACCGGTCGGCCCATCGAGCGCAATCATCAGCGGACGCGGGCGCCGCGCATCCACCGCGCGCAACACCTCCCGCAGGGCGCCCTCGATCGGCCGCGAGACGCCCGTGCCGAGCAGAGCGTCTACGACGACGTCGGCCTGCGCGATCATCTGGCGCAGCGCGCGCAGTCCGACGTCGTTCTGCGCATCGGCGATGCAGAGCCCCTGCGCGCGCGCAGCGGCATAAACCGGATCGTCGTCGTCGCGCGGCTTAAGCAGGTAACACTGCACAGTCACGCCGGCTTTCGCCAGCGCCGTCGCGCATACCAGGCCATCGCCGCCGTTGTTGCCCGGGCCAACCAGCACTAGCGCACGGGGGTGAGCCATTGGCAGCGCGCTCAGACGGCGCAAGATCAGCGCCGCCGCGCCGTGGCCGGCATTCTGCATCATCTGCGCATAGCTCAACCCATGCGCGTCGGCGATGCGCTCAACCTCGCGCATCTCCGCGACCGAGAGGATCTCCATACCTGGAGGACCGCCGTATCCCTTCCCTTGGGCGCACGCGCGTCAGCTCAACAGTTTCATAGCTTCTTCCACAACGCGCTCGACGGTGAAGCCGAGCTGCCTGTAGACATCTTTGAAAGGCGCTGACGCACCGAAGCGATTGTCGAGCGCGACAAAACGCACGATGGGGCCGGTATAGCGCTCCCAACCCTGCGACACACCGGCTTCGACCACGACCTTCGGCAAATCGAAGGGCAACACCGACTGGCGATAGGCGTCATCCTGGCGGTCAAACAGCTCCCAGGAGGGGAAAGACACCACGCGCGCGCGCACGCCCTGCTCGGCCAGCGCCTTCGCGGCGTCGAGCGCCAGGCTCACCTCAGATCCGCTGGCCACCAGCGCGATTTGCGGGTCGGCTACGTCATGCACGACGTATGCGCCGCGCTCGAAACCGGATGGCTTCGGCAGGATCGGCACGGCTTGGCGGGTGAGCAGCAAGGCCACCGGCCCGTGCTTCCATTCGATGGCCACCTTCCAGGCGGCAACTGTCTCGTTGGCGTCGGCAGGGCGCAAGGTGAGCAAGTTCGGCATAGCGCGCAGGCTGGCCAGTTGCTCAATCGGCTGATGCGTCGGCCCATCCTCGCCCAGGCCGATGCTGTCGTGCGTGAAGACGAAGATCACGTGCGCGTGACTCAACGCCGCCAGGCGGATGGCCGGGCGCATGAAGTCGCTGAAGCAGAAGAACGTGCCACCGTAGGGGATGACCGCGCCGTGCAGCGCCATGCCGTTCATGATGCCGGCCATGGCGTGCTCGCGCACGCCGTAATGAATGTAACGGCCGCTGAAGTCGCCCTTCCGCAGAGACGCTGCGTCTTTGGGCAGGGTATTGTTCGACGGCGTCAGGTCGGCCGAGCCGCCGAGCAACGTCGGCAGCTTGCTGATGATCGCGTTGATCACCGCGCCGCTGGCTGCGCGCGTCGCCATCGGTTTCGCCGAGGGGTCGAAGTTCGGCATAGCCTCGGCCCAGCCCTTGGGCAGCCGGCCGGCCATCGCCTCCTCTAATTCACGGGCGCAGTCGGGATGGGCGCGGCGATAGGCCTCAAACGTCGCCTGCCATTCAGCCTCGGCCTGTGCTGCACGTTCGCCGATCGCGCGCCATGCCCGCAGCACGTCATCGGGGATGTGGAACGTCTTGTCGGGATCGGCGCCATAGGCCAGCTTGGCTGCCCGCACCTCTTCCCAGCCCGGGGCGTCGCTGTGCGCCTCGCGCGTGCCCTGGCGATGCGGCATGCCTTTGCCGATGATGCTCTTGCACGAGATGAGCGTCGGCCTATCGGTCACTGCCCGCGCCTCATGGATGGCGGCTTCGACCTCAGCCATATTGTGTGCGTCAATGGTGATCGTGTGCCAGCCGTAAGCCTCGAACCGCTTCGGCACGTCATCGCTGTAGGTCAACGCGGTCGGGCCGTCAATGGTGATGGCATTGTCGTCGTAGAACCAGATCAGCTTGCCCAGGCCAAGATGGCCCGCCAGCGAGGCCGCCTCATGGCTCACACCCTCCATCAGGTCGCCATCGCTGACTATGGCATAGGTGTAATGGTCAATGACGTTGAATCCATCGCGGTTGTACTTTGCCGCCAGCCACGCCTCGGCCAGCGCCATACCGACGCTGTTGGCTGTGCCGCTGCCGAGCGGGCCGGTGGTCACTTCGATGCCCGGCGTCAGATGATTCTCCGGATGACCGGGCGTGATGCTGCCATACTGTCGGAAGCGCTTGATTTCGTCCAGCGTCATCGCCTCGTAGCCGGTCAAGTGCAAGATGGCGTAGGGTAGCATCGAGCCGTGGCCGGCGGAGACGATGAAGCGGTCGCGGTTGAACCATTTCGGATTGCGCGGATTGAAGCGCATGAATTTGGCGTATAGCACGTAGGCCACGTCGGCCATGCCCAACGGCATGCCGGGATGGCCGGAATTCGCCGTCTGCACGGCATCAAGCGTCAGCGTGCGGATCACGTTGGCGCAGGCTTGATCGAAGGAAGTGTAATTGCTCATAGGGTGATTCTCGTTCGTGGATTTCGTGGGTGTGCTGGTGCGATGTTCAAACGGCGAGATTATAGCCAGCGCACATCCAGCAAACGCGAAGACGACGGCCAACTCATGCCGGCAGATATATACGTTGGCTGTTTGCGCGCTCGTCCTTCACACAACATTGCCCCGCGCCGCCGCAGCGCTCGGCCATGTGGGCGCATCGCCCTCGGCCATCCGCCCAACTCGCCGAACGTCAACATGAATTTCGAGATGGCGGCGGGCGGCTGAAACCGGCCGGTGTTCGTCACCCGCGCCGGCGACGCGCGCCTGTTCGTCGTCGAGCAAAACGGCATCACCGCGAGCCTGACGACGCGGGTGCAGTGCTGTGGCGAGGAAGGGCTGCTCGGCTTGGCTTTCAAGCCGAACCCTGCAACGACGGGTTGGGCTTTGGTCCAGACAACAACCTATACGCCCGCCGTCGGTGACGGCGGGGGGGGCGGCGATCCATTTTGTGCAGCGCACGACCCTGCCGACCGGCGCGGCAAAATCCTGCGCCCAAACGTCGTTTTCCGGGACGAGTCGGCCGGCGTTGCCGCTGGTGTTGCGCCGTGATGCGCATCACGGCGCTGGCTTGCCGGCACGTTCAGGCGCATTGCCGGCATGTCCCTGATCGGCAATGCGGCGCAGGCGCAGCCGGGCCACGCGCAGCTTGTCCATCTCTTCCACGAAGAGCGCCACGCCTTGCGACTTGAGTTCGACAGAGTCGCCCACTACGGGGATGCGGCCGAGCTGACCCATCACAAAGCCGCCGATCGTGTCGTAGTTGGGATCTTCCAGCTTCAACCCGAAGGCATCGTTCACATCGCCGATCGTCATCAGGCCGTTGATCAGCACGCTGCCATCGCCGGCGGGTTGAATGTCCGGCAACGCGGGCGCGACGGCATCCCCAATCTCGCCGATGATGCGCGCAACCAGGTCGCTGAGCGTGACCAAGCCAGCCGTGCCGCCGTATTCATCCAAGACGACGGCCATATATTCGTGCCGAGCGCGGAACTGCTGCAGCAGTTCGTCGGCGCGCTGCGTGTCGGGCACAAAGAACGGCTCGCGCATGAGCTGGCGGACGGAGGGCATGCGCGTGGACGACAGCAGCGCGCGCAACAGGTCTTTGATGTGCAAGACCCCGACGATGTGATCGAGCGATTCCTCGTACACCGGCAGCCGGCTATAGGCATGGGTGGAGAAGAGGTGGCCGACCTCCTGCAGCGACGCCTCGACGTTGACGCAGATCATCTCGGTGCGCGGGATCATTACCTCACGCACGGTCGTGTCGCCAAACGTGAACACTTTGCTGAGCATCTCGCCCCGCTCAGACTCAATCGCGCCGCCCCGCTCGCTTGCTTCGATGAGCATGCGCAGCTCCTCAAGCGTATGCAGCCTTTCGGTCTCGGCGCCGGGCCGGAAGCCCAACGCGCGCAATACCCTGCGCGACGATTCCCTAAGCAGCCAGACGAAGGGGCGAAAGAGCGTCGCCAGCGCATTCATCGGTGGGACGACGATCAGTGCGACGCGCTCCGCCACGCGCAGCGTGATCGAGCGCGGCACGAGTTCGGCCAGCACAATTTGAAAGTATGAGGCAATCAACAAGCCGCCGACCGCGCCCAGGAAAGCCGCTGCACCACGCATAAACGGAACAGCCATCTCCAAGCCGGCAAAAAAGCTGACCAACAAGCGGCTAAACGCTGGCTCGCTCAACGCGCCGACGGCCAACGAGGTGATCGTCACACCCACCTGCGTCGCGGCAAAGAATTGGTCCGGATCCTGCATCACGCTCAGCACCAGCTTCGCCTGGGCGTGCCCTTTATCCGCCCACTCGGCGACGCGCGTCTTACGTGAGACTGCCACGCTGTATTCCGCAAAGACGAAGAAGGCGTTGACCAGGATCAGCACGAACAGGCTGACAACGCCAAGGACGATACTCGCATCCATCTATAATGCGCGCTGTGCCGCGCGCATATTGTATCTTTCATCGCGCGTGGCTCAACGGCGGCGTTCGCCGTCTTGCGCACGACATCCCATGCTCAGCGCCAATCGCAAAGGCATTTACCAGGCTTTCGCGCCATCCGGTGATGTGATCGCGGATGAGCGATGGCAGGCCATCCGCCTGCCCGACGGCTCGATCCAAATAGACAACGAAACTGTGCGCGTCGCACCGTTTGACGAGCCACGCAGCGATTCGATGACAATCCTGCTCGACTCGCAACTCCGACTGATCGAGTTCACGATTCATGGGCTGTTCGGCACACGCGAGAGTCGCATCTGCGTGCTCGGCGAGCGCCGCGACCAGGCGACGATCTGCTGGCGGCACAAAGCCGAAATCCACGAGAAACGGATCGCCTGGCGAGAAGATATCGCGATCGTCTGGACGACGCCGCTGTGCGTCATGGTCGGCGTTTGGCGTGGCCGGCTGCAACCGGGCGAGTCGCGAACGCGCGACGCCTTCCTGCTCGACGCGGTGACGTTCAAACCGACCGCCGCTCGACAGACCTACCGCCGTCGGCCGGACGTAGACTACGCGACCCGCTTCGGGACGATGACCCTGCAACACTACGAACTCATCACCGAACGGGATGGGCAAACGAACTACGCCGCGCAGTTCTGGTGCGACAGCGACGGCGTGATCTACGATTTCATCGCCGCCGATGGCTCCCGCTTCCAGTTGACGGCGATAAACGTATGACGATGTCGCGCGCGAGCCGATCGCACGCGCACGCCGCCTTGTTGACGAAGCGGCTACAATTCAACGGATTGTCAAAACTACGCCATGCCTGCTAACGATTTGATCGCAGTCCTTCCCTTCCTCATCGTCGCTGTAGGCGGCATCGCACTGCTGTTGATAGACCTGGCGCTGCCGGCCGAGCAGAAATCCGTGACGGCCTGGCTATCCGCCGGCACATTGGGTGTCGCCGGCCTGGCCGCGTTGCTCCTGATGGGTGTTGCACCGTTCGACGCGTTTCAAGCCATGGTGCGGGCCGACGGCTACGCGTTCTTCCTAGACGCGCTGATCGCGGCGATCGGCTTCCTGGCGGTGCTGATGGCGCTGCGCTACAACGAAGCGCGCGGCATCATGCGCGGCGAGTTCTATGCGCTGATGCTGTTCTCCATCGGCGGCATGATGCTGATGGGCCACGCCGTGAACCTGCTGATGGTATTTGTGGCGGTCGAGCTGCTCTCGATCCCACTCTACACCTTGTGCGGCATCGCCCGACCACGCTTGGAGAGCGAGGAGTCGGCGATGAAATACTTCTTAATGGGCGCGTTCGCCTCGGGATTCCTGGTGTACGGCATCGCGCTGGTGTATGGCGCCGCCGGCACAACGTCGCTGCCGGCCCTCTCGGCCATCCTCAGCGCAGAGGGCGCGCGCCCCGCCTACGATCCGGCGCTGCTTTTCGCCGGCGCCGCGCTCATCCTGGTCGGACTGGGGTTCAAGGTCGCTGCCGCGCCGTTCCACATGTGGACGCCCGACGTCTACGAGGGCGCGCCGACGACGGTGACCGCGTTCATGGCCACGGCCACCAAGGCCGCCGGCTTTGCGGCCGTGCTGCGCGTATTCATGTTCGGCTTCCAGCCGTTGCTGCCGGAGTGGCAACCGATCGTCGCCCTGATCGCGGCGCTGACCATGATCGTGGGCAACGTTGCTGCGCTGGCACAACACAACGTCAAGCGGATGTTGGCCTACTCCAGCATTGCCCACGCCGGCTACGCGCTGGCTGGCGTCGCAGCCGGAAGCGAGGCCGGCGCGGCCAGCGTGCTGTTCTACTTGGCCGCCTATGCGTTCACGACGCTGGCGGCGTTTGCCGTAATGACCGCGATGGGCAGCGGCGCGGAGGAGAACCAGACCTTTGACGCCTACGCCGGACTCGGCCGGAGCCGACCAGCGCTGGGGATCGGGATGGCCGTCGCGATGTTCTCGCTGATCGGCATCCCGCCGACGGCCGGCTTCGTCGGCAAATACTTCCTGTTCGGCGCAGCGGTCGCAGCCGGGCTGACCTGGCTGGCTGTGATCGGCGTGTTGACCAGCGTCGTGTCGTCGTACTTCTACCTGCGGCTGGTCATGACGATGTTCATGCGCGAGCCACAAGCTGAGGGCGAGCCGATCCCCCCGCACGCGCCGCGGTCGCTCGCAGCCGCCATCAGCGTGGCTGCGGTGTTCATCTTCGGCTTGTTGCCGGCGCCCTTGCTCGGCATGATCACCGCCGGCGTGCAAAGCGCTATACGTTAACTCAGGCGAGAATTCAATCCGCCCGGTGGGCGAGGATTAAGCCTCCTCGCCCACCCACTGATAGCTCACCAACTCACACCCGTGCGTCTCTTTGCCGAGCAGCACCTCTTGCTTGACGACCACGTCATGCGGGTCGGCCCAGATGGTCGTGAAAGGCGCGTCGTTGTTGCCATCGCCGGCGATATGCTCCTCGATGGTATACCGCCGCGTGACCATGAACGGCTGCACCAAAGACGTGATCTGCTCGTCGCGCACGTAGCAGTATGTCTGCGATAGCACCAACGGTTCGAGCGAGGGTTGAGTCACCACAATCGCCTCGATCTGCGCCTGCGCGCCTGGCCTTAGAGGCAAGCGGCGTAGGTGCGCAAAGTTGAGCAGCGTTGAGCCATAGTCGAGGAAGGTATGCGATCCGTAAGCCACCTTTGTGGCGTAGATGCATTTGGCCTTCGTCATCACCGAGGGCGTTGAGGACTGCTCGCGCGGCGCGCGGTTGGGGTCGCCGAAGCGCAGCGGCTCTTCATAGATGGTGATCTCCAACTCGCTGCCGCTCGGCATATAGCGCGCAACGCGCCGCTTCCCTTCAAGGTCCAACTGCACCCAGAACTTGCGGGCCGACCAGGTGTGATCCAAGTCTAGCTGCGCCCGTTGCTGGTTCCGGATCGGCCAAATCAGGTCAATCTCAGCCATCAACCGATAGCCCCCACCGCGCAAACCAAAGATGCCCCACAGCTCCTCGCCGACCACTCTGCGATTGTGCAGGATGCGATAGACGCCGTGCGCAATCCGACAGGTGATCCGGTCAGACTTGTCGAGATCGAAATCTTCCATCGCCCGCTGCGCGATTACGTCAAATCCTTCGTTAACGAGGCCAGAAACTCTTCATTGGTCTTCGTCTTAGAGAATCGCTGCAGGAAGGCTTCCATCGCCGTAGTGATGTCGTAGCCGGCGCCTTGCGGCTGAGGCGCCATCAGTTGGCTGAGCATGCGCCGCATCAGGTAGGTGCGCTGCGCTGTCTTTTCGCCCAGCAACAATTCTTCGCGGCGCGTGCCGCTGGCGAGGATGTCGAAGGCTGGGAAGATGCGGCGCTCGGCCAGGCGACGCGAGAGATGGATCTCCATGTTGCCGGTGCCTTTGAACTCCTCGTAGATGAAATCGTCCATCCGGCTGCCGGTATCCACCAGCACGGTGGCGATGACGGTTAGGCTGCCGCCCTCTTCGATGTTGCGCGCCGCGCCGAAGAACTCCTTGGGGGGATAGAGCGCCGCGGGGTCCACACCGCCGGAGAGCGTCCGGCCGGAGGAAGGGACGGTGAGGTTATAGGCGCGGCTGAGGCGCGTCAGCGAGTCCAGCAGGATCACCACGTCGCGGCCACATTCGACGAGGCGTTTGGCGCGATTCAGCACCATCTCCGCCACGCGCACGTGGCTCTGCACCGGCTCGTCGAACGTGGATGAGATCACCTCCGCATCCACGGAGCGATCGAAGTCGGTCGCTTCTTCCGGGCGCTCGGCAATCAAGGCCACCATGAGATGAACGTCGCGATAGCTCTTGCTGATGGCGTTGGCGATGTCTTTGAGCAGCGTCGTCTTGCCCACCTTGGGCGGCGCAACGATCAAGCCGCGCTGGCCTTTGCCGATGGGCGCAACAATGTTGAGCAAGCGCATGCTGAGTTTGCCGCTCGCTTCGAGGTTGTAAATCTCGTTGGGGAAGATCGGCGTCAGCTTTTCAAAGTGCGGGCGGTTCTTCGCCTGTTCGGGATCCTGGCCATTGACAGCCTCCACGCGCAGCAAGCTAAAGTATTTCTCATTCTCTTTTGGTGGTCGCACCTGCCCAACCACCATGTCACCGGTGCGCAACCCAAAACGCTTGATCTGCGACGGGGACACATAGATGTCCTCCGGCCCCGGCAGATAGTGCTCGGCCCGCAGAAAGCCGATGTTGTCGTCCACGATGTCAATGACGCCGCCGCGCAGCTCTAGGCCGTTCTTCTCAGCCTGGGCGCGCAGGAGCTGAATGATCAAGTCATCCTTCTTCAACCGGCTGTAGCCCGAGATGCCCAGCTCTTTGGCACGCTCCCGCAGCTCACTCAGCGTCTCATGTTCCAGACGCGCCATGTCGAACATGTTGCGTCGTTGCTGGCGTCCGCCTTGCGGCGCCGGCGATGGCGTCGCGGCCACCGCCTCCTCGACGGTCGTTGGCGCCTCCTCGGCGCCGTCGCCGTTCATCGCTTCAGGCGAAGGGCTGGAGATGGTTTCTTCTTGTGGTTGTGTGTGTCTTCTCATGATTACTCACATGCTAAAGTGCAGACATGGGTTTGGGGCCGGGCGACGCGCGACGGCCAGCAAAGATGCGAGTGGTCTTGCTGTTTTGTGGGCCGCGATTTTCTTCCAGCGCAAGGAGAGCGCGCGGCAGCGCTTCCCAGATTTCGGCGCCTGCCTGGCCGTCGCGCTATCGTCGAAGCGCATCTGCACAAACCGTCGCTTTCTAATGGACTTGCTCATGCGAATCTCCCTCGCCGTTGTTTTAAGCCACGCGTTTCGGCCTGATTTTGGAGGTTCCCCTCCAGCGCGTGGCCAAACCCTCAGCTCACATGCAGTTGCAGCGCCCCGCCGAGTGCCACAACTGCGCTTGATCCCCATGCAATCTTTTTGAACCCCGGCTTTGCCAACTCCGCAAGGAGCAAGTCGCATCAATAGCCATCAATCAACGTAGGTGACTTGACTGAAGGTGCGCAGCTTGTCTAAGCGGTGGCGTGATTCGATATAGCGAACCGTGCCGGATTTCGACCGCATCACCAGGGAGAACGTGCGGGCGATGTTGCCGCTATAGTGTACACCCGCCAGCAACTCTCCTGTCGTGATGCCCGTTGCGGCGAAGAAGACGTTGTCGCCGCCACACAATTTCTCCGTCGTCAGGATCTCGTCCAAGTTGCACTGCGACTGCGCCTGCTCACGCTCGGCGTCATCGCGCGGCCAAAGCTTGCCCTGAATTTCGCCGCCCAGACAGCGCATCGCCGCGGCAGTGATCACGCCTTCCGGCGTGCCGCCGATGCCCATGAGGATGTCTACGCCAGAATCGGGGATGGCGGTTTGCAACGCGCCGGAGATATCCCCGTCGGAGATGAGCTTAACGCGGGCGCCAGTGGCGCGCACTTTCTCGATGAGCTTTTGATGGCGCGGGCGATCCAATATGCACACCGTGACGGCGCTGATCGGCATCCCCTTGGCGCGCGCAACGGCGCGGATGTTCGCCGCCGGCGGCGCTTCGATGTCAATGACGCCGACGCATTCCGGGCCAACCACGATCTTATCCATATAAAAGGTGCACGGCTTGAACATTTTGCCGCGCTCGGCCAGTCCGACGACCGAAATCGATCCGGCGCCGCCGACGCTGAGCAGGCGGGTGCCGTCTATTGGATCCACGGCGATGTCCACCTGAATTCCCAGCCCATTGCCCAGCCTTTCGCCGTTGTAGAGCATCGGCGCTGCGTCCTTTTCACCCTCTCCAATGACGACGACGCCGTCCATATCCACTTCGCTCAGGATCAGCCGCATCGCCTCGACGGCGGCCTGGTCGCCGGCGTTTGGATTGCCGCGTCCCATCCACTTGCTGGCCGCAAGCGCCGCCGCCTCGGTCGCGCGCACCAATTCCAAGGCCAGGTTGCGATCCGGCTTGCTGCTGTCGCCGCTGTGATGTGCCATCGGTTGATCGGCTATAGAGGTCCGGTTTACCACCGTGCGCAATTCAGAACTCGAGAACGGTTGACAAAACGTCGGGGGCGGAGGCGCGCCCAGTACGCGCATGAAAGTTCCGCCGGTTTACGGATACCTTTTGCAAGTTGGACTCGAGGGATCCCAATTCGGAAAGATCGGGGAACCGGGATTTGAACCCGGGACCTCACGGTCCCAAACCGTGCGCGCTGCCATCTGCGCCATTCCCCGGGGGATGGGCGCATTATACATGGAGTCAGCCTTCGTGTGTTTGATAATGCGCCTCCAACATCGCATTTGCTATAATCCCATGCAGATGTTCCCATGAGTGAAGATTCGCGACCGCGAGAGCAAAACTTCGGGATGCCGGCGGGGTCAGACGGCAAGGCAGAGGCGCAGACTGCGCCCGCGAAGCTACCGCCGCCAGCGTACGACGATCCCGGAGTTAAGCGAGCGAATCGCAGGGCCATCTTTGCTGCCACAGCAACAGGCGCGCTCATCGTTGGTGTGTTGGCCCTGGTCGTCTATCTTTTGTTACAAAACCCAGCGCTCACGGCGAACATCCGCGACATTGTGGTCATTCTGACCGCCGTTGTGCTGATCATCATAAGCTTGGTGATCAGCGCGCTGCTCGTGCTCCTGCTGTATCGTCTACAAGAACTGACGCGCTTCCTGCGCGCCGAACTGGTGCCGATCCTGACGGAGACTCAGAAGGCCGCCAAAGCCGTGTACGGGACGACGCTGTTCATGAGCGACAGCATCGCTAAACCGGCCATCAAAGCTGCCGGGTTCGTCTCGCGAATGCAGCGAATGGCCCAAGCGGTCAATATGAAAGCCAAAGGCGGCGCGGGGCGACGGTGATACAACAGCTCGCAAGCCTTATCCGAATGAAGAAGAGGTGATGACATATGGCTAACAACGATTCAGGCGCCGAGATGGGAGCCTTCTTCGCCGGGGTGCTGATCGGCGGACTGATTGGCGCTGCGACGGCGCTGCTGATGGCGCCACAAAGCGGCGAGGAAACGCGCAAGCAAATCAGCCGCACCGGCCTTGAATTCCGCGACCGCGCCCATGATTCGCTCGAGGACGCCCGCGAACGCGCCGAGGCAACCATCGCCGACGCGCGCCGCCGCGCCGAGCGGATCGTCGAAGAAGCGCGTGAACGCGCCGAGCGCATGATTCAGGAAGCGCGCGCGTCCGTCGAGCATGCCGCGCAAGACGCTAAAGAAGCGGCCGAACGCGCCGCGACGTCGGGCGAGGGCTGACGGCGCGTCCAAACCCTCAGCCTGCCCGCGGACGCTGGCCTCGTGCGAAACGCCGCGCTAGGTGCTGATGCTAAATGGACGCTTGATTTGAGTGACGAACGTTCAGTCGGGCTGAATCGGCTCTTGGTGTGAGTGTGAGCAACGTGCCATCTCGCGCGGCGGGATGGCACGCTTGTTTTTCCGCGCTTCTTTCGCAGCGCGGGAGGGAAAGGAGAACTATGTTTAGAGACAAATACCTAACCGAATTACCGATGGAATCTTTAGTGAAGCCTGCCATGGGCTCTATGGCGGCCGACGTGGTCGCTATGGCACCAGCAGGCGAAGCTCCACGCGTTGTATCGGCCGGCGCTCGACCGGCTACACAACGCGATCTGTGGTATGCGCGCGCGCGCGCCGTCATGCCATGGGGCGTCTCGTCCAACTTCCGTTATTGGAGCGACGCCGATACCCCGGTCATCGCGCGCGGCAAAGGCGCATATATCTGGGATGTGGACGGCAAAAGATATATTGACTATCGCCTCGGCTTCGGGCCGGTTATCTTGGGTCACGCCTACGAGGCTGTGACGCAGGCGGTCTTCGAAGCCATGCAGGATGGCAACACATTTGCTTTCACGAACGTATACGAAGTGCGCGCGGCGGAGCGCATCTGCCGCATGACGGGCGTAGATAAGGTGCGTTTCACCAACAGCGGCAGCGAAAGCACCATGCACGCGCTGCGCATCGCCAGGGCGCACACCAATCGCGAGCGATTTATCAAGTTCGAGGGGTGCTACCATGGCGCGCACGACTATGTGATGTGGAGCACCTCCGACAGCCCGGTCAGCGCAATGGGCTCGCGCCGCAGCCCCATCCCCGTGTCGACCAGCAGCGGCATTCCCAGCGATGTGCGCAAGTGGGTGATCACCCTGCCTTTCAATGACTTCGCGATGTTAGAGCGCACGGTGCGCGATCACGGCCATAGCATCGCGGCGATCTTGGTCGAGCCGATGATGGGCAACATGGCCTCGATCATGCCTGCCAAGGGTTGGCTGGAATTCATTCGCAAATTGTGTGACGACTACGGCATTGTGATGATCTTGGACGAGGTGAAGACGGGATTCCGCATCGCGCCTGGCGGCGCGCAGCAATTCTTCGGCGTGCGCGCCGATCTCGTCACCTACGCTAAGGCGATGGGCAACGGCTTCCCAATCGGCGCCATCGGCGGCAAGGAAGAATTCATGATGACCATCGAGCCGGGCGCCGTGGGCCATGGCGGCACCTACTGCGGCAACGTGGTTTCCGTCGCAGCGTGCGATGCGGTGCTGCGCGTGATGGAGGAAGAGCCGGTGTTCGAGACCATCCATGCGCGTGGCCTGCGGCTGATGGCCGGCATCCAGGAGATTCTCAACCGCTTCGGCATCCCCCATTCGCTGACGGGCGTGCCGGCGATGTTCGGCCTCATCATCGGCAATGACGAGTCCACCGACAAACCCTCCGACCATCGCTCGGCAGAACGGTTTGCCAACGACGCGCTGATGGACGCGATCTTCGAGGGCTTATATGCGCGCGGGATCATGCCCGACCCAGACTACGGCGAACCCTGGTTCCTGTGCTACGCGCTCTCCGAAGCAGACGTGGACGAGACGCTTCAGGCCTATGAGGATGCAGTGAAAGCAGCGCTGCGATAACCGGACGCAAAGCTGCACGAAGAGCGGGCCGCTGTAATGCGCGCCCGCTCTTTCCGTTTACGCCGACGGCTTACCCCCTGGGCGAGCAATGACTGCGAAGCCGACGTCGGCTTGCCCCTGCGGAGAAATGTTCCTGTGCGGCCTAGGCAGGAACTTTCAACCAGTCAACGCGAATGAACGCGAAGACCAGCACCGCCCACACAGCGTAGGCGCCCAAGATGGCCATCCATAGCGTCACGCCCAACCGCAGCAGCCCATAGACAACGATCACCCACACGATGGTTGCGAGCAAGCCGGGCACCAGCGCCCACACAAATGACGCGACGGCGTCCGGGTCATCATTGCCGCCCCCGAACACCACCCACAACCCCAGTGGGATATTGATCGGCATCGTAGCGAGAATAGCGGCAAGGGTCTTCGAGCGATCGCGCAGGATAGCCACGCCCAGGATGATGGCGATAGACGCGATAACGGGTAACGCTTTCTGAGTGTTCATCGGCTCTGCTCGGCTGATCTGGTTAGACGAGGCAGCGGTTCGCCGGTCATCTCGGCTGTGTTCGATCGCGTGCAGACAGGTCTTCGTCCAACCCCAGACTGATGTAAGGATGCAGCACACAGACGATGACAACATCCGGCCGCGTCGCCTCAACCATCTCAACAGGTCCAGTGAAGAACGGGCCGCCGACTGCGATGCCGGCGCCCGCGCCGACGAGGGCATAGTGGAGGGAATCGGTCATCGGTGATAGCGCAAGGCGCGCAGCGTATGCTTATCTTCGCGATCAATCGCGACGTCGGAAGCTTATTGTAGCCGATGGGCTACACCTCTTCGCAGCAACATCTGGCCTGTGCCTTAACATACCTTAATCCAACAAGTGTAGAATTTTATGAGTAGTCCACAGGCTTTCGAGTAAGGAGACGAGAAACCAGAAAGCGCAACTGTCTATCACAGCACAGCGCCGTCGCTGCGCCGGGTTTTGGTGCTCAACGTCACGTATGAACCGCTGAGCGTGGTTCCCGTGCCTCGCGCAATCCACCTGTTGATGATGCAGCGAGCCGAGTTGATCGAGGCGTCTGACGCCGTCATCCGCAGCGAACGGCTGCAACTGCCGGTGCCGCAGGTCATCCGGCTGTTTCATTACGTCCACGTACCGCACAACTTGCCGCTTCCCCTCTCACGCCGCGCGCTGCTCTTGCGAGATGACTACACCTGCCAGTACTGCGGCGCACAGCCGGGCCGAGAAAATTTAACGATTGATCACGTCATTCCCCGTTCGCGGGGCGGGCGCACGGAGTGGGAGAACGTGGTTGCCGCCTGCAGCGCATGCAACCGCAAGAAAGGCAACCGCACCCCAGAAGAGGCGGGGATGACGCTACGGCGTAAGCCGCATCGCCCGCGCTTCTGGGCCATGACGCTGCTGACCATGGCAACCAACGACGTATGGCGCAAATATCTCAACTTGAATGGGTCAGATGGAACGTGACCGGCTGCGCCGAGCATCTCATGCGAGGCTGCCGCGGTTGATTCAGTCGCTGTTGCTCGCCGCGCTGGTCGTCGGCGTGGGCGCAGGATTGGCTTCGCCGGCCGCCAGCGAGCAGCTCTTCTACTTGACCGGCGAGGAGGCTCGCGGCGCCCAACTGCGCGCACTATGGAACCTGGCGCTCGACCAGACGCGCCCGCCGCTGCAACTGGCACCCGACGCGTCCATTCAGCATCTGCCCGACAACCCCCTCGGCGTGAACACCTTTTTGGAGCAGGAAGTCGAAGAAGCCAAGCGCGCGCGCAGCCTGCAAATGATCCGCGACGCCGGCTTCGCCTGGATCCGCCAGCCGTTTGTCTGGTCGGATATCGAAATTCACGGCAAGGGCGACTTTGAGGACCGGCGCAACCCACCTCACCGCAGCGCGTGGGACAAGTATGACAACATCGTCGCGCTGGCGGAAAGCTACGGGCTGCGGATCATCGCCCGGCTGGGCGCGCCGCCGGCGTGGGCGCACGCCGGTTACGCCGACCTGGGCGAATTCGGCCCGCCGGCGCGCTTCGAGGACTTCGCCGACTTCGTCGAGGTCGTCGCGCGACGCTACCAAGGCCGCATCACGCATTGGCAGATCTGGAATGAGCCGAACATCTTCCCGGAGTGGGGCAACCAGCGCGCCAACCCGGAAGACTACGCCCGGCTGCTGTGCATGGCGCACGCGCGTCTGAAAAGCGTGGATCGGAACAACGTGGTGATCGCCGCAGCGCTGGCGCCGACCATCGCGCAAGATGGCGGCGGCTATCCGGGCGGCGGCCTCGACGACTTGATCTTCTTCCAGCGCATGTATCAGGCCGGCGCAGGCCGTTGTTTCGACGTGGCAGCGGCGCAAGGCTACGGCCTGTTCAGCGGGCCCTACGACCGGCGGCTGAACCCGTTGCAGACCAACGTGGCGCGCCATGTGCTCATGCGCGACATCATGGTGCGCAACGGCGACGCGCACAAACCGATCTGGCTGAGCGAAGTGAACTGGAATGCCGTGCCCAACGATCCGACCATCGCCGATCTCCACCGCTTCGGCATGGTGACGCCGGAGCAGCAGGCGCGCTATGTGCCGATGCTCTTCGAGCGCGCGCGGGCGGAGTGGCCATGGGTTGGCACGCTGAGCGTGTGGTTCTTCAAGCGTCCGAGCGACGCCGAGAAGAACCAGTCGTGGTATTACTTCCGCATGCTCGAGCCGGACTTCACGCCGACGCCGCTGTGGGAGGCGATGAAGGCGTATGCGCTATCGCGCCGGCCCTGACGCCTACTGCGCGCCAAGCCACAGCAGCGCAATCGCGTAGCTGAGGAGTTCACCGCAACTTGCTCGCTGCGCCGAGCGAGACGTCATGCGCGCACTGCCGCCCACAATGGCGAGAGCTTGTGAGGTGCCGGCAGAGAGCTAGCCCCGGCCCATGTGCTGACGCACGCACGACGTCAACTGCTCACCGTAGAGCGTGAGCCAGGCATCCACGCGCGCGAGCGACTCCAGCCAACTCGCCACGTCCACGTAAGGACTGAGGTTGCTCAGGAAGCGGCCGATGAGGTGCATGAGCACATTGGCGTTGCGCAGCAGCACCATCACCGGCAGCAGCGCAATCTCGGCGTCGCTCAGGTATCCCGCACGCGCGTAGCCGCGCGCCAGGGCAGCGATGCGCTCCTGCTCTCGACCGCTGCCTATCGCGTCCCAGCACCAAGCATCCATAGCGATGGCGAAGTCCATGCCGCGCGGGTTGAACGCGCAGTTCTCAAAGTCCAACACGGCTGTGACGCGTGGGCCGTCCATCAAAAGGTTGCCGGTGATGTAGTCGCCGTGGATGAGTTGTTGGGGCAAGGCGCGGATCTGCCTTTCGTGGGCATAGATGCGCTCGAGCACAGCATCCACGCGCGCCACGTCCACCCGCGAGGCCAGCGAGCCGACGGCGCGCATCGCCTCAAAAGGGTCGGGCACCAGCGGATGCACACGATCTAGCTCGATATACGGCCGGGGCGCGCCGGCGCCGCGCGATTCCACACGCGCCAGCGCGGCATGCAGCACCGCCATCGCCTCGCCGGCGCCTTCGGCCTGACCCAGGTCGTGGACGACGGGGTTCTCACCGTGGATGAACGGGATGAGCATCATCAGCCGCACGCTTTGCCCGTTGTCCACCAGCGCCCACAATTCGCCTCGGCGGGTAGGGATGGGTGCAGGCACGGCGAAGGGCAAACCTTGACCGGCGAGTTGCGCCAGCACAGCGATCTCGTGCTGAATGTATTTCGGGTTGGCGTGATTGCCGTAGACGCGCAACACATACGGCAAGGGCGCGCCGGCACTGTCGCATAGGCGATGCAGGTAGTTGTTGTAGCCGCGCCCAAGTGGGCAAACGACGCAACCGGCCGGGACATCCCAAATCGCGGCCAACTCGATCGGCGCAACCTCTATACCGGACACACTGCCTCACGCGTGATGGGCCGGGGATCGTCGGCGGTCTGCACTTTGTAGCTCAGCCCGGGCCGCGTGGCGAACGCACCGACGTTGCCGGCCGCGTCCATGATTAAGATGCGCACCCAGTCGGCGCGACGCATGGGATCGGTCGCGTTGGATTCGCCAAGCAATGCGTATAACTGACACGCCACCTCGCGCCCGGCTGCCTCCAGAGACCAGCCCAAGCGCATCAACATCACGGCCTGAGCCGCCGCGCCGATGCGTATAGCCACCTCGCCCAGCCCCATGCAGGCCGCCGCGCCGTAGCGGTTATCGCAATAGTTGCCGGCGCCGATGATGGGCGAGTCCCCCACCCGACCGGGATATTTCCAGGCGATGCCCGAGGTGCTGACGGCGCTGCACATGTTGCCGGCGGCGTCGCGGACGATCACGTTCATCGTGTCGCTGCCCCGGCGTTCGACCAACGCGCGCATCGTGAGGGTGATCGCGTCCTTCTCCTCGTGCTGAGCCACCTCGGCGATGCGCTGCCGCCACGCTGCCTGCGCCTCGGGCGAGAGCATGTCGCGCCGTTCGGCGCCGATTTCAGTTGCAAAACGCGCCGCGCCCTCGCCTACGAGCAACACATGCGGCAAACGCAACATCACCTGCCGGGCGACGCTGATCGGATGGCGAAACCCTTTGAGCGCCGCAACCGCGCCGGCGCGCAACGTCGCACCGTCCATGAACGAAGCGTCCAGCTCGACTTCGCCCAGGATGTTCGGCCAACCGCCATAGCCGACGGTGTGCTCTTCTGGATCATCCTCGACGGCGCAGGCGACCAATTCGGCCACGTCGCCGGCGCTCGCGCCGCGCCGCAGTTGCCGCATGCCGTCGGCGATGAATTCGTCGCGGATCTCGGCATTGGCTAAGATGATAGGTGCAGATACCATGCCTGGGATTCTAGGGCATCCGCTGCCCGCTGCTCGCCCGGTCGTCTTCGCCGACATCAACGTCGCTTGCGCGGGCCGGCTTTCTTCGGCTGCTTGATGGCGTAGCGCGCAGGCGTTTGGGCGGCCTCACCGGCGAGCGGGCGTTCCTCGTCGCCATCTACGCTGTAATCGCGTATGCGACGGATCTTCTCCCACTCCGGCGTCTGGTCGTCCATGTCGTTGAGCAACTGGCGCAGCTCCAGAATCTGGTCGCGCAGCATGGCCGCCTTCTCGAATTCTAGGTCTTTGGCTGCCTGGCGCATCTGCTCCTCCAGCTCGGCGATGAGGCGCTTCTGCTCGCCCTTGGGCAACGACGCCAGGCGCACCGCAAGCGCTCCGCCCAATTCCCGCACTTTGCGTTTTGTCTCGTAGCCGGCTTTACCCTCAGCCACCTTGACGCGGTCGGTCAGATCGCGAATCGCTTTATAGATGGATTGGGGCTGGATGCCATGCGCTTCGTTGTAGGCGATCTGCTTGGCGCGCCGGCGCTCGGTCTCCTCGATCGCCGCACGCATCGAGTCGGTCACCGTGTCGGCATACATGATGACCTTGCCGTTGACGTGACGGGCAGCGCGGCCGATGGTTTGGATGAGCGATGTGGCGCTGCGCAGGAAGCCCTCTTTATCCGCGTCGAGGATGGCCACCAGCGATACCTCCGGCAAATCCAGCCCCTCGCGCAGCAGGTTGATGCCGACGACCACATCGTATTCGCCCAAGCGCAGATCGCGCAGGATCTCGACGCGCTCCACCGTCTGAACTTCGCTATGCAGGTATTGCACCTTGATCCCCAACTCTTGGAGATAGCTCGTCAGGTCCTCGGCCATGCGCTTGGTGAGCGTAGTGACGAGTGTGCGTTCGCCGCGCGCCACGCGCGCGCGGATCTCGCCGATCAGGTCGTCCACCTGCCCGCGCACCGGCCGCACCTCGACGACTGGGTCTAAGATGCCGGTCGGGCGGATGACCTGATCCACGACCACGGCGCTGTGTTGCAGCTCGTATGGGCCAGGCGTGGCGCTGGTGAAGATGACCTGGCGGAAGCGTTGCTCGAACTCCTCGAACTTGAGCGGCCGGTTGTCGAGCGCGCTGGGCAAACGAAAGCCGTAATCCACCAGCACTTGCTTGCGCTCGCGATCGCCGTTGTACATGCCGCGGATCTGCGGGATGGTCATGTGGCTTTCGTCAATCACCAGCAGGAAGTCGTCGGGGAAGTAGTCCAGCAGCGTAAAGGGGGGCGTGCCGGGCGGCCGGCCGTCGAGCAGGCGCGAGTAGTTCTCGATGCCGCTGGTGAAGCCCACCTCGCGCAGCATCTCGATGTCGTAGCGCGTGCGCTGCTCGATGCGCTGCGCCTCCAAATACTTCCCCTGCGACTTGAAGAAGGCGATGCGTTCCTCCAGCTCCTGCTCGATCTCGCGGATGGCGCGTTGCAGCTTCTCTTGAGGCGTGATGTAGTGCTTGGCCGGGTAGATTTCGACCTCCGGCAGCACTTTGAGGATTTCGCCGGTGAGCGTGTCAATTTCGGTGATGCGCTCGACTTCGTCGCCGAAGAACTCGATACGATAGGCGGTCTCGGCGTAGGCCGGCTGCACCTCGAGGGTGTCGCCGCGCACGCGGAAGCGCCCGCGCATGAGATTAGCGTCGTTGCGCTCGTATTGGATCGCCACCAGCATGCGCAGCACCACATCACGACGGCGCACCTCCCCCTGCGCCAACTTGACGACGAACCGCCCGTAGTCCTCTGGATTGCCCACGCCGTAGATGCATGACACCGAGGCGACGATAATCACATCGCGCCGGCTCATCAGCGCGCTGGTGGCAGCCAGGCGCAGCCGGTCTATTTCATCGTTGATCGAGGCATCTTTCTCGATGTAGAGGTCATAGCGCGGCACGTAGGCTTCGGGCTGATAGTAGTCGTAATAGCTGACGAAGTATTCAACTGCGTTCTCCGGGAAGAACTCCTTGAACTCGGCGTAGAGCTGCGCGGCCAGGGTCTTGTTGTGCGCGATCACCAACGTCGGGCGCTGCACACGTTCGATCACCTTGGCGATGGTGAAGGTTTTGCCTGTGCCTGTCGCCCCCAGCAGCGTGGTGTAGCGATTGCCGGCGTTCAGGCTGGCGACAAGTGCCTCAATGGCCTGCGGTTGATCGCCGGTCGGCTGGAAGGGGGAATGCACCTTGAATTCTGTCATCGGGCTTGTGCAAAGGCGGCAAATGCATTATAGAACTTGCGATCTACGATTGCGTTCACGACGTCGGCGAGCTATTTGCCTTTGCGCGCGGGCTGTAATACATTACCGGACATGGGCAAAAAAGCATGGCTGCGCGTAGACTTGATTCACGAAAACCCAAGTTGGAGCGCGAGCCATGCCCAGCTTGATTATTCAACACTCCGCTACCGATCGCGGCGCCTGCTTTCGCCGTGGTGCTGCTTTGGCGGTTCACCTCCATCTGGAATGACTTTATCGTTGCCTGGTCGTGTTGAGCAACTCTCACCTTGCACCAGTCACCGTAGCCGTGCAGAACATGGCCGGCAGCCTGAAAGGCTAAGCACGGAACCCCGCTCATGGCTCACCGCGTTCAAGACAAAGTGATCATCGTCACCGGCGCGGCGCAGGGCATCGGCTTCGGCATTGCCGAAATGCTAGCCCAAGAAGGTGCGCGCGTGGTCATCGCCGACAAACAAGCAGAAAAAGGCGAAGCGGCCGCAGCAAAGATTTGCGCTGCCGGCCACACAGCCATCTTTCAGTATGCCGACGTCACCCGCGAAGCCGACTGCGCCGCGCTCGTGCAAATCGCCGTCCAGCGCTTCGGCAAACTCGACGGCCTGGTGAACAACGCCGGTTGGTTCCCGCGCGCCACGCTTGAGGAAACCAGCACCGAACTCTGGGAGGCCATCATGAACGTGAATGTGCGCAGCGCGTTCTACTGCTGTAAATACGCCATCCCGGCCATGCAACACGCTGGCGGCGGCAGCATCGTCAACATCGGCTCGATCCACGGCTTACAGGCCTCGGCCAACCTCGTCGCCTATGGCGCCGCGAAGGGGGCGCTGCTCAACCTGACGCGCACGCTGGCCGGCGCCTACGGCGCCGACCGCATTCGATGCAACTACCTCATCCCCGGCTGGGTGCTGAGTGAGGGCGAGATCGCGTTGGCCGAAAGCCGCGGGGGGGACGTGAACGAACTGCGCGCGCAGGGCGCCCAGCTCCTCTTCGGCCGTCACCAGACGCCACAGGATGCCGCCTACGCCGTTGTATATCTCATCTCCGACGAGTCCTCCCAGGTAACCGGCAGCATCTTCCATATAGACGCCGGCATGTCCTCACTGATCTTCAAAGCGCGACATGTAGCATGATGGAGGTCAGGGACCAAGAAGCCAGAAGCCAGAAGTCAGAAGTCAGAAGCCAGAAGCCAGAAATCACAACTCACAGCTCAGCTCACAGCTTCCATGCAACCTCATCCTTTGAGAACGATTTGGGCGCAGGGCAACTACGTCGTGAACGGCTGGTGCGCCATCCCCAGCAGTTGGAGCGCCGAACTCATGGCGCGCGCCGGCTGGGACAGCGTTACGCTGGATTTGCAACATGGCCTGCTCGACTACACACACACCCTGCCGATGTTGCAAGCGATCAACCTGGCCGGCGCCGTACCGATGGCCCGCGCGCCATGGAACGAGCCGGGCATCATCATGAAGCTGCTCGACGCCGGCGCACTTGGGATCATCTGCCCCATGGTCAACTCGCGGGACGAGTGTGAACGCTTCGTCGGTGCATGTCGCTACGCGCCGCGCGGCTATCGCAGCTTCGGCCCCACCCGCGCCCGCGTCGCCTATGGCAGCGACTACGAACGAACGGCCGCCGACGACGTGCTCACCTTCGCCATGGTCGAAACGGCCGAGGCGCTGGCCAACGTCGAAGCCATCGTCAGCGTGCCCGGCCTCACCGGCGTGTATGTCGGCCCGGCAGACCTCAGCTTGAGCATGGGCCGCCCAGAGCGCAGTGACCCCTCGCACCCGGACGTCGTCGCAGCGCTGGACGTCATCTTGGCTGCCTGTCAGAAGCATGGCGTGATCGCCGGCATTCACTGCGCCTCGACAGACTACGCGCTCCAGATGGTCGCCAAAGGCTTCCGGCTGGTCACCATCTCCTCCGACGGCAACTTACTGGCGGCGGCGGCTTCTGCTGCGGTGAAGGCGCTGCGCGGTGGACGGGCGAGCGAACGGCAGTCAGGCGGCATCTATTGAGATGGGGCGTCGGGAGTCAGGAGTCGGCGCAGACGAAAACGTAAAGCGCAACACACCATGTTCAAAATCTGGCTCGATGACACGCTGTTGCCTTCGTGTGCGCATCTACTCGAGGGGATCGCAGAGCCGATCGGCCCCTCCCCCACCCTGGCAGGTATCGAAGAAGCCGAGGCATTCATCTGCCCCGGCAACGTGCGTTACGACGGCGCGCGCATGGATCGCGCGCCTAAGCTCAAAGTGATCGCCCGGCTAGGCGTGGGCTACGACAACATTGACCTGGCCGCAGCCACCGCGCGGCATATCCCGGTCGTCTATGCACCGGACGCGCCGACCATCAGCACGGCCGAGCACGCCTGGGCGCTGATCATGACCGTAGCCAAGAAGGTCGCGCAGGCCAACCGCGCTGTGCGCATCACCGGCTGGGAATCGTTTTGGGGGCGCGAAGAAAGCAAGGGGTTGGAGCTGCATGGGCGCACGCTCGGCTTGATCGGACTGGGCCGCATCGGCAGTCGGGTTGCGCGCTACGGCCTCGCCTTCGACATGCGCGTGCTGGCGTTCGACCCTTACATCCCACCCGCCCGCGCACAGGAGATGGGCATCGCGCTCGCGCCGGCATTGGAAGATGTGCTGCGCGAAGCCGACATCGTCTCGCTACATACGCCGGCCACGCCGGAGACGCATCACTTCATGAACGCCGAACGCTTCGCCCAGATGAAGCGCGGCGCGCTGTTCATCAACGTCGCGCGCGGCGCGTTGGTGGACGAGCAGGCGCTCGCCGAAGCGCTGCGCAGTGGCCAGATCGGTGGAGCAGGCTTGGATGTCTTCGACGGCGAGCCGATCAGCCCATCGCATCCTCTATTGGCTTTCGACAACGTGGTGGTCACGCCGCATGTGGCCAGCCGCACGGTCGCCGGCCATCATCGCATCTGGGAGACGACGCTCACGCAAGCGCTACAGGTGCTGCGAGGAGAGCGCCCACCGCATCTGCTCAATCCGGAAATTTGGGAGACGCGGCGTCGTTGAGGCGATCATGTCGCTGCTTCGACCGGCAGCGTCGCTTTCTTCATTGCGCCGGCGAGCACATCGTAGGCCTCGATCCATGCTGCTTTCACCTCTGGGGTAAAGGCATCGCCGAGCACCTGCTCCAACGCCCAGATCAGCGCAGCGCCAAAGGTGTGATAGTCCGACCCCTTCACCCCATAGCGGGAGTGCCGCTCGCCTAACGCCCGAATGCTGGGCGCGATAGCCTCCGGGCGATCCAGCCCGCGCACGGCCAGGCCGATCACCGTCATCAACATGAGGGCTTGCTTCTTCATATCGCCCTTGAAAAGCGGCCGCACGCTCGGATCCATTTCAAACAACCGGTTGTAGAACAGATCACCGACCTCTTGTGCGATTGGCTCAACCTTTGCAAACGTCTGCTGCACCAGCGCGATGTGCTGAGCTTCCATGGCAATCTCCTCACCCAGATCGGGTTACGCAGGGGATGATAGGGGCTGTCTCGTCACGCCACACCCGGCGTAGGAAGGGAATGCGCCCTAGCCGGGCGGCCAGCCCTGCTGCATGCACCGCTCAGCTCAGCCTGGCCAGCCACTTGGTCATCCAGTCATCCACATCCGCCAAGCAACGCTCGTCAATTTGATGACCGATGGGATACTCGCGATACGTCACCGATGCGCCACGGGCAATGAGCCCATCGCGCATCGCCCGTCCCATCTGCACCGGCACGACCGCATCCAACAGCCCATGGGTGATGAGCACGGGTTTGCCGTTCAACGCCTCGCCCGAAGCGACCTCCTCGGGCGGCGCCAGTCCGCTCAACAATGCCGCGCCGGCGATAAGGGCGGGACGATGCAGCAGCACCGCTGCGCTCATCGTCGCGCCCTGGCTAAAGCCCAACAACAGCGTGCGCTGCGGCGTCGCGCCGTAGGCTGTGATCACCTGTTCGATAAAGGCCACCATCGGCTGAACCGCAGCAACGACATCGCGCGGCTCAAACGCAATGCCGGTCTCGTCCCAGGCGAGCGGGAACCATGCGTAGCTGGCCGCGCCAAGCGCTAATGGCGCCCGCGCGCTCACGACGTTAAAGCGCGGATCCAGATAGGGCGTCAAGGACATCAGGTCATCTTCGTTGCTACCGTAGCCGTGCAACAAGATCAGCAGCGGCGCCGGATCATCAGGCCGGGAGCGAGGGGCCGGTCGGAAGCGATGAGATAGAAGAAATGCGTGAGCGTCCATGGTGTGCATTTAGGATGAGAGGTGCGTTGTCCGGGATAATTCGCGCAGCGCCGATATGTGTCGGTCCGCGCCCATGTGCGCCGCGCGCAGCACAGGCCACCGCGGCGCAGCCGGATAGGCGCGGATGACGGGCAACTGGCCCCATCGCCTGCCGCGTTCACCGAACCGCGCAATCGGTGTACATTCGGGAGCAATGAGCACATATCTCACACCTGCAACCGATTATCCTCCTGTGCCCAACGCTCAAGGCAAATTCGGCCCCTACGGCGGGCGCTTTGTGCCCGAGACGCTAATGCCGGTGTTGGACGAGGTGGCCGAGGCGTATGAGGAACTGCGCGATGATCCCGGATTTCGCGCCGAATACGCGCATCTGCTCAAGACCTATGTCGGCCGTCCCTCGCCATTGACACACGCCGAGCGGCTGAGCACCCACCTCGGCGGCGCACAAATTTACCTCAAGCGCGAGGATCTGCTGCACACCGGCGCGCACAAGATCAACAACGCGCTGGGCCAGGCCCTGCTGGCCAAACGCATGGGCAAGCGGCGCATCATCGCCGAGACCGGCGCCGGCCAACACGGCGTCGCCACCGCAACGGCGTGTGCCTTGCTGGGGCTGGAGTGCGTCATCTACATGGGCGTGGTCGATATGGCCCGCCAAGAGCCGAACGTGTTTCGCATGCGCCTGCTCGGCGCCGAGGTGCGCGGTGTGGAGAGCGGCACAAAGACGCTCAAAGACGCCGTGAACGAAGCGATCCGTGACTGGGTCGCCCATCCGCACGACACCTACTACATCATCGGCAGTGCACTCGGGCCGCACCCGTATCCGCTGATGTGCCGCGACTTCCAAAGCGTGATCGGCAAGGAAGCGCGCACACAGATCCTAGAACAAGCCGGCCGACTGCCCGACCAGGTCATCGCTTGCGTCGGCGGCGGCAGCAACGCCATCGGCATCTTCTACGGCTTCCTGAACGACACATCAGTGAAATTGATCGGCGTCGAGGCCGGGGGCGACGGTGTCGAGACCGGCAAGCACGCGGCGCGCTTCGCGCGAATTGAGAATGAAGAATTGAGAATTGAGAACTCTGACGATGGCAATCATTCTCAATTCCCTCAGGGCAAGGTCGGCGTCTTTCAAGGCATGAAGACGGTGGTGTTGCAAAACGCCGATGGACAAATCGCCGCAACGCATTCCATCTCGGCGGGGCTGGACTACGCCGGCGTTGGGCCGGAGCATGTTTATCTGCGCGACATCGGCCGCGCGGAATACACCTCGGCGACCGACGACGAGGCGCTAAACGCATTCCACACGTTGTGCCGGTTTGAGGGCATCATCCCGGCTTTAGAATCGTCGCATGCGGTGGCCGAGGCGCTCAAGCGCGCCCCGCAGCTCCCCCGCGATCACATCTTGCTGGTCAACCTGAGCGGCCGCGGCGACAAGGACTTGAACACTGTCATGCAGGCGGCCGGACAATCGCTCTCGTGAGATCGTTCATCCCTTGCCGCAGAAGTGTAGTTCGCCCCAGTCTTGGATGCGGCCATCGTGAAGCGTGGCAAACAAGCCAATCTTGTAGCCGCCAGGGGGCCAATCGCGACGATTCAGCCGGAAGTTATCCTCTTTGAACGGCACTGGCTGGCGTAAGCCGCGCGATCCCATCCCGCAGTCATCACCGCTAGGATCAATGCGCAGCTCCAGCGACTGGATGCCGTAGATGTGCCAGCGAATCACCAGTTCATCAGGGTCTGGGCTGGCATTGGGCACGAACTCAAACGGCACCGGCGTGCAAAAGGTGTAATCGGGCGCGTTGTTGAGCGTAGCCGCCCAATAGGGGTTCGAGGGATTGCACTCCGGCTCAGCCAGGACGGTAGGCGTAGGCATCGGCGGCGCCTCAGTGGGCGCCGCGGTCGGGGCCACTGCGACTTTTAGCAGCGCAGGCGTAGGTAGCGGCGGAGCCTCCACCGGGCTTACCGTTTGCGCCGCATCGTTCGCCTGCACATATTGCCCCAATACCCAGGCCGTCCTGCCCTCTACGCTGATTTGCCACCACTGCCCATCGCTGCTCTTGCCCGTCACGCGGGCTGTTTGACCGCGGCTCAGCCGGCCCAGTAAGTCATAGCGAGTGCCAGGGCCGGCGCGTAGGTTGACGAAGTCGTTCGACACAGTCACTCCAGGCGTCGCCGTAGGGGAAGGCACTGGCGTGGCAGTCATGGCTGCTGCTTCCGCTGGTGCGGGTGATGGCTCCGGCGTAGGTGCCAAGGTCGGCTCCAACGTCGGGACTGCGGTCGGCACCGCGGTCGGCTCAGGCGCTTCGACGCGCACTGCAATCACATCCGAAAGCGCGATGAGCTTGTCCCCTGCGTCGCGCGCTTCCAGGTACAGCACGTGATTACCAAGCGTTTGCGGCGTCCACAACAGCGACGCGTCCGTGCGGCCAGGCTGCATCGGCAGCGCACCCACGCGCCGGCCGTTGACCCAGACATGAACCTGCACGTAGTCCGCGCCGCGATATTCGACGCGCACCGGCACCTCTGTGTTGATCGTCAGGCGCGCGCCTTGTGCTGGCTCGACGATGCGCAGCGCAGACAGCGGCGCCGCCGGCGCCGGCGCGCCACATGCCACCAGCCCGATAGCAGCAATGCACGCGATCACACAGTTTGGTTTATGGCTTCTCCAGGCGAGGATGGCTCTCATGACGACACACGATTTTAGCGTGCAATAGAATAGCATCCTGATCGCTGTGGACACCATTCAAGACCAAGACCTCGCGCTGCTCGTGGACACGCGCGACAAAGCGCACCTGGTGCGAGTGCGCGCCGGACACAAGTTCGAGACGCACCACGGCTTCATCGCCTACGACGCCATGATTGGCCAGCCTTGGGGCAGCGTCCTTCATTCGTCGCTGGGCCACCCCTATGTCATCGTCCCGCCCAGCACAGCTGACCTCATCAAGCACATCAAGCGCAGCTCGCAAGTGATCTTTCCGAAGGACAGCGCCTACATCCTGATGCGGATGAACGCCAAGCCCGGCGCACGCATCCTGGAGAGCGGCTGCGGCAGCGGCGGGCTGACTCTGGCGCTGGCCACTGCGGTCATGCCCACCGGCCACGTATATTCGCAGGAGATTCGCCAGGACTTCATCGAGCTGGCACGACACAACATGGAGCGCGTCGGACTGGATCCGTACGTCACGTTCATCCACGCCGACAGCACACAAGGCTTCAGAGTGGAGGGCAAAGTGGACGCCGTCTTCCTGGACATGCCGGAGCCGGAGACCTGTGTGCCGCAGGCGCGCGAGGTGTTGAAGGACGGCGGTTTCTTCGGCGCACTCGTGCCGACTACCAATCAGGTGGTGAACCTATTGCGCGCGTTAGAAGACGCGGCTTTTGGGCTGATTGACGTGGAGGAGATTCTGACCCGGCGCTACAAGCCGGTGGCCGACCGGCTACGTCCCCAGGATCGCATGGTCGCCCACACCGGTTTTCTCATCTTTGCGCGCGCTATCGTCAAGCCCGCTCAGTGGCCAACGACCAAACTTGCAGCAGAGGGGGAAGAAGCGGTCTCCCCCGGCGCGGCCTAGTCAAGCCCTATGGATCTGTTGACCACGCTGGCGATCCGCCCCGGCGACTGCGTCGCGGTCGTCGGCGCAGGCGGCAAAACCGCGCTATGCTGGCGCCTGTCGCAGGCGCTCGTGACACACAGCGCGCGCGTCATCTTCACCACCACGACGAAGATTTGGCAGCCGGCATCAGGCGCGTTCGATCTGCTCCACATCGGGCCGATGGCAGACTTTGCGCCGGCGCTCGACGCTTCAGCCACATGGCGTGCAGCCTGCCTAGCCTCAGAGATTGAGGGCACGCCCGACCCAACACCCGCCCGCGAAGCCGGTATGCCTACTATACAGACCAAGCTCATCGGCTTCGCGCCGGACGCCATCTGTGAGCTGAAAGCTGCCACGACACGCGAAAGACCGGTTTCGATCCTGGTGGAAGCCGACGGCGCGCGCAATCTGCGCATTAAAGCGCCGGGCGATGGCGAACCCGTGATCCCTCCTTGCGCCGACGTTGTATGCGTCCTGGCCAACCTCGACGCCATCGGTCAGCCGCTTGACGCGCGTGTAGCACATCGCGTGGAGCACATCGCCCAACTTACGCAGACGCCGGCGGGCAGCATCATCACGCCGGCGTTGGTCATCGCACTCCTCGCGCATCCCATCGGTGGGCTGAAAGGCATCCCGCCTGGCGCTGCCAGGGTCGCCGTGCTCACCCAGCGCGACGGACGCGCGCCGCATCCGGCCGCGTCGCAAATCATGGCGGCCCTGCGCGCGCGCGGCTTCGACCGGGCGGCGACGATTACCCCTCGCGCGCCACAGCCGGTGCTTCTGCCCAACTGAGAGCCATTACGGCAAGACTAGCCGACTGACCAGCCTACAAGCCCGTCCAATCGCCGAGTGCAATCTAACCCGGTTCCCTTTACACTGTAGCAACGGCTATGCCAGGTGTAACCTTTTCAAAGGGCTGTTAACGCTTATGGAAGAAAAGTCGGTGAATCTCCCCCAACCGCCCGAGCCGAATGGCGAGCACTCCGGCTTCCAACCGCGAGGCATCGTCCTCTTCGTCTTTCTCATGCTGCTTGGATACAGCTTGTATTGGGCGTATCTGTGGTTCCTCACCGTAATCGAGCGTGGGGCAGGCAGTTGATCTGACTACTCAGGAGCATCCATGTATGGAGATCAACAAACTTGAGCGGTATTGGCTGATCGCTGTGGGGATCACGCTGGGCGCATTTGTGGCTGCGACGATCGTGGCCGTCACCGTGTTTGGCATTCGCCTGCCGGCGCCGGTGGAGCGGATAGACCCGCAGCGGCTAGACCAAACCATTTTCGCCAAGCCAGGTGTGCGCAAGATCGCCGACAACCGCTACGAGGCAGTCATCGTCGCAAAGTCATGGGCGTTCGATGCCGGGCCGGAGGCCGGCAATCCCGCCGTGCTGCGCTTCCCGCGCGGTTCCCAGGTCACCTTCTACGTGACCAGCAAGGACGTGATGCATGGTTTTCAGATCGAGAAGCACACCTTGAACCTGGAGCTAGTCCCCGGCCAGGTAGCGCGCGCCAGCGCCACCTTCAACCGCCCGGGCACATACCACATCATCTGCAACCACTACTGCGGCGCCGGTCATCAGGTGATGTACGGCGTCATCATCGTTGAGTAAGCCATTGATGAGGAAGACTGTTATGGCAAGCGTTACTCTTCCCCAAACGTTCGAGGCGCCGGCAACGCCGACCACGCTGAAACTGGCGAAGCGCGAGCAAATGATGATCGGCGCGCATATCATCGCGGCGCTCATCGCGCTGATGTTCGGCATCTTCATGGGGCCGTTCCAAACGTTCCACCGGTCGCCGACGTTCGTGCAGTATTTCCCGACGATCCCGATCTTCACGTTCTACTACCAAGCGGTGACAGCACATGGCGTGATGAACGCCTTGTTCTTCACCACGTTCTTCATCATCGGATTCAGCTACTTCGTCACCGAGCGCACGCTGCAACGGCCGATCAAGTCCACCGCAATGGGCTGGGCCGCATTTGTCGCCATGGCCGTCGGCTTGGGGATGATGCTGTTTGTCCTGCTCACCATGCCGCAGCAGTCGGCAGTGCTCTACACGTTCTACCCGCCGATGATCGCGCCGGCGCTGTTTTACATCGGCCTGGTGTTGCTGGCGCTGGGTTCATGGCTGGCGTCGGCGAATATCTTCCTGACCTACCGCGACTGGAAGCGGGAACATCCCAACGAGCGCGTGCCGTTGGCTGTCTTCGCCCTCATCGTGAACTTCATCGTGTGGTGTGTCGCGACAATCGGCGTGGCCATCGAGATCGTGTTTATGCTGCTGCCGGCTTCGCTGGGCATCTTGAAGGTGACCGATCCACAGTTGGCGCGCACGCTGTTCTGGTTCTTCGGTCACCCGCTGGTGTATTTCTGGCTGCTCCCGGCCTACGTGTCTTGGTACACCATGTTGCCGCGCCAAGCCGGCGGCAAGCTGTTCAGCGAACCGCTGGCGCGCGTGGCGTTCATCTTGTTCGTAGTGTTCTCTGTGCCCGTCGGCGTGCATCACCAATTCAGCGACCCGGGCATCAGCGCATCGTCGAAGGGCGTGCAGACGCTCCTCACGCTCATCGTGAGCATCCCCAGCTTCATGACTGCGTTCAACGTCGGCGCAGCGCTGGAGAACGCGGCGCGCAACCGCGGAGCGAAGACATTGTTCGACTGGCCATTCAAGCAGAAGTGGAACGATCCGGTCGTCGCGGCGCAGCTATCGGGTATGTTGCTTTTCATCGCCGGAGGGTTCAGCGGTCTGATCAACGCTTCGGCCCAGCTCAACGCAACGATCCACAACACCTCGTGGGTGCCGGCACATTTCCATCAGACCCTTGGCGGCGCAGTGATGCTGACGTACATCGGCATCCTGTATTGGCTGCTGCCGGCCATTCGCGGCCGCGCCTTGTTCAGCAAGAACATGGCCCTCGCCCAGGTGTTCACCTGGTTAATCGGCATGACCCTGTTCGGCTTGGCGATGGGCGAAGCCGGCCTGCAGGGCGTCCCACGCCGCGCGCTCACCAGCCAATCACCGTATCTCAGCCCGGCCGGCGCCTTTTGGCTTGACGTGACGGCCGTCTCAGGCGTCATCTTGTTGATTAGCTCCATCCTGCTCTACGCCAACATCATCGGCACGCTATTCTTCTCACGCCGACCGATGCCAGAAGGTGAGGTGCCGATTGAGACGGTGAGCGGTGACCGCACCTCACCTCTATGGTTTGAGCGGTGGGGCATCTGGCTGGGCCTTCTGGGCATCCTGTTGTTGATCGCTTATGGCCCGGTGATCGCCGAAGTGTTGGACTTCCAGCTCGGCTGGAACATCCTCCGCTACATGCCAACCAGCAACGCCCCTATGCCCTGACCGTCCGCTGGGGCGCCCATGTCGCCACGCTCTCCGTGGACGCCCCAGTCTCTCGGAACGAAAAGTTGTCATGATCTTCTCTAATCGGCCGATCCGCCGCCCCACATTCCCCCCTGCCTCCGCCTCGTTGGCGCGGCTGATGGTGACGTCGGCGCTCATCGGATTCGGCACCGTGATGTCGTTCCTGGGCGCCGCTTACCTGCAGGATGTGAAGCTCCTGGCTGAGGCGCCGGCGGCCTTCTGGGCCTTCATCTGCGGTCAGCCGCTCGCCGACGCAATGGTCGCGCCACTGGCCTTGATCGCAGGCGAACTAAGCGCGATTTTGGCCGGCGCGTTACTCCTGCGCCCAGTGACCCGGCTGCGCGCAGCAACTGCGGGCCTGGTGGTGTTCGGCGCGCTGGCCGCCGCCGGCAGCGGCTACCTCTTCGGCGCGGCTAATCGAGCTGCCGTTCAGGCGCCACAGGCCATCGCCTATCTGACCCCGCCGCGGCCGATGCCGGATTTCGCCCTGACGAACAGCGACGGCAGCGTCACCCGGCTGAGCGACCTGCGTGGCAAGACGGTGATGCTGTTCTTCGGCTACACCCATTGCCCGGACGTTTGCCCGCTTGCGCTGAGCGAGATGCGCAAGGTGAAGGCGGCGCTCGGCAAAGATGCGGAGCGGGTCGCGTTCGTGTTCGTCAGCGTGGACGGAACACGCGATACGCCGGAAGTGCTGCGGCGCTACGTGCGCATCTTTGACCCGGACTTCATCGGCTTGACCGGACCGGAAAGCCAAGTGCGGCTGATCGCGCTGGAATACGGCGCGCACTTCCGATCTAATCGCGTCGGCAATTCCACGACCTACACCGTGGATCACACCGCCGATACGTTTGTGCTTGACGCTCAGGGACGCTGGCGCTTCGCCTACGGGATGAAGACGCCGACCGAAACGGTTGTGCGAGAGGTGCGCAAAGTGATTCGCGGGGCGTAACGCCGCTACTCAGCATCTGCGCAACATGCCCGATCCATTCACCGCCCCCTGCAGGCTGAAGCCCGCGGAGGGGTGTTGTCGGCATTTTGGACGTCCCACGCGCTTCGGGTTGCCCGGCGCCGGCTCGGCGCTGCATGTGCTTTGCCTCACCTGTGGTTAGCCCTGGGGCGGGATGATGCAAAAACAGGTCAGACCGCTCCAGCAGATCTGACCTGTTGCATGGGAGGGCGATTGAGTGCAATACGTCGCGGGAGCGCAATCAGTACATGGCGCTGATGATCTTTTGTAAGCTCTCGCGGGAAGGCCGCAGCTTGTCCTGCTGGTACGAGGCGATCGGCTTGACCAGATGATAGGTCTCGGCCAAGTTGGGCCGTTCGTTGTTGATGTAGAGCAGGCCGGTGATGAACAGTTGACGCTCATGGGCCTCGGTGAGCAAGCGCAGCGCCGCTTGTTTGTCCGTCGGATCGTGGCTGCCGTCCAGCTTCTTCAGGACGATCTTTGAGCCGTCGAATAGCTCGACCTCTTTCGTCTCGCCCTCGGCGTAGTCCACGCGAATCTCTTCCTGCGACATGACGAAGCCGAAATCGTTAATGCGTTCATCGTGCGCCTTGCCCCAGGTATAGCTCTTGGTGCTGTCGTCGCGGTTGTTGAACGTGACGCAGGGGCTGATGATGTCGAGCACGGCGGTGCCGCGATGGCTGAGCGCGGCCTTGAGCAACATCACGACTTGCTTGGGATCGCCGGCGAATGACCGGGCGACGAAGCCGCAGTCGGCCACGATCGCGGCGCGGCACAGGTCGATCGGCGGGAACTCGTTGCGTCCGGCGTGTTTCAGCTCTTGCCCTACGTCGGCGGTGGCCGAGAACTGACCTTTGGTCAGGCCGTAGACGCCGTTGTTCTCGATGATGTAGACCATGCGCAGGTTGCGGCGGATGAGGTGCATGAATTGCCCGAGGCCAATGCTGCCGGTGTCGCCGTCGCCGCTGACGCCCAGGCCACGCAGCGTATGGTTCGCCATGAGCGCGCCCTGCGCCACCGACGGCATGCGGCCATGCAGCGCGTTGAAACCAAACGACCGGCTCATGAAGTAGGCCGGCGATTTGCTGCTGCAGCCGATGCCGCTGAATTTGACGATGTGCTCGGGCTTCACGCCCAGCTCGTAGCATGCGGTAATGATCTGCGATGAGATCGAGTCGTGCCCGCAGCCGTTGCACAGCGTGGACTCCAGGCCTTTGTAGTCGGCCTTCACCAGGCCGATGATGTTCACACCAGGTGCGCTTGCAACCGGCGCCTTGGGTTGAGCGCCGTGCGCGGTGGTTGCTTGAGCGCCGTTCGTGGCGACGCTTCCGTTCTTGACCAGGGTCATGGTGATCTCTCCTGCTTGCTGGCTTGCGCGCTGCGGTAGACCCCAGCGCGCAAGCCAGATTCAATGTCGCGTCTCCTGATACAGAATCTCCTCGGTGATCCAGTGCGCCGTTAGCGGCAAGCCATCGTTGTGATTGGCCGGATGCACTTTCTCGGCGTCCTTGGGTGAGTGCAGGCGCAACAGTTGGCACAGTTGCGCATCGCTGTTCATTTCGACCACGTAGATGCGCTGATGCGACGCCAGGAACATCGTCACGTCGTCGTTCATGGGCAGCGCGCGCAGGCGCAGATACGAAGCGCGAATGCCCTTGGCCTCGAGCATGGCGCGCGCCTCCTGGATGGCCGGGTCGGTGGAGCCGAAGCCGACGATCCCAATCTCCGCGCCTTCGACCATGTCAATCACGGGAGGCGGCATCAACTTGCGGGCCGTCTCGAACTTGCGCGCCAGGCGATCCATGTTGTTCTCCCAGTCGTCGGCGCGCTCCGAGAGCATGGCGCGCTCGTTGTGGCCGGAACCGCGCGTGAAATAGGCGGCGAACGGGCTTTCATTGCCCGGCAGCGTACGCCAGCCGATGCCGTCGCCGTCCACGTCCTTGTAGCGGGCGAAGCCGCGCATGGCATTCACCTGTTCCTCGGTAAGCACCTTGCCGCGATCCATTGGCTCCTCCGGGTAATCGAACGGCTTGCTCATCCACTGGTTCATACCCAGGTCTAAGTCGCTCAGCACGAAGATCGGCGTCTGCAGGCGCTCAGCCAGGTCGAAAGCGCGCCAGCCGAACTCGAAACACTCGTAGACCGAGCCGGGCAGCAACACCGGATGCTTGGTATCGCCGTGGCCGAGCCAGTAGGCCGCGATGATGTCGCCTTGCGAGACGCGGGTGGGCAGGCCGGTGGCCGGCCCCATGCGCTGCACGTCCCAAATCACCGCCGGGATCTCAGCGAAGTAGCCCAGGCCGGCGAACTCCGCCATCAGCGAGATGCCGGGGCCGCTGGTGGATGTCATCGCTCGCGCGCCGGCCCATCCGGCGCCCATGACCATGCCCAATGCCGCCAGTTCATCTTCGGCCTGGATGACCGCGTAGGTCGGCGCTTGGGTTTCAGGATCAATGCGCAGTTTGGGCAGATATTCGTTCAGCGCGTCGGCCAGACTGGTGGCCGGCGTGATGGGATACCAAGCGACGAACCCCACGCCGCCATAGATCGCGCCAAGCGCCGCGGCAGTGTTGCCATCAATCATGATCTGGCCCTTGGTCTTATCCATGCGCGCCACGCGATAGGGGTCGGTCTTGATCAAGTGCTCGGCAGCCCACGCGGCTGCAGCGCGTACCACCTGCATGTTGCTCTGCACCGGCTTGGTCTTGCCTCTGAAATGGAACATCAGCGCGGCTTCGATCTCATCCAGGTCAATGCCGAGCAACTGGGCGATCGCGCCGACATACACCATGTTGGCCACGTAGGTGCGCAGCTTAGGATCGGGCTCGTGCTGGCGCGCCATCTCCTTGACCGGAATGGCATAGTAGTGCAGGTCGCTGCGCCGCACCGGCAGCTTGATGTCGTCGGCATACATGAACACGCCGCCCGGCGCGGTGTTCTGGTGGTCTTCCAGGATCGTATCTGGGTTCAGCACGATCATGATCTCGGTCGTTTCGCGGCGGGCCACGTAGCCGTCCTTGCTCAGCCGGATGGTGTACCAGGTCGGCCGGCCTTGGATGTTGGATGGGAAGATGTTCTTGCCGCTGACCGGGATGCCCATCTTGAAGAGGGCGCGCAGCAGGATCGCATTGGATGTCTGGCTGCCGGAGCCGTTCTTCGTGGCAACGGTGATGGCGAAGTCGTTCACGATGGATTCATGGGGTAAGCGCAATGGACTCGTATCACGCGCAGGTTGGGGCGTTTCGGGCGCTGCGCTGGTCAGCGCGGTAAGGTCTCTCAGCATTTTCATCTCCTGAACCGTCTTGGGTTCGTTCAAACTCATTTGCGATACCTACGCCCGGCAAACTCGCCGCCGGGCGTTGAAATTCATCATGCGGCAATCGTCGGTCGGGCGATGGTTTTGTCCTCCGAGGTTAGGGCGTCGTCGTTCACTCGGCCGTGCAACGCGCGCGCCTTGGGTCGCTTTTGCAACAGCCTGGTATGCTGAACCAACAGCCGATAGGCTTCGTCCGCGTTGCCGGCAACGATCGCGTTGACGATCCCCGCGTGATAGGTCCACACTTCGTGCAGATAGTCGTAGTCGGAGAACACGCTCAGTCCCTCGGCTTCGTAGCCATCCCAGTAGGCCTCTAGCAAGCCTTTGACGAAGGGGTTGTCGAGGCGGCGATAGATCGTCAGGTGCAGCTCGCGGTGTTCTTCATGGGGGATGCGCGGCGGATGTTCCTCCAGCTTGGCAAAGGCCCGCTCAATCAGTAATTTCAAGCGAGCCGTGTCCTCATTCGTCAGCAGCGCAACGGCTTCATGGAAGAAGGCAAATTCGATGTGGTTGCGCAGTTCGCTGAAAGCGTCGAAGAGTTTGCGGTTCTGAGCCAGCGCATAGAGCAGGCTAAAGCGAACGGCGGGGAGGAAGCTGAAAGGGCTGACGCGGATGCCGGTGCGCGGTTTTACCTCAACTAAGCCAAGCACGCGCGCCACTTCGAGCTGTTCGCGGAGTTTGCCGATGCTGATCCGCAGCTCGGCGCTCAGCTCTTCCAGCGGCGGCAGCCGATCTCCCGCCTGCAAGCCGTTCGCGATGATGTATTCCAAAAGGTCTGATTCAATGCCGCGCAGCATGGTGGTGAGTGGTGGTCAGTCCAAACAATATAATAGTTCCGATTATTCAGACAATCAGGATTTTACACATCGCACGCCAAAAGTCAACTACCGGTCGGGATCGCGCGCCGGCACGCTGGCCCGTCAGGGGGATGGGTGGGCGCAACGCACGCGCATCGAAGCGGCCCGGCATACCCCGCATGGGCGATAATCTCTGCTCATGGCCACGTTGAACAAGGACTTGCTCGACGCCACCACACGCCGCGCCCTAAACCGCGCGAGCGACATCATGCGTCAGATGGGCAAAACGCTGCTGATGCCCGAGATCGCCTTGCTGGCGCTGCTGCGTATGCCTGAATCTACGGCCTACCGGGCCATCCAAAAGCTGGCCGAAAGTCGTGGTTTCAAACCGGCCGACCTCGAACGCGAAACCGAGGCGCAGGCCCGAGCGCGCGAAGGCCGTTCGGCCAAGTTCGACTACATCACCGACCAGAACGCAGCGGCGACGCTCAGCGACGAGATGTTGATTGCGCTGGACGAGGCGCGCGCTATCGCGCTGGCCCACGGCGAGATCTACATCGGCACAGAGCACTTGCTCGGCGCGCTCTCTCAGACCGGCGTCAGCACCGCCGGATTGTTGCAGCGCAAAGGGGTGACGCCCAGCGCCCTTGCGGCGCTCATGTTGGAGGGGGTTGTCAGCAAGCGCACCACAACGGTGGACTGGGTGGCGGAGGTGAAACGCGGCCGGCTTGCGCCGCTCTTCCCACGTGAGAGGCTGTTGCAGGAATTGGTCAGCGTGCTGTCGCTGGCGCGCGGGCGCAACGCCTTCCTGGTCGGCATGCCGGGCAGCGGCCGCCGCAGTTTAGCCCAGTCGTTGGCCTTCCTGGTCGCCGAGGGGAAGGGACCACCCGGACTCGAGCGCATCATCGAGGTGAGCGAGAGCGCATGGTTAGATAACCCGCAGTTGGCCATGCAGGTGGCGCTGCGCCAGGCGGAAGGGGGGGCGTTGTTCATCGCCAACATTCATCGTTTCTTCGGCCGCGCCGAAACCGGCGCGCAGATGAGCGCGATGAAGGACTTGCACAAGGCGATGATCGAAGGCGCGTGCGCTGTGATCGGCGCGACCACCGAGGTTGAATACAACGAGCGCATTCGCGCCAACGCGCCGGTCGTCGAGCATGCGCATGTGCTGCATGTGCCGCCGGCGACGCCCGACGAGTGCCTCCAGATATTGTCGCTGCACAAGCCGGAGTTCGAGCGCGACTATGGCTTTGTCGTGGATGACAGCGCGATTAAAGCGGCGACAACGCTGGCCGCACGCTACATCGGCGCAATGCCGTTGCCGGGCGCGGCTGTGCAAGTGTTGCACCGCGCGTGTGCCATCGTGAAAGGTCCGGGCGTCGGGCGTCGGGAGTCGCGCGCTCCTGCCCCCCACGCCCAACTTACGACGTCGATCATAGACGCCGAAGATGTGACCTACGCCGTCAGCATGATGACCGGCATCCCGGTGACCAAACTGAGCAAGGACGAGCGCGCCAAATACGCGCAAATGGTGCAGGCGCTGCAACAGCGCGTGATCGGACAGGACGATGCCATCCTCGCCATCAGCCGGGCGGTGAAGAGCGCGCGCGTCGGTTTGAAAGACCCCAAGCGGCCGATCGGCTCGTTCCTCTTCCTCGGCCCCAGCGGTGTGGGCAAGACCGAGCTCGCCAAGGCGCTGGCGGAATTCCTCTTCGGCAACGAAGACCACCTGATCGCGCTGGACATGACCGAGTATCAGAAAGACGACACCATCAACCGGCTGATCGGCTCGCCGCCGGGCTACGTAGGCTACGAGAGCGGTGGCCAGCTCACCGAAAAGATCCTCAAGTCGCCTTACGCTGTGGTGTTGTTCGACGAGGTGGAGAAAGCCCATCCGCGCATCCTCGACATCCTGTTGCAGGTGATGGAGGAGGGCCGGCTGACCGACGGGCAGGGGCGCGTAGCAAACTTCGCCGAGACGGTGATCATCCTCACCAGCAACCTTGGTGCGCCTTACTTGAACGATCTGACGCTAGGTGAGCAGGCGCATGAGCTGGCCATGCGGGATGTGCGGGCATTCTTCCGGCCGGAGTTCCTCAATCGCCTCGATGAGATCGTCATGTTCAAGCCGCTCACGCCGGACGCGATGGCGAAGATACTCGACCTGATGATCGCTCGCGAAGCGAAGCTGGCCAGGGCGCAAGGTGTTGTGTTGGAAGTGACGCCAGAAGCGCGGGCATGGCTCCTGGCCCAGAACACCGAGCCGGGCTTGGGCGCGCGGCCGTTGCGGCGCATTCTGCAGCGCCAATTGCGCGAGAAGTTGGCCGAATATCTGCTCACCTTGCGCGCGCCGCCGACGCACGTCTTGGTAGATGCAGACGCCCAGGGCCTGGTCTACTCTGTCGATCGCTCATCCGCCGGCGCGCTCACCCGAGCCGGCCGTTGAGCCCATCGTCCGGCCGGATGCACAGGCGCGGGGCAGCGCGCGATTTCGATGCTGCCCCGCCTGTTCCCTCGGCGTCGGCTAAGTCCCTTCCTCCCAGCTCGCCAAGTAGCGCGCCTGCTCTTCGGTGAGTGTGTCAATCTCCACGCCCATGCTGCGCAGCTTGAGGCGGGCGATTTCACGGTCAATCTCTTCGGGGATGGTGTAAACGTCGGGCTTGAGGCCAGCGCCGTGCTTGAGCATGTATTCCGCGCCGAGCGCCTGGTTGGCGAAGCTCATGTCCATCACTGCTGCCGGATGGCCTTCCGCCGCCGCCAGGTTGATCAGCCGGCCATCGCCCAGCAGGTTGATTCGTCGGCCATCCTTGAGCGTGTATTGCTCGACGAAGGGGCGCACCTGACGCGGCGGGCGACCGTCGCTCAGCTTCTTTAGCGCAGGGATGTTGATCTCGGCGTTGAAATGGCCGGAGTTCGAAAGGATCGCGCCGTCTTTCATCACGGCGATGTGCTGCTCATCAATCACATTCTTGTCGCCCGTCACGGTGATGAACACGTCCCCCTTCTTGGCGGCTTCGAGCAACGGCATCACCTGATAGCCATCCATCAGCGCCTCGAGCGCCTTCAGCGGATCCACTTCGGTCACGATCACATGCGCGCCCAAGCCGCGCGCGCGCGCGGCCACGCCGCGCCCACACCAGCCATACCCGCTCACGACGACCGTGCGGCCGGCCAGCAAGATGTTGGTCGCGCGGATCACGCCGTCTATCGTGCTCTGGCCGGTGCCGTAGCGATTGTCGAAGTAGTGCTTGGTCATGCTGTCGTTCACCGCCAGCACCGGGAAGCGCAGCGCGCCGTCCTTGGCCATCGCGCGCAGCCGGATGACGCCGGTCGTCGTCTCCTCCGTGCCGACGCGCACCTCGCCCACTTGCTGCGGACGCTCTTTGTGCAGCACGCTCACCAGGTCACAGCCGTCATCCATCGTCATGTGCGGGTGATGGTCGAGCGCCGCGTTCAGATGGCGGTAATACGTGGCATTATCTTCGCCCTTGATGGCAAAGACGGGGATCTCGTCATGGACGACGAGCGAAGCAGCGACTTCATCCTGTGTGCTGAGCGGATTGCTGGCGCACAGCACAATATCCGCGCCGCCGGCTTGCAAGGTGCGCACCAACGCTGCCGTCTCGCTGGTGACGTGCAGGCAGGCCGCCACGCGCACACCCCTCAGCGGCTGCTCCTTTGCGAAGCGCGCGCGGATAAGCTGGAGCACGGGCATCTCTTGCTCGGCCCATTCGATCTTGTAGCGACCCGAAGTCGCCAGGTCTGTGTCTTTGACGTCGTAGTGCATTAGATCGTCTCTCCTCTTCGTTTCACATCTGTTTCAATCTGAAAGATACCAAACGCCCGGGACTCCAGGCCGCTTGCCCTCTCCCAACCGGTCGGCAAATGTCGGAAGCGGTTGATCCAAGAACCCGTCCGCTCCGCCACCCAGCGCCCGCGCGCGATAGCCGCGGATGGCGCGCTAGTCGGCCATCGCTTCACCCCGCCAGGATAGGACACCCGATTCGGATTACGCTGCACGGCCTCTTCGGTCAGCTTGAAGTCCATCGGATTCGCGCCGGCTACCTAGTTCGGGCTTTGCCCACCATTCATCTGCAGCACCAGACCGATCGGACGGTGCTTTCGATTTCATGCCGCGCCATTATGCCACTCCGCTGGGATAGACCCCCAGACGAGCATCGCGCTAGGCTTCCGGCGCGCCGCCGGCATGACAGTTGCAAAGCTCAACCGTCGCCTGAACGCCCGGCCCGATCGCCGCACGCATTGGAAACGGTCAGGCAGTCGTTACCAGCGCTGCGCAGAGTCGCTGTGCGGATGACAGGCTGTTCGCACTGTGGCAACAGCTTCCCGGGCGGAAAAGTAGGCGGGGAAATAAGGCGCGGGCGCGTCTGCGCGATGCGCTTGAGTGAAGTCAAAGAAGGGCCAACGGCGCACGCGCGTCTGGAACCCGCGCTGCCGGTATGTGACTAAGCTGTCGGCGCGAAGCACTTAGCGGAACTGCTGCGCCGAAATCTGAGGTCGCGTAGAATTCACGCCGCGTATGCGACCGACCCAGATTACCGCCGACAAGACAAAAGCCGTCCTCACAATCACTTGGGACGACGGGGAGATATCTGAGCTACCTTTCGCGCTGCTGAGCGATTTATGCCCTTGCGCCACCTGCAATGAGGAACGCAACAATCCCGACCCGCTTAAGATCATCCGTCCCCGATCATACGAGTTGGAGGCGATCAACCCGGTGGGCAACTACGCCATCAATATCATGTGGAAAGGCGGTTGTCGGTTCGGCATTTACTCTTGGGAGTATTTGCGAGAGATGACCAACCTACTGCGACGAAGCGCATCGCAGGATGGGTAAACCACCAGTGCGCTATTCAGCACCTCTTTTTAATCGCCACGCGATATCGGTTATGGCCGTTTACCGCATCCCACTTTTCTCTCACTTCGAACTTCACTTTGAGCCAACCTAATGTCGCATGATTAATGACCGGTTGGTGTATGCTGGGTTTATTCAGTCGTCCTTCGCTGGTCATTTCACCGTGATCCTCGCTTATTAGCAGATAAACGCGAGCTAGCCCCCTTGTGACCTACGAAGATGGCTAGATTACGCTCAGATTCCACTTAAAGCGAGGATTAACCGGGGTTGCTCGGCCGGCCTAGTGTCCAACCTGGCCTCTACAAGTAACCGACGCACATACGCCTGCTTGCTCTGGCTCCAGGTGGCGCAAGTGAGCAGGAAGAGGCGACGGCCATCGCGACGATAGATGGCTTTTACATCGCTCGGCTGCAACAATTGATGGCTCACGGTGCGATAGCGCCACACCTGACCACTGCGCGTCTGCAATATCACGCGCGCGCCGACAGGCAACGCCGCCAATCCGTAGAATGGGCCATGCGCGCCGCCCTCCAGCGTGACGTGCGCCGCAAGCACCATGGCCAGCGCATCTCCCGGCCAGCGACCGGTGGTCTGCAACAGGCCCACTTCGCGCGCGCCAAGCCGGCTCTCATCCCACGCCCCATTGACGATGGGCAGCAGTACTACCGGCGCATCGCGCAGCCCCAACGCCGGGATGCTCAACGCCGCCGGCGGCGATGGAGCAACAGCGCCCACCCCTGGCCATGCCAGCATCAGCCCAGCCAGCGCGCGCAATGCCTCACGCCTGCTGACCGGCCTCATCGCCGCCCGGTGCCCGGCAACTCGGCCGGCACAATCAAAACCGCGACCGTGTTCGATTGTGTCACGCCCTGGCTGCTGGTGAGCACCGCGGTGTTCAGCACGTTCGCCGGCGGCTGGGCGCGCTCGTTCACCCGCGTGGTGATGGTGAAAACCACCCGCTCGCCCGGCCCCATCGTCCCCAGGGCCAGCGTCCAAGTGCGCGAGCCGGCGTCGAAGCTGAAATTCCCGCGCGGCACGCTGGCGCTCAGATAATCCACCAGCGGCGAGATCGCATCCCCCACCACAACGTTGTCAATGCTCACCGGGTTGGGGTTGATCACCTCGATGGTGAACACCACAATATCGCCTGGCCGCGCCTGTTCCAGGTTGACCTGCTTGATGATGTACGGATCAAACAGCGCCGGCAGCGGCGTCGCGGTGGGCGCAGCCGGCGGCGGCTGGCTCGTGGGCGGCGTCGCCGTTGGCGTTGGCGTATGGGTCGGCGTGGGCGTAGGGGTGGGGGTCTCGGTCGGCGTCGGGGTGGGTGTATTGGTTGGCGTCGGCGTAGGCGTGTCGGTTGGCGTGGGGGTTTCGGTAAAGCCGGCCGGCGCCTGCGGCACAGTCGGCGTTTGCGGTGCGACCAGCACGCTCATCACCGCCATCACCGCCAACAGGATCAATCCCAGAGCGAGCGAAGCGAGAGGACGTTTCATCATGCGTTCACCTTCATCACTGTCTTGTGAGGGGTAGATACAGCGCCTGAGCGGCCCAACGCAAGCCGGGCGCCAGCGCAGGGTCGCCGAGCAAGGTGTAGGTGTCGAGTAAATCGAGGTACAAGCCGCCGCCCGCCAGCGCCAGCTTGCCGGCCAGGGTTGCATCGCCCAGCCGGCTGCCGGCCAGCCAGGCGTCGGTCAGATTCCGCCCCAGCACGTCGTGACCGGCGCTGAGGGTGAGGCCGGTCGCGCCCCAGGTGGCCACCGCGCCGCGCCCATCGGCGCGCAGCAACGTCTCATCCAGCGCATCTTGCAATTCGTGGAAGCGGGCAGTGTAACAGGTCAGGCCAACTACAACCGGCAGCGCAGCGCGGCGCGGCAGCGTCGCCACATCGTCGCGGTGGAACAAGCGCTCGGCGGCCCACTGGCGCGGCGACGCATGGCCAGAGTAAAGCAGCAAACGGGCCAGGTTCCATTGGCTCAGCAATGCGGCGCGCGTTGCGGTGAACGATACGCTGCCGGTGAGCGTCGCCGTCACAGCCACATACGGCGCGGCGACGTGCGCGGCCAGCGCATTGGCCTTGGCCGGGAAGTCGCCGGCCAGATCGGCGTCATCTGCTGCGATCACCACGCGCCGATCGGCCGGCGTCAACAGCGCATCCTCGTAGGCCAGCGTCTTGCTCACAAGCTGTCGCGTCTCGGTCAGCGTGTTCACTGGCCAGCGCCCCAGCGCGATGTCGGGCAGGGCGTCGTCCCCGTCCACCGTCACAAAGCGATTGTCGGCCGCCGTCTCGCCCAAGAAGGGATCTACCTCGGCCAGCCAGGGGGGGAGGGCGCTGGGCGGCGTGGTGGGACGATAACGTTTCGGGTCAAGCGTGCCATCCCCAACGAGCAGCACATAGGCCGGACGAACAGCATCGGCCTGATAGCGCGCGGCTAGGTAGGCGCGAATGGCCGCTGGGTCTGGGCGGCCCTCGCCGTAGTGATCGTAAATCGCCTCCAAGGTTTGCGTCACCACGCTCAAGCCTTGCGCCTGCCGGCGCGCAACCAACCGGCCCAGCTCGGGCAGCCATGCCGACGGAGCGACGATGTGCAGCGCCCCCTGCGCGGGGTTGAGCGCCGCCGGCGGGCGCACCCGCAGCGGCGCGACGGGCTGCGCAGCCCAAACATAGCGGCGCGGCAAGCCAGCAGGCGGATCGGCAAAACGCACACCGCCGGCGACCGGCGCGGCATTGGCCAGGCGCACCGGCTGCGTCGGCGTGGTCACGTCCAGCAGGTAGGCCGGCGACGCGCCAAGTGTGTAAGCGCGCTGCGCGTCGTCGCCGCCCAACGGCAGGCCGGCCACGCTCTGCCCGTCGCTGACGAAGGTCGCCGCGAACGCATCCACCCAGCTCCCTTCCACCGCCACCCCGCTCAGGCCGGGCAAGGTCACCGAGAGCGCGTTGTGGGCGCCGGCGATTCCGCCCAGCGCGGCAGTGATCGCCTGCCGGCCATCCCAGGTGACCTCGCCGAGCAGCGCCCCGTTCAGCCAGACCTGCGCGCGGTGGTCGGGCGCTTGGGGCGGATCGGTGTAGCCGATCAGCCACACGGTGAGCGTGACCGGCTGCGGGGCGGCCAGCGGCAGCGTGAAGGCGTGCGTCCAGCTCTGGCCGGCCTGCAAGTTGGCCCAGGCCCAGCGGTCGCCGTCGCGATGCGCCGGCGGGCGACAACCGCAGTCCGGCGTGTATAGCGCGTTGTGCTCAAAGGTCAGCGTGGCGTTCAAGCTGCCGGCGGACAGCGCGCCCGGCGCGGCGTCGCGCGTGCTCAGGCGGGCCACCGGCGCGCCGACATCTTCGAGCGCCCAGGCGTCGTGGTCGGCGTAGCGGCTGAAGCGCGGATCGGCGTAGAACAACAACCGCTCGCCTGCCTCGAAGACATCATCGCCATCGCCCTCCCAAAGCATCAATACCTCTTCCCCGCCCCGGCGCAGCCGCAAGCCATGCGGCGAGCCGACCGCCGCCCCCGCGGCAGCCAAAGCCGCAGGGGTGATCGCCACCAGCCCCGGGGTCGCCACGTCTATCCATGCGATTACCCCGCCGGCCGACTGTCGCTCCGCACGCGCCTTGACGGCAGGCGGCGGCGCGACTTCCTGCGGATTGACCACCTGCCCGCGAACGACGCGCAGCAGCGGGTCATCGTCGTGCGTCGCCGCGCCCGGCCTGGGGCCGGTGGGCGCCGGCCAGCGCACGGTCGCCCGCAAGGCGCGCACCACTTCCCAACCCGCAGCAGTTGGCCGCGCAGGCAAGAACTGCACACGCGCCAGCGCCACGCCGCGCATCACCCCGACCGGCTCGACGCGCAGCGGCCAAGCGTCCGGCAATGCCGGGGCCAGGGCGTCCTGCGCTGCCGCCGGCAAGGGCAGGTCGCTCACCGTCGCGGCGTCCAGCGCCTGCACCGTCACGGCCGGCAGCGTTTGGGCATCCGGCACAGCCACCAGCCAAGCTGCAAACGGCAACGCGCGCCCATCCGCCAGCGGCCAACGCAAGGGCAAGGCGTCGTCGAGGGCAGCCGAATCGAGCGCGACCTCCAGGTGCAATGCCCCCGGCTCCGTCCAGACGCGCAGCGCCGGCGCAGCACCCGCGCGCAAGGGAGGCATAGGCGCGAGGCCAAGCAGCGCGCCCATCCCCAGGCTCACCACCACGGCCATGATCTTCACAGCGGTCGCCTCACTCCGCGCGCATCACCACCGGCAACCACAGCCGGTAGGCCGACAGACCGACGCGCGCCTGCACCGGCGGGCGATGCACCGTCTCGCGGCCGGCGGTGTCCACGTCGGCCAGCCAGTACCACCACACGCCGTCGTCGGGCGCGGTATCCACGTAGGCATAGCTCGCCCCGCTCGTCCCGCCCATGGCAGCCGGCACGCTGGCGATCAGCACCGCCTGGCCGAAGTCGTTGGCCGGCGCGCGGTACAACCGGAAGGCGAAGTTGTCTTGTTCAGTCTCGGTCTCCCAGGCCAGCGTCACCTGCCGGCCGCTCACGGCGCTCACGTAGAACGCCCGCAGCGTCACTGCGGTCGGCACGCCGATCACCTCAACCTGATCGCTCGGCTCATTGGTCGGATTGTCGTGCGCATCGCGCGTGCCTTCGCCGATGACGGCATAGTTCGTCGTGCTCACGATGTCGGTGATCACGCGGAAGGTGACGGTGATGACATAGCTCTGGCCCGGCAACAGCGGCGCGCCGAAGCCGTGCGGGCCGGCAGCGGTCAGGTCGTCCCATCGCAACTCACCGGGGTCTATGACGTTCGGCGCCGGCGTCGCGTGGGTGTAGCTGAGCACGCCATCGTCGAATTGGTCAACCACCCGCAGCGTGGTGATTGCGCTTGGGCCGGTGTTGGTGACGCGAATGGTGAAGGTGATGAAGTTCGGCGCGATCAGGTCGGTGTCATAGCCCACCAGTTGTTTCTGGATCGCCACCGTGGGTTGCACGGGAGTGACGTACCAGTCACTGATATTGTTGGCCGGGTCGTCGCCAGGGGTGTCGGTGGTCACCACTGCATTGTTGATCAGCAGCACGCCATAGGTTGCTAAAGGCGAGATGCGCACCACCACCGTGATCACGACGTGCTGGCCAACGCTCAAATCGCCCAGCAGCCAGGTGAGGATCGAGCCGCTCACGCTGTTGGGCGCAGGCGTTGCGCTCAGGTAGACCATTTGGGAATCCAGCGTGTCGGTGACGATCACGTTTTGCGCAACGCTGGGGCCGAAGTTGGTGATATGCAAGGTGAAGGTCACCGTCGCGCCGGGCACGGTGATCGAGGTGTCGCTGTGCTTATGCAGCGCCACCTCGGCGCGCGCCTGAACCGGCGTGGAGATCACGTCGGTGTTATTGGCCGGATCGTCGCCGGCGGTGGAAGTGCTCGCCGTCGCCGTGTTCGTGATCAGCGCGCCGCTGGGCAGGGCCGGGCTGACCAGGACGGTCACGGTCAAGATCGCGCTCTGGCCGGCCGGCAGCGCGCCCAAGGCCCAGGTGATCACCTTGCCGCTCACGCCGCTGGCCGGCGGCGTCGTCGCGAGCAGGCTCACCTCCGGCGGCAATGTGTCGGTCACCACGACGTTTTGGGCATCGCTGGGGCCGGCGTTCGTCACCACCAGCGCGTAGGTCAGCACGGCGCCGGCCTCAACCACGGTTGGCGTGGCCGTCTTGTGCAGCATCAGCTCGGCCAGGGCTTGCGTCGGCGTGTCTATCGAGTCCGTATCGGTCAAGCCGCTGCCGTCAGCGATGACGACGACATTGGTGAGCAGCGTGCCCGTCGGCACATCGCTGGCCACGCTCACCACGACGGTCAGCGCACCGTTGGCCGGCGGGTTCAGCGTCCCCAGCGACCAGGTGACCACATTGCCGCCGACGCCGCAGGCCGGCGCGCAGCTCTGGACGGTGACGCTGGGCGGCAGCGTGTCGGTCACGACGACCGCCGGCGCCGGCGCATTGCCGCCGACGGTGTAGTGCAACGTGTAGGTCAACACGCCGCCCGCCGTAGCCACCGGCGGCGTAGCGACTTTGGTCACGCTCAGCGCGTGGCTGCTGGTCACCGTGCTGGTGGTGGTGTCGGTGCTGGTCAATCCGCCGGTCTCACTCAACAGCGCGGTGTTGACGATCTGCGTGCCGTTGGGCAATGGGCTGCTGATCTGCACCACCAGCGTCACCATGCCGACGGCCTGGGTCACGCCGCTGCCAGGCGGCAACAGGTCGCCCAGTTGCCACACCACCGGGCCGCTGTTGCCAAGGCCGGGGTGGCTGGTGGGCGGCGGTATGGCCGTGAAGAATGTGGTGTGGGCCGGCGTGGTGTCGCTCAGCGCTACGCCCAACGCCGGCGCGTCGCCCGTGAGCGTGTAGCGCAGCGTGTAGGTGAGCAGACCGCCCGCCGTGGCCGGCTCCGGCTCGGCCGATTTGGTCACCTGCAACGCCAACGATGAGACCACGGTGTCCGTCACCGTCGCGCTCGTCGGCGTTGTTACCTCGGTGCTGGTGACCGACGCTGTGTTGGAGAGCACCAACCCGTTCGTGAGCGGCAGATGGACCGTCACCGCAAAGCTCAACGTCACCGGCGCGCCCGGCGGCAGCGTGTTGATCGTCCAGCTCAGCAACGGCAGCGCGGCGTCGCTGTTGGCGTCGCCGCCGGCAATCGAGCCGGGCACATAGCCGGTGTGGGCCGGCAGGCTGTCGCTCACCGTGACGGCGTTGGCCACGGCGTTGCCCGCGTTTTGCACCACGATGACGTAGCTCAACACATCGCCGGGTTGCAACGGGGCGCCGTTGGCATCTACGCTTTGCTTGCTGAGCAGCAACACCGGCGCGCTGCCCACCGTGGTGGTCGCGGTGTCGGTGTCGGTGACGCCGTGGCTGCTGGTGACATGCGCCGTGTTGACGATCGGCGTGCCATTGGGCAAGGGGCTGGTCACCTGCACCACCAGCGTCACCACGCGCGACGCGCCGACATCGAGCGCGCCCAACGTCCAGCTCACCACGCCGCCGGACTCGCCGCACGGCGCGGGGCCGCAGCTCACGTAGCCGGTATTGGCCGGCACCAGGTCGGTGATCACCACGCCGGTGGCCGAGACTAAACCGCTGTTGGTCACCGTCAGCGTGTAGGTCAGCAGCTCGCCCGCTTGCACGATGAACGGCGCAGACTTGCTCAGGTCGAGCGCCGATTGGCCCAGTTGAACGCGCGTGGTGTCGGTAATCGGGCCGTAGTCGCGCTCGCCGGGCGTAGGGCCGGGCAGCGATGACCAGCCGGCCGCCGCCAGGTTGTCCTCGACCGCGCCGGGCGGCGCGTCGGCGTCCACCTGCGCGGTGTAGGTAATCACCAGGGCGCTGCCGGGCGGCAGCGAAATGCCCAGGCCAAAGGTGATGGCGAAGTGACCGCTGAGCGCCTCGTAACTGGTCAGATAGTCGCCCGATCCCAACGCAGCGCCATCCAGGGTCAGCCCAATCAACACGGGCGGTGCGGCGCGCATGTGCAGCGGCAAGGTGTCGCTGAAGACCAGGTCGTAGGCCGCCGAGACCGTCACCCCGTTCGCGTTGGTGAGGCGCACGGTGTAGGTCACAAGCTGGCCGGCCCCGACGACGCTGCCGCTGGGCGGCTGGCTGGCCTTGAGCAGCGCGAGCGCCGGCTCGGTCACCGTCACCTGCGTCTGGTTGGAGAGCGTCGGCCCGCCGTCCTGATGGCGCAGCGTGGCGACGTTGGTCAAAACGTCGCCCGCATTCGCGCCCAGCGGCGAGGAGACCACCGCCGTCACGGTGATCAGGCGCTGTTCGCCGGCGGGGATGCTGGCAAAGGTCACGGTGAAGGCACTGCCAACGACCACCGCGCTGCCGCCCGGCGCGTTGACGCTGTGGAGTTGCACGCGCGCGTCGAGCTGGTCGGTCACCGTCACGGCATAGAGCGCGCTGGTGATCGGCGGCTCCGGCACGACCAAGACGTAGGTCACCACGCTGCCCAGCGTCGCCGTGGGTGGTGTGACCGACTTGAGCAGCGTCGCGTCCGCCGTGCGGTGGGAGACTGCGTCGCTGCCATCGCTGTACGAGCGCTCATCCGGCGCGTAGGGGCCGGGGCCGTCGCCCGGTTGCGAGTCGTAGCCAGGCAGCGTCGCCGTGTTCGTCAGCGTCAGATTGGCGCCGATGGCGGCGCTGACCTGGGCCACCACCGTAATCACCGCCACGCCGGGCTGGCCGCTGTTCCAAGCCAGGCCCCACAGTGCGCTCACCTGCCAAGTCAGTGTGCCGGTCGCGCTCACCGGCGGTTGCGCCAAGAAGGCGGCCGTGGGCGGCGCGTTTGCGCTCAGCGTGGCCGTCACCAGCGCCAGGCCGGCCGGCAACACATCGCTGATCACGATGTCGTAGGCCGGCCCGTGGCCGTCGTTGGTGATGGTCAGGCGGTAGGTGATGAGGTCGCCGGCGCCGACCACGCTGCCCGGCGGCGGCGTGCTGTCTTTGTCCAGCGCCAGGCGGGGTTGGATCACCGCGCTGGTGGCTGTGGCGCTGACGTGATTCGGCCACGGATATTCGAGCTGGGCGTAGTTGGTGGGATAGAACAGGTCGGTCTGCGTGATCCACACCGGCGCCAGCGTGTCTATGCGCAGGCCCACGGCCTGCGCCTGGAAGGTCAGCGTCACCACCGTCGGCGCGTCTTGCGCGCTGGTGATGGGCGCGAAGAACCAGCGGATGACTTGCTGGCCGGGCTGCTCGGTGGTGTTGGAGATGCGCTGGGTCAGGGTGACGTTCACCGCGGCCGGCGTGTGGGCGAGCGTCTCGCTGTCGGTGATGTACCACACGCCGGGCGGCAAGGCATCCAACAGCACATCGCCCGACGCGCCGCCCCAAGCCGCGCCGGCGGGAATGGTGAAGACGACGCGGTAGGTGATGAGGTCGCCGACGCGGATGACGCTGGGTTCGACCTGTTTGGCGATGCCCGGCCCGCCGGCGCTCACCGTCGCGGTGGCCGTGGTGGTGTAGGGCCGAACGCCGGGGACGGTGTCGGTCAGCGAGTGATACAGCGCCGCCACGGTGTTGGTGAGCGCTGCGCCGAGCAGCGCCTGCGAGATGCGCGCCGTGTAGGAAAGCACAATCACGTTGGCCGGCGCCACGTTGCTCAGCGTGCTGACGAACCAGGTGATGACGCCTGGGCCGGCCGCCGGCGCGCCCTGCGCGTCGCCGCCGAACAGCGCAGTGACGCTGATGCCGCCCGGCAACGCATCGGTCACATAGATGGCATAGGCCGGACTGCTGCCGGTGTTGGTTAGGCGCAGGGTGTAAGTGAGATAGGCCAGGCCGTCCAAGCCAACGGTCACGCCGCTGCTGCTTTCGACGTGCTTGCTCAACAGTAAGTTTGGCTCACCAACGGTGGTGCTCACCACGTTGCTGGGGGTCACCGGCGCAGTGCTGTGGCTCAGGCGCGCCAGGTTGGTGATCACGTCGCCGGCGTTCGGGTCGGTGGCCGGGCCGGGGAATTCGTGCGAGAGACGCGCCGTGACGGTGATGAGCGCCTGCGCGCTGGCGGGGATCGCGCCGAACGTCGCGGTGACTTGCTGGCCGGCCACGCCCACGCTGCCCGTCAGCCCACCGGTGAACGTCACCGCTAGGATGAACAGGCGTGGGTCGAGCGTGTCGGTCACCAGCGCGTTGTAGAGCACGGCGGTGATCGGCGTCGCCGGCACAAACAGCGTGTAGGTCACCAGTGTGCCCAGCGTCGCCGTCGGCGGCGGCGCAAACTGGACCGACTTAGCGATGCCGGCGTCGGCCGTCTGCACCGCAGCCGCGTGCGAGCCGCCGCTGTAGCCGCGCGCAAGGCTGCTGATCGGCTGGGTGTCGGTCAGCCAAGCGTCATAGCGCAAGAAGGCGTGGTTGCTGAGCGTAACGTTGGCGGTGATCGACGGCGCGACCGACAACACAACTGTAAGCGTGAGGGCAGTGTGTTGCAGTGAAGTGAACGGCAGCGTGGGCGTCAGGTGGCTGACCCGCCAGGTGAGCGCGCCGGTGGCGCCGGGCGATGGCGCAGCCAGCAGGGCCGGCCCGCTGCTGTCGTTGGTGCTCAGGGTGTAGGTGAGCAGGCTCGTGCCATAGGGGATCACGTCGGTGATCAGCAGGTCGTAGCCGGGCAGCACGCCCTGGTTAGAGACGGTCAGTGTGTAGGTGATCGCGTCGCCGGCGCCGACGAAACATCCGGCTCGGTTCAGCCGCGTCACCAGCGCGTCGTCAAAAGCGCACTGGCGCGTCAAGCAGTTATTGCTATAGAACCCCACCGATCCCGGCGTGCGCGGCGTGGGATCAACGACGTTGATCAGCAGTTGACCGTCCACATAGCCGCGGATGCGCAGACCGCCGGGCGTCTCTTCTACTTGCGCCTCCAGGTGATACCACCGGCGCACTGTCGGCGTAAAGGTAGTGGTGGCCAGGTTGGTGGTCGCAGTCCCGCTGATTTCTTGGAGTTGGAGGTTGGTGCCGCCATCGCTCAGGCGCAGGCGCAGCCGGTAATGTCCGCCGGCCGTGTGGTGGAAGATCAGCCCCGCGCTGGCGGTGTCATCGGTAGTCGAGACGATCGCGCTGTAGCTGTACTCGGCAGCCGTGAACCCGCTGCGCACGAGGATCGCGTCTGTTGCGCTGCCGCCTGTGCGCACCACAACGCCGGCTTCGTTGGACCACGCGCCGGCCACATTCGACCAGCCGGTGGGCGGCGTGGCGTTGGGGCGGTTGAAGTCGTCCTCCAGCAGCGTGCTGCTGCAACCGTAGGGCGTGAGGTAGCGCTTGCCTAAGTGGAGCAGCGGCTCCACCGTGCGCGCCTGGGCCGTGTCGGTCAGCGCCCGAAATTGTCCATCGTCCACGAAGGTGAGCAGCAACGTGTTGGTGAGCACGGCCCCGTGGTTGGACTGGGGGATGTCCTGGATCACAGCAGTCACCACGCCGTTGAATTGCACGGCGCCGGTCAGCGCGCCCAGATTCCAGGCAATGTTGCCGCTGGCATAGGGCGCCGGCGCGACAGTCGGTGCAACGTTGAAGGTGGCGGTTGGCCCGCCCTGGCTGCCATCCACATCCACGGTGTAGGCCAGCGTGGCGGCCACATAGCCCAGCCCAATGGGCAAAGTGTCGGTCAAGCGCGCCTGGTCAAAGATGTTGTCCGTGTCGTTGGTGGCGCCGGTGAATGTGAAAACCACGAGGCTGCCGATGGTGCCGGTTTGCACGGCCGGCCCTTTGTCGAACGCATCGTTCAACGTCACGTAGGCGACGGTCGTGCCCTGGGCGGCGAGGCAGCCGCCGTCGCATTGCGCCGTCGCAGTGACCACGTTGCGGTTCACGCCGGTCTCGGTCACCACCGCGGTGACGATGGCGCTGAAGGTCGCAGCCGGCGGAAGCGTGGCCAGCGTCCAGGTGAGCGTGTTGCCGGAGACCGCCGCGCCGTTGGTGGCGGTGATGTTGGTGAAAGCGCTGCCGGCCACGTCGGTGATCACCACGTTTGACGCCGTCCCGCTGCCGGTGTTGGTCACGCGCACCGTCCAGGTGACGGTCTGGCCGGCGGTAGCGAACTGGAAGTTCGGCGATTTGCTCACTGCGAGCGCCGGGGCCTGGGCGGTCAGGGCGACGCTGGCCGTGGCGGTGTACGGGCCGCTGTCCGGGCAATCGGGCGCATCGTCGTCGTAAAGCAGCGTCGCGGTGAACGGCCCGCCGGCCAATGCGCATGTGCCATTGCTGTTGGCATTGCGGACGCGCAGCGTGATGGTGGTGAAGCCGCTGGGCAGCACGCCCCAGGTGTAAACCACGCTGCCGCCCAGGTCGAGCGTGCCCGAAGGCAGGGTGCTGGCAAGCAGCGTGTCGCTAAACACGTAGCCGCCGGGAAGCGCGTTGGTCAGCACGACGTTGTAAGCCGGCGGGCCGTCGTTGCGCAGCGTGAGCGTGACCGCGCCGCCGCACACGTTCAGCGCGTTCGGCGCGATTTCGGCAGCGATGCCCGGCGCGTCGAAGACCGGCCGGGTGCGGATGCGCACTTGCTGGGCCGGCGAGTACAAGCGACACCCATCCGGGCATCCCCAGCTCACTGCGGCGGTGTTGAAGGTGTCGGTGAGGGTGCAACCGTTGGGCTGGCTCACCACCGCCGTCACGGTGAACACGACGCTGCTGCCGGGGTTGAGCAGCGGCAGCGACCAGGTGATCGTCCCGCCCAGCGGGCCGGGCACGGGGCCGCTGTAGCCCGGCGTGGCGCTGACGAACACCAGGTTGCTGGGCAGGGCGTCGCTGATCACCAACAACTGGGCCGGCGCAGCGCCGCCGGCGTTCGACACGGTGACGGTGAAGACCACCACATCGCCCGGCTCGCCGTAAAGGTACACGTCCGAGGGCGACGTGCGGCTGAGGTTTTGCCCCACCTTGCTCAGCGAAAGCTCGGCTTGGCGCGCCGCCAGTAAGAAGCTGGAGCTGTCGGTAAGGTAGGGATTGCCACAGGTATCGCGATAGCCGGTTTGTATGCGCAGTTGGCCACCCTGAAAGCCACAACTGGCGCGCACCACAAAGCGCACGTAAACCGTCTCGCCGGGCCGCACCCGCGCCAGCCAGGCGTCCAGCGGCGCGCCGCTGCTTGGCCCCCAACTGAGCGTTGAGCCGCTGATCGCAGGCTCCGGGCCGGGTTGCCAACTCAGGGTGTCGGTGCTCACCTCGGTGGTGCCGGCCACGTAGAACAGGCCGGCCGGCAGCGTCTCGGTCACCGTGGCGGAGTACACGCTCAGCAGGCCGGCGTTGCGCACGGTCGCGGTGACCGTGCGGGTATAGCAGGTGTCCAGCGGCGAGAACGTCTGATTGGTGTTCAGCAGCACCGTGGGCGGCAGCTCGACCACCGACGTGACCGGCCCGCCCCCCAAACAGACTTGACCCAAGCAGCCCTGCACGCCTGAGAAGCGGTTGGTCAGGTCGGTGCACCCGATGATCTCGGCTGCGTATTTGATGGTGAGCGCCTCTTTGGGCTGAATGACCGGCACTTCCCAAGTGACCAGATTTGTGGAGGTGATGAGGGTGATGCCGGCCACCGACCCCAACGACGAGGTGATGCTGGCGGTGGCGAAGCGCAGCCCGCTACCCAGGGCGTCGGTAAGCACCAAGCTGTAGGCCGGGCCGGCGCCGGTGTTCTTGGCGATCAACGTCCAGGTCACAACGTCGCCGGTGGCGTAGATGCGCTCCGGGAATTTGGTGAGCAAGGGCAAGGGCGCCAGGCGCAGCGGAGCGGCCAACGTCCCGCCGGCGTTGCAGCGCTCATAGTAGGTGTCGTTGTTGCTGCACAGGCTCTCATAGTGGATCGTCCCCTGCAACGGCGCCGGCGGACCGCCGCACCTCAATTGCACGCGCAATTGCACCGTCGCCGTGGTGGCTGCGGTGAACGTATCGGAGTAAAACCAACGGTAACCCGTGCTGTCGGTCTGGGTGAAGACCGGCGTTGCGCCGCCGAAGCCCAGCACATCCAGCACGGCATAGGTGCCGGTGGGCACCACGATCACCGCGTCATATGCGCCCACGCTTGATGTGCGTTGCGCGGTGAGCGTGACGGTGTACACGCCGCACGCAGCCACGTTGGGCGGCAGCCCGCTGGCGCTCAGGGTCATCTGCGGGGCGAGCGTCTCCACAAACACGCCCTCGGCGATCACATCCCCGCCGCTGCACACGCTGTTGCCGCTGACGCCCAGGTTGAGGTACGACCAGTCGTACCATGACGCATTGCTGCACGAGTTCGTCTCGCCGGCGGCAGTGGTGTAGGTGATCACCAGCGTGGCGCCGGCTACGTTTGGATTGCACGGCGGGGTGATGTTGGTGATCACCAACTGCCCGCCGATGATCGCCTGTGAGAATGTCGCCGTGCACGAGATCGGCCCGTTGCCCACCCACACCTGCGCCGAGCCGGTCACGTAGCTCTGGTTGGTCAACGCCTCGGTAAAGATCAGGCTGCTCCACGTCGGCGTGACGGCGAAGCTCGGCGCAAAGGTGTAAATGTTCGTGTAAGTGAACGCCGGCGTGCTGCACACGGCCGCCGGCGCCGAGACCAGCTTTTGGCTCTGCACGCCGTCATCGCATTGCAGGTAGGTCACGCTCTGGGCGGTGGCAGTCTGCTGACAGGCGCGGCAGTCCTGCAGGGTGGCCGTCACCACGTTGGTCAGCGCCTGGCCGCACAAAGCGCACGTGCCGGCGGTGTTGCTCACCACAAAAACCGGGGTCAGCGTGGTGCTGCCGGTCACGGCCCAGGTGATGTAGGTGACGCCGCCCAGCGTGAAGCTGACGCCGCCGCCGGTGCTGACGATGGCAAAGCCGGCCGGCACCTGATCGGTGACGATCACCGTGCCGGAGACGCCGCCGGCGTTGACGGTGATCGGGGTGGTGATGAGCTGGCCGCGATAGACCTCGCCCGGCGCGCTCTTGCTCAGGCTGAGCTGGCCGGGCGTGTTGGTCAACTGCCACGCCCCGGCCTGCGGCGCTTCGGTGTAGAAGAAGTTGCAGGCGTCGCGATAGGTGACGTCGAAATCAAAGCTGCCGCTGAGCGGCGCGGCGCATACGTTGGCCGGCGTGGTGAGCGTGAAGACCAGGTTGAAAGTCTGGCCGGGCGGGATGGGCGGCAACTGGAAGGCGCCGGCCGTGTAGGTGGCCGGCGCGCTCACCGTCACGCTGAACGGACTCAGGTTGACCGGCAGCGTCACCGAGTAGGCTGTGCCGTCGCCGGTGTTGGTGATCGGAATCGTGAAGACGGTGCCGCCGCCACAATAGTTGACGTTGAACGGCGGCAGGGCGTAGTCGAGGTCGGGGAAGCGTGGTTGCAGGTCAATCGAGGCCTTGGCCGTTTGCGGCGCCAGGCACGCCCCACCATTGCATCCCCACGTGGCGGCCACGCTGTTCTCCAGCCCGCTGCACGCCACCACCTGCGCCGCCACGGTGAACGAAACGCTCTGGCCGACCGGGATGGAGACAAATGTGGCCGAGGTGATGCCGCTCACAAGTTGCAAGCCTGGGCCGAGCGTGTCGGTGACGCGCACGTTGTACACCGTGCCGTAGCCGGTGCTGTCCACAAACACCGTCCAGGTCACCACGTCGCCGATGGCGGCCGGGGCCACCGCCGGCTCTTTGCGCACGGTGATCGCGCCGGGGTTCACCACATACTCGGCCAGCTTGACGATGGGCGGATGCGCATCTTGCGTCAGCGTCACCACCACTTGGCCGGAGACCGCCCCGCACGTGCTGGTGAAGACCGCTTGTTGCGTGATCACGGCGTTGGGCGCCACCGTGCCCACGTTGAACGTGGCGAGGTTAGCGTTGAAGCCGCCCGGCAGCGCGGCTGTGATCGCCACGCCGGTGGTCGTCACGGCATTGTTGGCCGCCACGATGGTCACCGTGAGCGGATCGCACAGGTTGATCGTCTGCGGGGTGAGGGTGACGGTGACCTGGTTGGCATAGATGGTCTGGCTGCCGAACGGCGGGCCGTTGGCTTGCGTGGGTGGGCTTTGGGTGGAGGATGCGCGGACCGACGTCAAGGGGGGAAACCAATCCGGCAACGCAGAGGGCGCAGGCGACGGACCTAAGTCGCCCGGCAGCGCAAACCAATCCGGCAATACGTCCGCCTCATCGGCGGCGTCCGGCGAGGCAAACCAGGCCGGCAAGGCTTGAAGCACATCTGAGCGAAGTGTGGCCACTTCAGCGCGGCGTCCAGCCGCGTGTGACGGAGCGGCAGCCATGAACGATTGCGGGAGAGGAACAACAAGCACAATGAGGACGAACAGTCGTAACGCATTCATTAATTCATCGCTCCATGTCTCGCCGCAGCACAGTGGGACGTGCTCCCTTGTGCAGAGTTAAATACGGAGGCCAGGCTTGTAGCTAAATATAACGCCAGCAAAGCCACTCGAAAAGTCCGTTCGTGTCACGGGCGCGCATACCGGACGCGTCCGTGACACACACGCACAATTGCATCATTCCGAGATACCCTAGCCATTGCCTTCGGTGGGGAATATAGCGCAGGAATGCGGCGAGTTTTTCTGCCGCGGGGGGCAAAATAGGGGGCATGAAGACATCAACCGCTCCCAGCTACGCGCAGCAGCGCGAACGGTTCCTGGTCTTGGCCGCCAAGGCCTAAGAAGAATTCGAGACGTGGGATGACCAGCTCCCGGATGCCATGCTCGCTGAGATCGAAGCCATGCGACAGGCGTTGATGGGCCGAGGGTTGGAGATGCTGAACAATCGCGGAAGCGACGCGGGGACTGACTTAGGCTGAGGCGGCGGAGCTGGCGGGCTCAATGCTTAGCGGATGCGTTATGCGAGTTCCGCGCGCAAGGGTTGCCGATTGGCAGTGGTGTGGTGCAGAGCGGCTGCAAGACGATAATTTGGTGCTTTTGGGGTGCTCCCTCAATCGGCGCGATGAGCAACAGCACCATCTTCGTCGCGCCACGCATCAAGGCACGCGGCTCAAAATATCTGATGGTGCGGGATAGTCGTTTGCGTCTCTACCGATGTGAGACCAGATGATTCGTCCCTTTGCGTCTATGATAAACACTGCCGGCGCCGCCAGATTGTCGCCCAGGCGGTTGAACACGCCGAACGCCTCGCTCACAGCATGCGACTCGTCGGCGAGAACCGGGAACTCAAGCTGGCCGAGTTGCCGCACCACGCTTGCCTGTGTGACGCCCTGAACGGCGATGGCCAACACTTCAGCACCGCGCGCGCGGAAGCGATCGTACTCCGTCTGCATGGCACGGAGTTGTTGCTGACATGACCCGCAGCCGGCGCTGCGATAGAACAGCAGCACGACCGGCTGGCGCCCGCGATAGTCGCGCAGCGACACCATGCGGCCATCCTCGCGCGGCAGGGTGAAATCGGGCGCTGGCTGTTCGGTGGGCAGCAAGTCGGCTAAGAGCGGCGCGATATAGTCGGCAAGCTGATCGGCGTTGAGCACGCCAACGTGCCGCGCGCGCATGCCTCCGGTTGCATCTATGAAGATCGTCGTGGGGATGCCAACCACGCCATACATGCGGCTGACGGCGCCGTCGGCGTCGCGCAGCAGCGGATAGTCCATGCCGTTGGCCTCGGCGAAGGCGCGCGCAGTGGCTGCATCTTCGCGCAGGTTCACCCCAACGACGACTAAGCCGCGTCCGCGATAGCGCTGCGCGAAGTCGCCAAAGTCGCGCGCCTCGGCGCGGCAAGCTGGACACCACGATGCCCAAAAATTCAGCACGACCACTTGGCCGCGAAATTGGCTCAGGCGGACAGGCTGACCGTCCAAGTCGAGCAGGGTGAAGTCTGGGGCTGGATTTTCTGGAGGCGCCATAGGTGCCGGAGGGGGGGTGCGCTCATCCACCACCGGTTGCGGCGCAAGCGCCGGTGTTGGGCTGGCAGTTGCTTGACCTGCGGAAGCGAGCACCAACGGCGTAGCCGGCGGCGTTGGCAGCGCAGCCGCCAGGACTGAAGGCGTGGGCGGAGCGCTAAAGCTGGCGTAAAGCCCAACTTTGGCGCGCCGGCGCCGTTCGGCCATCCACTGCTGAGCGTCGGCTTCCGAACCCAACCGCGCCAGATAGGCCTCGACGACGAGCAAGCGGCGGATCGCATCGAGGGCATCGCTCTGCGGCACCCCCTCCCGCGCCAAGGCAGCGTCAAACGATGCCTCATCCTTATTCCAGCGGCGCAGCAACGCGCGCAGGCGCGCGGTAGCCTGATCCGGCGTGGCCGCGAGGCCGGCCGCCCGCGCTTCACGCAAGACGAGTCGCTCGTTGACCAGGCGCTGGAGCGATGCCTCGGGCGTCGGCGCGGATTGGCCGGCTAGCGCGCTCATGGCGCGGTCGAGCGCCAGCGCCCGCTGCCATTCCTCGCGGGTGACTACTTCGCCATCCACTTCTGCCACGATGATTTGGGCGGTTGAGGTAGGTGCAGCAGGCGGAGGACGCCAACCCGTTCGCGGCGCAGTCGCCGGCGCTGCGCACCCAGCAAGCATGAGCACAAGCGCCACACACCCGACGTCTCGCGCACGCTCCAAGCGAAATCCTGTGCTGCCGTGCATTGCTACGCCATTTTGACCCTTCAGCGCCCTTGCGCGTGCGCGCAGTTCATACGCGAAAGAGATGCTCCAACTCCTGACGCAACAGACCCGCCCGCGCGTCGTTGACCAGCTTGCGATTCAACCGTCGAACAATGTTGCGCCGGATTTGACTCACCTCGTTCTCGTCCACGAAACAATCGGGATGACGCGCGCGGATTTGACGAGGCTCCAGCCCATCTTCCCACATCTCCTTGGCCACGATGCGTTCGCGCTCACCCTCGATAATCTGATCGAGTAATTCCCACAAGTGGTTCAAGATTGCGGTGTTTTCGACGATTGCCTCGACAGCGATGTGATCGTGCATCTCCAAAACGCGCTCATCCATCATCCTCTCGGATTCGTCGTCGTCTGTCGAATCACCCATCTCTGCCAAATGCCATAACGCATCTTTCCGGCCTCGACGCAACTCATCTTCGATGGCGGACCACGTGCAGCGTTTCAAGTACTGCATGTAATCCGCAACGGCGCCGAAACGCCCTGCGCAGGCATGGCGCTCGCCGTATTGCCATAGGCGCGAAAAGGCCTGATTGGCGAAGTAATCCGCATCCTCGCCGGTGATGCGAAAGTGAGGATGAGCGTGCACCCATCGCAGGACTTGCGGATAATAGATTTTGTAGATGGCAGCCCAGGCTTCCTGATTACGCTCGACGAGGGCCAGTCGGAGAAGCTCCAAACAGGGTCGTTCATCGCGTAGGTGATCATCCCCGCGAAATTCGCCGGCCTGCGCGCCACACATCTCGGCAAGCCGCTGAATCGCGTTAGCTTCGTGCGTGTTGTTCACCGCCCTGCCCTTCTCAAGCCTTGCGCCAGAGCGCCCGTAGGCGACGGCATCGGCCACGCCATACGCGCGAGCGTTCGGCAACTTAAACCGTGAACATTATATAGGCGTCGGCGTGTAGCATCTGCCATCGTGCAAACGTGCTACAGGCGAGGCGCGCATGCGCGCGGGAACATGCGTCTCAACCGAAAACTGTCTTCTTTAATCACTCACTCTTGTTTCGTCGAGAGTCCAAACCGCCATGAGATTATAAAGTCCGTTCAATGATTTTAGTCAATTGATCCAGGAATAATTGTCCAAGTTCACAGCAGCTATAAACTGAATCAGTAGGACTTACTTTCTTATCACCGATACATTTAAGAAAGATTTTGAATCATAGGCTTATAGCTGATTTACCCGACTTTACAAACTTTCAACAAAGTTGTATAATGCAGATACAGAGGATTATTATCATGGATACCACAAGCGTAATCTTAATTGTCGCTATCATTCTCGTCGTAGCACTCATCGGCTACGTCGTTTGGCGCAATCCTAAAGTGAAGACATCAGTCGGCCTGGGGCCGATCAAAATCAATCTTGACACCGAACGCACGAACGAGCCGTCGGCGGGTCAACGACGCGACGAAAACATTTCACATGATGCACAGCCCGTGGCCAGTCTTTCGGTGGGAAACATCCACCGCTCGCAAGTGATCAACGAGGGAGCGGGCGGCCGCGCCGAGATGCGAGCCAACGATGTCACACATTCAACCATCATCAACACGACCGGCAAGGCCAGACATCCGCACAGCGCAAAACAAACGAACGACCACAAGAGTGGTACATGAGATAAGCAACACATGCAGCCGCAGCAATCTTCTAGGCTCATCAGCCGCTTAATCGTCCCCTTGCTGGGGGGAGCGTCTGCTCTGTATAAGAGAAAGGCGCGCGCCGGCCCCACTGCGCCTTCGCCACCGAGTCCTGCGCAGGCCAGCGCGTCTCAGTTCAGCGCGGAAGACATCCTCGGTTCACACATCCGCAACGTGGCCGGCGACTACACCGAGATCGCGGTGAGAAACGTATTTCCCGCATGGCAGATGCCTTCCGCCACTGCAGTCAATCGAGTCACGCTGCCACCCCGCCGGCAATTCGTGGGACGAGAAGATTTGCTCGCGCGCTTGGAAGAACGTCTGAAAAGCACCGATGGGGCGAACGTCATCTGCCTCACCGGCACAGCCGGGGTTGGCAAGAGCGCGCTTGCGCTGGAAGCGGCTTATCGGTTCGGCGCGCTCTTTCCCGACGGCTGCTACTGGGTAGACCTGCGAGGCAATGACTGGGTGGAGGCGCTGCGCGGACTGCTGAGCGCGCTAGGCGTACCGCACACCGAGGAACTAGGTCAAGACACGCTTGCTCTGGCCGAAATCGCCCGCGGACGGTTGGCAGATAAGCGCACCTTGTTGATCCTGGATAACGCCGAGAACGTCGTGCGGCGTCACCGACAGCACGTGCTCGCCCTGTGTCCTTCGGTGCCGGCGAAGACCATCATCACCAGCCGCATCATCATAGACACGGACGACCTACGTGTGGATGCGCTGAGCGACAGCGACGCGCTGAAACTGCTGGAAGCCAAAGGCATCTCTATCGCAGACCAATATGACGACGCGCTCAGTCTGGTCAGGCGACTCGGCAATCTGGCGCTTGCCATCGCCATCATGGCGCGGCGCATGCGCATCATTCAGCCGACGCAATCGTGCGCCGACAGCTTGCGAGAGCTAGACAAGAGCGCCACTCCGATAGACGCGCTCAGGCTTCCCCTCAGTAATACACCCGATGACAGCCTCGCCGCAACATTCGCTCTCTCGTATGAGCTCCTCGATGAGCCACTGCGAACGGCCTTCCACGCGTTAAGCCTCTGCGCGCCTTCCGGCGCGTCCGTTCAAGGCATCGCGCGCATGTGCGACATCACCGAGCCTGTCGCGTGCGACATGCTGCGAGCGTTGGCCATGCTCTCGCTGGCCGAGTTCAACGGCCGGCACGCGCAGCTACATCCGCTACTCAGGGATTGGGCGCACACCCTTCCTTTCGAGCGCGATGCGCTGATCACACGACACGCAGCGTACTTTGGCTTGGAGATCGGCAACCGCTATCAACAGGCGCTCAACAGCGAGCAGGACCCACTCCCTGCGCTTACCCAGATCGATGCCGAGTTGGCTAACGTCCAGCTCGCTCAGGAGCGCGCGCTTTCGTTCAACTTCCCGGCGCCGGAGCTGGCTGTAGAGATCACGGATTGCCTGGCGCTCTACTGGCGTCAGCGTCACCTCCCTCCCCAACAGCGCCTGCGGTGGATCAACCGGGCCTGCCGTCTGGCGGAACAAACGCAACAGCGAAATCATCTCGCCAATCTGCTGCAGGCGGCCGGCGACGCGCAGACATTCTGCGACCAACACGACGCTGCGTTGCAATCTTACCAACAGGCGCTCGACCTGTTCACCGCGCTGGATGACCGGTTAGGCCAAGCCAACACGCTCAAGGCCATCGGCGACGTGCAGGCATTTCGCAAGGAGCACGAGCCCGCGTTGCAGTCCTATCAGCAAGCGCTCGATGGGTTCATGGCCATCGGCGACCGGTTGGGCCAGGCCAACACGCTCAAGGCCATCGGCGACGTGCAGGCGTTTCGTAAGGAGAACGAGCCCGCGTTGCAGTCCTATCAGCAAGCGCTCGATGGGTTCACGGCCATCGGCGACCGGCAGGGCCAAGCCAACACGCTCAAGGCCATCGGCGACGTGCAGACATTCTGCGACCAGCACGATGCGGCGCTGCGCTCCTACACGCAGGCGCTCGGCCTGTTCATCGCCACCGGCGACCGGATGGGCCAGGCCAATTCGCTCAAAGCCATCGGGGATCTCAGCGCTTCACGCGACCAGCATGACGCAGCGCTGGATTCCTACGCGCGCGCGCTCGACTTGTTCACGGCCATCGGCGACCGGTTGGGCCAAGCCAACACGCTCAAGGCCATCGGCGACGTGCACGCCTTCCGCAAGGAGAGCAACGCCGCCATGCAGGCATACGATCGCGCGCTAGAGCTGTTCTCTGCGGCAGGCTCATCGCTGGGGCAAGCCGGCGTGCTCAAAGCCATCGGCGATGTGCGCGCCTTCCAAGACCAGCTAGACGCAGCTCGGCAAGCATATCAGCGCGCGCTCGAACTGTTTACCGTTGCAGATTCGAAGCTTGGCCAGGCCAACACGCTCAGGGCGCTCGGGGACATTGCCGCGCTTCATCACGATCACAATGAGAGCGAGGCCGCGCTGTCATGGTATCAACGCGCGCTCGAGCTGTCCAACAAGATCGGCGATCGGCTGGGTCAGGCGAACACGCTCAAGGTCATTGGGGATGCCTATGCCCAGCGCGGAGAAAGTGACGCTGCGCTGCATTCATACGAGCAAGCGTTGGAGTTGTATATCGCGACCAACTCCCAACTGGGACAGGCGCACACCTTGCATGCAATCGGGGACGTGCAAGCGGCATGTGGGCAAGAGGCCCAGGCGCTCAAGCTATATGAGCAAGCGCTCACGCTCTTCACCCTGGCGGGATCCACGCTCGGGCAGGCCAACGCCTATGCGTCCCTCGGTCGCATCAGCGGCAAACGCGCCCACTTCGACAAGGCCATTCGGCTATACGCCAGCATACACGATTTGTACAGCCTCGCCCGGTGCAAGTTCTACTACGCGCTGAGCGTGCTGGATCAAGATAGCGACATCGCCCGGGAACTGCTCATGGATGCCAAGTCGCTGTGGACCCAGATTAACTTCGAGGAAGGCAGAGCGGCCGTGGATGATCTGTTGAGCCAGCTCGCAATCGGATGAACGGCGGCTATCCGTCTTTATCCTGAGTTTGCCCCGTCGTTGGCGACGGATGTTTGCTGGCGAGCTGAGACAAACCCGATTTGCGCTGATTCGATATTTGGCGTCCTGTCTCTGCCGCATCCTTTTCAATACCGCATTCAGTTTTGGGTAGGAAGTTCCTCCAAAGCTTGCGAAAAGACCTCCCCCGCCCTGCATCATCTGGAGAGGCAGCCTGCTGCGAGAACTCCTGTGTCAAGCGATACTCCTTTCGCGTTTCGTGCGTTGAGCGTTCAGGTCAGACTGTCTCAGGCAGGCGTCCCAGTGAGACTCAGTATAGCAGCACCGCTGTCACACTTCACGCTTAAAGCATTTGACCACAGCGCACCTTTTCGCTAAACTTGTGGGTTGGTGGATATCGCACTTTCGCCTGTACGGTCGGCCCGCCGCGTCGCACCTGCCCTCGCCGTCATCCTGATCATCCTGACGCTTGTCGTTGCTTGGGAGTTGATCAAGCTGATGTTCAATCTCGACAAGCGCACGCTGCCGCATTTATGGGAAATCGCCGAGGCGTTCGGGCAGCCTTCGCGTCGCAACGGGCCGCCGCTGATCAGTGTGCTGATCGAGGCAGCGCTCTATACCTTGCGCGGCGCGCTGCTGGGGTTCTTCATCGGTGCGGCGCTGGGCTTCGTGCTCGGCACGCTCTTCGCGCATTTGCCGTTGCTCGAACGCAGCCTGGTGCCTTACGTCGTCGCATCGCAGACTGTGCCCATCCTGGCTATCGCCCCGATGGTGGTGATCTGGCTGCGCGGGTCGTGGTGGTCGGTGCCGGTCATCGCCGCGTATCTGACTTTCTTCCCGGTCACGATCAACACCCTACGCGGCATGCGCTCGCCCGACCCGCGCGCCGTCGAACTGATGGGCTCGTATGCCGCCTCGACCTGGCAGACGTTGTGGAAATTGCGCTTTCCATCGGCACTGCCGGCGATCTTCACTGCGCTCAAGATCGCCGCGACGGCCAGCGTGGTGGGCGCGATCATCGCCGAGCTGCCTTCGGGCGTCCAGCAGGGGCTGGGCGGCGCAATCTTGAATTTCAACCAGTATTACATCACCGGCCCGGAGCGCCTGTGGGCAGCGATCTTCATGGCCGCCCTCGTCGGCATCCTGTTGTTCGTGGCCGTGTCGGCCATCGAGCGCATCGTGTTGAGAAACATCGTGCGCGGCGCTTAGCGCCGGGTGGGTAAACTGGTCAATCGGTAACAGGTCACTACGGCAATGCAATCGGTCGTCTTGCTCAAGAACGTCAACAAGAGCTTCGGATCGGCCGGCCGGCCGACCACCGTCGCGCTCAAAGACATCAACCTGGAGATCGGCCCCCGCGAGTTCATCTCGCTCATCGGCCCTTCCGGCTGCGGCAAGTCCACCTTGCTGCGTACGATCGGCGACCTGATCGAAGTCACGAGCGGCGAACTCCTGGTCAACGGCAAGCCAGCGCGCCAGGCGCGCATCAATCGTGAATATGGCATGGTCTTTCAGGCGCCGGTGTTGTTCGAGTGGCGCACTGTGCTGAAGAACGTCGAGCTCCCGTTGGAGATTATGGGGGTGCCCAAAACTGAGCGGACGCAGCGCGCGCGGGCGATGCTCAAGCTGGTCGAGCTACAGAACTTTGAACGCCACTACCCTTGGCAGTTGTCCGGGGGCATGCAGCAGCGCGTGGCCATTGCCCGCGCACTCGCTTTTCGGCCGGAGCTGCTGCTGATGGATGAGCCGTTCGGCGCACTGGACGAGATCACCCGCGAGCGCATGAACGCCGAATTGCTGCGCATCTGGCAGGAGACGCAGACGACGGTGGTGTTCGTCACCCACTCGATCCCCGAAGCGGTCTTCCTATCCACCCGAGTCGTGGTGATGAGCGCCCGTCCCGGACGCATCAGCGACATTATCCCGATTGACCTACCCTACCCGCGCAACGTCGAGACGCGCGAACACCCGCACTTCTTCGAGCTGGTCACCACTGTGCGCGAGGCGCTGCGCAAAGGCGAGGAGATGCGGGAGACATGATAACCGGGGCTTTGCGATTCCAGCGCTACGCGCCTCCCCTCATCGTTTTCTTCGCCGTCATCGTGCTGTGGGAGGTGCTGGTGGACCTGCTGAACATACAACGCTTCCTGCTGCCGGCGCCGAGCGTGATCCTGGAGGCGTTCTTCCGCACATTCTCGACCATCATGAGCAGCGCAGCCTACACGATTCGCAGCGCCGTGATCGGCTTCCTGATCGGTGCGGGTACCGGCATCCTCGTCGCGCTGGCCACGGCGCGCTGGACGACGATACGCGAGGGGTTGATGCCGTTCGCCATCGCGCTGAACTCGGTGCCGATCATCGCCTTCGCACCAATCATGAACAACTGGTTCGGCAGCACCAACCCGATGTCCAAGATCATGATCGTGGCGATCATCACCTTCTTCCCCATGATGATCAACATGGTGCGCGGATTGACGCTGGTTGAGCCGGCCAAGCTCGAGCTGATGCACTCGTATGCCACTGCGCCGTTCGAGGTATTGACAAAGGTGCGTATCCCGAACTCGCTGCCCTACTTGTTCAACGCGCTAAAGGTATGCAGCACGCTGGCGCTGATCGGCGCCATCGTGGGCGAATACTTCGGCGGCCCGCGCGAATCCCTGGGGGTATATATCCTTCAGGAAGCGCAGTTGTTCCGTTTTGACAATGCATGGGCGGCGATTATCATCAGTGCCCTACTGGGCATCGCGTTCTACCTCATCATCCTTGCCGCTGAAAGGGTCGCGATTCCCTGGCATGTCTCAGTCGAGAAGCGATGAATTTCATTCACAGAGGAGAAAAGGACATATGAAACCGACGCTCAAAGCTTTCTCATTTGCGACGCTCGCCACGCTCATGTTAGCAGCTTGTGCCGCGCCGGCTGCCCCCGCTGCCCCGGCCGCTACCAAAGCGCCCGCCGCGCCGGCGGCGCTCACGCCCGTGCGCGTCGTCTTGCAGTGGGTGCCGCAGTCGCAGTTCGCCGGCTACTACGCGGCCAAGGACAAAGGGTTCTATGCCGCGGAGGGCTTGGACGTGACCATCATCCCCGGCGGGCCGGACATCGCGCCGGCGCAAGTCGTCGCGTCCGATGGCGCGGAATTCGGCGTGGCCTGGCTGCCCGGCCGCATGCTCGCCGCGCGCGAGGCCGGCGCCGACCTGGTCAACATCGCCCAGATCTTCCAACGCAGCGGCACCCTGATGGTCTCCTTCAAGGAGAAGAACATCACCAAGGTCGAAGATTTCCGCGGCAAGAATGTCGGCTCGTGGTTGTTGGGCAACGAGCCGGAGTTGTTCGCCGCGATGCGCAAGGCTGGCCTCGACCCGGACAAGGACGCGAAGATCATCAAGCAGAACTTCGACATGAGCCAACTGCTCAACGGCGAAGTGGACGTGGCCCAGGCGATGATCTACAACGAGTATGCCCAGGTGCTGGAGACCAAGAACCCGGCCACTGGCGAACTCTACAAGCCCGAGGATCTCAACGTGATCAACTTCAACGACGTGGGCACCGCCATGTTGCAAGACGGCATCATGGCGCGCGAGTCGTGGCTGAAGCAGCCGGGCAACGAGGACATCGCCGTCAAGTTCCTGCGCGCCACGTTCAAGGGCTGGATGTTCTGCCGCGATAACTTCGACGAGTGCGTGCAGATCGTGTTGAACAACGGCACGGCGCTGGGCGAGAGCCACATGCGCTGGCAGCTCAACGAGATCAACGCGCTGATTTGGCCCTCGCCCAAAGGCATCGGCCAGATGGACGAAGCGCTGTACAAGCAGACGGTGGAGATCGCCAAGACCTACGGCATCCTGAAGCAAGACCCCGATCCCAACGCCTATCGCACCGACCTGGCCCAGAAAGCGCTGGAAGGGCTGGAAGGCGACGTCAAGGGCGAAGGCTTCACCAAGATCACGGTCGAGCTGAAGGAAGGCGGCAATTAGCGGTTCATCTTTCATCTGTTGAAGACCAGGGATGCAGGGGAGCAGGCCGCCGTTGCGACGCCCTCCCCTCATCACCTGAAATTTGACACCAGACGTTATGGCTAAGATGGATTTCGGCATCACCTTCAAAAGCGACCTCGACGTTCGCCGCGAGGTCAAGATCGCCATGCAGGCCGAGGCCGCCGGCTTCGGCTATGTGTGGAGCTTCGACAGCCACGTGCTGTGGCAGTCGGTCTTCCCGCGCTTTGCCCTATGGGCGTGGAACACCAAGAAAGTGCACATCGGCACGCTGGTCACCAACCCCGTGGTGCGCGACGTGACGGTGTGCGCCAGCGACTTCGCCACGTTGCAGCGCATCAGCAAGGGACGCATGGAGATGGGCATCGGGCGCGGCGATAGCTCGCGCCGCCGGCTGGGCAAGAAGCCGACGACGATGGCCAACCTCGAAGAGTTCGTGGACCAGTTCCGCAAACTCACCGCCGGCGAGCACATTGACTACGACGGCGTAGATACGTATCTGAGTTGGGCCGACGGCGGCGTGCCGCCGGTCTGGGTGGCGGGCTACGGGCCGATCGCCCTGCGCTCGGCCGGGCGCATCGCCGACGGCGTCATCCTTCAGTTCGCCGACCCCTATCTCATCAAGTGGTGCTTGCAGTTCGTGAAGGAAGGCGCGGAAGAGGCCGGGCGCGATTATTCCCAGATCAAGATCATGGCCTGCGCGCCGGTGTGGATTTCGAGCGACCTGGCCGTGGCGCGCGAGCGCGTGCGCTGGTTCCCCGCCCTCGTGTCCAATCACGTGGTGGACTTGCTCAAGCGCTATCCCAAGGAAGAGTTGCCCAAGGAGCTTTACGCCTACGTCGAGGATCGCCCCGGTTACGACTACCTGCATCACGCCGAGGTGGGCAGCAGCAACGCCCGGTTCGTCAGCGACGAGATCACCGACCGCTACTGCATCGTCGGCTCGATCAAAGACCACATCGCTAAGATCGAGGAGCTGCAGTCGCTAGGCGTGCACCAGTTCAACATCTACCTGATGTGCGGCGATGAGGAGAAACAGGTCGCCGCCTACGGGCGCAGCGTCATCCCACACTTCAACGGGAAGCGGCGCACGGTTGTGGCTGCCAAAGCTGCGACCAACGGCAAAACGCGCAAGCCCCCGGCCAAAACCAAGGCTGCGCCCAAAAAGCGTTGATCGCCACACACCAAACGCAAGTCGGCCATTTAGCGCACCGAGGAGAGAAGCATGGCTCTATTGATCAAGAATGGCACCATCGTCACGGCCGGCGAACAGATGCAGGCCGACATCTACTGCGAAGGCGAGCAGATCAGCCGCATCGGGAAGCACCTCGACGCCCCGCCGGACACGACGGTGATTGACGCGACCGGCAAATACGTCTTCCCCGGCTTCATTGACCCGCACGTGCACGTCTACCTGCCCTTCATGGGCACATTCGCCAAGGACGACTACATCAGCGCCAGTAAGGCCGCACTGATCGGCGGCACCACCACCCTGATCGAGATGGTCTGCCAAGCGCGCAACGGCCGGCCGCTGGCCGACGGTTTCGAATTTTGGATGAGCCAGGCCGCCGGCAAAAGCGCGTGCGACTTCACCTTCCATCAATCGGTGACGCGCTACGATGCACAGGTCGAAGCCGAGCTGACCGAGATCGTGAAAGCCGGCGTCGCCAGCTTCAAGGTCTTCCTGGCCTACAAAGGCGCCTTCGGCATCACCGACGAGGAGCTGTATCACACGCTCCGGCTGGCCAAAAAGCTCGGCGTGATCGTGACGGCGCACTGCGAAAACGCCGACCTAGTGCTGGAGCTGCAGAAGCAACTACTCAACGAGGGCAAAACCGGCCCGGAGTATCACTACTGGAGCCGCCCGCCGCGCGTAGAAGCCGAGGGGGTACATCACCTGCTGTCGTTCGCGGAGATGACCGGCGCGCACACCTACATCGTGCACACCAGTTGCGAAGAGGCGCTGCGCGAGGCGATGGCCGGCAAGGACCGCGGCTTGAACGTTTGGGTAGAGACGTTGATCCAGTATCTGGTGCTGGACAAGAGCTACGCCGAGTTGCCAAACTTCGAGGGTGCCAAATACGTCATGTCGCCGCCGCTGCGCGACAAGAAAAATCAGGACGTGTTCTGGAACGCGCTCAAGCAACGCTTCGTCTCGACGGTTGCCACCGACCATGCGCCATTCGACTTCAAAGGACAGAAGGAGATGGGGCGCGACGACTTCACCAAAATCCCCAACGGCATCCCCTCGCTGGAAGACCGCGTCAACCTGCTCTACACCTATGGCGTGACGACCGGCCGCCTGGATTTGAACACATTCGTGGACTGCGCCAGCACACAGGCGGCTAAGCTATTCGGCCTCTTCCCCCGCAAAGGCACGATTGCCGTCGGCAGTGACGCCGACCTGGTGGTCTACGACCCGAACTACCGCGGCGTGATCTCGGCCAAGACGCACCACATCAACTTGGACTACAGCGCATTCGAGGGGTGGGAGATCAAGGGCCGGCCCAGCGTGGTCACCGTGCGCGGCGAGGTGGCCGTGCGCGACGGCGAATTCGTCGGCACGATTGGGCGCGGGCAATTCCTGAAGCGCGAACCGACGCACTTCTGATCGAGGGAGGCGATGCAATGCCATCGCCTCCCCCGGTTATATCATTCGCGTATGGCCGTGCACGTCACCTTGCGTCCGATCAGCGTGAGCGAATACGCGCGCATGCGCGAAGCCGGCATCCTCGCCGAGGACGACCGCGTCGAACTCATTGCTGGGGAGATACGCCGGATGAGTCCCATCGGCCCACTACACGCAGCAATCGTCAAGAAGCTCAACGAGCTTCTTCTACTCTTGTTGGCGCAATCGGCTATCGTCAGCGTCCAAGATCCCATACAACTTGACGATTTATCGGAACCGCAACCAGACCTCGCTGTTCTCAAGAGGCGCGATGACTTCTACCGCCAGGGCATCCCCACTGCAGAGGACACGCTCATCGTCATCGAGGTGGCCGACGCCTCGGCGGACTACGACCGCAAGGAGAAGATTCCGCGCTACGCGAGCGCTGGCATCCCCGAAGCCTGGCTGATAGACGTCACCAACCAGGTGATCGAGCAATACACGCTGCCCGGCAAATCGCGCTACCAGAACGTGCGCATCCACGAATGGGATGACACGCTGACTGCACAGGTCATCCCCGGCTTGCAGATCAAGGTCGAGCAAGTGTTCGGCCTGTAGCCACCGCCGCGCTTGCCCGCTCCCCAAACGGCGCTATAGTGCCGAGCATGATTCAGACACCGGATATCGTTCGTCCCCCCAAAGAACTCATCGAAGGACTGCGCCACATCGGCTGCGCCACGGCCGTCGGCGAGCTGTATCGGCTAGGCATCCGCGACGCGCACATCCGCGGCCCGGTCTCGTGGAACAAGGGCAAGCACGTGGTCGGCCCGGCCCTTACGCTCCAAATGATGCCCAAGCGCGAAGACCTCTATGGCGAGAGCGAATACAGCAACGTCGAGGCGCAACTCCACCGTCACGTGCTGTATCACACCCAGCCCGGCGACATCGTCGTGGTGGACGCGCGCGGCGACATGGGCAGCGGCATCTTCGGCGAGATGATGCTGACCTACTTCAAGGGTCGCGGCGGCGCCGGCGTAGTGATTGACGGCTGCATCCGCGATTACCCCCATGTCAAAAACCTGGATTTGCCCATGTGGTTGCGCGGCGTCACGCCTAACTTTCACACGCAGACCAACCTGATGCCCTTCGCCGTCAACGTGCCGATCGCCATGAACAACGTGTTGGTCATGCCCGGCGACATCATCATCGCCGACGACGACGGCGTGGTCGTGGTGCCCATCAAGCTGGCGCCGGAGCTGCTGAAGAAAGCCAGCGAGCACGCCGAATGGGAGGACTTCACCCGCATGAAGCTGGCCGAGGGCGGCGACCTGCGCAAATACTATCCGCTGCGCGAAGACGCCCGTGAGGAATACGAAGCCTGGCGCCGTTCACAAGGCCGGTGAAGCATGTCGGACCACACGGTGTTGTTCATCTGCACCGGCAACTACTATCGCAGCCGCTACGCCGAGCTGTATTTCAACGCAACCGCGCCGGCCCATCTGGGCTGGCGCGCTACCTCGCGCGGCTTCGCCCCCAGCCCGTTCAACCCCGGTCCGCTCGCCGTTAGCGTGATCCACCGCGCGCAGGAGCGTGGGCTCCCCTTGCCTGCCGACCCACCCCACCCGCGCCGATTGACCGAAGCCGACCTTCACTCGGCGCAGCGCATCATCGCACTGGACGAAGATGAACATCGCAGCTATGTCGAGCACTACTTCCCTGCCTGGCGCAACCACATCACCTACTGGCGCGTGCACGATCTCCATCTCATGCCAACCGCTGAGGCATTCGCGCTGATCGAGCACAACGTGGACGCGCTGGTGCGCGAGCTGACGGCCACCACGCCGGCGCAGCCCTAATACCCTCGTTGACCGCGACGGCGATCACGTTCAACATTCCGCGCACAATACGCTTTGGTGCCGGCGCAAGCCGCAAGCTGCCGGCGCAGTTGCGCCAGATCGGCGCGCGCGCCATGCCCTGATCGTCACCGACGCCTGCTCGGCGCGCAGCGGACTGGGTGACGCATTCACTGCGTTGCTCACGCAACACGGCTTCGCGGCGACCGCCGCCGAGCAGATCATCGCGCCTTACGAGCAGGTGTGGCAGCTCCCACGCGCACGCGGATCGAGGTCAATGCGCGGCCAGCCATTCGCGACAACCGTTCACGATCGGTTCTGCACAAGCCAGCGCGCGCTCAGAATCGCTTGCGCGATACACTCGGCCCGGCGTGGAGGTCGGTAACGCATCAGGATAACGCGTTGGAATGTAAAACTGGTCAAGCTGGGCCGCATAGTCACTCCACTGTCTCCAATCAGGCAACGCATCGCGCTCGACGAAATTTTCGACTAACGCCACGACGGAATGGCCCCAAGGCTCCTGGTCGAGTGCGTACCACAACGCTTTCATCGCCTTTTCGGCCGCCTGTTGGGCGTAGAAACAGGCCGGCGCGTGAACATTCGCGCTGCACAGCAGACGCGCTGTATGTAGGTCTTCCTCAGCCGTCTCGATCCAGCGCATCGCCATCTGGCGATTCCCGCTCACGCTCATAGATCACCTTGCTATCCCTCAGCATGCGGCGAACGAACGCCGTCCGCGGCATCGCCTCGAACTCGCGCGGCGTGTAAATCAACAAATCCACGCTGCGGCGCAGCGCCGTGTGGATTTCGGCCAGGATGCCCTCGTAGCGGTCGAGGAACGGTTTGTCGGTCTCCTGGATGACGACCAGGTCTACGTCACTGCGGCGCGTCGCCTCACCCCGCGCGACCGAGCCGAACACGAACGCGCGCGCCACGCCATACTTGTCGAAGATCGGTTTCAGCGCGGCTTGCAGTTCCTCCAGCAAGATATTCGACACCCAGTGGGATTATATTGGCGATTGAACTTATAATCGCTGCACAGCCAAGAAGCTCGTACTTCAGGGAGAAAAGGACATGTCAACCAACGGTCGCCTGCTCAACTACATCAACGGTCAATGGATGGAATCCGGCGCCGGCGCGTTCCTCGACGTGAAGAACCCCGCCACCGCCCAAGTGATGGCCCAAGTGCCGCTCTCGCCGGCCGAAGAGGTGCACCTGGCCGCCGAAGCCGGCGTCAAGGCATTCAAGCATTGGCGGCGCGTGCCGGCCGTCGAGCGGGTGCAACATCTCTACAAATTCAAGCGCTTGCTAGAAGAGCACCGCGATGAGCTTTCGCGCCTGATCACCAACGAGTGCGGCAAGACCTACGCCGAGAGTCAGGCCGAGATGCAGCGCGCCATCGAGAACGTCGAGGTGGCCTGCGGTATCCCCAGCCTGATGCAAGGCTTCAACAACGAAGACATCGCGCGCGGCATTGACGAGCATTGCTTCCGCCAGCCACTCGGCGTCGTCGCCGCCATCACGCCGTTCAACTTTCCCGGCATGGTGCCGCTGTGGTTCCTGCCCTACGCCGTCGCCACCGGCAACTGCTTCATCCTCAAGCCCAGCGAGAAGGTGCCGATGACGATGCAGCGCATTTTCCAATTGCTGGAGCAGTCCGGCTTCCCGCCCGGCGTGGTTCAGGTGGTGAACGGCGCAAAAGAAGCCGTGGACGCTATTCTCGATCATCCCGACATTCGCGCGGTGAGCTTTGTGGGCAGCACGCCGGTGGCCCGCTACATCTACGAGCGCGCCGCGCGGGCCGGCAAGCGCGTACAGGCGCAAGGCGGCGCCAAGAACCCGGTCGTCATCATGCCGGACGCCGACATGGACATGACCACGCGCATCGTGGCCGATTCGGCATTCGGCTGCGCCGGACAGCGCTGCCTGGCCGCCTCGGTCGGCATCACCGTGGGCGAAGCGCGCAACATCTTCGTGGAGCAACTGGCCGACGCAGCCGCCTCGCGCAAAGTGGGCTACGGGCTGGATGAAGGCGTGGAGATGGGGCCGGTGATCACCGCAGAGAGCAAAGCGCGCATCGAGAAGTTGATCGCGCTCGGCGAGCAGGAAGGCGCGCAGGTGCTGGTGGATGGGCGCAATAAGAAGGTGAAGGGCTACGAAGACGGCAACTTCGTCTTCCCCACCATCCTTGACCACGTGCCGCCCAAGAGCGAGATCGCCCGCACCGAAATCTTCGGCCCGGTGTTCAGCCTGATGCATGCCGAGACCATCGAGGAAGCGATTGCGCTGGTCAACGACCGCAGCTACGGCAACATGGCATGCATCTTCACCAGCAGCGGCGCGGCAGCGCGTCAGTTCCGCTACGAGGTGAACACCGGCAACGTGGGCATCAACGTCGGCGTAGCTGCGCCGATGGCCTTCTTCCCCTTCAGCGGCTGGCGCGAGAGCTTCTTCGGCGACCTGCACGCTCAGGGCATGCATGGCGTCGAGTTCTACACCGAGACCAAAGTCGTCGTCGAACGCTGGCCGAAAGAGTGGAGCCGGAAGTTCTAGTCCGAATGGCCGGCCTCACCGCAACCGGCCTTGGGCGCCAGCGCTCTGTTCGCCCTGGCGACGCGGAGGACCGGCGCGCCCTGCTTCGCACCGAACCACCGCGGGCGTGGGATTGCGCCCGATTGGGCGGGATGCTGAACGGCGGACGCCGCGGCGTAAAGCACTGCGCCCCCGACGCCGGTGGATGCGACGGCAGGGTGAACTCAAAACGGTCAGACCGCTTGAAGCGGTCTGACCGTTTGATGCGTCAGTTTGGGATTCCTTTCGATTGGGCTTGTAGCACCAAACTCAAGTCAGGCCGGGCATGGCGCGCGCTCCGACTTGGGTTTGATGAATCAAGTCTGCGCGCCGTCGTGCTTTGTGGCTCATGTCCGGCGCTTAACTTGGCCATTCGCCCAGCCGCACGCGCTCGACGTGATAGCCGGCATCGGCCAGCCGCTGCATCACGGCCTGTCCATGAGCCTCGTCACGCACCTCGAGCACGAGTTCCAGGCCGGTGCGCGTGAGCGGCGCCAACCACACCGCCCGTCGGTGGATCACGTCAATGATGTTGGCCCCACATGCCGCCACGTGGTTGATCACCGCTGCAAGCTGGCCGGGGCGGTCCAGCACGGTGAGGCGCAACACGACGATGCGCCCCTGCTGCACCATCACTTGCTCGATGACCCGCGCCAGCAGATTGCCATCAATGTTGCCGCCGCATAGCACAGCGCAGACGACATCGCCTGGCTCGACCGCAACTTTGCCCGCGAGCAGCGCAGCCACGCCGGCCGCGCCGGCCCCTTCCACCACCAGCCGGGCATACTGGGCGCAATGGGCAATGCCCCGCGCGATCTCGTCGTCGCTCACCTCCACCACGTCATCCACCAGTTCGCGGATGTAGCGCAGCGTCAGCTCGCCCGGGCGCTTGACGGCGATGCCATCGGCGATGGTATGAGCCGAGGGGGCCGTGACCACTTGGCCGGCCGCCAACGACGCACGCACCGGCGCACAAGCCGCTGATTGCACGCCCACGATGCGCACGCCGGGCTTAAGCGCTTTCACCGCGATGGCGATGCCGCTGATCAAGCCCCCACCGCCGATGGGCACGAGGAGCGTGTTCAGCTCGGGCAGCGCGGACAGGATTTCCAACCCAATCGTGCCCTGCCCGGCGATGACAAGTGGGTCTTCGAAGGCATGCACGAACGTCAAGCCGCGCGCTTGCTGCTGTTCGCGGGCGAACGCGCCGGCATCATCAAACGTTGCGCCGTGCAAGATCACCTCCGCGCCCAAGTCGCGCGTGCTCACCACCTTGGTCAGCGGGGCATGCTCCGGCATCACGATCGTCGCCGGGATGCCGAAGAGGCGCGCAGCCAGCGCCACCCCCTGCGCGTGATTGCCGGCGCTGGCTGTAATCACGCCGCGCTGGCGCTCCTCCTCGCCCAGCCGGCTGATCTTGTTATACGCGCCGCGAATCTTGAACGAGCCGGCCCGCTGCAACGATTCGGCTTTCAGAAACACGCGCGCGCCGAGGGTGCGCGTCAGGCGCAGCTCCGGCAGCACCGGCGTGAGGATGAGCTGATCGCGCAACACCTGCTGCGCGGCGTAGATGTCGGCGAGGGTGATGGACGTTGTCATGGGAGAGATTCCAAACGATGGCGCATTGTGCTTTGCGTTGCGGTTGCATCGCTTAGCCTCAGGGCGATGATGACATCAGCGACATTGGTGCCGGTCGGGCCGGTCATGATCAACTCGCCCAGCGGCGCGAAGAAATGATAGCTGTCATTGCGCTCAAGATAGTCAAGGGCTTCCAAGCCGCGCTCGCGCGCGCGTCGCACCGTGTCGGCGAACGCCATCGCGCCGGCGGCATCGGTCGGGCCGTCGGTGCCATCGGTGCCCAGCGCCGCGATGCCGACGCAGGGGCGCGTCCGCGGGTCCGCTTGCGCATCCAGTTCCATAGCCGCCGCCAGCGCCAACTCCTGGTTGCGCCCGCCTTTGCCATTGCCACGCACGGTCACGGTGGTCTCGCCGCCATAGATCAGGCACACACCGTGCGCTGTAGGCGGCGCATCGGCATCCAGCAATGCGCGGGCGATTTGCACGCCGGCCTCGCGCGCCTTGCCGCGCAGCGTGGTGGTGACCACGCGCGCGGCAAGGCCGAGCCGCTCCGCCGCTTGCGCTGCGGATTGGCACGCCTGCGCATTGTTGCCCACCAGCACGTTGTGCGCCTGTGGGTCGTTCGTCAACCCGCCCGCGATCACGTCGAGCGGATCGCCGATCACGTCGCTGAGGATCAAGCCGATGACCGTCGCCGGCTGCGCCAGTCGCACCAGACCGCCGCGCTTCAGGCGATCCAGCCGCGCGCGCACGGCGTTCATCTCGTAAATGTCGGCCCCGCTGCGCAGCAACGCATCGTTGATGGCGCGCATCGCGTTCAGCGAGATGCCGGCGTGGGGCGCGACCAGCAGCGCCGACGCTCCCCCGCTGACACAGACGATGACCAGCGTCTGCGCCGTGCAACCGCGCAGCGCCGCGCGCACTGCCCGGCCGGCGCGCAAGCTGTGCTCGTCCGGCACCGGATGACCGGCTTCGATCAGGGTAAAGCCTCGACGGGTGAGCTTGGCCCTTAGGTCAGGAGACAGATGCTCATGCTTGGTGACGATGACGGCGCAGGACAAGTGATCATCCAGCAAACGAACCACCTCGGCGGCCATCGGCGCCGACGCTTTGCCAACAGCGATCAGGCGCGCGTCATCGAAGGCGCGCAGGTCGCACGTCACGCCATCCATCACGAGCGATTCGCCGTCGCGACGGACGTGACGGCGAATCGCCTCAGCGGGGTCAGCAGCGCGCAGGGCCGCGCCGATGATCGCCTCGAGCGCTGCGCGCAGTTCGATGCTCATGCCGCCGATTGTAGAGGTAACCCGCAATGCTCACGCGGTCTTCACTGCCTCGGCCTTTCTGCGGCGGCGCGCGCGCCGGATGAGCAGCGCCAGCAAGACGATCGGGATGGCCAAGATCAACAACACGGGCAGGACGACGATGACCAGCCAGATCAACAGCGAGGCCAGCCCCTGCAACGTGGCAATCAGCGCCTCAAACGCTTCTTTGACCACACCCGCCGGCTGCCAGCCGCCCAACTGAAGCGGCTGCGCCAGCGCGTCGGGGATGAGCGTGACCGAGATGGTGGCCAGCGCCGCCGACTGGGAGAGATATTTCATGCGTCCCTTGATCTGCTCGATTTGCCCGCGAATCTCGGTGAGTTCGCGGTACACGGCCAGCACGTCCTCAGTGGTGGTCGCCTGCTCAAGGATCTTCTGGAGCTGCGCTTCGGTCGCCTCCAGGTTCTTCAGCCGGGCGTCAAGGTCCACGTACTCGGCAGTCACGTCTTCGCCGCGCACGTTTTCGCTGCGCACTTCGACAGCCAGCGCGCGGATGCGGTTCATCACCTCGTCGAAGCGCGCTGCATCTACGCGCAGCATGACGTAGCCTTGTAGGGCGTTATCACGGACGCGCGACGCGCTCGACGACACGACGAAACCGCCGAATTCCTGGGCCAGCTTGGCCAGCGCGTCCATTTGCGCCTGCGTGTCTTTCACAACGATGGTCACGTCGGCCGTTCGGATGATCAGTCGCTGCTGGACGGCCTGATCCGATGCCTCGTCGGGGAGTTGCATCGGTGAACGTGCGGCGCTCTCAGGCATCGCCGGCGCCGCTGTTGGCGCCGCCATAGCCGTAAACTCCGAGAGGTTTGGCGGCGGCGCTGCCGGCGCGGCACAGGCCGATACCAATAGTGCAACTGAACCAAACAGCGCGACGAGTGCAAGGCAGCGTTTAAGTGTGGTCATCATGGTCATCCTCCCTTCGACCTTTGGATGAGTGTGCAACTTCACTTTGAAGACGTCAAATGTGCTGCAGAGTTCCACGTCGAGCCGCATAGCGACCCCATTGGCGCGACGTCGAGCGCCGGGCCACTGTGGAAAATGCATCGGCTGCGTCAGGTAAATGTCATGCCCAGGCGACCTGGTAGCTATAATTTCGATCATCTGCTTGCCTTCGTGGCTGTCTGGAATTCGTCCTCATCGGGGTCGCGATCTCCACGGGAGGGCGATTCGGATGAGCTGGGGGAGCAGCGACGGTTTTGCACATCCCGGAGGAAAACGAATGGCTTCTCTTCTCGACAAAGTGAGCACGCTGATTCAAGCGAACCTGCACGCGTTGGTGGACAACGCGCTGAAATCCAACTCAATGGCGGTCATTGACCAGTACATCCGCGACGTGGACAACAACCTCGATGCCTTGGAGGACGCTGCAGCCACCGTAGGCGGCCAGGTTAAGACGCTAGAACGCAAGACTGCCGAGTATAAAAAACAGATAGACGAGTTGGATCGCAATATCGACCTCTTCCTCACCCAGGGGAAGGATGACCTGGCGCGCGCCGCGCAGGCCAAGCTGAACTCGGTGCGCAGCCTATACGAGACCTACAACAGCCAGTTGGAACGCCAGCAGCGCGAGTACAAAGCGCTGCTCGACGCGCGCCTGAAGCTACAGGCGAAGCTCACGACCATCCGCCAGCAACGTGAGGAGATGGTAGCCCTACTCGACTTGGCCAAGGCTAAGGAGATTACCAACAAGGCGATCAAGTCGCTGGACGACCTGGCCGGCGTGGGCGACGCCGATGTCGCCCGCATGGCCGAGGCCATTCGGGCGCGGCTCGACCAGGCCTCGGCCCGCGCCGAGATGGCCGCCCAAAACCTGGATGCGCAGATGGACGAGGTGCTCGGCCGCGGCGAACTGGACGCCCAACTCGAGGAGCGCAAGCGGCGGTTGGGGATTAGCCAGTAGCCGACAAACAGCAACGCGGGCGCAGGTCATCGCCGGCACCTATCAACCACCGATCGGTCGAGCCAATGGACGACCTGAGAGAACGCACGCGCGGCAAGCTCATTCAGAACGCGATCTTCAGCCTGCCCAGCGCACTGATCATCGCAGCCGCGATCATCCTGGTCGGGCTCGGCGTGCCAATCCCGATCTTGGGCGATCCACCGTTCAACGTGTCGCCGGTATGGTGGCTGGCCGGGTTGGCGCCGCTGTGGTTGGGCGTGATCGGCATGGGCGTCGCCAGCCGGCAAGCCGGCGAGCGGGCCATGTCCCAGGCGTTGCGCGAAGCATTCGACCTCAGCCGAATCCGCAACCCCAGCCTGCGCATGAACGTCAAACAGGCCATCGCCTACCGCGAACGGATTGACAAGGCGGTGGAACGCTTTACCGACTCCGCGATGCAGCATCGCATGCAAGATGTGGCCAACCAGGTGGAAGCATGGGTGCGCAACATCTATGCGCTGGCCAGCCGGCTGGATGCCTTCCAGAACGACGAGATCATCAAGAAAGACTTGAACGACGTGCCGGAGTCCATCAAGCGTCTCAAGCAGCGCGCGCTACAAGAGCAGGATGAGCGCATCCGGCGCGAGCTGGACGAGACCATCAGCCGCCGGCAGTCGCAATACAACAACCTGCTTAAGCTGGAGACCGCGATGGATCGCGCCGAGCTGCAGTTGGAGAACACGCTCACGGCGCTCGGCACCGTGTATTCGCAGATGCTGCTGCTGGATGCACGAGACGTGGACGGCAACAAAGCTCAGCGCTTGCGCGAAAGCATCACCGAGCAAGTCAATTCGCTGCACGACATCCTGGCTTCGATGGAGGAGGTGTACGACGGCAGTCACGACCCAGTTGAACGCCGCCGCGCCAATCTGAGCGATGGCGGCGCGCGTTAATCCGCGCCTCATCCTTTGACCAGCATCTTTCTAACCGATGAGCGATATCGTCCACAGCAACCCGCTCGGCGAGCGAGACGATGCGCTCCGGCGGTCGCGCAGGGAGAACCATGGACATCGGACAGGCAGTTTTCGACGTCATCGCCAATCCAAACATCGCGTATGCGTTGCTCATGCTAGGCTTGATCGCGCTGGTGATGGCCTTTGCCGTGCCGGGCACCGGCCTGCTCGAGATCGGCGCCGGGTTGTGCCTGCTCCTGGCCCTGCTCGGTTTGTCTCGCCTGCCCGTGAACATCGCCGGCCTATTACTCATCCTCGCCGGCATCGGACTGTTGATCGCCGATATTCAGATCCAGAGCGGGTTAGTCGCGCTCGGCGGGGCCATCCTCCTGGGCATCGGCTCGCTCTTCCTGTTCCGACCAGACGAGCGGGCTTTCGCCGTATCGTGGTGGTTGATCATGCTGGCATCGGGCGGCTCGGCGATTTTCTTCGGCTTCGGGTTGCACCGCGCCCTGCACGCCATGCAGCAGCGACCGGTCATCTCGCCCGACAACATCCTGGGCGCGCATGGCGTGATCAAGTCACCCCTCACCCCCGAGTCGCAGTTCACCGGCACCGCGCAAGTCGCCGGCGAGCTCTGGACGGTCAAATCGGACGAGCCGATCGGCGAAGGCGCCCCCATTGTCGTTTTACAAGTCGAAGGGTTAACATTGTTTGTGCGCGCGCTCGCACATCCGCCGGAGCAGGCGGAACGCGAAGCGCAAATCACAGAGGAGAAAAATAAGAAATGAGCGGTTTAGCCACATTGATCGCGGTCGGTTTAATCGTCGTCATCGCGCTGTTCATCCTGGGAGGCTTACTGCGATCCTTCATCTTGATCGCCAGAGAATACGAACGGTATGTCGTCTTCCGCCTGGGCCGCTCCATCGGCGCCAAAGGACCTGGATTGATCATCCTGATCCCGTTAATTGACACCGCCACGAAAGTGGATTTGCGCGAGCAGTTCATGGAAGTGCCGCAGCAGACGGCAATCACCAAGGACAACGCGCCGATCTCGGTGGACTTTCTCACCTACTGGAAGGTATCCGATCCGGAGCGCAGCGTGCTGCAGGTGGGCAACTTCGCGGCGGCATCGCAAGGCATCGCGACGACGACGCTGCGCGCCGTCATCGGCGACATCACGCTGGACGATGTGCTGGCCCAGCGCGAACGCATCAACCAGACGCTGCGCAGCAAGCTCGACGAAGTGACCGAACGCTGGGGGGTGAAGATCACCGCAGTTGAGATCCGCGAGATTACGCCGCCGCGCGAAGTGCAGGAGGCGATGAACCGCCAGATGAGCGCCGAGCGCACGCGCCGCGCGCTGGTCACCGAAGCCGAGGGCAAGCGCCAAGCCGCCGTCACCCTGGCCGATGGCGAGAAGACCGCGGCCATCCTGCGCGCAGAAGGCTCGAAGCAATCAGCCATCCTCGAGGCCGAGGGCCAGAAGATGGCGCAGGCGCTGCGCGCCGAGGGCTTCGCCACAGCGTTGAACGCAATCTTTGAAGCTGCGCGACATGTGGATGCCAACACCATGTTGATCCAGTACCTGGAAGCGCTCAAGGCGATCGGCGCCAGCCCGGCGACGAAATACATCTTCCCCATGGAATTCACCAATCTGGTCAAGCCGTTAGCGGAGATGATGGCGGCGAACGGCAAGGGGACGCGCGACAGTATCCAGCCGTCCGGCGAATGACGACCGCCGGCAGCGCGCAGCCCGGACAAAAAGCCGGCGTGGGGGACAGGCTCAGCCCACGCCGGCCTGTGCGCTTTTCACACAAACCACGCCGACGCGCTCATCAGGTCGCCGGCCGCCATGCGCGCGATGCGCTCGGCCTCGGACAACGAGTCGTGCACGGCGGTGACATGACCCATCTTGCGGCCCTTGCGGCACGCGCGCTCGCCATACCAGTGCAGGTGCGCGCCGCGATAGGACAACGCGCGCGCAAAGTCGCGCGGCCTGGGCATCTGCTCGCTCGTGCCCAGGCAGTTCACCATCACCGCAGCTTGCTTCACCATGTCCGGCCAACCCAGCGGCAGCCCTAACACGGCGCGGACGTGGTTCTCGAACTGCGATGTCAGGCAAGCCTCGATGGTGTAGTGGCCGCTGTTGTGCACGCGCGGCACAACCTCGTTGACCAGCACCTGGCCATCGGGCAGCTCGAACATCTCGATGCCGAACGCCCCGACGCCGTTCACCGCCTCCACCACAGCCCGGCCGATCTCCTTGGCCGGATGGTCGAAGCCACTGCGATGCGCGCGCACAACGTGGCACACGTGGTTGAGCCGCAGCGTCTCAGTCACGGGGTAAGTGACGATCTGGCCGTCTTGCCCTCGTGCGACAACGATCGCCAGCTCACGTTTGAAGCGGACCCATGACTCGACCATCAACGCGCGGCCGGTTGCGGCCAGCCTCTCCCAAGCCGCCTGCACATCGGCCTCGCGGTCAATCTGCGCGTAGCCATCGTAGCCGAGCGTGCGGGTCTTGAGCACGAGCGGATAGCCGTGTTGAGCGCCGAAGGCTTTGACCGCGTCGAGCGAGCCGACAGCCGCATACGCCGTAGTAGGCAAGCCGGCCGCATTCAGCGTTTGCTTCTGAGTGAACTTGTCTTGCACCAACGCTAAGGTGTGCGAGCCGGGCAGCACGCGCCGTCCGCGCTGCTCGATGAATGCGATGAGCTCAGCCGGCACAAATTCGCTCTCGACGGTGATTGCGTCCACGGCATCGGCAAATGCGCCGAGCGTCTCCAGGTCGCGCCACGAGCCGGTCACGCCGAAGGCGGTCACCTGCATCGCCGGACTCAACTCGTCTTCGTCGAGGATGGCGACGTTCACCCCGATGCGCTGCGCGGCCTGTGCCAGCATGCGCGCGAGTTGCCCGCCGCCGAGGATGCCGAGGGTGGTCATGGGATCTGTGCTCTGGCTAGGGTAATGATAATCGTCATCGCAAGCACGCCGTGCCCTGCGCGCCCGTTGCGCTGAACTCCCCAATATTGCAATGCGGGGTGTATAGTTCAGGCTGTTGATATTCGTCAACGGCAACCTGCCATGTTCAGCGACCTGCGCACTGTAGAAATCTTCGCCATCGGCAACGAGCTGCTCGTTGGGCAAGTGCTGGACACAAACACGCACTGGCTCATCCGCATGGTCACCGGCCTGGGCGCGCGGGTGACGCGGGCCGCCATGCTCCGCGACGACTATGACCACATCGGCGACGAGATCCGCGCCGCGTTGCGACGCGGCCCGCGGCTGATTCTGACCACCGGCGGCCTCGGCCCAACCGAGGACGACCTGACCCTGCGCGCCATCGCCCGCGCACTCCACCTGCCGATGCGCATACATCCAGAAGCGCTGGAGATGGTGCGCCGACGTTACGCCTATCTGGCCACGCTGCGCCCGAACTTCAGCGCCGAGCTGAACGACGCGCGCCGTAAGATGGCCCTGTTCCCCGAGGGCGCAACGCCGATCCTCAACCCCGACGGCGCAGCGCCGGCCATGGCGCTCGACGCACGTTCGGAGCATCCCGACGGCGTGACGACGATCGTCTCGCTGCCTGGCGTGCCCGGCGAGATGAAGGCGATCTTCACCACCTCGCTGCGGCCGGTGCTGGCAAACACTATCGGCGCTGGCGGCTATGTCGAGCGCACGATCGTGCTGGATAAGGGCGATGAATCGCGCATCGCTGCGCTACTTAAGGAGGTGCAAGACCATCACCCGATGGTGTATGTCAAGTCACGCGGTCAGATGTTTGAGGACGGCTTACACCTCACCGTCGTGCTTTCTATCGGCGGCAGCAACCTGGCGGCCATGCGCGAGGAAGTGCGGCGCACGGAGGAAGAAACCATTTCAGGGCTGACGCACCTGGGCTACAGCGTCGTCCGCGTGTTGGAATCATAGCGCGACCGCGCCGCGCCGGCGCCTGATACAATTCTTAGGTTGAGAGCCATCCGAACATGCGCGTTGGGCGAGCACAAACCACGCTTCGCTTGTTCAATACGCACGTTGTGTGATGAGTTGGCGGATAGGCTCTGAGCCTGATAGGACGCACGGATCATGAAACTCCACGAATACCAATCCAAGCAGATCTTTGGCCGATTCGGCATCCCAACGCCCCAGGGCATTCTGGCCGAGAATGCCACCGAGGCGCGCAACGCCGCCCGCGAGATCGGCCTGCCGGTCGTCATCAAGGCGCAGGTGCTGGTCGGCGGGCGCGGCAAAGCCGGCGGCGTGAAGGTCGCCCACACGCTCGAAGAAGTTGAAGAGAAGGCCGAGCACATCCTCGCCTTGACCATTAAGGGCCTGCCCGTGCGCAAGGTGTTGGTTGACCCCGCTGCCGACATCCAAAGCGAAATCTACCTGGGCGTAGTGATAGACCGCGCGCGACGCCGCGCCGTGCTGATGGCCAGCGCTGCCGGAGGCGTGGACATCGAGGAAGTCGCAGCGACGACGCCTGAAAAGATCGTCCGCGCGCCGATTGATCCGTTCATCGGCTTGCCGGATTATCTGGCGCGCGACGTAGCAGTGGCCATCGGCCTGCCGCGCGAGCATTGGGGGGACTTCGTCAAGATCGCCAAGGGACTTGCCGCGGCCTTCGTCGCCAACGATGCGTCGCTGGCCGAGATTAATCCGCTCGCGATCGTGAGCGCAGACGGGGGCGCGAAGCTGCTGGCGCTGGACGGCAAAATGGTGATTGACGACAACGCACTCTTCCGACACCCCGAGCTGGCGGCCATGCGCGACCCGGATGAGGAAAGCGAGGCCGAGCGCAAAGCGCGCAACGCCGACCTCAGCTTCGTCTCGCTCGATGGCAACATCGGCTGCCTGGTCAACGGCGCCGGCCTGGCGATGGCCACGCTCGACATCATCCAGCACTTCGGCGGCAAGCCGGCCAACTTCCTGGACGTGGCCGGCGGCGCGCGCGCCGATAAAGTCGCTGCCGCCTTGCGCATCGTGCTCTCCGATCCCAAAGTCAAAGTGGTGATGTTCAACATCTTCGGCGGCATCACGCGCTGCGACGAGGTGGCGCGCGGCATCGTGCAAGCGATGGAAGAAGTGAAGCCCAAAGTGCCGATGGTGGCGCGCATCACCGGCACGAACCAGGAAGAAGGCGACCGCATCCTGGCCAGCGCCAACCTGATCACCGCCACGAGCGCCGCCGAAGCGGCGCAGAAGGCCGTTGAACTCGCTCGCCTGAACTGAGGTCACGAGACCGCAAGCGCCACGGCACATCCGCGTCATGCTCACCCTCCATGCGTAACGATATCCGGCTGGCACTGCCGTCGAAAGGCCGGCTGCAACAGCCCACGTTGGATTTTCTGGCGCGCTGCGGCTTCGACGTGAAGCAATCGGCGACGCGCAGCTACATCGGCCATATCCCGGCGCTGCCGCAGGTGACCGTGCTCTTCCAGCGCCCGCGCGACATCGTGGTCAGTGTGGCCGGCGGCGGCGTGGACTTCGGCATCACCGGCTACGACGTGATTGCAGACGCAAACGCCGGTGAGGCCGCGCACGTCCTGCACGATGCGCTCGGTTACGGCAAGTGCCGCGTGGTCATCGCCGTGCCGGAATCCTGGGAGGACGTGCGAACGATGGCTGAGCTGGCCGCCAAGGTTCGCGCGATGGCGCAGCCGTTGCGTGTGGTGACCAAATATCCTCACCTTACGCGCGAGTTTCTGCGCACGCACAACGTCGCACCGTTCACCTTGATTGACGCCGAAGGATCACTGGAGGTGGTGCCGGAGATCGGCTACGCCGACATCATCGTGGATATCGCCGAGACCGGCGCGACGCTTCAACAGAATCGGCTACGCGTGATCGAGGACGGCATCATCCTCCATACGCAGGCCAGCCTGGTCGCCAATTGCAACTCGCTCAAGCGGCCGGAGGTGATGGACGTGGCGATCGAGATGCTGGAGTATTTCGAGGCGCACCAGCGCGCCGAAGGCTACTTCATGATCTGGGCCAATGTGCGCGGGCAGTCGCTCGAGGACGTGGGGCGCACCATCACCCTGCGCACGACGCTTGGCGGGTTACAAGGGCCGACGATCGCGCCGATCTACCCCAATCCGCACAGCGCCGCTGCGAATCCCGGCGCGCACTGGTTCGCCGTGAACCTCGTCGTCGGGCGCCACGAGCTGACCGACGCGATCGAACAACTGCGCGCCATTGGCGGCAGCGGCGTCGTCGTCACCCCGGCGACCTACATCTTCGAGGAGCAACCCAGCCGCGTGGCAGCGCTGCGCGCCTTTCGCCAGTCGCTGAGGTGAGCCACCGCTGCGCCGATCCTCACCTTCCCCGGCCCACCTTTGTGTGTAAAGTTCAGGGAACCGACCAGACCGTATGGACGTTGAATCGCTGATCAACCCCCACCTGCGGGCGATGCAACCCTATACGCCCATCGTCCCGTTCGAGGTGCTCTCGCAACGTCTGGGCCGACGCCCTGAAGACATCGTCAAGCTGGACGCCAACGAGAACCCCTACGGCCCATCGCCGCGCGCGCTGCAGGCGCTCGCCCGGGCCGACGGATTGCACATCTACCCCGACCCAGACCAGACGGCCTTGCGCAAGGCCATCGCCGACCACATCGGCATCCCGCCCGAGCACATCCTATGCGGCGCCGGCGCAGACGAGGTGATTGACCTGGTCGCCCGCGCCTTCGTCCGGCCAGGCGATGCCGTCGTTGACCTGCCCCCCACGTTCGGCATGTACCGCTGGGTCGCCGACGTGATGAACGCGAACTACGTCGCCGCGCCTCGCCGCGCAGACTTTTCGGTGGATGTGCATGCAGTAGAGAGATTAGTGAATTGGAGATCGGAGATTGGAGATGCTCCGGTCGCCAATCTCCAATCTCCAGTCTCCAATCTCCAGTCTCCAGTCTCCAATCTCCAACCCCCAACTTCGCTCGACTCCCTCATCCCAAAGCTGCTCTTCATCGCCGACCCCAACAACCCCGATGGCTCAACGATCTGCGACGAACAACTGCGCGCGCTTCTGGCGTTGCCGGTCGTGGTGGTGCTGGACGAAGCCTATGTGGATTTCAGCGCGCGCCCCAGCCGGGTGAGCTGGGCGCTGGCGTACGACAACCTGATCGTGCTGCGCACGTTCAGCAAGCTGGCCGGCATGGCCGGCCTGCGGGTCGGTTACGGCGTCTTCCCGCGCGCGATCATCCAGCACCTGTGGAAGATCAAGCAACCCTACACGCCCAACGTGGCCGGGACGGTGGCCGCCATCGCCGCGCTGAGCGACCGCGAGTATCTGCGCGAGAACGTGCAGCGGCTGGTGGCCGAGCGTCAGCGCATGAGCGAGCTGCTCGGGCAGTTCGACTGGCTGCATGTCTTCCCCAGCGAGGCCAACTTCGTATTGTGCCGCGTGGCCGAGGACGCGCCGGTGAACCACGGCGAGACCCGCCCGCCGGCCGCGCGCCGCCTGAAGCAGGCTCTGGAGCAGCAGGGCGTGCTGGTGCGCTACTTCGACCGCGAGGGCCTGCGCGACTGCGTGCGCATCAGCGTCGGTCGGCCCGACCAGACCGACCGACTGATCGCCGCGCTCAAAGCACTCGGCGAATAACCATGGCAAGAATCGGCAGAATTCAACGCAAGACGAACGAGACCGACGTCTCCGTGTATCTGGATTTGGACGGCGCCGGCCGCGCCGAGATTCAGACCGGCGTCGGCTTCTATGACCACATGCTGCACCATGTCGCGCACCACGGGTTATTCGATCTCACCGTGCGCGCCGTCGGCGACCTGCAGGTGGATGAGCATCACACCGTCGAAGATGTCGCCATTGCCCTCGGCCAGGCGCTGAACGAGGCGTTGGGCGACCGCGCCGGCATCGTGCGCATGGCCGACGCCTGGGTGACGATGGACGAAGCGCTGGCGCACGTCGTCGTGGATTTGAGCGGCCGGCCGTATGCCATCTTTCGCGGCGCGCTCGACGGGCCGAAGATCGGCAACCTGAGCGCGACGCTTATCCCGCATGTCTTCGAGTCCATCGCGACCCACGGCCGGCTGAACCTTCACGCGCGCGTGCTCTATGGCCGCGATGACCATCACAAAGCCGAGGCGTTGTTCAAGGCGCTGGGCCGCGCGCTGGACGCCGCCACGCGCATTGACCCGCGCCGAAGCGGCATCCCCTCGACAAAGGGCGTGCTGTAGGTTCGCTGCGATGCTCTACGTGGTCGCGACCCCCATCGGCAACCTCGGCGACATCAGCCAGCGCGCCTTGGAGGTGTTGCGCAATGCCGATGTGGTGGCCAGCGAGGACACGCGCTACACCGGCCGGCTGCTCAAGCACTTTGGCATCTCCCGCCCGCAGATCTCGTTTCACGAACACAACGAACGGCAGGCCGCCGAAAAGATCATCGCGCTGCTTCGGGAGGGGCGCACGGTGGCGCTGGTGAGCGACGCCGGCACGCCGGGCATTAGCGACCCCGGGTTTGTGTTGGTGCGGCGCTGTATAGACGAGGGACTGCCGCTGACCATGATCCCCGGGCCGGCCGCCTTCGTCATGGCATTGGTGCTCAGCGGGTTGCCGACACATGCGTTCATCTTCCGTGGCTTCCCGCCGCGCAAACCGACCATGCGTCGGCGCTTCCTCGCGGTGGACGCGCAGTCGCCCCATACGCTGATCTTCTACGAAAGCCCGCACCGCGTCGCCGCGCTGATCGCCGATGCAATCGCCGTGTACGGCGACCGACGCGCGGCGCTGGCCAACGACCTGACCAAGATGTTCGAGCGCGTGGACCGCGGCCGGCTGTCGGCGTTGCTCGCGCAGGTGCAAAGCCGAACGCCCAAAGGCGAATACGTGCTGGTGATCGAGGGCGCCGCGCGCGCCGAAGGAGGGCCACCTGAGGAAGAAGATGAGGCGTCGCAAGTCACCAGCAGCGCTTCGGCCGCCAGAAGCGACTTGCGCGACGCCTAACGCTCCATCCTATGACGCCCGACATCCTCCATCTACCGCACGGCGCGCTGGCCCTGCCGACCTTCCTGCCGGATGCCACGCGCGGCGTCGTGCGCGCTGTGGACAGCGCCGATCTCGAGAACGTCGGCGTCGAGGGGATCGTGATGAGCATCTTCCACCTGATGCAGCGCCCCGGCACCACCACGGTGAAGGCGCTGGGGGGCTTGCACGCGATGACCGGTTGGCAGCGGCCTATCGTAACCGATAGCGGCGGCTTCCAGGCCTACTCGCTCATCCGCCAGAACCCGAGGTTCGGCTCGCTCACCGACCGGGGGCTGGTCTTCCGGCCCGACGGCAAGGACAAAGCGTTGCTGACGCCGGAGAAAAGCACGCAGCTCCAACTCAGCTTTGGCGCGGACATCGTCATTTGCCTGGACGACTGCACCCACCCGGATGACAGCGAGGCCGAGCAGCGCGAGAGCGTCCGGCGGACGATCGCCTGGGCCAGGCGCTGCAAAGCCGAGTTCGAGCGGTGGCTGGCCGTGCCCCGCGGCGCCCCCGCTTCGCACAAATCCACGGACGCGCCACCGGCAGCGGCTCATTCGTCCCCGGCGGACGCTGTAACCAGGCGACCGCTGCTGTTCGGCGTGATTCAGGGCGGCGCGTCCAAAGAGCTGCGTAAGGCGTGCGCCGAGGCGTTGCTGGAGATTGGCTTCGACGGCTTCGGCTACGGCGGATGGCCGTTGGATAGCGACGGCGCGCTCCTGCGCGACATCGTCGCTTATACGCGCGCGCTCGTCCCGCGCGCGCTGCCCATGCACGCCTTGGGCATCGGACATCCCGATAGCGTCGTCGCCTGCGCGCGCATGGGCTACGACCTGTTCGACTGCACCCTACCCACGCGCGACGCCCGACGGGGCCGGCTGATGATCTTCAACCAGCCGCCTGATGAGACGCGCTTCGAGGGTCAATGGTGGTCCTACCTCTACATCGGCGACGAGAAGCACATCAAGTCGAGCGCGCCGGTCTGCGAATATTGCGACTGCCCGACCTGCCGGCGCTACTCGCGCGGCTACCTGCATCACCTCTTCAAGGTCAAAGATGCAGCATACGGGCGATTGGCTACGCTGCACAACCTGCGTTTCATGACGCAGTTGATGGCGCGTCTGCGGCAGATCATCGCCCACGACTGACGTGATGCACGACGATCCTCGGCTGGAGGAGCTGGTCAAACAAGTGCGCGCCAGCCGCAAATACAGCGCGATCAGCGAAGCGCTCGTGCGGCGCATCGGCGCTGCGGAGCTGTGCAAGCGCGCGACGCTCCAAGACGCCGTCAAAGCGACCAAGAAGACGCTGCATCAAATCGCCGGCCTATATCTCGCCAACGCACACCCGCCTTACGACGCATGGCTGCGTCAGATCATCCAAGCGCCCGACGACACCGCGCGGCGCGCCGTGTTGCGATCCATCATGAACCATCACACCTCGACGCGGGAGCGACTCCCCATCCTGGATGCGTTCTACGCGCGCGTGCTTGCCGACCTTGGCCCAGTGCGCTCGGTGCTCGACCTCGCCTGCGGCTTGAACCCACTGAGCCTACCGTGGATGCCGCTGGCCGCCGGCGCGACATATCATGCCGTGGACATCTACGAGGACCTGGCAGGCTTTCTGCGGGCAGCCCTGGCGGCGCTCGGCGTAGCGGGCAAGGCCGAAGCCCGCGATGTGATCACCGACTGCCCTACCGATGCAGCCGACGTCGCTCTGTTGCTCAAGGCGCTCCCTTGCCTGGAACAGCTCGACAAAGCCGCCGGCGCAGCCATCCTGGATACAATCAATGCGCGCTGCATCGTCGTCTCGTTCCCTACGCGGACGGTGGGCGGCCGGCAAGTCGGCATGCGCGAGAACTACGCGGCGCGCTTCGCAGCGATGATCGCCGACCGGCCCTGGCGCGTCGAACGCATCGAGTTTGTAGGCGAACTGGCCTTCCGCCTAACGCGATAGGGCGCGCGGCGCAGCGCATTCGAGGACATCCATGATTGCAGTGATTGACTACGGCGCAGGCAACCTGCGCAATGTGTGCAAAGCGCTGGAACACGTCGGCGCTGAACTCACGTTGACCGACGACCGGCGCGAACTGGAGCGCGCCGAAAAGTTGGTGCTGCCCGGCGTGGGCGCATTTGCCGATTGCCAACACGGCCTGAAGGCGCGCGGCCTGTTTGAGCCGCTGCGCGCGCTGGCGCTGGCCGGCAAGCCGCTGCTCGGCATTTGCGTCGGCATGCAACTGTTGTTTGATGTCGGCGAGGAGATGGGCGAGTGGGAAGGACTCGGCTTGATTCCCGGCCGCGTCGTCCGCTTCCACTTCGCAATGCAACACAACACCGCCAACGACGAGAGCGAACGCCGGCTCAAAATCCCACACATCGGCTGGAATCAGTTGTGGCTGAAACAGCCTGATCATCCGCTGCTGGCCGGCATACGCGATGGCGACTATGCTTACTTCGTCCACTCCTATCACCCGCAGGTCGCCGATCCAGCGCACGTGCTGGCGGTCACCGACTACGGCTACTTCTTTCCGTCGGTGGTTGCGCGAGGCAACCTGTGGGGCATCCAGTTCCATCCGGAAAAGAGCCAGGACGTCGGCTTGCGCCTGTTGAGAAATTTCGTGACCTGGCCGGCGAACGACGCACCGCTCAGCAACGTCTATGGGAGGAGCACGCGTGTTCACGATCTATCCGGCCATTGACCTGCGCAACGGGCGCGTCGTGCGCCTGTTGCAAGGCGACCCATCGCAACAGATCACGTATTCGGACGACCCGTCGGCCGTCGCGGCGCGCTGGGTGAGCGAGGGGGCGACCTGGTTGCACGTGGTCAACCTGGACGGCGCGCTCGGCGACCCAGCCGCAGGGCGCGCCAATCGCCGCGCGTTGCAAGAGGTGCGGCGCCGCGTGAGCGCGAAGCTCCAGCTCGGCGGCGGCCTGCGGGACATCCACGATGTGACGGCCGCGTTCGACGACGGCGCCGACCGCGTGGTGCTGGGAACCGCCGCGGTGGAGAATCCGCAACTCGTAGCCGACGCGCTCGACCGGTTCGGGCCGGAGCGCGTCGTCGTCGGCCTGGACTCACGCCATGGCATCATCGTCACGCGCGGCTGGCAGCAGGCCACACCGATGACGGCGATTGAGCTGGGTTCGCTCATGCGAGGGATGGGAGTCGTTCACGCCCTCTACACGGAAGTCGGGCGCGACGGCATGATGGCCGGCGTCGCCGCCGAGCTGACGGCAGCCCTGGCGCAGTTGACCGGCCTGCAAGTCATCGCCTCGGGCGGGGTGCGCAACCTGGACGACATCCACGAGTTGATGCAGTATGCATCGCGCGGCGTGTCCGGCGTGATCGTCGGACGCGCGCTCTATGAGGGCGCATTGTCGCTCCGGGAAGTATTGCAAACGATCGTCACGCAAGAAGGGTAACGTATGCTCGCCAAGCGCATCATCCCATGCTTCGACGTCGCCAACGGACGGGTGGTCAAAGGGGTGAACTTCGTCAACTTGCGCGACGCCGGCGACCCGGTGGAGCAAGCCGGCATCTACAACGGCGAGCGCGCCGACGAATTGGTCTTCCTCGACATCCTGGCCTCGCACGAAGGCCGCGGCACCACCGTCGAGATGGCGCGCCGCGTGGCCGACGCGGTGTTCATCCCCTTCACCATCGGCGGCGGCATCCGCTCGGCCGACGACTTCCGCACGCTGTTGCTGGCCGGCGCCGACAAATGCTCAATCAACAGCGCTGCCGTGCGCAACCCCGATTTGATCAACGAGGCGGCATGGCGCTTCGGGTCGCAATGTGTGGTGGTGGCCATAGACGCCCGACGCGATGGCGACGGCTGGAAGGTATATCTGAACGGCGGGCGCATACCGACCGACCTGGACGCCGTCGCATGGGCGCAAGAGGCCGAACGGCGCGGCGCCGGCGAAATCTTGCTCACCAGCATGGACACCGACGGCACGCAGGACGGCTACGACTTGCCGTTGTTGCGCGCGATCTGCAGCGCCGTGAACCTCCCGGTCATCGCCTCCGGCGGTGCCGGCAAGCTCGAGCACTTCTACGAAGCAATCCAGGCCGGCGCCAGCGCCGTGCTGGCGGCTTCGGTCTTCCACTATAAAACCTTCAGCGTAGGCGAGGTGAAGCGCTACCTCGCCGGTCGGGGCGTGCCCGTGCGACTGTGAGCTTGACCTTGAGGCAGGTTGATCTAATCTCGACGCTGCAGACGCAGAGCGCGTTCGGCGACGTAGCAGCACAGCAGAACGGACGATCAGTGAGGCATGAGCAAGCCCGGCAGCAAGTATTACCCCCTGCGCACTTACCTGCGCGAACGGGATCGGGATGAGATCACCCTGACCTTCGCGCAAATCGAGCAAATCCTGGGCAAACCCTGCCCAAGGGCGCGCGCATTGAGCGCGGGTGGTGGAGCAAACGCCGGCACGCCGCCTCCCAGGCGAAGGCCTGGCTGGACGCCGGTTTCAAGGTGGCAGCGGTGGATCTGCAACGCCGACGAGTCGTATTCGCCCTTCCGACCAAACTGGCCAGCCGCTACCGCGTCGAACGCGACGGCGACACGTTCCTCTGGAACGCCGGTCTGATCAAGGCGCTGCACGAGCACATGAACATGAGCCTGGCCGAGTTCGCGCGCGAGCTGGGCGTGCGCCAACAAACGGTCAGCGAGTGGGAGACCGGCGCCTATGCGCCCACGCGCGCGACGTCCAAGCATCTCACCCTCGTAGCCGAACGCGCCGGCTTCGGCTACGGCGCCGACCTCTAGGAATCCCCCACACGGATCTGCGCGCCGCGCGACCCATTCCCCCATTCGCTGGGTTCCCTGCCCTGGTTGGATTACGACGAGCCCACACAGCTCATCCTGCCTGAGTTCGGCGGAGGCGCCGATGAAAGCGAGGACGAGAATGGCACGTGCGATGGCGATACCGCACAGGATGCATGACCGCGCCGCTATAATCACATACGAGGTTGCCATGCTGTCGGCCTGGACCGCAGCGCAGCGAAACGTGCTTCAACTCAAGTTCGACGCCTTCGGCCTGATCCCCGCCATCATTCAGGACGCCCTCACCGGCCGTGTGCTCATGCTCGGCTGGATGAACGAGGAGGCGCTGGGGCGCACGCTGCGCACCGGCGAGGTGTGGTTCTGGTCGCGCAGCCGACAGACGCTGTGGCACAAGGGCGACACCAGCGGCAACGTGCTGCGCGTGCGCGAAGTGCGCGCCGATTGTGACGCCGATTGCCTGCTCGTCCGCGCCGAGCCAGCCGGTCCGACATGCCACACCGGCCGCGAGAGTTGCTTCTGGCAGGACGTGAAGGGCGACGCGCTCCAACCACCCGCAGCGAGTTTCCTCGACGAATTGGCCGAGATCGTGCAGTCGCGCCGCGTCGCTGCGCCAGACGAAAGCTACACCGCGCGGCTGTTTGCGCAAGGTCGCCTGAAGATCGCCCAAAAAGTGGGCGAGGAAGGGCTGGAAGCGGCGCTGGCCGGCGTTGCTCAAGACGACAATCGGCTAATCGAAGAGAGCGCCGATCTGCTCTTTCACCTAATCGTGCTGTTGAACGAGCGCGGCGTAGCGCTGCGCGAAGTATTGGCCCGGCTGGCCGAGCGGCACACGCGAGCGACGCAGGAGCAATGACGCGCTTCCAGAGCCTGGAAAGTAGCGGTATGATTAGGCATCGGGCCGTTAGCTCAGCCTGGCAGAGCAGGGGACTTTTAATCCTCGTGTCGCAGGTTCGAATCCTGCACGGCTCATCAACCCTTAACCCTCCCCGGTCGGCGCATCGCGCATCAGAGATTGTGGCCGGATAGCGCAGCGATGATGCGCTCCACCGGCAGCCGGTCGGCCTGATCCACGCCGACGTGGCTAAGTGCGACGCGCCCTGGTGCATCCACGATCGGCGCGATAGATGCGCAGGGACGAGTCGGCGATAAAGCGCGTGTTTGCCCGCCGCGTGCGAAGCGCTCGGCCTTGAGCGTGCAGCCGATCCGCGTGCGAATCGCTCGGCCTGAGCAAACGAAAACGCCAATACCGGCGCATCCATGCGCTGCTCGTACAGGGACTGGCGCAACGGCACCAGATGCATCATCGAGATGCCGACATGAAACTGCTTATGCGCCTGATCCCACTGTCCTGCCTGATTATGGCCGGTTGTGCAATGGCAAGTGGGGAGGATACAACTGGGTTGACCAAGTGGGCGATGCGTCCACACTCGGCGCGCTAGGGCTCAAGTTCCGTTGCCATGGCCGCGCTCATGCTCGCTGCATGCGCCGGCTGGCATCTGGCAGCATGAGCGTGAGACCCATGCCATGACCGAGAGGGCTGGCTGCCCGTCGCGCCCGCGATCGGAACTCAATCCGTCAATTCGCTCGCCTCAACAGGCAGCAACAGCCGATCTTCGCCACGATCGTATTCGAACAGCTCGGCATAGCGTCCCCAGTCCACAGCCGTCTCGAATTGGTGCTGCGCTTCCTCGCGCGGGAAGTGCTCGTCCAAGATGTCGAGGAAGAACCCGGCACGCATCGAACCATTCGGCTTGGCCTGGAGCGTGTTGTAGATCATCTTCACCATCGGCACGCGCTCCAACAGTTGCGCGCGGAAGATGTCCTTGCTGGTCTGGATGTCGGCTGTGGCGAACGCCCGGCCGTTATCGGTAAGGGTGATATCGCCCTGCCTCACCTCGGCCAGACCCAGCATCACGGCTGCATCAACGATCGGCAACAGATCATCCGTCGCCAGTTGGAGCGTGCTGGAGATCTCGGGCAAGTCGCGGAGTTCAGGCCGCTCGTTGAGCAGTTCGAGCAAGCCGCTGATCCCGCCGACGGTGGCATGGGGCAACGGCGGGTAGGGTGTCTCGCGGCGCGGCAGCACGCCGGCCATGGCTGCGGTCACGTCGCGGTCCGGGTTCGTCATGGCGATGTAGATGCCATCCACCAGCTCCTTGAACCGGCGCGCGCTCCGGTCGCGTGGGCGCGGCAGGTCAATCGTCACTTCGCCGCGCACCCGACCCGGGTTCGCGCCCAGGATAATGACGCGGTCGGCCAAATACACCGCTTCCTCGATGTTGTGCGTGACGATCAGCACGCTCTGTGCCGGGAAGTCACCCTTCTCCCAGAGGTCGCTGATCTCGCCGCGCAGGTTTTCGGCAGTCAGTACGTCCAGCGCGCTGAACGGCTCGTCCATGAACAACACCTTCGGCTGCTTGACGAACGCGCGCGCGAAGCCGACGCGCTGGCGCATACCGCCCGATAGCTCTTTGGGATAGGCGCTCTCGAAGCCGTCGAGTCCAACCATGTCAATGGCCTTCAGCGCGCGCGCCTGCCGCTCTTTGAGTGGCACGCCGAGCGCTTCCAGACCCAGTTCGACATTCTGCTGCACGGTCAACCACGGCAGCAACGCAAACGACTGGAACACCATCGTCACGTCGGGGTTGGGGCCGGTCACGCGCCGGCCTGACGAAAACACGTCGCCGCTCGATGCCGGAATCAGCCCGGCCAAGATGCGCAGCAAGGTGCTCTTGCCGCTGCCGCTGCGGCCGAGTAGCGCCACGATCTCGCCCGGCTTGACGGTGAGGTTGATGTTCTCGAGCACGGTGAAGATGCCGTTGCCATCCGGCAGCTCGAAGTTCTTGAATACGTTGACGGTGCGGATCAGCGCACCGTTGCGATCCATCGCGGGCGTCTTTGTATCGTTCATGAGTGCAGTTGCCATTTCGATGCTCCTTTTTAGCTCCTCGACCACGAGAGCGCACAGCCTTTCCACACGCTGCGCCTCAGGATGAATGTCTACTCACAAGACGTATTTGCTTTCGGCCAGAACGTAGAGCCGTCGCCAGAACAGGCGGTTCAGTGCGACAACGAACAGCGCCATCATGCCTACGCCCAGCGCGATGCGCGGCCAATCGCCGACCGCGGTGGCATTTGCGATGTACGCGCCCAGGCCGGTTGCCGTCAACGTGGTATCTCCCCAAGACACGACCTCGGCCACGATGCTGGCGTTCCACGCGCCGCCCGAGGCGGTGATGCCGCCGGTGACCCAAGCCGAGAAGATGCCGGGGATGATCAGCCGGCGCCACAGCTTCCAGCCGCACAGCCCCATGTTCGCCGCCATCTCACGCAGGTCGCTGGGGATGGTCTGCGCGCCGGCAATGACGTTGAACAGGATGTACCACTGTGCGCCCAGTGACATCAGCAAGATACTGCCGACATTGAGGCTGATGCCCGTCGCGATCAACGCGACCGTCACGAACGGGAAGAGGAAGTTGGCCGGAAAGGCCGACATGAACTGCGCCAGGGGTTGGATCAGGCGCGCCAAGCGCGGGTTGAAGCCGACGGCCACGCCGATCGGCGCCCAAATCAGCGTCCCGATGGCGGTGAGCGCGGCTACGCGCGCCATGGTGATCAACCCCAGCACGAAGGTGTTGACCACCTCCGGCAGCCCCACTTCGCTCAGGATAAAGCGGATCAGCACAACGGCGCCGGCGACCAGCAGGGCGATCAACAGGCCGTTGTAAATCCAATCCATCCACGCCGGCGCTGCTGCGCGTGGTTTCGCCATCTGCGCTGGCTTGGGCGCCAGTGTGCCGCTCAGCGCGCGATTGACGAATTCGCTCGCCGGGCGCAATGCTTCGCCAATGAGCGACGGCAGTCGTGCCGCGCGCCACAAGTTCAACAGCCAGGACGTCGGCGTCTCGCCGGCTTCGCTCTGCTCGTTGCGGAACTTCTGCGACCAGGCGATGAGCGGCCGCCACACCAATTGATCCACCAACACGATCATGATCGCCATAGCAACGATGGCCGCAATCAGCGCGCCGACGTTCTGCTGATCAACCGCTTCAGTCACGTAGGCGCCGATGCCGGGCAAACGGTAGTCCTGGTTGAGCACGCTGATGGCTTCGCTGGCTGCGACGAAGAACCAGCCGCCGCCGAAGCTCATCATCGTGTTCCACGTCAGGCCGATCATCGAATTCGGCGCCTCGACCTTGGTGAAGTATTGCCAGCGCGACAGACGGAACATGCGCGCCATCTCCTGCTGCTCGCGCGGAATCGTCCGCAGCGAGTGGTAGAACGAGAAGGTCATGTTCCACACCTGGCTGGTGAAGATGGCGAAGATCGAAGCTGCTTCCAGCCCCAGCAAGCTGCCGCGGAACAGCGCGATGAAGAACGCGATCGTCACCGAGAGAAAGCCCAACACCGGCACGCTCTGTAAAACATCTAGCAGCGGGATGAGCACGCGCTCGGCGCGCGGGCTGTGCGCGGCCACGTAGCCGTAGGTGAACGTGAACAGCAGCGAGAAGAACAGCGCGATGAACATGCGCAGCGTGCTGCGCGCCAGGTAATACGGCAGATGGACGATATCTAAGCTGATCGGCTCGGGCAGCACGTCCGGCGGCTGAAAGGGCACCAGTGCCGTGCTGCCCACGTAGGCGATCAGGACGATGAGCGCCAGCGCGCCAATGGTGATCGCCACGTCGGCAGCGGTGAACGGCAGGCGGCGCAACGTCTCGCGCGTGGGGAAGGTCAACCTGATCATGATAGCAACCCAAATCAGAGGCGAGTATAACGCCAGCTCACGGGCTGACCGTTCTCGTAGGGCATCACGCCGTGGAACGGACGAGGATCGTCATCGAAGACGAGCGGCAAGAAGTAGGGGTCGCCCGGCCACATGGGGAGCGCGGCGCGGTCGCGCGTCCGTGGATCGGTCGAACATGCATCCAGCAGGCGTTGGAGCGGCGTCCACTCCAGTGTGCCTTCGTCGTTGCGCATCACCGGCTCACCGACAAACTGATAGATCAAGAAGACAAAGCCGAGCCAGTCTTCACCGTTCGGGCCGAAGCCGGGCCAACTGATAGTGCCGCGCAATTGCATGGCGGCCACCTCGACGCCGGCCTCCTCGCGGATCTCGCGCTTCATGCACGCTGCGACATCTTCATCGCGTTCCACCTTGCCGCCCAGGCCGTTGTATTTGCCGAAGGCCTGATCGTCGGGGCGTGCGTTGCGATGAATCATCAACACAAATTGGCGGTCGGGCGAAAGGATATAGCCCAGGGTGCCGATAATGGGGGTGTAGGGCATGAGATGGAGGCGCCGCTGTGGTGCTACGGCTTAGTCGCCAAGGGGAAATCAAATTTCTTTCGGCGGCTTTCCAGGTCAACTGCCGTCAACTTGATGTCCCCGTCGAAGAGCGGCACAAGCAGCGCGCCATTGGCGTAGGCCGGCGTGGAGAGCAACCGCCGCACCAGGCCATTCTCCAGTACGCGCATTGGCGATGAGCGGATGGCGTCCGTGCTGAGCCGGCGATCAAAACTATACAAGTAAGTGTCGCTCGACACCACGTAGAGCGTGTTGCCGACGATGACCGGCTGAGCGCGGATTGCGCCACCCACCTGCGACCGCCAGAGCACGTTGCCGCTGCGGCGGTCAATGGCATACACCCCACCCTTCACATCGCCGACAAAAATCTCGTCGCCGTCGAGCAGCGGATCGCACCAGATCCAGCCGTCCAGCCGGTTCGGTGAGCGCCAGACCAGCGCGCCGGTCTCGGCGTCCACGGCGTACATGTGCTGGTCGAATGAGCCGAAGTACAACACGCCGTCGGCGATGGCCGGGTGCGAGGCGATCGGGGCACCAGCGCTGAAAGTCCACAACAGCTTGCCGGTAGCCGCATCGAGCGCATACAGACGGTGGTCGAGCGACGGCTGGAAGACTTTGCCCTTCGCCACCCGGGGCCGCACCCACAACTTGTTCTGCGCGGTGAACTTCCACACCAACTTCGGCTCGCCGCCTTCGAGCTGCGCCGGGTCGAGCGCGTAGAGGGTGTTATCTCCGTTTGGTGCAAAGATCAGCTTGCCGTCGGTGCTGGCGCCGTCGGTGTATTCGCGCTGGCCGCCGGAGAAGCGCCATAGCTCAACGCCGCTATCAGCGGAAAGCGCGTAGAGGCGGTGGCTGGTGCGGCCATTCAAGCCGATGGTCTCACCCACGATGATGGCGTTGCCGAATTTCAGCGGCGGGCCGGCGAACGGGCCGGGGCGCGTGTTGCTATCGGCCTCGGTCGCAGGGAACATCCACTTTTGCGCGCCGGTGGCCGGATCGAACTTATACACATGCAAGTTGCTGGCGAGGTAGGCGTCTGCGCCGTCGAGTGTGAGACCGGGGAAGGAAGTGGGGGAGATTTCGCCGCCGCAGGCGCTCAGCATCAGGGCAGCAGCCGCGACGACGAGCAAGTTGCGCAGTGCTCTTTTCATGTTCGGTTCAGGCGCTCAGGGAACCGGATCGTATCCGCCGGGATGGAAGGGATGACAGCGCGCAATGCGCTTGACGCCCAGCCACAGCCCTTTCACAGCGCCGTACTTGGCGATGGCTTGGAGCGTATATTCGCTGCACGTGGGATAAAAGCGACACGACGGCGGCAGCGCCGGAGAGATCGCAAGCTGGTAAAAACGGATCGCACCGATCATCAGCCGATCGAACAGGGCCTGCCGCATGCGCGCACGTCGCGGGTAGGTTTCGAGCATCACTTCGCGATAGGCGCCGTTCGTATCAGATGAGCTTTGTTCAGCAGCCACAGTAGATCGTCTTGCACCTGTTGCATGCGCGCCGACTCGGCGATGATGGAAGGTTGCGCGATCAGCACGATGTCCCACCCCGGGGCGATCGAATCGGACAGATGACGCATTGCCTCTTGCAACAACCGGCGCGCGCGGTTACGCTTCACCGCGCTGCCGATCGCTCGCGTGGTAATGTAACCGACCCGCGTTTGCAACCCATGCGGTTCATCCGCTTGCGCCGGCGCGCGAGCGGCGTTCAACACACAATACTTGCCACGCCACCGCGCGCCCTCTCGGCGAACCCGCTCGAAGTCCTCCTTCCTCGCCAGCTTCTCCAATTGGTCACTTGCTGCCCGCGGTGCCGCGTTTGCTCTTGGCCGGAGAATACACTGCGTTCCAGTTGACTTTCTTGACGTGGTTGTTCGCCGACACCGTCAACACTTTGCGCCCTTTCGCGCGACGCGCGGCGAGCACCTTGCGTCCGCTCTGGGTTGACATGCGCGCTCGAAAGCCATGTACGCGCACGCGGCGGCGCTTCTTCGGTTGATACGTTCGCTTTGGCATCTCGTACTACTCCTCTGACTCACTCACCGAAGGCGTGCAACCGATGCCCACCTTGGCAGAAGTCCAAGATCCAGAAAATGAAGCGCGCGGATTATACCGGAGTTGCGGCGCGCTACGCTGAGCCGCGGGGCGACGTCAAGCGCGTAACGACGTGGTGCGGATCGTCTAACACGCGTGGGCATGGCGCGCCGGTGAACGCCACACACACCGGCGCGGGGTCCGGCAAATGCGGCAGCAGCATGCGCAGGTGACACAGGGCGAGACCAACGACGTTGAGCGGGCAGCCGCGAATCTGCGCGATAGGCTGGAAGGATGGATGCTGAGCGGCATAACCGCCGGCCTTGTCGAACGGGTCGCCGGTGGCGATGTAGGCCTCGATTTCGTCGAGGCTATAGTCGCGCATGGTGACTTGCGACGAGACAATGTTCATGCGCTCCTGATCGCCCTGGCGCACCACGATTGCCGATTGCACCTCGTGCGCGCGCCCGCGCAGGCGACGCAACATCGTTCGCGCCTCATCAGCATCGGCCGGTTTGTTCAACATCTCGCCATCCAGCAGCACCGTCGTGTCGCAGGCGATGATGATCGGATCGGAGACCGGAGATTGGGGATTGAGGATTGCGCGCGATATAGGCAACCGCTCGACTTGGGCCGCACAATCTCCCACCTCTAATCTCTTGCGGGCAATGCGTGCCTTCTCACGCGTGATGCGATGTTGGGTCTCGAGCGGCGTCTCATCCGGCAGCGGGGTCTCGTCCACATCCGCCGGGCATACCTGAAACGTCACCCCGAGCAAGGCGAGTAGCTCACGCCGGCGAGGCGAGGCAGAAGCGAGGACGATCGAGGATTGGGGATTGAGGATTGACAATTTAAGATTGGAGATTGGAGATTGGAGATTGGAGATTGAAGACTGAGAATGAGGGATTGGCAGGTGCGATGAATCTCTAATCTCTAATCTCTAATCTCTAATCTCTAATCTCTAATCTCCAATTTCTAATCTCCACCCACATGCCAAAACCCGCAATCAGCCGATAAACTCGGTGCGCTTGAGCACCTCGATGTTCTCGAGCGCGCGACCTGTGCCGAGGGCGACGCAAGCAATCGGTGCGTCGGCCACATAGGCCGGGACGCCGGTCTCTCGGGTGAGGTATTCGTCGAGCTTGTGCAACAAGGCGGTGCCGCCGGTCAGCGCCATGCCGCGGTCAATGATATCGGATGCCAACTCGGGCGGCGTGCGTTCCAGCACCGACTTCACGCACGCAGAGATCTGCGCCAGCGGTTCCTGCAGGGCTTCAACAATTTCGTTGGTCGAGACCTCAATCGTGCGCGGCAGGCCAGTGACCTGGTCACGCCCCTGCACTTGCATGTACATCTCTTCTTCCAGCGGGAGCGCGCTGCCGATGTTGATCTTGATTTCTTCCGCAGTTGGTTCGCCAATGGCCAAGTTGTATTTGCGGCGAATAAAGTTCTGGATAGCCGCGTCGAGCTTGAGGCCGCCGACGCGCACAGAGTTGGCGACGACGATGCCGTTCATCGAGACCACGGCGGCCTCGGCGGTGCCGCCGCCAATATCAACCACCAGGTTGCCTGTGGCGGTATCCACCGGCAAGCCCGCGCCGTAGGCGGCGGCCAGCGGCTCGCGGATCGGATAAACCTCGCCGGCGCCGGCTTCGATGGCCGCCTCACGCACCGCGCGACGTTCAACGCTCGTCACGCCGTAAGGGACGCCGATCACCACGCGCGGCGGCAACAAGCTGAAGCCCTTCGCTTTATTGACGAAGTGCTGCAGCATCCTCTGAGTCACCTGGTAGTCGGCGATCACGCCATCGCGCAGCGGCCGGGCGACTTCAATCTCGTCGGGGGTGCGGCCGTACATCTGGCGCGCCTCTTCGCCAACTTCCACCACCGTCTCCTCGCGCGAGAGAATAGCAACGACGGAGGGCTCCTGGATCACAATGCCCTTGCCCCGCACATACACCAGCACGTTGACGGTGCCGAGGTCTATGCCGATCTCTGCCCGAAGGATGCCCATGTCGTTCTCGCGATTCGCAAATCCTGCAGCGCGCCGGCGCGCGTCTGGCGTCAGTTGCGCGCCTCGCTGCGATGGGCGCGCCGGCGCATGGCCACGTTCAAGCGCACCGTGCTCCGACGTAGCGCCGCCTCGAGCTTGAGCAGGTCTTCTTTGTTCGGCGGCGGGTTCTTCAGTAACGCTTCGGCACGCGCGCGAGCAGCTTCGGCGCGGGCGATGTCAATCTCATCGGCGCGTTCGGCGCTGTCGGCCAAGATGATCACACGGTTGTCGTGAATATCCACGAAACCGCCGCCGATGGCGAACTCCTGCACTTCGTCGCCAATCTTGACGCGCAGCTCTCCCGGCTTCAGCGTGGAGAGCACCGGCGCGTGATGTGGCAATACGCCCATCACGCCACCGGCGCCGGGCACGGTCACCATGTCCACTTCGCCGCTGAATGCGACGCGCTCGCTTGTGACGATTTCTAAATGCAACGGCATAAGCAAATTAAGCGTTGAGGAAAAGGCCGCCAGGTAGGCGCTCGCCCGTCGCCGCCCTCAATGCGGCTCGGCGGCTTGCTCAACTCTGTTCAGCGCGGGCCCTCTCGTATTCCTCCCACACCTCATCAATCTTGCCTTTCATGAGGAAGAAGCTCTCCGGCACCTCATCCAGCTCGCCCTTCAGAATGCGGTCGAAGCCGTCCACGGTGTCTTTGATCTTCACGTAGCGACCCTCGCGGCCGGTAAAGGCTTTGGCCACGAACATGGGTTGGCTGAAGAAGCGTTCGATCTTGCGCGCGCGGGCGACCAGGAGCTTGTCGTCTTCACTCAGCTCGTCCACGCCGAGGATCGCGATGATGTCCTGTAGGTCCTTGTAGCGTTGCAACGTGCGTTGCACCTCGCGCGCCACGCGGTAGTGATCAGGCCCGACGATGTTCGGGTCGAGGATGCGGCTGGTGCTGGCCAGCGGATCCACAGCCGGGAAGATGCCCTTCTCGGCAATGGAGCGCTCCAGGTTGACCGTCGCGTCCAAATGGGCAAAGGTAGCCACCGGCGCCGGGTCGGAGTAGTCATCGGCCGGCACATAGACCGCTTGCATCGAGGTGATCGAGCCGCGCTTGGTGGACGTGATGCGCTCTTGCAACTGGCCCATCTCGGTCGCCAGCGTCGGCTGGTAACCCACGGCCGAGGGCATACGGCCCAGCAGCGCCGACACTTCTGAGCCGCTCATCACGAATCGGAAGATGTTGTCTATGAACAGCAGCACATCGCGGCCTTCGTCGCGGAAGTACTCGGCCATGGTCAGGCCGGTGAGGGCCACGCGCAGGCGCACGCCGGCCGGCTCGTTCATCTGGCCGAATACCATCACCAGCGAGTCAATCACGCCGGCCTCGTTCATCTCTTTGTAGAGCTGCGTGCCCTCGCGGGTGCGTTCGCCCACACCGGCGAACACCGAGTAGCCATTGTGGAACTTGGCGATGGAGTTGATCAGCTCCTGGATGGTCACCGTCTTCCCCACCCCAGCGCCGCCGAAGATGCCGGTCTTGCCGCCTTTAGTGAAGGGGGCGATCAGGTCAATCACCTTGATGCCGGTTTCCAGCATCTCGACCGAGCCTTTCTGTTCGTCGAACGAAGGGGGAGGTCGGTGGATCGGGTATTTCAGCTCGGTCTGCGGCGCAGGCCGGCCGTCAATGGGGTCGCCCAGTACGTTGAAGATGCGCCCGAGCGTGGCCGGGCCGACGGGCACGCTGATCGGCCCGCCCAGCGCACGCACCGTCTCGCCGCGGCGCAAGCCATCGGTCGTATCCATCGCCACGGTGCGCACGACGTCGTTGCCGAGGTGCTGTTGCACTTCGAGCACCAACCGTCCCCCGGGCCGCTCGATTTCGAGGGCGTCGTAAATCTCAGGAAGATGCTCCGGCGGGAACTGAACATCAACCACGCCGCCGCGAATGGCAATCACCTTGCCGACGGCCGTTCCGTTGCCGCTTCCATTTTGTTTCGACATGCTCTTTGCTCCGTTTGATATTTCGATCGCGTCTCGTTATCTGGCCTCTAGCACCACATACACGGGCAGGCCGCTCCGCTCATGTGCAATGAAGGCTTCGACCACCTGCCGGCCCATCCGATTCGCGATTTCGGTGAAGTCTTTTCGGCGATTATAAACGGCAAACCGCTCCCAGAGCACGATGTAGCGCCGGTTGGGATCCTGCAGCATCTCGGCAGCGCGTCGGCGGAAGCCTTCGTCGGCCTGCTCGGAGAAGCCGAAGATCTCTATCGGCCGCACGCGATCCGCCGTCAGCACGCGCAGGTTCTTCTCAATGCCCCAATCCAGCGCGACCGGCTGATGCACGGCGTTGGCATCCAACCAATCGGCCAACTTGTAGATCGCATCGGAGAAGCGCCCCGTCCCGCCTGTGCGCGCTAGGGTCGCGTGGTGTTGTTCATTGACCCACACATCGCGGCTGAAAGGCAGCGCGAGAAGCAGACAGACAAGGAGCGGGGGCAAGGAGGCGACCAGGCGATTTCTCTTTGTCTCCGTGACCCTTTGTCCCCGTGTCACGCCGCCTGTGACGAACTCCGCCAGCCACACCGCGGCACAAGCCACCACCCACTGCGGCAGGGGCAACATGATGAATTGGTGGGTGGACCACAAGCCGGAGACGGTGAACGCGCCCAACACGACCAGGGTGGCGATGCTCGCCAGCACCGCGAAGAAAAGGCGCGACGCATCGCGCTTGCCTTGTTGTGCCGGCGGCTGGTCGCCCAAGCCGCGCCCACGGATGATCGCCAGGGCCCCGCCGACGGTTGCGCTGAGGATCAAGGTCGGCACGGCATAGACGTTGCCGAACGGCACGCCGTTGTACCAAAAGTAGCTGCCGTCCACGAACACACGCGCGTCGTCAACCGCTTTTTGGATGTTGTGGAAGAAATCCAGATTGTTCACGCCGAACTGCTGCGTCGGCCGCACGAGCGAATCGAGCAGGAGCGTGACCGTCCACGCCTGGCCATCGCGGATCAAGCCGACGATGTTGTAGTAGATCAGCGGAGACGCGCCGAGCAGCGCGCCAACCGCCGTCCACCCCAGCGCCGGCGCAAGCGCAGCCAGGCATTCCCGCTGGCTCTGCAAGCGACGCGCCGCGCGGCTGCGCGTGAACCACATCACCGCGCCGATGACCAGCAGCACGATCACCCAGCGCAGGAACAACAACTTAGCCCACAGCCCCAGGCCGATGAGCGCGCCGGCGCTCAGCGCCAGCAGCCGAGAGGCTGAGGATAAACCACGACGCGTCGCGCTCGGCCCGCGGTGCTCGATGCGCGGTTCTCGACGCTCCCTCCGAATCACCGCGTCGAGCAACAGCAGCGAACCGATCGAGCACACCGTCATCACACTCGTCACGCTGATGCCCTGCCGGCTAAACCAAATGAAGGAGGGATTGACTGCCAGCAGCAGCGTGGCCAAGCCGGCGACGCCGTAGCCGAACCAGCGGTGCGCCAGCCACCAGGCCAGCACGATGGTGACGCAGGAGAAGAAGATGGGCTGCGCCCGCGCCGCCACATAGCCTGGCCCAAAAACCCCCATGAAGGGCAAGGTCAGGTATCCGCCCAGGCTCCCCATATAGTCGAGCAACATAACCGGGAAACGGCCGATGCCGATGCCGCGCAGCAACTCCGGCTGTCGGCCCTGCATCACGTCCAGCATCGGCGCCAGGTCGAGCGCCTCGTCGTAATAGAAGCCGGGCAGATGCAATTGGCGCAGCGCGAAGGCCAGGAATAGGACCACGGCGGCAACGAGCGGGAGATAGCGCGCGACTCGCGCCGCGATTAATTTTGCTGCTGCGGGCGCAGCTCGCACAAGATCCATGGTGCGCAGGCTGCAGGCATGGCGAACCCGGCGAGCCAGCGGCCCATGCCGGCATGACTGCCTTTGAACGGAGCCAACGGCGGGCCGGATCATCCGTTCCGGGTCTGCTCACAGAGCGCTGCCGGCAGGCATCCCTAGGGCCTTGGCGGCTTCCTCCATGGCCTGGCGCAGCGCCTCGGCGCCGCCGGCGATGTCGAGCAGTTCGTTGGTGATGCCGGCCTGGCGCGCCTTGTTGTAACTGAGCGTGTAGGCCACGATCAGGTCCGAGGCGTTGTCCGTGGCGTTGCGCATGGCGATGCGCTGGGCGGTGTAAAAGCTGGCCAGCGATTCGAGCACCGCCTGATACACCTGCATCTCGGTGAGGCGTGGGAGGAGCGTGTTCAGGATCTCCGACGGCCCCGGCTCAAATTCATAGGCCGGACGAGGCCCGCGGCGCGCTTGATCCGGCATGATTGCTTCGCGCGTCAGGGGCAGAAGCCGTTTGATGACGGGCTTCTGCTGGGTGGCGCTGATGAACTCGGTGTAGATCAGATACACCTCGTCAGCGGTGCCGCTGAGGAAGTCGTCAATCGCAGCGCGCGTCGCGGGCGTGGTGTCCAACAGGGTCGGGCGCGCCGGCATGCCGGAGAAATCCGCAGCGATCTTGCCGCCGCGCCGGTAGATGAAGTCGCGGCCCTTCTTGCCGATGGTGATGAAGTGCACCGGCTTGCCATAGTCACGCGCGAAGTTGAACGCGACGCGGGAGACGTTGCTGTTGAACGCGCCGGCCAGGCCGCGGTCGCCGGAGATCAAGATGACGGCGGCGCTGTTAACCTGTTCGCGCTGGGTGAGCAGCGGATGCCTCGTCTCGCCGCCGGCCAGCGACGCGACGCTGGCGAGCAAATCGCGCGCGCGTTGTGAATACGGGCGCGTAGCTTCAACCATCTGCTGGGCGCGCCGCACGCGGCCGGCCGCCACACTCTCCAACGCTTTGGTGATCTGGCGGACGTTCTTGACGCTGCGAATGCGTCGCTTGATTTCTCGTGCTGTGGCCATAGCTCAAGTTTTGAGTTTTGAGCTTTGAGTTCTGAGTTGGTTGGATGCACAACTCAAAACCAAGAACTCAGCGCTAGCTAAAGGTGCGGTTGAACGCCTCGATCGCGCTGCGCAGCTTGGCGATATTCTCGTCGCTGATGCGCTTCTCCGTCATGATGCCGTTCACCAGGTCCGGATAGCTCATCTCGATGTACTTGATGAACTGTTGTTCCCAGTCCTGAATGCGGTTGACCGGGATCTTGTCGAGGTAGCCATTGGTGCCGGCGAAGATCGCCACCACCTGCGCCCACAGCGGACGCGGCTCATACTGCTTTTGCTTGAGCAGTTCCGTCATGCGCCGACCGCGCTCCAGCAGTTGCAGGGTGGTCTTGTCCACATCGCTGCCGAATGTGGCGAACGCTTGCAGCTCGCGGAACTGCGCCAGGTCGAGCTTGAGGCGGCTGGCCACTTGCTTCATGGCGCGGGTTTGCGCGTCGCCCCCTACCCGGCTGACGCTGATGCCGACGTTGATGGCCGGGCGAATGCCCGCGTTGAACAAGTCGGTCTCCAGGAAGAGCTGGCCGTCGGTGATCGAGATCACGTTGGTGGGGATATAAGCGGACACGTCGCCGAGCTGCGTCTCGATGATCGGGAGCGCGGTGAGTGAGCCGCCCGTGCGTGGATTCTTCACCAGCTTGTATTTCTTGCCGGTCTCGGCAGCCAGCGCCTTCATGTCGTGCTTAGCCGTCTCTTCGCCGATGGCGCCATCGTAGATCTTGCCGTTGGCGCTATGGCCGTCGCCCCACTCGTCGCTGTCATCGGCCTCGCGGATCACCCATTGATAGGCCAGGCGCGCCGCACGCTCCAACAGGCGCGAGTGCAAATAGAAAATGTCGCCGGGATAAGCCTCGCGGGCCGGAGGGCGGCGCAACAGCAGCGACACCTGGCGATAAGCGTAGGCGTGCTTGGTCAGGTCGTCGTACACGCACAGCGCATCGTTGATGAACTGGCCGCCGATGGTCACGCCGTTTTCCATGATCTCTTCGCCCATGGCGCAGCCGGCGTAGGGCGCGATGTATTGCAGCGTGGCCGAGTCGGCCGCCGAGGCGACGACGACGATGGTGTAGTCCATCGCGCCGTATTGCTCCAGCGTGCTGACCACGCGCGCCACCTGCGCCAGCTTTTGGCCGATGGCGACGTAGATGCAGACGACGCCCTTGCCCTTCTGGTTGATGATCGTGTCAATGCAGACGGCCGTCTTGCCGGTGCTGCGATCGCCGATGATCAGCTCGCGCTGGCCACGGCCGATCGGGATGAGCGCGTCAATCGCCTTGACGCCGGTTTGCAGGGGCGTATCCACGTTGGCACGCTTGATCACGCCCGGTGCGATGCGTTCCAGCGGACGGAACTTGTTGGTGTTGATCGGGCCCTTGCCATCCAGCGGGCGGCCCAGCGGGTCCACCACTCGACCAATCAGCGCATCACCCACCGGCACCGAGATGACGCGGCCGGTGGAGCGCACGGTGTCCCCCTCTTCAATGTGGGTGTAATCACCGAGGATGATGACGCCAACCTCATCAGGCTCCAAGTTGAAAGCCAGTCCCAGTGTGCCGTCCTTGGTGAATTCCACCAGCTCTTGCGACTGCACATTCGTGAGGCCGGTGCACCGAGCAATGCCGTCGCCCACCTCCCTCACCGTGCCGACGTCCACGGCTTGGAGCGTCGGGGTGAAGTTCTCGATCTGCGCCTTGAGCGACGCAGCGAGCTCTTCCAGGTTGAAAGTCGAGGTCAAATCCGACCGAGTCATCTACGTTAATCCTCCGGGGTTCATTCTGCCAATCGGCGAACTGTTGCTTAAACGGGCGCAAGTATACCTTGAGCAGGCTAGGCGGGAGGCTATGAGGGGTGCGCTTCTGGCGAGGGGCATGCGCAACATATCATCGAGGATAGGCGCAGGCCACACCCGGCGCATAGCCACGTCGCGCCTGCAGATAAATGCGCCCGGCGATGAAGCAATACGCCTACAGGCCCAGGAGGTCGCCGAAGGTGACGATGCGTTCGCCGCTATCGGTCATCACCACCAGCGCGCCGTCGTCTTCCACACGCGCGGCATCGCCCACCACAACCTCATCGCCTACTTGCAGCCGAACGCGCCGACCAAGCGTATCAAGGTGGCGCACATAGTCAGCCAGCGGCGAGGTGGGCAGCATGGCATAGCGCGCACCGAACGCCGCCAACAACCTCTGGAGGACGACGTCGCGATCCACCGCATATCCTAGCGCCTCGCGCAGGCTGGTGGCGCGCTGCCTAACCTCCTCCGGCGCGTCATCGAAGAGGGTGTTCACATTCAACCCTATGCCCAGCACGGCATATTCGAGGCGATCGCCGATGAGAGACGATTCCACTAACACACCGGCCACCTTTCTGCCGTTCAGCAGCACGTCGTTGGGCCACTTCAGCCTGAATTGAAGCGCATCCCAGCCCGGTCTAAGCGGCGCGGAAAGGGTGGACGTGCGCGAATGAGCATCGGCCGGCTGCGCGCTCGCGGTCGCTTCGGCGATCTCACAGACGGCGAGCGCGCCGATCATGGTCAGCCAGCCGATCTGGCGCGGGTGCAGATCGGGCCGCAGCAGGATGGAGAGGTAGAGTGACTGGCCGGGCGGCGAATACCAGGCGCGGCCGGCTCGTCCTCGGCCGGCGGTCTGCTCATCGGCCAAGACGACAAGCCCCTCATCCGCGCCGTGCGCTGCGTAAGCGCGGCAAAGGTCCATCGTGGATGAGACGGTCTGGAAACGCCGAAGGGCGAACTTCACTGCGTCAGGCGTACGCTCGAATACGTTGCCAATTCGTCGGGATCGAGTGCGATGCCGAGGCTAGGTCCTCACATCGGTCATCCATGCCCTGGCACACGAAGAATCAGCGTTGACCGGGCGACGGCACCCCACCGAGCCTTCGTGCGATAGAGGCCGGAAAGCGTCTTCCGTCCAGGTGCTCAGGTCGGGTTATATTCGACGTGCAGCCATCCGTGCGTGCGCGCCCAGTCGAGCCGAACGGCGCCGGGCACGGTCGCAGGGTCGAACGCCGATGGGATGTGATGAGGGCTGTCGGTTGGGCCCACAATCCAGGTCTTAACACGCGCTGCATCGTAGGCAAGTTTGAAAGCGAGAGGCCGGTTTGTCCAATCCAGCATCGCCGCGATGGGTTGATCCGCGCGTCCGATATTTGCGGTGCGAACGGCGGTATCCTGCCTATTCGGCGTGGCGGTGCCATGCAACGCCAGGCGCGGGCTGATCAGGTCTCTCAGGCGCGTCTGGACGGCCTCTTCGGCCAAAGTTTGCAGGCAGAGCGAAGCTGTCCATTCAGTCATCGCGGTTGTTCGTGGGGGATGGGTGCTCGGCATGCCCAACGGTGTGTTTTTTCGATGTGGCAAACACTTCTCCAGACAGATTTGTTTCAGGGCCTGTCCCCTGAGGCGATGGAGCACGTGATGGCGGCGGCGTCACCGCCGAAGCTTCTTCCCGAAGGCCATGTGCTCTTCCAACAAGGCGAGCCAGCGGAAGCGTGCTTCGTGCTGCTCAGCGGGCGGGCGAATCTCTCTCAGCTTACTCCAAACGGTCATGAGACTGTGCTGCGCGTCATTGAGCCTGGGCAGGTGCTGGGCCTCACGGCGCTGCTGGGCGCCGGGGTCTATTCCGCCACAGCGCGCGTAGCCCAGCCGGCCACCGCGCTGGCTTGGTCCGGGACGGCGATCCAGCAACTCAGCCGGTCGCATCCGTTGATCTTGCACAATGCGCTGCACATAGCGCTGGAGCGCTACACTGCGCTGCAGCAGGCCTATTTGCGCCTGGCCTTCGAGACGGTAGATCATCGGTTGGCCGAGGTGTTGACTCGCCTGGCGCGCGCTCAGCCTGTCCAACGCGATGGGAGCATCGTCATTCGTGAATCGCGCGAGACATTGGCGGCGATGGCCGTGACCACGATCTTCACCGTGTCTCGGTTATTGAGGGAGTGGGAGCGGCATCGCATCGTTGCGCTGAAGCGGGGCATGGTGGTGATCCGTGACCTCCAGGCGTTGAGGCGCCTTGCTTATTCCGAATCCGCTGCGCTTCCCTGAGGGTCGTGCCAACCAACGTGACCGGATGAAGAATATCGGCCTCTCATGTGACGTTTGTCATGATTTCTGCTGCTACTTGCGCTTGCGCAAAGATCAAGCGCGTCTGCTTCCTTAAGTTCCTGATCAGGAACTTAAGGAGGTGACTATGTATCCCTTTTGGGAAGGTTTGGGGATTCACTCCACGCTCTATCTAGCAGTTGTATCAGCCTTTCACGTTCTGGTCTCCCATTTGACGGTGGCCGCGGCATGGTTCAACCTGTATTTGGAGCGCCGCGCCGTAAAGGAGCGCCGCGAGGAGCTGTACGCTTATCTGAAGCGCAGTGCATTAGGTTTGTTGGTGTTCGCCTACGTCTTCGGCGCTCTAGCCGGCGTTGGCATCTGGCAAACCACGACTTCGGCCAATCCACGGGGCATCTCCACGCTGATCCACAACTTTGTGTTGTTTTGGGGATCGGAGTGGTACATGTTCCTCATCGATGTCATCGGCATCATCGCCTACTACTACACTTTTGATCGAGTGAGCAGGCAAACCCACCTGCGCCTGGCATGGATTTTGGCGCTCGGGGGCACGGGCACGTTGAGCATCATCGTGGGCATCCTGTCGTTCAAGCTTACGCCAGGCCTGTGGTTGGAGACGGGCAATAGCCTAAACGGGTTCTTCAATCCTACTTTTTGGCCGCAGGTGTTCTTGCGCTTTGCGTTCATGTTCGCCATTACCGCGGCCTGGTCGGTGTTTGTGGCGGCCGGTTTGCCCAAGGGCTACTTTGATCGAGAGCGCATCATTCGCAAGGCATCCGCGTTCGGCCTGGTTGGCTTGATCGTCGGCGTGCTCGTATGGTTGGTGTGGTACGAACCGGCGTTGCCGTTGCGCGCCAAGGCGATTCTGCCTTCCCCCGCAATTCCGCAGCCGACTTTTCCGATGATCTACTTCGGATTGCTTGCCACGTTCATCGGCCTGCTGTTCGCGCTGATTGCGCCGGGGCGACAACGGCAGTTCATGGCATTGGGCGCGCTGGCGATCATGTTTCTGGCGATCTTCGGCGCAGAGCGCACGCGCGAGGTGTTGCGTAAGCCGGACATCATCTTTGGCTACATGTCATCCAACCAATTGCTGTTCAACGATCTGCCAGCGCGCGGCATCGTGAGTGAGGAGCGGGCGCTGGCACAAACGGGGATGTTGGGGCATTTGCCGTTTGTGCCTGCGCCCGATGCGATCGCCAGCACATCCGGCGATATGACTTTTGGGATTGGCGATCCGGAGGTGAGCATGGGGCGAGCGTTGGCCATCCAACAATGTGGTTCGTGTCATAGCGTCAGCGATCAAACCGCTCTCACCATCGCCGGCGTGAGGTTGGATTTGCGCTCACAGGCCTTTCTGTTGAAACGTCGCAACCTTGTCACGGCAGATCAAATTGACACCTATCTCAAAGCCATTGGGGGGTTCCCCTACATGCATCCCTTCGTCGGTAGCGATGCGGAGCGTCGTGCACTAGCGCGCTACCTGGAGGCCTTCCTGCATCACACCTATCCTGAGACGGCTGAACTAGCCAAGATGCAATCACAAGCGAGGTGAACAGTCATGACTGTTGGTGAAATGCTCAAACTCATGCGCGATCCGTTGGGGGCGCCCTTCTACCCTCCCGCGCTCCAGGTGTTGCTGGTGGTGACATGGGTGTTGCACATTTTCTTCGTCACCACGGCCCTCGGCACGAGTGCCCTCAGCATCTTTGCGTTCACCGCTAAGAAGGGCGCGGGACTCTGGCTCCAGGCAGGCCGGCTGGCTGCTCGCCTCACGCCCAATGCGCTGGGGTTAGGAATCGTGACCGGCATCGCTCCCTTGCTCTTTGTGCAAACCATCTACGATCCGTTGTGGTACGCCGCAAACACGCTTACCGGCTTTTGGTCGGCGCTCTTCATCTTTGTGGTGATGGGCGGCTATAGCTTGGCCTACGTCTTTTACCTGAAGGGCAGCCGCGATGGTCGGTTGCTGTTCACAGCCATCCTCTCGCTGATCTTGCTCTTTTTGGCAGGCTGGGTGATGCACGTGCTGCATGCGGTCTCCATTCGCCCCGAGCAGTGGAAGCAGTGGTACATGCCCAGCGGCGTCATTGACACCCGTGGCGTCACCTTTCACGCGTACAACATTCCACGGTTGGTATTCCTGTTGCCATTGCAGGCCGTGCTGAGCCTGGCCGTAGTGATGATGTTTGCCTCGTGGTATTTGCGCAAGCGCGGCGACGATACAAGCTTTTTGCACTGGTTGGCGGCGCTGGGGCGCACGATGGCGCTTGTCGTTAGCCCGTTGTATGGGTTAACCGGCCTGGCGTGGGCGGTGACGGAGGGCCCGGAGTTTGGCGCGACGACGCTGATCGCTGTGCCGCTCGTAGCCATCGGCATCGCTTTGACGATCTACTTCCTCCGGCTTAAGCAGCCAGCGATTAGAGCGCCGCTGTCGCTCGGGGTGTGGTTGCTGGCCGTGTTCGGCGTGGCCATTGTGCGGGAAGCAGTGCGCGTAGCGTCATTGGCTCGCTATGGTTATACCCTCGCCGACTATCCCTATCACTTTGATTGGGGCTCCATCCTGGTCTTTGGCGTGACCACGATTGTCGGCGTGATGGTGGTGCTCTATCTCATCCTGGTGTTGTATCAAGCCAACGCTAGCCAAGAGGGCACAGTGTCGCTGCGCGTCGAGCGCCTGGGAAAGGTCGCGACGGGGATGCTCGGCGCGTGGTTTGGGTTCTTCGTTCTGATGGGGCTGTACTCGACCTTCGTCTTACGCTAGGCGCTGCTCATCGTTCAACCTTTTCTCCACAACGGAGGCAGCGCAGTTGACACTTGTGTCAACTGCGCTGCCTCTGTTTTATTCTCAAGCCGGCTTTCGCTAGCCTGCGCTTGTGCGCTGCGCCTTCTGGATCGGCGTTGAGAATGCCGACACGCCTCGTGGGTGGGCGTGGCTTTCGGCGGTTGGCGTGGGCGGCAGCCGGATGAAGTCCTTGCACCAGGTGTTCACGATCTCCTCAAGGACGAAGCCGTTCACCCACACGTACATCGCCGTGATTGATACGCCTTGCGTCTCGCGGGTACTGTCTCTAGAAATTATAAGGACACAACCGCAAGACAGGTGAAGAACGATGCGCACCGTGATCCTTCGCTTTCCCGCAGTTGGGTAAACGCCAACGCAACGTCCGTCGGCAGGTCCACGGTGCGCCTTCACTGCCCTACAAGGCTGGGGCGCCCTCAAGAAGACGGTCATCGTTACGCAGGGGCGTCGCACGGTCACGGCGCGTCGCTCCTTCTGCACGGGATGCACGCGCACCTTTCAGGTTTACCCGGAAGGGGTGACGCGCCGGCAGCGCAGCGAGCACTTGTCGTAGCGATGCGGGCGATTGTGGGGTTAGGCGTGTCGGCAGGGGGCTCGTGACGCTGCTGAAGCCATTCGAGATCGTGGCGGCGCGGATGAGTGTCTGGCGCGATGTGCGCGCCCCGGGGAGCGCGTCAAGCAGATGGAGGTTGGGAGGAAACAGCCTAACCCCGCTTCCAGCCGGCCCGCTCCGCTGCGCAGGTGAAGCGCAGGCCGTTAGGTGGCGATGGGGAAGCGTCTGGGCGGTACAATGTGTGAGGAGCATGTCCTATGCCAGGAAAAGAAACAGCCCCTAGAAGCGGTGATGAATTGAAGGAACGAGTGGTTGCTTTGGCGGAGACCCTTGGTTTGAAGGCACAAACGGAAGTCAAGGCAGGAAGAAGGCTATGGGGACAACGACGATACATTGACGTAGTGATCACCGATGAAAAAAGTGGGAAAAGGTTGGGAGTGGAATGCAAATTTCAGGCTACGCCGGGCACTGCGGAAGAAAAGATTCCGGCTACTATCCAAGATATGGAACATTGGCCTATTGAAGGCATCGTTGTCATCGATGGCAAAGGATTTTCAAAGAACATGCAAGGATACCTGATGTCCACAGGGAAAGTAGTTTGGTTCAGCGATCTAAAGGATTGGCTAAGCCTGTATTTTGGATTGTGATATGAGCGATTTACACCTTCCGCGACCTTTCTTGAAGTGGGCTGGGGGCAAGACGCAGTTGACAGACGCCCTATTGGAGCGTATGCCGGTTCATTTCTACACTTATCACGAACCCTTTGTCGGGAGCGGCGCTCTTTTCTTTCGCTTATACCGGGAACACAAAATCAAGCGAGCAATTCTTTCTGATATTAATGTCGAACTGATCGACACTTATTTGGCTGTTCGTGATCATGTTTGGGATATCATTCAAATACTCTCTGAATTTCCCCACAATGAAAAATTTTATTACGAGATTCGTGAGAAGGATCCCTGGTCAATGGGTCTTGCTGAACGAGCGGCGCGCATGATTTACTTGAATAAGACAGGCTACAATGGTCTATATAGAGTCAACCGGCAGGGGAAGTTTAATGTCCCATTTGGACGGTATAAAGCGCCTAAATATCTAGACAAAGACAATCTTTTAGCAGTGTCTCACGCTCTGCAAAACGTTGAAATCTTATGTGTGCCATTTGATACAGTTTCAGCTAGAGCCAAGCCAGGCGATTGGGTATATTTTGATCCGCCTTATGTTCCGATCTCGCGAACGTCAAACTTTACATCCTATTATGCCAATGGCTTTGGTTTACGAGAGCAGGAAAAACTGCGGGACATTTGTATTGAGTTGAGCAAGAAACACGTTTACCTCATGCTTTCTAATTCTGATACCCCCATCATTCGCTCTTTGTATGCCACATCCTTCTTTGCTATTGATGAGGTTTTAGCAAATCGGGCTATCAACTGCAATGGGGCGAAACGGGGGAAAATCACAGAACTGGTCATCACAAACTACCCCGCGAGATTCCCGTTGAAAAAGAGCGATATTGCCGCGCTTACTTGAGCAACGGTTAACCTATTGAGCATTTCGAGGACGCCCCCCAGCACGCGCATCGGCTAACGGCTTCGGCTCCACTCTGCTACGCTCAAGGTCGGCTCGCCGCAGGCGATGTACAAGAAGCACGCGGAGGTAGGTGAGGTTAGGACTACGCAGTTGGGTGAAGGCCATAGAGGGATAGGCCGGATCAATTCCTGATGATCGCATCCCAAATGATGGCCGCCGTGGCTTCATGCCCGCTCCCCCTTCCGCAAGCGATATACCTCCGGTCGCAAGAAAGCGCGCAAGGCCAAGCGCCCATGCTGAAGGACGGCAACCGCCTTCCGCACCTGCGCCTGCCCCCCCCCCGTACATCATTTCAGCCTGCGATGATTGTAACAGCGCGGTAGCAGAGATGCGGGCCCAGGAAGCCAGCGGGCAGGAGCGGATGTCGGACGTAGGCCCCTGGCTAAAGAAGCGACGCCGACTCATAAGCATCGTCAACCGACTGAGGGAGTTGGCCGGCGAGATCCGATTCGAAGGCGCTGTATTAGGCGGTCTAACAACAGCATGCAATGACAAAATATGAACGCTGAAGACGTCTTGCGGATGGCGCTGGATTTCCGCCGCTGATTGTGTTCTAATCGGTGATTCGATGTACAGCTACAAGCCGGAGAATCCGCTCATCGTACAAAGCGACCGCTCGGTACTGCTGGAGGTGGACAACCCATACTACACCGAGGCGCGCGACGCGCTGGCGCGCTTCGCCGAGCTTGAGAAGAGCCCGGAATACGTGCACACCTACCGCATCTCGTCGCTGTCGCTCTGGAACGCGGCTGCCGCCGGCCTGACCGCCGATGTGATCCTGGCCGACCTGGAGAAATACTCAAAATATCCGCTGCCGGAGAACATCAAGGTAGACATCCGCGATGCCGTCGGCCGTTACGGACGGATCAAGCTCACGCTCGAAGATGGGCACATGCTGGTCATCGCCGACGACGCAGCGCTGGGCGAAGAACTGGCGCGCCACCGATCGTTCGCGCCGCTGGTGAAAAGCCGCCTGAGCCCGTCAACCTTTGAGATAGACCCGGCGCAACGCGGTCACGTCAAACGCGTCTTGTTGCAGATCGGCTATCCGGCCGAAGACTTGGCCGGCTACGTGAGCGGCGCGCCGCTGCACTTCGACCTGCGTCCGGTGACGCTTGCCGGCCAGCCATTTGCGCTGCGACACTACCAAGCGGACGCCGCCGAGGTGTACTGGGCGCAGGGCAGCGCGGCCGGCGGCAGCGGCGTGGTGGTGCTGCCCTGCGGCGCCGGAAAGACCATCGTCGGCATCGCGGCCATGCACAAGGCGCAGTGCGCCACCCTCATCCTCACACCCAACACCATCGCCGTCCGCCAGTGGATGCGCGAGATCCTCGATAAGACCACGCTCACCGAAGATCAGATCGGGGAATACAGCGGCCTGAAGAAGGAGATACGGCCGGTGACGATCTGCACTTATCAAGTGTTGACCTACCACCCGCGCAAGGGGGCAGCACTTAAAGACCGGGGATGGGGAACAGATAAAGACGGCGGCGCTGCGCCGGACCCGCACTTCGAATCTATGGCTCCCAAAAAGCGCAGGTTGCCCAGGATCAGCGAATATCCGCACATGGCGCTGTTCAACAGCATGGACTGGGGGCTGATCATCTACGACGAGGTGCATCTGTTGCCGGCGCCGGTCTTCCGCATCACCGCGGAGATTCAGGCGCGTCGCCGGCTGGGCTTGACGGCTACGCTGGTGCGCGAGGACGGCATGGAAGGCGATGTGTTCTCGCTGGTGGGGCCAAAGAAGTACGACGTGCCGTGGAAGGACCTGGAGCGCCAGGGCTGGATCGCCACCGCCGAATGCCACGAAATCCGCGTCTCACTGGCCGACGAAGATCGCATGGAATACGCCGTCACCGGACACGATCAGAAATATCACTTCGCCGCAGCCAACCCGCGTAAGCTACAGATCGTCTCGATGCTGATGGCTAAGCACAAAGATGATGACGTGCTGATCATCGGCCAGTACATCCCGCAGTTGGAGCAAATCGCCCAGCGACTCGATGCGCCGCTGATCACCGGAGATACACCGGTGCGCCAGCGCGAGAAGCTCTTTCAGCAGTTCCGCGAGGGGCAGATCCGTCGGCTGGTGCTATCGAAGGTCGGCAATTTCTCGATTGACCTGCCCGATGCAAACGTGCTGATCCAGGTGAGCGGCATGTTCGGCAGCCGACAAGAAGAGGCCCAGCGCCTGGGGCGCGTGCTACGGCCAAAGCAGAACGGCTTGCTGGCGCACTTTTACACCATCGTCACGCGCGATACGCTCGACCAGGAATACGCCGCCAAGCGCCAGCTCTTCCTCACCGAGCAGGGCTACCACTATGACATCCTCTACGAAGAAGAGGTGCCCGGCTTCACGCCGGCGCTGATGGCCATGAACGCAGCGCCCCCTCGGCGCGCCAACGGCGCGCTCCAGCCGCGCGGCACGGCTTCGGATTAATCGCAATGGGAAAGGCTCCACCGGCGACTCACGTGATGACACCAGCGAGGACGTGGCCCGTCGCCACGCCCTTTCGCAGCAACGCGCTTTCACTCGCGCCGGTGATCGAAGCCGAGTTCAGCGGCGCCCAGTTGCGCGAACTGGCGCGCTGGCTAGGCGCGACGCCAAAGGACCACTCGCGCGCAGGGTTGGTCGAACAAGTAGTCACAGCGCTCAACGAGCGCATCGCCCGCGTCGCCGAATCGCCGGATGCATTGTTGGAAGGCCTGAGCGACGCACAACAACACTTCGCCCGTCGGCTGCTCACCGCGCGCGACCCCGAGGTGCCGGTTGCGTACAGCGCGATCGCCGACCTATGGACGCAGTCGGCCAAGCACCCGAGCCGCTCCTCCTGGCCCTATGCCAACCGCCAGTTGACCGAGATGCTCGAGTCGCTGCGCCGGCGCGCCCTGCTCTTTCCCACACGCGCGCCCTTCCCGACCAGCGCCCATGATTCATACTACCAGTGGCTGCCCATGCGCCGGGCGCCCGTGATGCGCTGGCCTGCATCAGCCGAGGCGACGACGCGCGAGGTCGCAGGGCCTTCATCACCCACCGCCAACTTTCTGGAGCACTTCCAAGCGTTCCTGGACGCCATCGCGCGCAGCGGCGCCGCCCTGCGCGCGCGGCTGCCGCCACATCAGCAAGCCGCACGCTTGAGCTGGCTGCGCGGCTGGGAACACAACGCCGACGAAGCCGAGCGCGTGCTGCGCTCTCGGCCAAACTGGGCGCCAGACCCACACACCGGCATCAGCGTGCCGATGCTCAGCCCCCTAGCGGCAGAATCGCTGACCACGTTGGAGAATCAAACGGGCCTGCCCGCGCCGCAGATCGAGTTCCTGTTCGCCATTGCGTGCGCTTTGCAACTCATCGAGGCGACCGATCCCGACGCGCCGGCGCCGCAAGCGACGGACGGCGCCGGGCGCGTGCGCGTGCGCAACGAGGCGCTTGAAGCGTGGTTGAGCATGGACGATCAGCAACAACTTCGGCGCGCCTGGACGGCCTGGAGCGAGCAAATCATGGACGGTCTGGAGGTGCGCAGCGCCATCGGCGACCCGAAGCCCGAGCCGAGCTTCCGCGTCATGCGCGCAATCGGCGCGCGCGCCCTCACCCCCAACCTGCTGGCCGCCGAGTGGTGTGCGCTGCGGCGCTACATGGTGCGTGTGCTGCGCAGCCTGCCGCTCGACCGGTGGATCCGCTGGGACACCCTGCAGGAGCAGCTTTTCGATTTTCATCCGGAATGCACCTGGACGTTTGCCACGAAGGCGAGTTGGTGGTTTGCTTACGCCGCCAAAGGCACCCGCGTGAATTTGAAAGTCTTGGACGAATGGCGCCTCACCCTCGGAGCCATCCTGGAACACATCATCCGAGATTCACTTGCCTGGTTCGGCGCAGTCGAGGCGCGCCCGACACCGGCCGGCCGGCTGGACGCTTTTAAGATCACGCCGCTGGGCGAATGGTTCATCGAAGGGCGAGAGGAGCCGCCACCGATCAGCGTCGCCCGCACGTCACGACCGATCGAGCCGATCGAGTGGCTGGACGAGTACACCCTGCGGCTGCCGCCGGCGCCGGATCGCGCTGCGCTGGTCGGCGTGGTGCGTCGCTGCACCGAACACGGCAGCGCGCCGTTCACTTACACATTCACCGCAGCCAGCATCGAGCGTGCGCTGTCGGAGGGGTTGTCGTTCGCGGATGTCGCAGCGCAGTTCAAGCGCGCCAGGGCACCGCTCAGCCGAACGGTCAGCAACGAATTTAAGCGGATTGCGCAACGGCACGGACGCGTGCGCGTGTATCAATCGCTCACCGTGCTGGAGCTGGCCGACGACTTCGCCGCCAGAGAGCTGGCCGCCAGCACCAGCCTGATGCAGTACGTGGTCTATCAACTGTCGCCGCGCACCTTCGTCCTCAACGCGGAAGGACTAGACAGATTGATCGGGGAGCTGCTCAAGAAAGGCTACACACCGAGGGTGAAGTAAGCATGCACCGGGAGGAGTCCAGAATCGAGCACGAGCATTCGGGAAGCGCCATGCGCAGCTCCTCATTCACCGTGCTCAGCGCCAGCGCCGGCGACTTCCAACGCGACCTGGGCCGCTATTTGCGCCATGTGCGCAAGGCCAACGGCATCCCGCTGACGCAGCAGGGCTGGATCTATAAGACCTGCCTCAAGGCGCTGGCCACAGCGCTGAATATAGCGGAGGCGCCGGCCAACGAACGCGACCACGGGCGAATGTGGTTCATGCGCCGACTGCTGCGGGCGATGAACGAGCTGAGCGAGGCGAATCAAGGCCGCCTCATCACTGTGAATCCAAACGGCCGGTTGCTCGGCATGCCGATGAGCCAGCGGGTGAAGTGGACGTTTGAAACCTGGCGCGACAGCGACGCATGGAACGAGCTGCTGCGATTGCCCCTGCAAGTCAGCAGCGGACATGCCAGCCGAGAGGCGTCGGCCGCGCTCGGCAAAGCGCGCCTCACCCTGTTGCGGGCGATCGGCCGTTTGGCGCAAGTCAATCGGCCATCTGGCGACTGGTTGACGCTGGCCGAACTGGTCGCCTACGTCAAGCGCAACCACTACGCCTTCTTGTTCGAGCGTCGGCATCACGGCCACAGCCAGCGCAGTTTGTACGTCTCGCCTTACCATCGGGCAAACAATCCGTATGGGTTGACCTTCGGCGCCGTCAAGAACGAGGCCAACGGTTGGGATCGGGTCGAGGGCGGATTCATCGTGAACGTGTTGACCGGCCCGCTGTGGTGGATGGGCCTAGTCGAGCTGGGATACCCGAGCAACGCTCGGCAGGCCGGCGGTGAAAACGTCGCGCCGGTGGCTTTCCGCCTCACACCGGCGGGCGCATGGCTGATCGGCGGCGGCGATCCGCCGACCTTCGTCGAGCGCGGCGGCAAGCTCATCGTGCAACCGAACTTCACCGTGCTGGCGCTGGAGCCGATCAGCGACGTCGCGCTGAGCGACCTCGACCACTTCGCCGAGTCGCAGGGCGGCGAGCGCGTCATCGCCTATCACCTGACGCGCGAATCGCTGTATCGCGGCCAGCAAAGCGGATGGGACGCCGCGCGCGTCATCGCCTTCCTCGAAGCGTATCAGGGGGGGCCGATCCCGGCCAACGTGCGCCGCTCGCTCGAAGAGTGGGAGGCCGCGCACCGGCGCATCACCTTTCACCGCAACGTCTGTGTGGTGCAATTCGCAGACGCCGAGGCCGAACAAGCGCTGACAGACGCACTGACGCCGTTCAAGCCACGGGCCATCGGCGCGCGCTTCGGGCTGATCGAGGAGCGGGACGCCGCCGAGGTTGTAGCTGCGCTGCGCGAGGCAGGATGGACGCCGGTGTTGCAACCCGCCGGCGATCAAGCCACGGAGAACGCGTTGCGCGCCGGCGACACAGGCGAAGTGATGTTCACCCAAGCCGCGCCGAGCGTGTACGCCTTGGGCAAACTGGCGCAATTCGCCGAACTGGCGCCGGCCAACGAGGGTAAGAACGGCGCACGCATTACCGCCGCCAGCGTGCGCGCGGCGATGAGCAGCGGTATGTCGCTCGATCAATTGCTGGCCACGCTGGCGGAATTGCACGACGGGCCGATCCCCGTCGAGTTAGAGGAGAAGATTCGCGCATGGGCCAGCTTCTTCGGCGATGCAACGCTGCAACACACGGTGTTGCTCGAGCTATCCAGCGACACCGTGCTGGCCAACTTGCTCGACGACCGCGAGGTCGGCCCCTATCTGACCCCCATCGAGGGCAGCGCAAAGCCGCTGGCGCTGGTGCAGCCGGCGCACGCCGAAATCGTGCAGGCGATGTTGCGCGAACGCGGGATCAACATTTAGCCCAAACTGGGGAACGGCGGCTCATCGCCGGCCCAACCAGCGGACGACGACGGCAAAGCGACCATCGCGTGCCGCCCAAGCGCCCGAAATAAGCGGGCAATTTCGGGCGACACAATATAATCGCGACTGTACACGCCCATTCGCAGAATTCGGTGCGTCCGATTCTGATGGCTCAACCATGTTCAAAAACCTTCTGACGAGACTTATCGGCAGCGACAGTGAAAAGGCCTTGGCGCGCCTCGGCCCGATGGTCGAGCGCTGCAACGCGCTGGAGCCGGAGATGATGAAGCTGACCGACGCCGAGCTGCGCGCCAAGACCGACGAATTCAAGGCCCGCCTGGCCGATGGCGAGACGCTCGACGACCTGATGCCGGAGGCATTCGCCGTGGTGCGCGAGGCCAGCCGGCGGGTGAACAACATGCGCCACTACGACGTGCAGCTCGTCGGCGGCGCATTGCTGCACCAAGGCAAGATCGCCGAGATGCGCACCGGCGAAGGCAAAACGCTGGTCGCCACGTTGCCGCTCTATCTCAACGCCCTGCTCGGCAAGGGCGTGCACCTGGTCACCCAGAACGACTACCTGGCCAAGCGCGACGCCCAATGGATGGGCAAGGTGTATCACTTCCTCGGCCTGCGCACCGGCATCATCCAGAGCGCCGGCGACGGCCGCCCCGACGACGCGACCTACGAGTTCGACCCGACCTACCCGTCCACCGACGATCGCTTCCTCAACCTGCGGCCGATCAAGCGCAAGCAGGCCTACGAGTGCGACATCACCTACGGCACCAACAACGAGTTCGGCTTCGACTACCTGCGCGACAACATGACCACCGACCTGGCCGAGTGTGTCCAGCGGGTGGATGAAGACGGCCAACCGTTGCTCTACTTCGCCGTGATTGACGAGGTGGACAACCTGCTGATTGACGAAGCGCGCACCCCGCTCATCATCAGTGGACCGGCCGATGAACCGTCCGGGCTGTACAAGCGCTTCGCCGAGTTGGTGCGCCGGCTGGAGCCAAGCAAGCACAACGACTTCAAAAACCCCGACGGCGACTACATCGTCGAGGCCAAGAGCAAGAACGTCACCCTCACCGAGCAAGGCATCAGCAAGATCGAGAAGTGGCTGGGCATAGACAACCTGTACTCCCCTGAGCATGCCGAGATGACGCCCTATCTCGACAACGCCCTGCGCGCCCACGTGATCTACGAGCGCGACCGCGACTACGTGGTCAGCGACAAAGGTGAGATCATCATCGTGGACGAGTTCACCGGCCGCCTGATGTACGGCCGACGCTTCAGCGAGGGCTTGCACCAGGCCATTGAGGCGAAGGAAGGCGTGAAGGTCCAGCGCGAGAGCTTCACCTACGCCACGATCACCTTCCAGAACTTCTTCAAGATGTACGACAAGCTGGCCGGTATGACCGGCACGGCCATGACCGAGGCGGAAGAATTCTTCAAGATCTACAACCTCGAAGTCGTGCCGCTGCCCACCCACATCGAATACCAGGCCATGCAGAAGAAGCTGATCGAGAAGCAGGACAAGTTCGTGGACGGCTCACCCGTCACCGTCTACGTTGATCCGAAGACCAACCGCAAGTACTACAAACGCCTGGACTATCCTGACCTGGTCTTCAAGAATGCCGAAGCCAAATTCAAGGCCGTGGTGAACGAGATCGCCGAGACGCACAAGACCGGCCGGCCCGTGCTGGTCGGCACGATCGCCATCGAGACCAGCGAACACCTCAGCCGCATGCTCGAACGGCGCGGCATCCCGCACCAGGTGCTCAACGCCAAGCATCACGAGAAAGAAGCGACGGTGATCGCGCAAGCCGGCCGCAGCGGCGCCGTGACCATCGCCACCAACATGGCCGGCCGCGGCGTGGACATCCTGCTCGGCGGCAATCCCGAGGGCATCGCCCGCGAGAGGCTGCGCAAGGCCGGCAAAGATCTGACGCAGATCACGCCGGAAGAATGGCAGGCCGCGCTGGCGGAAGCAACGCGCGAGACCGAAGAGGACAAGAAGAAAGTCCTCGCCCTCGGCGGCCTGCATGTCATCGGCACCGAACGTCACGAAGCGCGCCGCATTGATAACCAATTGCGCGGCCGCTGTGCGCGCCAGGGCGACCCCGGCAGCACCCGCTTCTACGTCTCGTTAGACGATGAGCTGATGCGACGCTTCGGCGGCGAGCGCGTCAAGAGCTTGATGGAGCGCTTGAAGATAGAAGAGGACGTGCCGTTGGAGTACGGCATCCTCTCCAAGAGCATCGAACAAGCGCAGGAGAAGGTCGAAGGCTACAACTTCGACATCCGCAAGCACGTCGTGCAATACGACGACGTGATCAACCGCCAGCGCGAGGTGATTTACCGCCAGCGCCGCACCATCCTGGAGAAGGACGACCTGAAAGAAAACGTCATGGACCTGGTCGCGGAGGAGCTGGAGGAGATCGTCCAGGAACATACCGTCGGCGACTTGCCCGAGAACTGGGACCTTCAAGGGCTGCTCAACCAGGCGCGCGCAATCGTGCCGCTCCCCAAAGACTTTGACCCAGCCCAGTGGGCCAAAGGCACACGCGACGAGATCGTGGACTTCCTGGTCGGCCAGGCCGAACAGCGCTACGACGCCGGCTTGGGCGAGTTCGCCAAAGTCCTACAGACGCAGATGACGCTGGCCGGCGTCACGCTGGAGCAAATGCGCCTGGGCCACGATCCCATGATGCGCTGCATCCACCGCTGGGTCAAGAAGCACTTCGACGCCCCGCCGGAGGCGTTCGCGGCCATCGAGCCGCTCCCCCTGAATGAGATTCCGGCGCAGCATCAACCCGCTGTCGCTCGAGGCTTCTTTGACGGCGTCCGGCTATTCCGCGATCGCGCCGTCTTGATTCAGACGGTTGATCAACACTGGGTAAAACACCTGACCGATCTCGACGAGCTACGCGAGGGCATTGGCCTGCGCGCCTTTGCCCAGCGCAACCCGCTGGTGGAGTTCCGCACCGAGGCCAGCCGCATGTATGAAGAGATGCTGGCCAGCATCCGCGAGCAGGTCGCGCACCGCATCTTCAACGTGCAGTTCAACGTCCAGGCACCCCGGCCGCAGCGCCAGCAACACCCTCAGCCGCAGCGGATGGCGGCGTTGCCTGCCGGCGCGCGCTCGCCGATAGACCGCGCCATCGAACGAGGCGCGCTGAGGACCAGCGGCGGCAGCGCAGCGGCCGGCGCCGGCAACGGCAAGCCCAAGCCGGCAACCTCGCGCAAGCTGGGCCGCAACGACATCTGCCCATTCTGCGACAGCGGCAAGAAGGTTAAAGTCTGCCAATGCGAGGGGGCGCGCAATTGGCGCGGTGAACTCTAGAGAGCAATCACCGCGCCTTCGTCATTGATCCCTACAGCCATAGCCACAGCCGCATCCTCGCTTCGGCGGTCACACCGGACGGCGACCGCAACGGCCAGCTCGTGCCGGCAGATGTCCCTCTGGAGACGGGCGATGCGCCCGCCTTCTTTCCGGGCGGTTAGACGCCTGGATCGCTCCGGCGGGAAAGGTTAGGGCGAAGCAGCGCGAGGCCACTGAATTTGCGCGCCGTCGTTTGCCGCCACCCGGCCGAGCAGAGCGCCGGATACGACTGCGCGCCATTCCGAACACCTCACCCCTTCACGTCAGGCATCCCGAACGGCGCGCGTCTAAGCGCGGGGGACGATGTGCTGCGATGTTGCCAAACTCACCCACACACATCTCAAACTCATCAACCCAGCTTATCCATTCCCAACTCAGTTGCTACACCGTGCTACGATGTCCTCCCCGCTCGGCTTAGTCTATCACAAAGATGATACAAAGTAAATACAAAACTTAGACAAACCCGATTTTGCCACTTGAGGCCCTTCACAGTAACATCCTGCCGATGACGCACACACTCCTGATCAAGCATGCAGATTGGCTGGTGACGATGGACGCCGACCGGCGCGAAATCCCCGATGGCGGGCTCTACGTCGAGGACAACTGCATCGTCGCGGTCGGCCCAACCGCCGAACTCCCGGCGACTGCCGACGAGGTGCTCGACCTGCGCGGGCATATCGTCCTGCCCGGCATGATTAACACGCACCACCACATGTACCAGAGCCTGACCCGCGCCGTGCCGGCAGCCCAAAACGCCGAGCTATTCGGGTGGTTGCGCGCACTTTACCCGATCTGGGCACGCCTGACGCCGGAGATGATCCGCGTCTCAACGCAGATGGCGATGAGCGAGCTGTTGCTCTCCGGCTGCACCACCACCAGCGACCATCTCTACATCTTCCCCAACGGCTGCCGGCTGGACGACAGCATCGAAGCCGCGCGCGAGGTAGGCATGCGCTTTCACGCCAGCCGCGGCGCGATGAGCGTGGGCGAGAGCAAAGGCGGCCTACCGCCCGACAGCGTGGTTGAGGACGAAGACGCCATCCTGAAAGACACTCAGCGCCTGATCGAGGCATATCACGACCCGGCGCGCTACGCGATGCTGCGTATCGTCGTCGCGCCATGCTCGCCGTTCTCGGTCAGCCGCGATTTGATGCGCGAGTCGGCCAAGCTGGCGCGCGCCTATGGCGTATCGCTACACACACACCTGGCCGAGAACGACAATGACGTGCGCTACAGCCGGGAGCGCTTCGGCATGACGCCGGCGGAATACGCCGACGACCTGGCCTGGACCGGCAGCGACGTCTGGCATGCGCATTGCGTCCGGCTCGATGATCACGGCATCGCTCTGTTCGGTCGCACCGGCACCGGCGTGGCGCATTGCCCTTGCTCTAACATGCGCCTGGCGTCGGGCATCGCGCCGGTGCGCAAGATGCGCGCCCAGGGCGTGCCGGTCGGCCTGGGCGTGGACGGTTCGGCCTCCAACGACGCGGCGCACCTGTTGAACGAAGCGCGCACGGCCATGCTGCTGCAGCGCGTGGGCTTCGGCCCCGATGCGATGACAGCGCGTGAGGCGCTGGAGATCGCCACGCTGGGCGGCGCGCGTGTGCTCAACCGCGACGACATCGGCGCGCTCGCCCCGGGCATGGCCGCCGACTTCGTCGCCTTCGACTTGCAGCAGATCGGCTTCGCCGGCGGGCTGCACGATCCGGTCGCCGCCCTGGTCTTCTGCGCCTCCGCAAACGTGGCCTACAGCGTGATCAACGGACGGGTGATCGTCCGCAATGGTCAGATCACTACGCTCGACCTGCCGCGCCTGTTGGAGCGGCACAACGCGCTGGCGCGAATGCTGGTCAACGGGGAAGCGGCTTGACCGGGTCAGCACCCCGGCCACGTAGGCCAAGCCGGCGATTCTGTGAGCGACGTCGGAGGAACCCGGCTCGCCCACGCTTAGGACGACGAGAGCTGGAGTTGGCCGGTTGTCTGTTGGATCAGCTTCGCCACGATGTCATAGCGGCCAAAGGCAGGAATGAAGTATGCGCCCTGCACCAGGTCGCGGATGCCGGCCAGGATCTCCATGGCAATGATCGCGCCCTCGGTGCGGGTTTTGTTGCCGGCTGCCTCCAGGCGCCGCACGATCGCCTCCGGCATCATCACGCCCGGCACCTCGTTGCGCAAGAACTGGGCGTGGCGCACGCTCGCCAACGGCAGGATGCCGGCCAAAATCGGCAGCGTGAGTTTGCCGAACATCTGCTCATAGTAGGCGATGAACCGGCGCGCCATCTCCGCGTCGAACACGGGCTGAGTCAACGCGAAGTCCGCGCCGCACTCGATCTTCTTGCGCAGCAGCTTGGCCTCCTTCTCAAAGTCGGTCGGGGTGAGATTCGCGGCCACGCCGACGAAGAATGCGCAGGGCTTGCCGATAGACGCGCCCAGCCCATCCAGGCCGACGTTGAACTGCGCTTTGATCATCTGCACCAGGCCCGTGGGCACGACGTCGTGATGGTCGTTGGCTTGCGGATAATCGCCGATGCGCGTCGGGTCGCCCATGGTGACGAAGATGTTGCGGATGCCCAGCGCGTGGGCGACCTGTTGGCCGCCCACG